>NZ_JBHSRS010000081.1:0-208788 GCF_042659145.1 Polaromonas aquatica | reverse complement strand
GTGTAGCTGACTCTCTTCATGACTTTTTCTCCTTTTCAATTTCGACCTTATCAGGTGTCTATTGAAACGGGTCAAGTCCAGTGCGCAAGTCGTTCAGCAGCTCGTTGGCAATGATTTTCCGGATATGGGAGTCATCGTCGACCAGCAATACACGCACGGGTTGCCCGGGTTGCCCGACCATGAAGTCCGGCCAAAGCGAAGGTGTACCGGGACGGGCTGTATACGCCTGTGGGGGCGACGCATCCTGCGCTGTTAGCGGTGTACCTTGGCTTGCATGGACTTGGGGCGCGGGTTGCATATATCCCTCTTTTGTAGAGCTCGATCCTGAACTTGGTTTGATGCAATTCTTATTAACGAGGTGTAACGTATGGTTTCGTTTGACTGACTTCCTTGCCAAGTGCGAAAAAAGCGATTGCGTCCAGTAAGCATGACCGAGACAGGCCGGTCTTGTAAGGTACTTCTCTCAAGAATTCGAAACGTTTTGTGACAATTTATGTATTTTGGTGAATTCTGTGCCCTGAGTAAAACAAATACGCTGATATTTCTCAATCAAATCGTCGAATCCGGGTGTCCAATTCATGCGGTATCTGAAAACGGAAATAATCGCCTGGATCTCGAAAAATGCAGGCCAGTACTCTCTCGGATCCGACTACATGCGAGCCCTTGAATGGCGCTGAACCGGCGGGATTCAAGCTACTGCTGAATCGGCATTTCCTTGACCACCACAGGGCGGATCATCAGATATTCCGCCCGTCCCATTTCCGGTAGCCAGTTATAGCCATTGCAATGGAGGCCATCGGTCTTTTGCAGACACAAGACGGTGATTGCTCTGGGGAAAATTGTCGCCGCGGTTGGATAGCCCGGCATGTACTGCGGGGCGTGGTAGAGCCCGGTATCCCATGGGGTCGCATTTTCCTGGCCATCAATTCCGGGAGTTCCTGCACCCAACGGCATTCGACCAATATCGACCTGTGCGGCCACTAGTCCAGAACATAAAGACAGCACAAGAAGCAAGACTGTTTTTTTCATACAAGCCTCCATCGTCTGACTGTTTACTTTGCCGCCTGCAAGGGGGCAAGACCCATTCGACTGCGAATGTAGGGATCAGTGACATTCTCCTGGCCCGCGGCGGACGTGGACGTGGACGTGGAAGGCGGTAGGCTGACGGCAGATACTTTTTGAGTGTTCTTTTTGTCTCGTGCTGTCTGCGGGCATTCGTAACCCGTGATTTCAAGTGCCTCGCGGTTTGCGGCATCGGTGCACATGAGTGCCATGGCCGCTGCCTTCATGCCCATATTCCACAGTTCCCGGCTGTTTTTCAGCAGCTTGCAATTGGTGTCCGACCAGGTACTTCCCATGGAGAGCCCAAAGCCGGGTCCATTGACGGATCCTGAGGATGAGCCCATGCAGGTATCGTTGGAAGTAGTCAGGTTCGGTCCGGATACTGACGGGACATTTTTTATTGTCTGGGTGCCGCCGTATTCAATATACGATTCAGTCGAGGGCGGGCCGGTAAATGTGACACCCTGCGAAAAGGTCTGATTTCCCGCGGTTGAAGACGCGACCGGGGCCGATGTGGCGCCGGAGTTTAAAACCTGTCCATTGGCATTCATCAGCATAAAAATGGATGCTGAAAATACCAGTGTGAAGTTGATTTTTTTCATTTTGATCTCCTTTTAAATGGGGAGAGAAGGACTCTCTCCCCATCCTTTAAAAGCAGCCAAAAATTTGGCGACTTCTTTCAGTGCGAGTTCGCTGCCGTGCCTGCCAGGCCAAAGCTGCCGCCACCGTTGTTGGTGAAGCCTGCATTGCCAACCGAGCCCTGGACCAGTCCAGTCACGCCGCTTGTTGAGCCACTGGTGCCCGTGGAGCCTGCGAGAACGCCGCCAGGGCCGTGAATGGACCCAGCTGATGCGCTGTAGCCGGACGTGGTGCCAGCCGTGTCGCTCACGACGGCAATGCCGCCGCCAGGGCCAGCATGTGTCGAGACCGAATTGTTGGTCACGGATATTGCTCCGCCTGAAGCTGCGCCGCCAGCGGGGCCTGAGTTGTAGGCCGCATTGGAGAATGAACCTGCTCCTGCGGCGGCGTTGGCCGTGCCGGCGGCAGCGGCATTGCCGCTGGTAGCCGACAGGCTTGACACCGAGCCGAAGGTCGTTGCATTGCCGTGTACGGCAGCAGCGCCAAGAGAGACGGGGCCAACTGTCGTCCCAAAGCTGTTTGCAGCACCCGTTGCGCTTGCGCCCGCAACAGCGCTTTGGCTGCTGATGGCGCTACCGGTCCCGGAGCTTGCTGCACCGGATGTAGTCGATGTCGATGCGCCGGTAGCTGTCGTAACGGCTGCACTGGAAACAGTAGCCATTGCAACGCCTGTGGCCAGCAAGACGGCCAGTGCGATGATATTTTTCTTCATGATATTTCCTTTGACATATATGTCGATACATCTCGGAACCGCCGAGAACGGTTACTGGGATCCTCACCCAATATTTTTTTGCACCGGTAAAAATATTGTTCAAGCGGCGTTCAACTCCTTGCTGGAATCGGGGCCGTCAACTGCATCTTTGCCAAGCGCGAAAACCAATAGGTCTGCTGTTACGAAAATTTCACACTGCTTATCTATACATGTGTGTTTTTGTTAACCCGACCTGACCTTTTTTGCACCTTTCTGCGGCTTCCTGTTGCGCTCGCTGCAGATTTTTTTACGGTGCCTTTTGATCTCCTTTTTCTTTGCCTTTCTGACCTGATGAGCTGTTCTGATTTCGGGTTTTTTGTCCGTCTTCTGCTCTTGGGTGAATACTACTTAGGCGTGCCGAACTCACCATCCCCTAAATTCGGGATGGCTCTCCGCCGATGCCATTACCTTTGGTCGGACAGGCTTCGGCAGTGCTGTTTTTCGGTGAAAACATCGACATATTTCTCGCAGACTCTGGATACAACATCCATTGAAAAAGCGCCAAGTGCTTGTCGTGATTGAGAAAGATTGCGTAAGGGCTTTACTGGGAAATGAAGGAGTCTGTGACTCCCTTAAGCACGTGGGAATTTGGTGCTGCATGGATTTCACGCAGCCCAAAATCAATTCGATATTTCGCGGACTCTGGGTAAGGACTTCAGGAGGTGTTGGAGGCCTTTAGATGCCGCGTGAAAAGGCATGGTCTGAGAGAGGTTTTTTGATCGCGGCGCGTGCCGCTTTTGCCCGCATCTCTGGCGGGGTTTATTGCATTCTGCAGGCAAGTTTTTCTTGGCTAACCAGGGCAACTGAACACCCGGTCAGAGCGCCGGAAGCTGGTGTGTCGTTTTGTAAGCCGTGAAACCATACTTTTTTCAAGGGGTTTTTGGGTCCGGAAAGACGCATCAGCCCGCCTTTGAACGCCGGCAGTGTGATTTAGCCGGATTTCTAGCTGAAGTGGGTCGCTAATTGAGTGCATGGGTTGCGTTAATTGCGCATGAGAGAGCGTCAGGCAGGTCACGATGCCCGTGATATTTTTCCAGGCGCCATTAACAGCATTCATGCGCTTGACGCCTACTTTCAAGCCTGCCTGTATGGCGCGTTTGCTGCTGGAGCGGGAATAAAAAAACCGGCTTGAATAGCCGGTTTTTTTGATGCCATGGAGCCGCAGGTGTCAGAGTACCTCACTGGCGAAATCTGCCAGCCTTGAGCGCTCCCCGCGGGCCAGCGTGATGTGCCCGCCATGCGGCCATCCCTTGAAGCGGTCCACTGCGTAAGTCAGGCCCGATGAGCCCTCGGTGAGGTAGGGCGTGTCGATCTGCGCCAGGTTGCCCATGCAAATGATCTTGGTACCCGGGCCGGCGCGCGTAATGAGTGTCTTCATCTGCTTGGGCGTCAGGTTTTGCGCCTCATCGATGATGACGTACTTGTTGAGGAAGGTGCGTCCGCGCATGAAGTTCATGCTCTTGACCTTGATGCGTGAGCGGATCAATTCATTGGTCGCCGCGCGGCCCCATTCGCCGGAGCCGCTGTCGGTTTTACCGAGCACTTCCAGATTGTCATCCAGCGCGCCCATCCATGGGCCCATTTTTTCTTCCTCGGTGCCGGGCAGGAAGCCGATATCTTCACCGACGGACACCGTTGCGCGGGTCATGATGATTTCGGTGTAACGGCGGTCGTCCAGTACCTGCGTCAGGCCGCTGGCCAGCGCCATCAATGTTTTGCCGGTGCCTGCCGTGCCAGCCAGCGTGACGAAATCCACTTCCGGGTCCATCAGCAGGTTCATCGCAAAATTCTGTTCGCGGTTGCGGGTCGTGACGCCCCATACGGCATTCTTCAGGTGGTTGTAGTCCTTCAGCGTTTTCAGAACGGCAGTCTTGGCCCGGATCTCCGTGACACGGGCATACAGGGGCGGTTCGCCCGGGGCTTCGAAGAACACAAACTGGTTGATCAGCAGGCTGGCCACAATCGGGCCTGTGATGCGGTAGAAGGTATGGCTGCCTTGTTGCCAGCTTTCAATGGTTTTGCTTTGCCGCGTCCAGAAGTCGGCGGGCAGGGCCAGTGCGCCGGAGTACAGCAGGTCGCCGTCTTCCAGCGTCTTGTCGTTCTGGTAGTCGTCGGTGGCAAGGCCCAGCGCCCGGGCCTTGACGCGCATGTTGATGTCCTTGGACACCAGCACGACTTCGCGCGGTGCGTACTCCTTGCGCAGGGCCTCGACCACGCCCAGGATCTGGTTGTCCGCCTTGCCTTGCGGCAGGCTGATGGGCAGCGTGTAGTCCAGCGGCCTGGTCTGGAAAAACAGGCTGCCGCCGGCCTCGCGGTGGCCGGTGGTATCCAGTTTCAGGCCCTTGCCAATGTCTGCGCCGGTGGCGCCGGCCAGCGCATCCAGCGTGCGGCTGGTCTGGCGTGCGTTACGGGCCACCTCGGTCATGCCCTTTTTGTGCCCGTCGAGTTCTTCGAGGACGATCATGGGCAAAAAGATGTCATGCTCCTCAAACCGGAACAGGCACATCGGGTCGTGCATCAGTACATTGGTATCCAGCACAAACAGCTTGGCCGGGCCCGTGTGTTTGGTCTTCTTCGGCCTGATGGCTGGCCGGGCCGCTGCAGCGCTCTCTTTTTTGTAGCCGGCTGTGCCCGTTTTTGAAAGGCTGGCAGGCTCTTTCTTGCTGAACGCAATCGGATGATCACCACCGCCGGCGGTGCGGCTGTCAAACAGGTCAAGTACGGGCGGTTTCTGGGCGGACTCGGTGTTTTCCGTTTTGCGGGCAACTTTAGAGGGGGAGCGGGCCGGTGCGTCCAGCGCGTCGGTGGAGAGCAGGGCGGCACGTTTGGTCGGGGCGGGGGGCAGGGGCATAGTGCGTGTAACTCTCAAAAAGAAGGTTCCAGAAGTGAAAAAGCCGCCTTGAGTCCAGGGCGGCTTTTTCTTTGAACGCAGTCGTGAAACTCAACAGCATGGCTTCATTATGCACAACTCATGTGACGGGGCAATCGACACAGGCCGGGCATTGTTGCGTGATGGCCTCAAAACGTTTTCAGGCGGCTTTTTTGAGTGCCTTGACAGCCTTGAGGACGTCATCGACATGGCCCGGCACCTTCAGGCCGCGCCACTCTTCTTTCAGGATGCCATCGGCACCAATCAGGAAGGTGCTGCGTTCAATGCCTTTGACTTTTTTGCCGTACATGATCTTGTTCTTGACCACGCCGAACATGTGGCACATTTTTTCTTCGGTGTCGGCAATCAGCTCGAAGGGGAGTTCAAGCTTGGACTTGAACTCGTCATGCGACTTCATGTTGTCGCGTGAAACGCCAAACACGGTCGCGCCGGCCTTGACAAAATCCTTGTAGCGGTCACGGAATTGCATGGCTTCGGTGGTGCAGCCAGGAGTGTTGTCTTTGGGGTAGAAGTACAGGACAACGACCTTGCCCATGTGGGATTGGTTGGAAACCTTAACGCCGCCTGTGGCGTTCGCTTCAAATTCGGGGAGGAGTTTATTGACGACGACTGCCATACTGAGTAGACCCTGACGAAAGTAGTTGTAATGAGCCGCGGCTTTTGGCAACCGGGGGTGATTCCGGATGTGGTACCAAGTAAGTGCAACCCTAGATTTTACCCTGAAACAGGAGGCCCTTCAGCCTTCTGTTCTTCCGATTCGATCAGCAGTGCTGCGATTACCTGGCGGCCCTCTCCTGCCAGGATGTTGTATGTCCGGCACGCGGCCAGCGTATCCATGGTCTCAATGCCTATGCGTTTTTGCATCAATGCGCGCATGAATGCAGGGGGAGGAAACCTCAGGCGCGTGCCGCTGCCGAAAATGACCAGCTCGGGTTGTGTGGCGGCCAGCAGGGCGAAATGTCCCTCTGTGAGGTCCTCAAAACGGGGGCAGTTCCAGTCAAACTTTTCCCCGCGAGATCCAATCACGACGCTGTGCGTGATTTTTTCAGCCACGCCGTTATGCCCCAGGCCGACCCAGCCGGGACCATAGCCAAGGATGGACTGGACATCGAGACGGTCTGGCTGAAGTTTCATGCGGGGTGGGAGGTGTCTGGGCGTTGCAAAACCGCGGCTGGAAAGGGCGGGCCTCCAGCGAAAAAGGCGTTTTATGTGGTCAAATTATAGATTCCGCCCGAATTTCACGCTGAAAGGCCGCCCCGACGGCAGTTGGCGTGCCTGCCGGTATGGTCTTTGCCCCCATTTTCAAAAAGCCTCATGAAACCGATCACCAAATCAGCCAAATTGGCCAATGTGCTTTACGACATCCGCGGCCCGATCATGGACGCCGCCAAGCAGATGGAGGATGAGGGGCAAAAGCTCATCAAGCTCAACATCGGCAACCTCGCGGTGTTCGGTTTTGATGCGCCGGAAGAGGTCCAGCAGGACATGATCCGCAACCTGCCTGCATCGGCCGGCTATTCGGATAGCAAGGGCATTTTTGCCGGGCGCAAGGCCGTGATGCACGAGACGCAAAAGCAGGGCATCAAGGGCGTCACGCTGGAAGACATTTATCTGGGCAACGGCGCCAGCGAGCTGATTGCGATGGCCACCAACGCATTGCTCGACGACGGCGACGAATTGCTTCTGCCTGCACCTGATTACCCGCTGTGGACGGCCAGCACCAGCCTGTCGGGCGGAACGCCCGTGCACTACATCTGCGACGAGGAGAACGGCTGGATGCCCAACCTCGACGACATTCGCGCCAAGATCACGCCAAAGACCAAGGGCATCGTGGTCATCAACCCGAACAACCCGACCGGCGCGCTGTATTCGGACGCCCTGCTCAAAAGCATTGTCGAGATTGCGCGCGAACATGGCCTGGTGATCCTGGCCGACGAGGTTTACGACAAGGTGCTGTACGACGGTGTCAAACACACGGCCATCGCCAGCCTGTCGACGGACGTGCTCACCCTGACTTTCAATTCGCTGTCCAAGAGCTACCGCTCCTGCGGTTACCGCGCTGGCTGGCTGGTGGTGTCGGGACCGAAAAAGGATGCAAAGGATTACATCGAAGGCCTGAACATGCTGGCCAACATGAAGCTGTGCTCCAACGTGCCTGGCCAATGGGCTGTACAGACTGCCCTGGGCGGTTACCAGAGCATCAACGACCTGGTGGGCGAGGGCGGCCGCCTGCGGCGCCAGCGCGACCTGGCGTATGAGTTGATCACGGCCATCCCTGGTGTGAGCTGCGTCAAGCCCAGCGCTGCGCTTTACATGTTCCCCAGGCTGGACCCCAAGGTCTATCCCATCGAGGATGACCGGCAGTTCTTTCTCGAACTCCTGAAGGAAACCAAGGTCATGCTGGTGCAGGGCACGGGCTTTAACTGGCCTGCGCCAGATCACTTTCGTATCGTGTTTTTACCGCATGAAGAAGACTTGCGCGAAGCCATTGGGCGAATCGCCAAATTCCTTGAGAAGTACCGAAAAAATCACAGCTGAAATTTGCAGCCGCTTGCTGCAGGTGTTTTTGACCATTGAATGACATGAAACCGAAATTGACGAATCCAAAATCCATCCAGGTAGGCCTTCTGGGCATAGGCACCGTAGGCAGCGGCGTATTCAACGTATTGCAGCGCAACCAGGGCGAGATCCTGCGCCGCGCCGGTCGCGGCATTGAAATCGCCATGGTGGCGGACCTGGACACTGCACGTGCGCAGGCCGCTGTCGGTAAGGATGTGCAGGTGGTTGCCGATGCCCGTGCGGTGATTGCCAACCCGGAAATCGACGTCGTGGTCGAGCTGATAGGCGGCTATGGCATCGCAAAGCAACTGGTACTGGAAGCGATTGAAGCCGGCAAGCATGTGGTCACGGCCAACAAGGCCCTGCTGGCCGTGCATGGCACCGAGATCTTTGCCGCCGCAAGCCGCAAGGGCGTGATGGTGGCTTTTGAGGCTGCAGTGGCTGGTGGCATTCCCATCATCAAGTCGCTGCGTGAAGGCTTGACTGCCAACCGCATCGAATGGGTTGCCGGCATCATCAATGGCACCACCAATTTCATCCTGAGCGAGATGCGCGACAAGGGCCTGGACTTTGACGTGGTGCTCAAGGAGGCCCAGCGCCTGGGTTATGCCGAGGCCGATCCGACCTTTGACATCGAAGGCGTGGACGCCGCGCACAAGGTCACCCTGATGTCGGCAATTGCCTTCGGTATCCCGGTGCAGTTCGACAAGGCTTACGTCGAAGGCATCACCAAATTGGGCGCGCAGGACATCAAATACGCCGAGCAGCTCGGCTACCGCATCAAGCTGCTGGGCATCACCAAAAAGACGGCCAAGGGCATCGAGCTGCGTGTGCACCCCAGCCTGGTGCCCGCCAAGCGTTTGATTGCCAACGTCGAAGGCGCCATGAATGCCGTGATGGTGCATGGCGATGCCGTCGGCACCACGCTGTATTACGGCAAGGGCGCCGGCAGCGAACCCACGGCCAGCGCGGTGATTGCCGACCTGGTGGACATTGCCCGCCTGCACACCAGCGACCCGCTGCACCGTGTGCCGCACCTGGCTTTCCAGCCCGACTCCATGAGCGACGCCCCGGTGCTGGCCATGGGCGATGTCGTGACCAGTTATTACCTGCGCCTGAATGTGGCTGACGAAGCTGGCGTACTTGCCAAAGTCACCGGCATCCTGGCCGAAGCCGGCATCAGCATCGATGCCGTGCTGCAGCGCGAAGCCGACGAGGTGGGCGGCGAGGGTTCGACCCAGACCGACCTCATCATCCTGACGCACGATTGCGTGGAAGCGAAGATGAACGAAGCCATCGCACAGATGCAGGCCCTGCCGACCGTGCTGGCGCCCATCACGCGCATCCGCAAGGAAGAACTGAACTGATGTTGTACGTTTCCACCCGCGCCGCGTCTGGTGATACGGCCGACCGCAAGCATTTCTGCGAAATCCTGCTTGAAGGCCTGGCGCCGGACGGCGGCCTGTACCTGCCAGAGCACTACCCACAGGTCAGCGACGCGATGCTCACCAAATGGCGCGGCCTGGCTTACGCCGATCTGGCGTTTGAAGTGCTGTCGCTGTACATCGACGACATTCCTGCCGCCGACCTGAAAGCAATCTGCCACAAGACCTACACGCAGGACGTGTTTGGCACGGCCGAGATCGTGCCCTTGCGCCAGCTTGAAGCCGGCCTGTACCTGGAAGCCCTGTCCAACGGCCCGACCCTGGCCTTCAAGGACATGGCCATGCAGTTGCTGGGCAACCTGTTTGAATACGAACTGGCGCGCCGCGGTGAAGAACTCAACATCCTGGGCGCCACCAGCGGCGACACCGGCAGCGCGGCCGAATATGCCATGCGCGGCAAAAAGGGCGTGCGTGTCTTCATGACTTCGCCGAACGGCCGCATGAGCCCGTTCCAGCAGGCGCAGATGTTCAGCCTGCAGGATGAAAACATCCACAACATCGCAGTTGATGGCGTGTTTGACGATTGCCAGGACATCGTCAAGGCTGTCTCCAATGACCTGGAGTTCAAACGCAAGTACCGGATAGGCACGGTCAACTCAATCAATTGGGCCCGCCTGATGGCGCAGGTGGTCTACTATTTCGCCGGTTATTTTCAGGCCACCAAGTCGAACAGCGAAAAAGTCAGCTTCACCGTGCCATCCGGCAATTTCGGCAATGTCTGTGCCGGCCATGTGGCTCGCAGCATGGGCTTGCCGATTGACAGGCTGGTGGTGGCAACGAACGAAAACGACGTGCTTGACGAGTTCTTCCGTACCGGTGTCTACCGTGTTCGAAGCAGCGCCGACACACACGAAACGTCCAGCCCCTCCATGGATATTTCCAAGGCCTCCAACTTCGAGCGTTTTGTGTTTGACCTGCTGGGCCGTGATGGCGCGCAAACCAAAGCGCTGTTTCATGACCAGCTGGGCAAGCAGGGCCGCTTTGACCTGAGCGCATCCGCGGCTTTCCAGTCGGCCGCCCCAAAATACGGTTTTGTGAGCGGTAAAAGCACACACGCCAACCGGCTGGCCACCATCCGGGACACTTACAAACGCTTCGGCACCATGATCGACACACACACAGCCGACGGCGTGAAGGTGGCGCGCGAGCATCTGCAGGCAGGTGTTCCCATGATCGTGCTGGAGACCGCCTTGCCCATCAAGTTTGCCGAGACAATTGAAGAGGCGCTGGGCCAGTCGCCAACGCGGCCGGCAAAGTTCGAGGGCATAGAGGCTTTGCCCAAGCGCGTCAAGGTAATGCCGGCAGATGCGGCGCTGATCAAGCGCTATATCGCCGAAAATGTGCATTAAATCGGGCTGTGGCCCTTGTATGGTGAGCGCGACCAGCTATTTAATTGATAGCGGTCTATATCTTCGGAGTGCAGGCGCATGAATGTTGTCGGGTTTGCCGGGTACTCTGGCTCGGGCAAAACGACGCTGGTTGAGAAGCTGATTCCGGCCTTGAAGAAGCGCGGTTTGCGCGTGTCTGTCGTCAAGCATGCGCACCACAAGTTCGATATAGACCGCCCCGGGAAAGATACCTTCCGGCACCGCGAAGCCGGTGCTTTTGAGGTGGTGGTGGCTTCCGACAAGCGGCTGGCGCTGATGCGTGAGTTTGAAAAACCGTCGGAGATGACGGTTCACCAGTTGATTGCCGAGTTGTACGAAGGCGTGGACTGGGTGCTGGTCGAAGGTTTCAAGCACAGCGACCTGCTCAAGATCGAAATCTGGCGCGCTCCTTCTGCCGACTATCCAGGCAAACCGGCGCGTTACATGGATGATGATTTCATAGTCGCCATCGCCACGGACGCGCCCGAGAAACTGCCTGAAACAACCTTGCGCCCGGTGCTGGATCTGGACGATGCAGACGCCGTGGCTGATTACCTGGTCAACAATCAGGAACGGTTTTCTTATACGTTTGAAAACCGTCCCGATCAGGATTGTTAAACCCCGCCCCCGGATTTCTTCTCCATGAGCATTGACGCCAAACCTCATACTGCACGCGCTCAATTGAAACCGCTGGATCTGGCGCTTGCCGAGCTGCTGGCCCATGCCACGCCGCTTGCCGGAGCAGAGTCGGTTTCCACGTTTGATGCCGATGGCCGGGTACTGGTGCAGGACCTGGTGTCCAGCCTGGATGTGCCTGCGCTGGACAACAGCTCGATGGACGGTTACGCGCTGCGTTGCGCCGACTGGGCCGATGCCCATACGCTTTTGCAGGTGAAACAGCGCATTCCGGCCGGCAGCAGCGGGCACGCGTTGACCCCCGGCTCTGCTGCGCGCATTTTTACTGGTGCGCCGATTCCGTCGGGCGCGGATACGGTAGTGATGCAGGAGGACTGTGTGGCCACTGAGGCTGCGGATGGCGGTCTGCCCGGCGTCCGGGTCCAGACGCAACCCAAACCGGGGCAATGGATTCGCCGCCGTGGCGAGGATGTTGCATCCGGCGATGTGGTGCTCAGGCATGGCGAGCGTTTGAGCCCGGCTTCACTCGGTCTGGCTGCCAGCATTGGGTTCGACAAGCTGCAAGTCGCTCCGCGCGTGCGTGTGGCCCTGTTTTCAACCGGGGATGAGCTTGTCATGCCGGGTGAGGTCGCCCCTGCCGACATGAAGCCCGGCGCCATCTACAACTCCAACCGTTTCTTTCTGCGTGCCCTGTTGCAGCGCCTGGGCTGCACCGTGACCGATTTGGGCATCGTGCCGGACCGGCTGGATGCCACGGTGGCTGCGCTTAAAGGGGCGAGCCAGCAGCATGATCTGATTTTGACCAGCGGCGGCGTGTCCGTTGGTGAAGAGGATCACATCAAACCGGCTGTGCAGGCCCTGGGTGAGCTGAACCTTTGGCAGATCGCCATCAAGCCGGGCAAACCGTTTGCCTATGGCACGGTGGGGGCCGCCCATTTCATAGGTTTGCCGGGCAACCCGGTGTCCAGCTTTGTGACCTTCATGCTGCTGGTCAGGCCTTTTCTCCTCAAGCTCCAGGGCGCCACCCGGCTTGCTCCTGAATCCATAGCGCATCGCGCCCATTTCAATTGGACCAAGGCCGATAAACGCCGTGAATTTCTGCGCGTCAGGCAGGATGCGACTGGCGGGCTGGAACTGTTTGACAACCAGAGTTCGGGCGTGCTCACGTCTGCGGTCTGGGGCGACGGGCTGGTTGACAACCCGGCGGGCCAGACGATTGCGCACGGCGATGTGGTGCGCTTCATCCCGTTTTCTTCCCTCATGTCCTGATGGTGTTGCGGCCATGAAAGTCACCGTCAAATATTTCGCCTCGATACGTGAAGCCATAGGGCAGGGCAGCGAGCTGCGGGAAACCGCCGCCAGCACCCTGTCGGCCTTGCGTGATGAGTTGCTGGCCGCCAGCCCCGCGCATGCTGGGGCCCTGGCGCGCGGCAAGGCCGTGCGCATGGCGCTGGACCAGGTCATGAGCGATGAGTCGGCGGTGCTGCGTGATGGTTGTGAAGTGGCATTTTTTCCGCCGGTGACTGGGGGCTGATATGCCGGTTCGCGTGCTGATCACCACAGGGGACTTCAATCTTGCCGACGAGATTGAGACACTGCGCGCGAGCGACAAACGTATAGGTGCCGTCTGCAGTTTTATAGGCACCGTCCGTGACCGCAATGATGGCCAGAACGTCAGCAGCATGGAGCTGGAGCATTACCCGGGCATGACGGAAAAATCCATAGAGGCCATGATTGACGAGGCGATGAAACGCTTTGATATCTTTGGTGCGCGCGTGGTGCATCGTGTCGGGCTGCTGCAGCCGCTGGACCAGGTGGTCATGGTGGCCGTTACATCCTCGCATCGCGGCGAAAGCTTCAAGGCTTGCGAGTTCCTGATGGACTACCTCAAGACCCAGGCCCCATTCTGGAAAAAGGAACAGACCGCGGAAGGCGCGCGCTGGGTCGATGCACGGGTCACGGATGATGCCGCTTTGGCCAGGTGGGGCATACAGGCCGGCAATGCCTGATGTCAAGATCTTGCTGAGTCAGGCCTGCCCGGGTGGCACAAACGATGCCCGGGCGTGTTCTTCCAGGCCCTCGGTCAATTGCTGCAGCAGCGCGACCAGCTGCATTTGCTGCTCGGGCGACAGGGGCGACATCAAGCGCTCATAGGCCTGCTCCGCAGGTTTTTGCGCCTGCTTAAGCAGTTTTTCGCCGTCAGGCGACAACACGACGGCCAGGTTGCGGCGGCTTTCCGGGGCAGGCGAGCGCTGCACCAGCCCGCGTGTTTCCAGCCCGCGCAGCACACGCAGCACCGTGACCTTGTCAAAGCCCAGCGCACGTGCCAGGCTGGACTGGTCCAGTCCGGGCGAGGCGTGCAACACTGTGAGTACGCCAAACTGGGCGGGGGTGAGGCCCACGCTGCGGCATTCGTCCTCAAACACCGCGGCAGAAATTTGATGTGCCCGCCGCAGCAGGAAGCCGGGGCGGGTGTAGAGCAGGGCAAGGTCGGTTGACGAAATGGTTGCGGTCATGTGTTGGGTCGCCTGGAGCGTTTTGCCGGCGAGGGTTTGCGCGGCACGGGTGATGCGGAAGCTTTCTTGTTTACCGCGTCAGGACGCGGCGTTTGCTGCATTTTCTCCCATGGCGTCAGCGGTTTGAGGTTTTGTTCCAGCCAGTCCAGCAGCATGCGCACGCGTGGCAGCTCGATGCGGTTGCTGGGCACCAGTGCCTTGAGCCAGATACCGGGTACTTCAAATGGCTGCAGAACCTCTACCAGCTCGCCTGACCTCAGGGCCTGGCCGGACTGGTAATCGGCCATCAGTGCGATGCCGCCGCCGGCAATGGCGGCCTGGCAAATTGCCGCGCCATCGTTGGTCTGCAGCTTGGGCCGTACATCAATGCCTATCATGCCCTGCTCGCTGTTGAACTCCCAGCGCGTGCCTGAAGTGATGAATACGAGGCAATCGTGCTCCACCAGGTCGCCCGGGTGTAGCGGCGTGCCCCGGCGTTCAAGGTAAGCCGGCGAAGCGCACAAACGCCGGTTGAGCAGGCACAGCGGCTTGTCCTGCACGCGCCCATAAAGCTCCGGTCGTGCGCCAATGGCAATATCAAAACCTTCCTCGATCGGGTTGACGGAGCGGTCGGCCAAAACAATGTCCATGCTGATCATGGGCTGGCTGCGCAGGAAGCCGGTGAGGATGTCGCTGAGGTACAGGACGCCCAGCGTGGTCGGCACCTTCACGCGTATATGTCCCTCCAGCCCCCCGCTGGCGCGCGCCATGCCGGTGAGGGCGTCGTCGACCTGCCGTATCACTTCCCTGACGGTGCGCAGGTAGCGGTCGCCCACGTCGGTCAGCGTCAGCTTGCGTGTGGTGCGCGTGAAAAGCGGTGCCCGGATGCGCCACTCCAGCTGGTCTATGCGTTTTGAAATAACCGAAGGCACCAGCCCGAGCTGGCGTGCGGCACCAGAGAAACTGCCCGCGTCAGCCGTTGCAACAAAGGCTTTGAGGTTAGACAGGGTGTCCATGATTCATCACGATTTGGAAAAGGTTTATTGGAAAAATAGCTCATTGTCACGCAATTCGAAGTTAATTAACATTTGCGGCTGAGCATTTACCCATACGTCACCAGGAGTCAGATCGCATGAATTCGCCAGTGAAAACACCCGCCCACCACCCCAAGTCCACGGCATACCAGCGCATTGCCACTGAAGAGGCTTTTGCCCCACCCGAGCTTCTGGAGGCCTACCGCAAGATCATCGCCAAAGGCAATGTGGACCCCGGCTTCAATGGCCTGATGGGTTTTTACATGACCAGCCCCAGCGAACGCGCCAAGCACATCATGCGTTGCCTGACCGACATGGATGAACTGCGTATCCAGCACATGGACGAGTGCGGCATTGATCGCCAGGTGCTGGCCATGACATCGCCGGGTGTGCAGGCGATGGACAAGGACGACGCCGTCGCCTTCGCGAAGGTTGGCAATGACTACCTGGCCGATGCCGTCAAGCGCCACCCGACACGTTTTACCGGCATGATCTCGGTCGCGCCGCAAGACCCGGCAGCTGCAGCAAAGGAAATCGAACGCGGGGTGACGCAACTGGGCATGAACGCCATCGTCATCAACTCGCACACACACGGCGAATACCTGTCTGACCAGAAATTCTGGGACATCTTTGCAGCAGCCGAGGCACATGACGCTCCGATTTACCTGCACCCCAACTCGCTGCCCAAGAACATGATCGAGCCCTTCCAGGAAGCTGGCCTCGATGGTGCGATTTACGGCTTCGGCGTGGAGACCGGCCTGCACGCGATGCGCATCATCACGTCCGGTGCGTTTGACCGCTTCCCCAAGCTGCGCATGATCATCGGCCATATGGGCGAAGCGTTGCCGTTCTGGATGTACCGCCTGAACTACATGCATCGCGCCACGGTGGCGTCCAAACGCTACGAAAGCATGAAGCCCATCAAGAAGACGCCCGGGGACTACCTGAAGGAAAACTTCTACATCACCAACAGCGGTGTGGCATGGGAGCCGGCCATCAAGTTTTCGCAGCAGGTGCTGGGCGTGGACCGTGTCATGTACGCGATGGATTACCCCTACCAGCACCAGGTTGACGAGGTTATCGCCCTGGATAACATGGACATGAGCATTGAAGACAAAAAGAAATTCTTCCAGACCAATGCCGAGACGGTTTTCAAGATCCGCTGAAACACAAAGCCAGCAATGCAACACGCCCGCCGGGCCATCCCCCCGGCGCCGCAAAGTTTTAAATTACGGTATCAGGAGACACCATGAAAGCAGTTAAAAAAATCGTTCTGGGTGGGTTGCTGATGGCTTTTGCCATCGCATCCCAGGCGCAGGCATGGCCAAACCAGACCATCAAGATCGTTGTGCCGTTCACGCCTGGCACCGGCATGGACACCATTGCCCGCGCCGTATCGCCCAGACTGTCCGAGCGGCTGGGCCAGCCGGTGATTGTGCAGAACACGCCAGGCGCCAGCGGCAATATCGGAGCCGACCTCGTGGCCAGGGCCGCACCCGACGGCTACACAGTGTTGATGGGCGCCAACACCATGCTGATGGCCTCGCAACTCTACAAAAAAGTGCCTTTCAATCCGGTGGATGATTTCTCGTCGGTGTCGATGGCAGCGTATGGCACGCTGATGCTGGTGGCCAACCCGAAAACCAATATCAAGACGCTGCAGGAGTTGCTTGCCCTGGCCAAATCCAAGCCAGGTTATGTTTCTTATGGTTCGCCAGGCATAGGTACTCCCCATCACATGGCGATGGAGCTGCTTAAATCCGACTCCAATGCGTACATGCTGCATGTGCCTTACAAAGGTACAGCGGGTTATGTCCAGGATCTGCTGAGCGGCGAAGTGATGGTCGGCTTTCTTCCTATCCACGTTGCCCAGAGCTTCGTGGCCGCCGGCAAGCTCAACGCCCTTGGCGTGGGCAGTCCAAAGCGCAACCCGGTTGCGCCGAATGTGGCAACCATGCAGGAACTGGGCATGAAGGGCCTGAACGTCGACATGTGGTACGGCTTTTTTGTCCCGGCCAAAACCCCGGCCGCCGTGGTGACCCGTCTGAACACCGAGATTGCAGCCATCATGAAAATGCCCGAGGTCCAGTCCGTGCTGGGCAAGGGCGGCCTGGATGCTGCATCCTCTACGCCTGCCGAGCTGACCTCGATTGTCGGCAAGGACTACAAGCGCTGGGGAGCGGTCATCAAGCGCAACGGCATCACTGCGGATTGATTCAGGGTTTTTACCCGGTCGCGGCTGGGGGTTTTGAACAGAAACGTTCTGGATTGTGTGTATGCTAACGGTTTTGACCGGAGCATACCTTGGACGACCAAAAACGCATCAACATCGCCGTGATAGGGGGCGGCATCGCAGGACTGGGCTTTGCGCTTGCACTCAAGCGCAAGGGCCTGGCCTGCGACGTTTATGAGTCCGTGCCCGAGGTCAGGGAGCTCGGCGTCGGCATTACCTTGCTGCCCCATGCCATGCGCGAGCTGGCAGCGCTGGGTGTGCAGGACAAGCTTGAAGCTGTTGCCATCGAGAACCTCGAAAGCGTGTTTTTCAACCGCTACGGCCAGTTCATCTACAGCGAGCCGCGCGGCCGGCATGCAGGCTACCCGCTGCCCGAGCTGGGCATTCACCGCGGCAAGCTGCACCGCATCCTGTTTGAAGAGGCTCTGGCCCAACTGGGGCCGCAGCACATCCACACGGGCTATCGCTGTGTCGGTGTGGAACAGGATGAAAGCGGAGCCACGGTTCATTTTGTGGATACCACCACAGGTGCCCAGCGCCCGGCTGTGCGGGCTGACATCGTGGTGGCCTGCGATGGCATCAATTCAGCCATCCGCAAGCACTTTTACCCCGACGAAAAAATGGCCTTCGCCGGCATCAACACCTGGCGCGGCGTGACGCGGCACAAACCCATACTCACCGGCAAAAGTTATATGCGGGTCGGGACCATCGATACCGGCAAGATGGTGATTTACCCCATCGTCGACAACATCGATGCCGATGGCAATCAACTCATCAACTGGATGGCGGAGATACAGGGGGAGGCCGATGCCATGAACGACTGGAACCAGTCGGGCAGTGCGCGTGATTTTGCCGATATCTTCAAGGACTGGCGTTTCCCCTGGCTGGATGTGCCGGCCCTGATCGCCAATGCCGACCAGATCCTCGAGTACCCCATGGTCGACAAGGACCCGGTGCCGCAATGGACTTTCGGCCGCGTCACCTTCATGGGCGATGCCGCCCACCCCATGTACCCGCGCGGCTCCAACGGCTCGGCCCAGGCGCTTATAGACGGGCGCACCCTGGCGGAGCAATTGGCGCAAAACTCTGACCCTGTGGTAGCGCTTCAAAGCTACGAAAAGCTGCGCCTTGCACCCACGGCAAAAATCGTGGAGACCAACCGCACTGTGCCGCCTGATTTCATCATCATGAAAGCCAACGAACTGAGCGGCGGCAAGCCGTTCAACCATATCGATGAGCTGATCAGCCAGGACGAGTTGCGCAAAATCTCGGAAAACTACGCCAGAATTGCCGGGTTTTCACGGGAAGCGCTGACCGGGACGGCCAGGCCCGCCTGACGCCGCGCAGGGGCCGGGTTTGACCTGGCGCAAGCTGTCTGCACATAACCCGCTTGAAAATGGGGAGATAAGCCCGAACTACTTGAGAATTCGAAGGTCAGGCGAAAGCCGGGCCATTTGAAATTAATTCGGTAATTCGGAGAAGGATCCCATGCGCCAAGACAAACTCACCACAAAATTCCAGGAAGCCCTGAGCGACGCCCAGTCCCTCGCCTTGGGCAATGACAATGGCTACATCGAGCCAATCCACCTGCTGGCTGCCATGCTGCGGCAGGACGATGGACCGCGTGCGCTGCTTGAGAAAGCCGGCGTCAATGTGGGCGGACTGACCCAGGCCGCTGATGCCGCCGTCAAAAAACTGCCCCAGGTCCAGGGCCAGGACCAGATCCAGGTCGGACAGGAACTGGCCAGACTGCTGCAGGCCACCGAAAAGGAAGCCATCAAACGCAATGACCAGTTCATCGCGGGCGAGCTTTATCTGCTGGCTGTGGCCGACAGCAAAAGTGATGTCGGCAAACTGGCAAAGGAAAACGGCCTCACACGCAAATCGCTGGAAGCTGCGATTGATGCCGTGCGCGGCGGTCAGGGCGTGAACAGCGCCGACGCCGAAGGCCAGCGTGAAGCCCTCAAAAAATACTGCCTGGACCTGACCGAGCGCGCCCGCATGGGCAAGCTTGACCCGGTGATCGGCCGCGACGATGAAATCCGCCGTGCCATCCAGGTGCTGCAGCGCCGTACCAAGAACAACCCCGTGCTGATAGGCGAGCCCGGCGTCGGCAAGACCGCCATCGTCGAAGGCCTTGCCCAGCGCATCGTGGCCGGCGAGGTGCCGGATTCGCTCAAGGGCAAACGCGTGCTGTCGCTGGACATGGCCGCGCTGCTGGCCGGCGCCAAGTTCCGCGGCGAGTTTGAAGAGCGCCTGAAAACCGTGCTGAGCGAGCTCGCCAAGGATGAAGGCCAGACCATCGTCTTCATTGACGAGCTGCACACCATGGTGGGCGCCGGCAAGGCCGAAGGCGCAATGGACGCTGGCAACATGCTCAAACCCGCGCTGGCGCGAGGCGAGCTGCACTGCGTGGGCGCAACCACGCTGGACGAATACCGCAAGTACATCGAAAAAGACGCCGCACTGGAGCGCCGCTTCCAGAAAATCCTGGTGGGCGAGCCCACTGTTGAGGCCACCATCGCCATCCTGCGCGGCCTGCAGGAAAAGTACGAAACCCACCACGGCGTGCAGATCACCGACCCGGCCATTGTGGCCGCAGCCGAACTCAGCCACCGCTACATCACCGACCGGTTTCTGCCCGACAAGGCGATTGACCTGATTGATGAGGCGGCGGCGAAGGTCAAGATAGAGATCGACTCCAAACCCGAAGTCATGGACAAACTCGACCGCAGGCTGATCCAGCTGCAGATCGAGCGCGAAGCCGTGCGCCGGGAAAAGGACGAAGCCTCGCAGAAGCGCTTCGGCCTGATCGAGGAAGAAATCGTCAAGCTGCAAAAGGAAATCTCCGACCTCGACGAAATCTGGCAGGCTGAAAAAGCCCAGGCGCTGGGTTCCAAGGACGTGATGGAAGAGATCGACAGCATCAACACCCAGATCGAGGAGTTCACCCGCAAGGGCGACTTCAACAAGGTAGCGGAGTTGCAATACGGCAAGCTGCCCGAGTTGAAAAAACGCCTGAAGGAAGCCAAGGACAGCGAAGCGAACAAGGATGTGGGTAACGCCCCCCGGCTGTTGCGCACCCAGGTCGGCGCCGAAGAAATCGCTGAAGTGGTGAGCCGCGCCACGGGGATTCCCGTGTCCAAGATGATGCAGGGCGAGCGTGACAAGCTGCTGCAGATGGAAAACAAGCTGCATGACCGCGTGGTAGGCCAGGACGAAGCCATCGCGGCTGTGGCCAACGCCATACGCCGCTCGCGCTCAGGCCTCTCCGACCCGAACCGCCCGACAGGTTCCTTCCTGTTCCTTGGCCCCACGGGTGTCGGCAAGACCGAACTGTGCAAGGCGCTGGCAGGCTTCCTGTTCGACAGCGAAGAGCACCTGATCCGCGTTGACATGAGCGAGTTCATGGAAAAGCACTCGGTGGCCCGCCTGATTGGTGCGCCTCCGGGTTATGTGGGCTATGAAGAGGGCGGCTACCTGACCGAAGCCGTGCGCCGCAAGCCCTACAGCGTGCTGCTGCTCGACGAGGTGGAAAAGGCCCACCCCGATGTGTTCAACGTGCTGCTGCAGGTGCTGGACGATGGCCGCCTGACGGACGGCCAGGGCCGCACCGTGGACTTCAAGAACACCGTGATCGTCATGACCAGCAATATCGGCTCACCCATCATCCAGTCCATGGTTGGCCAGCCTTATGAGGAGGTCAAGGACGCCGTGACGGACGAGCTGAAGAACTACTTCCGCCCCGAGTTTCTGAACCGCATCGACGAGACGGTTGTGTTCCACGCACTCGACGCGAAAAACATCGAATCCATCGCCCGCATCCAGCTCAAGGTGCTGATGGCGCGGCTGGAGAAAATGGACCTCACGCTGGAAGTGTCAGAAGCGGCGGTTGCCGAACTGGCCAAGGTCGGTTTCGACCCGGTGTTTGGCGCCAGGCCGCTCAAGCGCGCCATCCAGCAGCGGATTGAAAACCCGCTGAGCAAGTTGCTGCTGGAAGGGCGCTTCCCGCCCAAGAGCACGATTCCTGTGGATGTGGACCCTATCCGTGATCCGGGTGTGTTCAGCTTCGGGAATGCCATGCATGCTGAGGCTTAAGGTCAAGCGCTTGGCATGATGTGTCATCGCGGGCACCGGACCTTTGGTCCGGAGCCCTGCTTGCGGCCTGAGAAGACGCACCATCAAGTCTTCGGGAATTTTCGTATGACCTGAAGGAGTGCTGCGAGCACCGGGGATTTATCGTTTGCATTGTGTATGCAGCTAAGTTCTATGTCTTTCAGGAAACGTGATTTCAAGGGGCGGTAGACCATACCGGGCAGCCTCAGGTTCCCACCCGACTCGGTGGTGATGCACAGGCCGAACCGGCCCGAAACCAGTGCAACGCAAGTGGTGACATCTTCAACCTCTTGTTCGATGCACAGGCGTACCTTTTCCTTCTGAAATGCCGAGATGATTTCCTGCGCCATGCCGCGCATGGGCGTGTTCGGATAAAGAATCATGGGCTGGTCTTCCAGGTCCTGCAAGGAAATGGTTTTCTTCGCGCATAAGGGATGCCCCTCGAAGAGGCCAACCAGCATGGGCTCACGCAGGACAAGGTGAACCTTGAGATCTTTTTCGGCAGGGGGGAGACGGTGAAAGCCGATGGTGATGCGTCGCTCGCGCAAGGCTTCAATCTGCTCACCTTTGGTCATGTTGTGCAAACGGATTTTCACGTCGGGACGTGCGGCATGAAAGGCCGCAAGTATTTTCGGGATCACGTTGAGCACGCCTGAGCCGAAGATACCGACATCCAGCTGGCCGAGAAGGCCCGCACCCGTCCGCTTGGCCCTGTCGGTGGCCAGTTGCGCCAGAGCCAGCACCTTGGGTGCATCGTCAAAGAGGGTCTGGCCTGCGTCCGTCAGCTCGACACCTTTTGCCGTGCGGATAAACAGGGGTGCGCCCACCTCATCCTCAAGCATCCGGATTTGCCGTGTCAGCGGCGGTTGCGTCATGTGCAGCCGTTCGGCTGCGCGATGAAAGTTCCGCTCCTGCGCAAGTGTCGTGAAGTAGCGCATCTGCCTGAGTTCGATCATGAAAATACCTTGTGTTCTTTTTGATACCTTTTGGGTATTGAGGTTAGAAAAATCAGTATTGGACTGTATCGCAATCAGGAGCGATCATTCGCCTCGTTCATCCTGCACTGGCGGGGGGCAGCTGGATTTTCGGTCATGCCGGATGAGCCTGGTGCACAAGCCAGGCATCGCTGCGCGACAAAACAATTTATCTTTAATCGGAGACAAACCATGATCCCAGAACGTTTACGGATATTCCCAAGGGCCAGACATTTTGTGGCCTGTTTACTCGCCTCCGTGCTGGCTGCCCCAGCCCTGGCGCAAGCCCAGGCTTTTCCAAGCAAGCCCGTGACCATGGTGTTGGCCTATCCGGCGGGCAGCGTGTCGGACCTGTTGGCCAGAGGCCTTGCGACACAACTGCAGTCCCTGTGGAAGCAGCCCGTGCTTGTCGATAATCGGCCAGGCGCGAACCAGATCATTGCGACTCAGTACGTGAAGCAGGCGAATCCGGATGGCTACACCTTGCTGCTGGCCGATGATGGTGCGTTCACATTGAACCCGCATCTTTATGACAAATTGCCCTATGCCTTGAAGGACTTCAGTCCACTTGCGGATATTGCCCAGCTTCAAATGGCTTTGTCGGTGACAAGGGACCTGCCCGCAAAGACGCTGGCTGAGCTGGTGGCCTATGGAAAGGCGTCTCCGGGGAAATTGAACTATGCCTCTTTCGGCGTTGGGAACATTACCCACCTCTCTCTTGAAACCTTCAAGAAAACGGCAGGCTTTGACATGGTTCATATTGCCTACAAGGGCTACCCGCCGGCTATTGCCGATGTCCTGTCAGGGCAGGTTCAAATGGTGTTGGGCGGCCTTGGCGGGCCGGTGCTGCAACATTTCAGAACCGGTGCCATGAGGCCGCTTGCGGTGACCGGAAAAGCCAGGAGCAAACTGTTGCCTGATGTTCCCACTTTTATTGAAGCGGGCTATCCCGGCTTCAATCCGGAAGTTAATTTCCTGCTGCTGGCACCTGCGGGTGTGCCGCAAGCCATTGCGCAGAAGATCAACACCGATGCCATCACAGCCATCAAGGCGATCACGACGTCGACCCTGGAGCCTAACGGCATGCGCCCCATGGGGAGCTCACGGGAGCAGATATTGGCCTCCCTCCAGTCAGGCGCAGTCAATTATGCTGCGGTGGTCAAGTCTGTGGGCGTCAAGCTGGACTGATGGGCCTCGCCCGCCTTCCTGCATCCAGTGAACGTCTCCATTGGAAAACACCCTGAACAAGGTTTACCCCATGATCCTCAAAACCCAAAATGATCTGACCCAGGCTGTCCTCGCCGAGGTCGATCGCACGGCTGATGCTCGAATGAAGGAAGTCCTGTCGGCGGCCGTCACGCACCTGCATGCATTTGTGCGTGACGTGAAGCTGACCGAAGCCGAGTTTCACCAGGCTTGCGCCTTTATCGCCGAGTTGGGACGCCTGACCACGCCTTCGCACAACGAGGTGGTGCTGATCTCGGGGTCACTGGGCATTTCATCGCTGGTGTGCCTGCTCAACAATGGCGACCAGGGACAGACTGAGACAACGGCCAACCTGATGGGGCCCTTCTGGCGGGATGGCTCGCCTGTCACGCCCAATGGCTCAAGCATTGTGCGGGCCGATACCCCGGGCGTGCCCATTTTTGTGGGCGCGCTGGTCGTTGACAGCCATGGGAACCCTGTGGCCGATGCCCGGGTCGATGTGTGGCACACATCCTCGGAAGGCTTCTACGAGAACCAGGACCCAGGGCAGGAAGACATGAACCTGCGCGGAACTTTCACCACCGACTTTGAGGGCCGCATTGCGTTTCGGAGCATCAAGCCGGCAGGCTATCCGATACCCCTGAGCGGCCCGGTGGGGGCGCTGTTGCGTGCACAGGGGCGCCACAACATGCGGCCGGCCCATATCCACTTCATGATCCAGAAGCCGGGCTTCAAGACCCAGTTCTCCCAGGTCTATTCAAGTGACGATCCTTACCTTGAAACAGATGTTCAATTCGGTGTCACCCAGGCGCTGATTGGCCAGTATGTTCTGCATGACGATGGCACACCGCCTGCGCCGGACATTCAGGGGCCCTGGTATTCGCTGGAACACCGTTTTGTCATAGAGCCGGGCGAGTCAAGGCTGCCCAGGCCGCCGATTACCGGCAAAGCCAGCGGCGACAGGCCCAAACTCGCGGTTCTCTCAAGAACCTGAGAGCGTTGCACCGCGTGGAGCGCGGTGTTCACTCAGGCAAGGGGTTGCCCCATTTACCAATTGCGGCGTCAGGGCTTCAAGGCATCCGGCCGCGCACACATCCATAAGGCCAAACATGATCAATGAACAACAACGCCAGGACGCGGCAAACGCTTTGCTGAAAGCTGAAAAAGACCGCCAGCCCATACAGCAGGTCAGCAAGACCTGGCCGGAGATGGAGATTGAAGACTCCTATGCCGTCCAGCAACTTTGGGCAGAGGCCCGTGTGAGTGCGGGCGCTCGCGTGGTTGGCCACAAAATCGGGCTGACGTCCAGGGCCATGCAGATGGCCTCAAAGATGACGGAGCCGGATTACGGTGTGCTGCTTGACGATATGCTTTATCCTGACGGCGCAAGGATTCCCGCTTCACGATTCCATATGCCCCGGCTGGAGGTCGAGCTGGCCTTCGTCCTGGGCAAACCTTTGGGCGGCAAGCACGTTACCGTTTATGACGTGCTGGATGCAACGGCGTATGTCACACCGGCGCTGGAGATCATTGACTACCGCACTGAAGTTCCACGCAGCATATGCGACACCATTGCGGACAACGCTGCGGCCGCCGCCATGGTGACAGGTGGCCGGATTGTCCGGCCCATGGATGTGGACCTCCGCTGGATAGGCGCGACGCTGTCCAAGAATGGCGTCATCGAAGAGTCCGGCGTTTCGGCGGCCGTCATGGGCCACCCGGCGATGGGGATTGTGTGGCTGGCCAACAAACTGGCAGTGCATGGCATCACGCTGGATGCCGGGCACATTCTTCTGGCCGGGTCGTTTACCCGGCCTACTGCGGTTGCAGCAGGCGATACCATCCAGGCGGACTTTGGCCCCCTGGGTTCCATCGGCATCTCGTTCTCCTGAGCTGCAGGTTCACCATGCAGCTTCCCCTCAATCATTTCAAACAGGCCCTGCTGCAAGGTAACCAGCAACTGGGGTTCTGGTGTACTTTGTCCAGCCCCTACGGTATTGAGTTGCTCGCGGGCTCCGGGTTCGACTGGCTGTTGATCGATACGGAGCATTCACCAAGCGATGTGGTGGGTGTCCTGGCACAGTTGCAGGCGGTAGCGCCTTATCCAGTGTCTGCCGTGGTCCGGCCTGCCTGGAACGACCCGGTGCTTATCAAGCGCTACCTGGACATCGGTGCGCAGACCTTGCTGCTGCCCTATATCCAGAACGCGGAAGAAGCCAAAGCAGCCGTGCGGAGCATTGAATATCCATCCAGCGGCATCCGGGGGGTGTCTGCCTTGACCCGGGCAAGCCGGTTTGGGCGTGTCAAGAACTACGCGGCCGAGTGCCGCGAGCAGCTGTGCCTGCTGGTTCAGGTCGAAACACTCGAAGCCATTGACCGGCTGGAATCCATCGCCAGTGTCAAAGGTGTTGACGGGGTATTTATCGGGCCGGGTGATCTCGCGGCAAGTATGGGCCTCGTGGGGCAGCCTGGGCACACTGATGTTGTTTCAGTCATCGAAAAAGCCATTGCCACCATCAGGAAATGCGGCAAACCTGCCGGCATCCTGACAGGTGACAAAGCCATAGCCAGGCGATGCATTGAACTCGGAACCACTTTTACAGCGGTGGGTGTCGACGTCGGGATTCTGGCTACTGAAACAACGCGCCTGAGAGAATCATTTGCACAGTCAGGCCTGAGCTGAGACTTTTGCCATCTTATGAACATCCACCCATCTGTCGTTGACAAACTTGCGCCTGGCGGGGTCCTCAGGGCCTCCATCAATCTGGGTAACCCCATTCTTGCAAAGCTGGACGCGGCCATGGGCAAACCAGCTGGTGTTTCGGTTGACCTTGCCCTTGCGTTCGCGAAGCGTCTTGGCGTGCCCATCGAGTTGCTTGTGGTTGACACCGCCGGGAAGTCGGTGAAGGCAGTGAGTGACGATGTGGCGGATATAGGGTTCTTTGCGGTAGACCCCTTGCGCGGCCAGGAGGTTGCGTTCACGGCTCCTTATGTCCTGATTGAAGGTTGCTATGTCGTTCCGGAACACTCGCCCATGCGGGAGAACCACGAAGTTGACCTGCCCGGCGTGCGTGTATCCGTTGGGGGCGGCAGTGCTTATGACCTGTATTTGACCCGGACATTGAAGCAGGCCGGGGTCGTCAGGGCCGCAAACTCCCAGATCGTGGTGGATGCGCTCCTTGCGCAAAAGCTGGACGTGGCTGCGGGCGTCAGGCAGCAGCTTCAGGCGGATGTTGAACGTATTGGTAGCCTGCGCTTCCTGCCCGGTCGGTTTATGGTCATTCAACAGGCCATGGGTTTGCCAAAAAGTCGGGGTGAGGCTGCGCTGTCTGTCCTTCGCGCCTTTGTTGAAGATGTGAAGGCAAGCGGTTTTGTTGCGGAAAGGCTGGCCCGGCACAACATTCAGGGGGCCACCGTGGCTTCCGGGTTTGAATCCTGATGAATACAGGGTGCTATTTACTTGATAGCTGGATGTACCGATAATTATTGGGCTGCAAGCCACTTTGATAACAAATATGTGAAAATCCGCTACGGCGCAAGCCGGCAGCGCTTCTTTTTACGGTCATGATTTACCGCATCGCGTTCCCGCCAGAAGGCCAAATACTGGAATCTTCCTACAAGCCCGCGCGCCCACGCGGCCTACCATTGGCTTTTGTTTAATGGAGGTGACATGCCAGGCTGCCTTGCCAGCACCGCGATGCACATCGCCTTGGTCGCGGTATGTGCAGCCATGTGTGCGGGCGCGACCGCCCAGGACAAAAATGGGCCTACGCTGGCGCCGGTGACGATCAGCGCAAAGGCGAACCGGGATCCGGTCGAAAAGTCCTACCGCAAGATGATTCGGGGCATGGACCTGTTTGAGCGCGAGCACAGCCTTGCGCCTGCTGCATCGCTGCGATTCAAGCTGTTGCCGCGCCGACGCGAGACGGACATGAACACGATTGACATGGAAGTGATAGGCAGCACCATCGATTTCCCCGTGACCATCGCGGCTGACCACACCTTCACGATACCCCGCGACCAAAAGGCCCTTGACGAGAATGCGCAGGTGATCCCGAATCGCAAAGCGCAAAGCATGACCTGGCGCACCGAAATCCGAACGCCGGGCTTGCCCCCCAATACCAGGCGCCTTGGCGACCTGCGGCTGGAATGCAGGGTGGGGATGGAGGCGGGCCTGGTGTCCAGAAGCCGCAGCATCGCCGGCCTGCTTGTCGGTGCCGCGCTTGATACGCCGGCCTACTGCGACCGCAAGGCACCGCTCTACCTGTTCTTTTCGGACAAGCCGCTGTTCAGTGTTGCTCTGGTGGCAGGCACCCGCAGGGAAATCCTGTCCATAGACAAGCTGTACGCAGCCGCGAGCGATGACCCCAAACTAAGCGAAGACCTTCCGGACTGCGACTGCGAGGTCCTGGTGGACCGCACCTATTTCCTGCCGCTGGGCGACCGCAGCTGGCCCGATGACACGTTGGTCGAGTTTGAATACATGGAGGGCGAATGATGACGCGCCTGCCTGGCAAGCCGCTGTTTTGCATAAGCCTTGCGCTCGCGTCCTGCCTTTGGCTGACGGGCTGTGTGGGCACCGGGGAGTTTGCCAGATCCAAAGACACCAGACCGGTATTCCTCGACAAGAACATGTCGGTACAGGAGGCTCAGGGCGCCATCACCATTGGAGCATCGACCAAGGCCGACGTCCAGGCGGCGCTTGGAGTCGCCACCGTCGTGAAGTTTGATAGTGGCTACGAGGTCTGGGTTTACCGGGGAGCGGACGGCAAGGCCACCACCACGGGCGCTGAGTTTGTCATCCTGTTTGCGCCGTCCGGGACCGTGAAAAAGACCCGGATACGCCCGCCGTCAGATCAGCCCGCGGAATAGGCGGCAGGGCTTTTTGCAGGCTCTGGCCTCAAGCCGCCAGGCCTACAAAAATATTCTGAACATCGTCATTCGCATCGATGGCGGCCAGGAAGGCTTCAACTTCCTCCAGCTCCGCTGCACTGAGGCTGGCGGGGGCTATGGGGTTTTTCGCCTTGTAGCCCAGTTTGGCGGACAGCACGGTAAAACCTTGTGCCGGCAAGGCGCGGCTGACCAAGTCAAGGTCGGCGTGCTCGGTCAGGAACATCGTCGTGCCTTCTTCCTCGCCGGGCTCGAAGTCCTGGGCGCCGGCTTCAATGGCGGCCAGTTCGGGGTCGGCGCCTGCCGCTGCGGGTTCGGCCTCGATCATGCCGACGTGGTCAAAGTCCCAGGAGACCGAGCCGGAGGTGCCCAGATGCCCCTTGCGGAACAGCACGCGCACTTCAGACGCGGTGCGGTTCAGGTTGTCCGTCAGGCACTCGACCATGACGGGAACCCGGTGCGGCGCAAAACCTTCGTAAATCACATGTTCAAAATGCACCGCCTCGCCGGTGAGTCCGGCACCTTTTTTGATGGCGCGCTCCAGTGTGTCCTTTGGCATGGAGACCTTGCGGGCCTGTTCCACGACCAGCCGCAGGCGTGCGTTTGAAGCAGGGTCCGCCCCGCTGCGCGCCGCAACCATGATTTCCTTGGCCAGCTTGCCAAATACCTTGCCCTTGGCATTTGCGGCAAGCTCCTTGCCTTTTGCTTTCCATTGCGCGCCCATGTTTGAGTTTCCTTGTTTCTTGCGGCGCTCACGTGCGCCTGGCCTGTTCCTGATCAGTGGGTCAAGCGCGGCATTTCCAAAAATACGGCGTGTGACCGGGGGTTCTGGTTATACACCCAGATGCGTGAAGTCCGGCTGTCGGCAAGCGGGGCAAACGGCAGTTTTCCTGGAGATGCCCTGATTGCTATCTATTTAATAGCTAACTGCGCTTGTATCTAGGCGGCCATAGGCATTTTTGATGCAAAAAATGGCAAAACCCATGCTCCCGAGTCAGGATGCGGGTTTCTGTATGAAAAAGGAACCGGGCTGGCGGCCCCGCTCACGACATATGGGCGCAGACCCCGCGGCAGATGGAACCTATCTGCCCATCCGCAATGCTGTAATAAATATTGGCGCCATCGCGTCGCCGTTTCAAAATGCCTGCCCTGTGCAGCATGCGCAGGTGCTGGGACATATTGGGCTGGGTGCTGTCTATTTCTTCAAGCAGTGCGCTCACATTCTTTTCGCTGGTCTGCAGGGCCGCAATGACCTGCAGGCGAACAGGGGAGGCCATGGCCCGCAAAAGCCGGGATGCCGAATCGTGAGGGCGTTTCAAGGGTGCTACCTGGGGGAATTCTGCATGCCTGGCTTGCCTAAACGTTGTGTTTATACGTATATTACGCTCATCAAAACTTTGAAAGGGCCGGCAAGGTATTTTTCCGCCGGCCTGTTGTCTGGCACATGCTCAATCCACCTTTCAGGCTTGCTTTCCGGGATGGCGCTTCTTCAAGTACTTCGGGTGCGTATACATCTGCGCGCTGCTGTGAAGATGCGGCCCCTGATCCTGAGATACCGGCCGGCCGTGCAAGGCTGGCCCAGCTCAATCCCCATTTCCATTGCTCGGTACTGGGTACATGCATGAGCACGGCGGAGTTGCGGAAAATTGCCGGGCGTTTCATTGATGTGAAAGGCCTCAGCGATCTTGAGGTGCATCACGAGGCCGTGATACTTGCATCGCAGGCGGTTTCCGCCAAGGCGCTGCACAAGGCCCTTGACCAGCGCCATGCCGCCGTTATCGCGCGTTTTTCCAGGGTACGGGACGAGGACGCGCTGGCGTCCTTGTGGGACGAAGCCCTTGCTCAGGGCGAGATTCCCGGCGCCTACTGGGCGCTGCTCACGCACAGGGACGTGACGGCGGAAATCCGCAAGAAGGCCTTTGGTGATGTGCATATGCTGTCCCACCTCGTTGGTGCGGCCAACCGTGCGGACATTCGCCGGTTGGTGGCGCTTGAGCAGGAGAATGCCGGGCTGCGCGAGCGCCTTGACCGGCAAGCGCTGCGCGCGCAGGAGCTCACGACGGAGCACGACCAAGCGCTTGGGCGACTGCAGGAAGAGCTTGCGGATGTTCAGGGGCGACTGGCTGCAAGCCTGGATACCGGCAGGTCAATAACGCAGGACGACACATTCCAGGCGCGGGAAAGCAATGCGTCCCTTGTGGCCATTCAAACCCAAAGGCGGGAGCGGGCCGAGCAGGCGAGGGTGCATGCGATGGCGGAGGCAGCCCGGGTGCAGGAGGAAATGGATCTGCTCAGGCGCCAGGCAGAGGTTCTGAGTGAGGAGCTTGCTGCGGCTGAAATCCAGCTTCGCGAGACAGGCGAAGCTGGTGAGCAGGGGGAGGGTGTGCTTTCTGGGCTGCAGACCCAGATACGGGGCCGCCGCATTCTTTATGTAGGCGGCAGGCCCAGTTCAACACCCGCAATTCGGGGGCTGGTTGTCCGTAACGGCGGTGAGTTCCAGCGTCACGGTGGGGGCGCCGAAGGCCGCAAGGGCTTGCTGGCTTCCGCCGTCGCTGCGGCCGACCTGGTGGTCTTCCCGGTCGACTGCATTGACCATGATTCGGCAGGCAACCTCAAGCGGCTGTGCGCGCGCCAGGGCATCCCGTTTATCGCCATGCGCAAGGCGAGTGTGGCCAGCTTTGCCGCCGCAATGGCCGGCCACGCCGGGAACGCGGGGCAGCCGGCGGGCGCGGGCTGAGCGTCAATCGATGCTGTTGCCTGAATGCACAGGCGTCACGGTGCAAGCAAGCGGGTCAAGGCGGCGATATCGGTGGCTGCGGCTTCCCGCGCCTTTTCTTCGACGGCACGGTATCGCCTGATCAGCTCCAGTCCCATGGGTGTCAACGCCGTGCCGCCGCCCCTTGAGCCGCCGGTGGCTGTGTCGACGACCGGGGATTTCAGGCCCTTGTTGGTTTCGTCAATCAGGACCCAGGCGCGCCGGTATGACATGCCGATGTGCCGGGCCGCTGCGGAGATGGACCCGGTTTCCGCGATGGCTTCAAGCAGTGCCACCTTGCCGGGGCCGATCACGATGCTGTCATCCCTGTAGATACGCAAGCGAAATTGCACTTTGGGTTTCATGCCCGCAATTGTGCAGGATGCGGTACAAGCCATCAGACCAACGTACACCCGGCGATAAGCCAGGGCGGGCCCGCAGTTGCTGTTTCATTCTTCAATGGCAGGCGTGATTGGAAACCGCGTTGAGGCTGAACGCACATGGCCGCGTCCGGAGGCTTATTTTTTAAGCGCTGGTGTTTTGCCCGGAGGCCGGTGTCTCGCCGCTGGACAGGCTGGCTGCGAGCCGCGCGCCGCAGTCCCTGAGCTTCTGGCCTATGGCGACCGGGTTGAGGAATTCGGCGCGGCGCAATGAGCAGACCAGCGACAGGCTGCCAATCACCTCGCCCTCCAGGATGACGGGGGCGCCGAAGCCCACAACGTCCCTGTCCAGCTCTGCCTGGCTGACGCAGTAACCGGCTTTGCGTATGGCCTTCAATTCACTCCAGGTGGTGGTCCACAAGGCCTCGGTGGCCTCCTTGCCAAAGGTCGCATCAAACACCTGGCGTACGCGCTGCCTGGGCCAGAAGGCCAGCACGGCCCGGGACGGCGCGCCCTTGAACCACGGCAGGCCGCGCCCGCGCAGGTAGGTCAACTCCAGCGGCTCTATGCCCGGCTCATGCACCACGTTGAGCAGGTGGTTGCCATACACGTTGGACAGCAGTACATGGCAGCCGGTTTCACGCGCTAGCTCCTGCAGCAGCGGCATGCCGGCCCTGGTAAGCGGATCGGTTTCTCGAATCAGGGACTCCAGCTCGACCACGCGCGCGCCGACGACGTAGATGCCGCGCGGCAGGCGGACCAGCAGTCCGGCCTTGCACAGCTCCTTCACGTAGCGGTAGGTCGATGAGGGTGTGTAGTTGAAGCGCGCGGCCAGGTCCTCCACATCCCAGGTGTATTTTTCCGGGGTGAATGCGTCGAGCAGCGCAAGCATGCGCGCCAGGCTGGAGGTGGATTCGCTCATCGAGATGAGTCTAGCCGGTGATGCCCATGCGTTGCGCCATTTCAGCGCGCCATTCGCTGCGCGGGCGAAAGCCCGGCAGGCCGCGCGCATGGCGCTCGGCCCAGGCCATCAGCTCGGCCGCCGGCAGTTCGATGGGCATGGGTACACGTGCGGGTTGCGACACATACCAGGGCGTGTCCACGTAGATCTCGATGCGGTTGCCTTCAGGGTCGCGGAAATAGATGGACAGCGCATTGCCGTGTGTGACCGGCAGTATTTCGGTGACGGGAGCCTTCAGCAGGCGTGCATGGAATTCCTGCAGGGTCTCCAGCGAATCGGCAGTCAAAGAAATCTGGTTGATCACATTGAAGTCAATGTGATCGGGCCGGCCGGACGCCAGTACGAGCTGGTGGTGGTGGTCCGGGTCGCGGCTGGTGAACACCAGCTCGACCCGGCCATTCGGGGTGTCCAGGTGGCCGCGGTCCGTGATGGTGAAGTCCAGTACACCGGAATAGAAATCGGCCATGGCCTGGATGTCTTTTACGAAGAATCCCATGTGGCTGAAGGAAAGACCTTTTCGGATGCTCATAGTAGAAACCCGTAGTTAATTTTCAATTAAAAGTGGCAAGATATTATTAGTATTTCGCACATATTGCAAATAACTAAATAAAACTACGAAAGAAATCGAATGAAACTGATCAGCTTTATGCGCCAGGGCAAGTCCTCCTACGGTCTTGTCACCGGCGATGACGTTCTTGACCTCACCCCGATCCTGGGTGCACGGGCGCCAGACCTCAAGGCCCTGATTGCCGGTGACCTGCTGGGTGCCGTGGCCGAGGTGGCCCGCAGCCACAAGCCGACGCTGAAGTATTCGCAGCTGAGCCTGTTGCCTGTCATTCCCAACCCGGGCAAGATCGTTTGCGTGGGCTTGAACTACGGCGAGCATGTGCGTGAAACCGGCAGGGAAATCACTGAAAGCCCGGCACTCTTCCTGCGTGTGAACGAGTCCCAGGTTGCACACAACCAGGACATCGTGCGTCCGCCCGAATCGCAGCGCCTGGACTACGAGGGCGAAATCGCCATCGTCATCGGCAAGGGCGGCCGCCGTATTACCGAAGCCGACGCCTGGAGCCATATCGCTGGCTACAGCTGCTACAACGACGGCAGCGTGCGCGACTGGCAGGTGGCAACCTCGCAGTGGACGCCGGGCAAGAATTTCTGGCGCACCGGCGGCTTTGGCCCCTGGCTGGTGACGGCAGACGAGATCCAGCCAAACCAGTCCATGACGCTGATCACACGCCTGAATGGCCAGGAAATGCAACGCGCCACCACGGACATGATGATTCACAGCATTCCGCGCCAGATTGCCTACATCTCCACCTTTATTCCGCTGGAAGCCGGTGATGTGATCGTGACCGGCACGCCCGGCGGCGTCGGCAACAAACGCAACCCGCCCGTATTCATGAAGCCGGGCGACGTGGTGGAGATCGAGGTTGATGCCATCGGTATTTTGCGCAACGGCATTCGCGACGAAGCCTGAGATTGATCCGCAATGATTGATGCGCGGCTGCAATTGACGTGGTCGCGCGTCTGCTTTTAAAAAACAGGAGACGAATGATGAAGATGTTCCAGGCCCTGAAGGGGCGGCTGTTCGGGGCCGCCATGGCCGGCGTTTGTGTTTCGGTCGCCGCACCTGCGTTGGCGCAGGACGCTTATCCGAACAAGCCGATCCGGCTGTTGCTCGGTTTTGCACCCGGTGGCGGCAGCGACATGGTTGCACGCCTGATCGCCAAGCCGCTGGGCGAGCGGCTGGGCCAGAGCGTGGTGGTCGACAACAAGCCGGGTGCAGGCGGCAATATCGCAGCGGACCTGGCCGCCAAGGCCGTGCCCGACGGCTACACGCTGGTGCTGCTGCCCAGCGGGCATGCGAGCAACGCGGCGATGAAAAAAACGCTGCCCTTCAACCCGGTGAACGATTTTGGCTGGATAGGCACCATCACCACCTATCCGCTGTCGCTGTCGGTCGCGCCAAACTCGCAGTTCAAGACCTTCCAGGAATTCATCCAGCGTACGAAGTCGGAGCCGGGCCGCTACACCTACACCTCGGTTGGTGTGGGCACCGCCATGCACCTTGTCGGCGAATGGCTCATGTCTGAAAGCGGCGGCAGTGCCACGCATGTGCCCTTCAAGGGCGGCACCGGTCCCCTGACCGAGCTGCTGGCCGGCCGTGTGGACGTGATGATAGACACCATGACCAGCACTGCGCCGCTGTTGAAAGAGCAGCGCCTGCGCGCACTCGCCGTGACCTCGCCCAAGGGTGAAAGCAACCTGCCGGGCGTGCCGAGCGTTGCCGACTTTTATCCGAAAGTGGTGTTTGAATCCTGGTTGGGCATTGCCGCGCCGGCCGGCACGCCACCAGCGATTGTGGCGCGCCTGAACAGGGAACTGAAAGCCGTTGTGGACCAGCCGGAAATCCGCCAGAAGCTCATAGGCTGGGGCGGCTCACCCAAGGTCGGAACGCCAGCGGAGTTCCGTGCCCGGGTGGACAACGACATCCAGAACATGCGCCGCATCGTGGCGGAACGGCGCATTGAAACGGAATAACAGGCCGGTGTAAACAGGCTCTCAGGCCCGCTGGGGTACGTTCAGTCCCTTGACGACGGCGGGCCGCGCAACAAAGGCTTCCAGCACCCGTTTGACGTGCTGGAAGTCTTCAAACTTCACCAGATCGCCGGCCTCATAAAAGCCAATCAGGTTGCGCACCCAGCCGAAGGTGGCCATGTCGGCGATGGTGTAGTCGTCGCCCATGATCCAGCTGCGGCCTTCGAGGCGCTGGTTGAGCACGCCCAGCAGGCGCTTTGACTCGGCGACGTAACGGTCGCGCGGGCGCTTGTCTTCGTAGTCCTTGCCGGCGAACTTGTGGAAAAAGCCAAGCTGGCCAAACATCGGGCCAATGCCGCCCATCTGGAACATCAGCCACTGAATGGTTTCGTAGCGGGCTGCCGCATCTTTCGGCATGAACTGCCCAGTCTTTTCTGCCAGGTAGATCAGGATGGCACCGGACTCGAACAGGGCCAGTGGCTTGCCGCCCGGGCCGTTCGGGTCGAGGATGACCGGGATCTTGTTGTTGGGGCTGAGCGAGAGGAACTCCGGCGTCATCTGGTCGTTGCTGCCGAAGTTCACAAGGTGCGGCTCATAGAGCAGGCCGGTCTCTTCCAGCATGATGGAAACCTTGACGCCGTTGGGCGTGGGCAGGGAGTAAAGCTGTATGCGCTCAGGGTGTTGCGCTGGCCATTTTTGAGTGATGGGGAAGGCAGATAGATTGGTCATGCTGGATGAGTTTGGTTGATGCAGAAACGGCGGGGTACTGACGCAGGGCCAAATGTAGCCGAAGCTGCCGATAGCCGCTGGTTCGAGGATTTGGCTGTTCCGGCAGGAATGCATAGCCTTTGAATGCATGTCGTATTTGCTACTTATTTGATAGCTGGCTGCGCTTGTTATACGGTGGCTACAGGCCCTTTTCATGCATAAAACGGTAAAAGGCAGCGCCTGCGGGCTACGGGCGATGCCGGTATTATCAAAAGCTCCATACATCCAAGCAGAAAGACAAGCCGCAATGATCAAGTTCTATTACCACCCGTCACCGAATCCGCTCAAGGTCGCGCTGTTTTTTGAAGAGGCCGGCCTGCCTTACGAACTGATGCCGGTGGACACGCGCAAGGGCGAGCAGCATTCGCCGGAGTTTCTCAAGATCAACCCGAACGCCAAAACCCCGGCCATTGTGGACGGCGATGTGACGGTTTTCGACAGCAATGCCATCCTGCTTTACCTGGCGGAAAAAACCGGCCAGTTCCTGCCCGAGAATACACCGGCTGCACGTGGCCAGATGCTGTCGTGGCTGATGTTTGTCGCCACGGGTATCGGCCCCTATTCCGGCCAGGCGGTGCATTTCAAACACTTTGCGCCCGAGCCCAAGGAATACGCCGTCAACCGCTACACCTTTGAAGCGGAGCGCCATTTCAAACTGCTGGACGCGCAACTGGCCAAGCACCGCTACATGCTGGGCGATACCTACACGCTGGTTGACATGGCGGTCTGGGGTTGGGCAAGGGCCTTGCCGCGCGTCCTCGGTGCCGAGACATGGGCCAGCCTGCCCAATCTCAAGCGGCACCTTGACGAGATCAATGCACGTCCCGCGGCGCAGCGTGCCGAAGCCTTGCAAACCAGGTTTACCTTCAAGACTGAAATAGACGCCGACGCGCGCAAGCAGCTGTTCCCGCAAAACGCGCGGCTGGCAGGCTGACCCACAGCTTGCCGGGGGCGCAGCTTTCCCTATCGCAGCAGGTGAAAGCCGCCTTCGGCGAGGCGCTCGCCATTGACGACAATGTCCACCGCGTGGTGGCCTGCATGGTGAACGCGTGTGGTGAAGTCGCGGATCACCTGGCTGCGGGTGAGCACGACGGTTTCGCCCGCGCCCAGGGTCAGCTCCTTGAGCTTGAACACCTTGGCGGAACTGGCGCCTGATTTTTTAACGTAATGGATGGTGTAGTCCACCACCAGCCGTTGGCTACTGCGCGCTTTTGACACCAGCCTGAATGACAAGTCCAGGCGCTCGCCCAGCCTGAGCTTTTTCGGGCTGACGGAAAAATCATGCAACTGCACAGCCGCTTTTTTGCCGGCACCAATCACGGCCAGCGCACGCCGGTCGCCCTGTTTGATCAAGGTGCGCAGTGCATGCCGGGCGATCCACGCGGAGTGCGGATTTTCCAGCGGCCAACCCTCCAGGCGCTCCAGCACCCAGTCCGGATGGGTTTTGGTAATGTCGTTCAGGTGGTTGGCCACCGACTTGCGCACGTACAGGCTGTCATCAGCCTTGAGGTTTTCAAGAATGGGCGCAGCCAGGCCGGGATCAGCCATCAGCGCATCGAGGCGAAACGACCAGGGCAGGCGAGGGCGGCTGCCTTCACTGGCAAGGCGCCGGACGTGTTCGCTTTTATCCAGCGACCAGGCCTGCATGACGGCCAGGGTACGCGCTGGATCGCGTTTTAGGAATTCGCGGATGGCGAACTCGGATGTGCCGAAGGCCGTGAAAAATTTCAGCGCCTCCATCGACGTATCGAAATCGTCGTGGCCATACAAGCCGACGTAATCGGGCAGCACCAGCGTCACAAAACTGCTGTTGATGCGCGGCGCCAGTTTGCGCAGGACGGTGACGGCTTTTTTATAGTCGGCGGGCAAGGTGGCATGCAGGCTTTCCGTCATGCAGCGCAGGCGCTGCATCAGCGTGAGCGGGTCAAGGCCGGGCAGGGCCAGTTCCAGAAAACGCGCGGCGTCAAAACGCGGGTAGACCGCGGCGGTTTCTTCCGCCACATGGCGGAAGCGGTCGGCGTTGAAGATGTTCTTGAGGGTGGGCGCGGCGGTTGATGCGGATGTCATGTCCAGAATGATGGCAGAAATACCAGGGCCCTGAAACATCATTCAGGCCGCACGCGTCGTAGCGCCCTGCGCAAAATTTTCTTGAACTAAAAATGTTATTCAGGTTCAGAGGCAGAGCAACGGCCCTTTCCCCGCACGTCAAAATGCAGCATGGTGTGCCGTACCAATGACTGACTTTCCGAATTAAAAATACCCCATGGCCTCAAACCCCGACCGACGCAGCCTGTTGATGGGCGGAACGCGCGCCGGCATGCTGCTTGCGTTGTCTTCTCTTGCTGGCCTTGCGAGCGCGCAGCAGCGCCAGCCCGTCAAACGCATGCCGTCCATCTTCATTGGGCACGGCAGCCCGATGAATGCCATACAAGACAACGCTTTCACCCGGCACCTTGCGAAATGGGGCACCTCGCTGGGCCAGCCGGCGGCCATCCTGTCGGTGTCTGCACACTGGCTGACGCCGGGTGTGACTGCGGTAGGTGTGGATGAAAAACCAAAAACAGTCCATGACTTTGGCGGCTTCCCGGCAGAGCTGCACAAGATGGAATACCCCGCGCGCGGCGCGCCTGCCTTTGCGCGCCAGGCTGCAGCTTCGCTGAAGAGCGTGACGGCCCAGGCGACGGAAGACTGGGGGCTGGACCACGGCACCTGGACTGTGCTGCACCACATGTACCCCAAGGCTGATATCCCCGTTTTCCAGTTGTCGATTGATTACGCCCAGCCGGGAAAATACCACTACGCTCTCGGCCAGGAACTGGCCGCCCTGCGTGAAAAGGGCGTGCTCATCCTGGGCAGCGGCAACGTCGTGCACAACCTGCGGGCGACCGAGCGCGGTGTGCCGCAGGGCATCATGGCCAGCAAGCCATGGGCCCAGTCGTTTGACAATGCCGTCAATGCAGCTCTGGCGGCGCGCGATGACAAGGCGCTCATCAACTATTCAGACCTTGACAGTTCGGCCCGCATGGCGGTGCCCACGCCTGACCATTACTGGCCGTTTCTTTATGCACTGGGTGCGGCAGGCAAGTCAGAAAAATCCGTGGCCACCTTTGAGGGTTTTCAGGGCGGAACCATCAGCATGCGCTGCGTGCAGTGGGGCTGATTCCACTTCCAAATCAGCCGTGCACTTGTCGGCTTCGCTTGCGTCAGGTGCCCGTCATTCGGTGCAATTGCGCCCTTAGCTCATCCATTTCGTCCATCAGCTCAAGCGCCAGCGCGGCACCTGCCAGGTTGACACCCAGGTCGCGTTGCAGGCGCAGCGCAACCGTGGCCCGGTGCATGTGGACGCCGGTAAAACGCCACTGCGCTGGTGCGCTGCCGCTGGGCGTCAGTACGCCTTCTTGGACCAGTTCAATGACCAGATCGACCTGCGCAGCACAGGCACGGCAAACGTCCTGCAGCGTCAGCTCGGTCTGGTCTTCAAGGATGAAGCCGGTGAGTCTTGGTGGGGTGTTCTGGGTTGTCATGCCTGGCCTCCAGTGTCTTGCAGTGCGGCGCGCGGATCAAATGATTTGAACGCGGCGGCCATGTCTTCATAGGCTTTTTTGCTGCTTGCCGTATCGGCTGCAGGCAAGACCAGCTTCAGTACAAAGTAGAAATCGCCCGCTGTTTTGCCCGGCAGGCCGCGGCCCCTGACCCGCAGTTTGCGTCCTGCGGCCGAGCCGGAGGGGATTTTCACTTCAACCCTGCCGGTTGGTGTGGGCGCTTCAACCTCGGCGCCCAGGGCCATCTCCCAGGGCGACACCGGCAGGTCCATGTACACGTCAAGGCCTTCTGCCCGGTAGCGGGGATGCGGCAAAAATTCAACGTCAAGGTAGAGGTCGCCGGGGCTGCCCTTGCCCATGCCGGGTGCGCCCTGTGCGGCCAGCCGTATATGCTGGCCGGCGCGTATGCCCTTGGGGATCACGAACTCTATGCTGCGGTCCTGTATCTGCACGCGCCCGTCGCTGCTTTCCTGGGGCATGCGCAGCTGCAGCGTGCGGGTGGCACCGTTGTAGGAGTCCTCTATGCTGATCTGTATCTTCGCGTGCTGGTCCTGGCCGTGCATGTCGAACATGTCCTGGCCGTGCTGGCGTGGCCCGCCGTGGCTGCCGCCGCCCATGCCGCGAAACAGCGATTCAAAAAACTCGCTGTGATCCGCGCCATGCTCGCCGAACTGGCCTTCGGGAAAAGTCCCGCTGCGGCTCCAACTGCTGGATGAATGGCTTGCGTTGCTGCTGCGCCTGCTGCTGGCCCATTCGGGTGGTGGGCGAAAGTCCTGCCCGGCCTTGTAGTCGGCGCCTAACTGGTCGTAGGCTGCGCGTTTTTCAGGGTCTTTCAGTACCTCGTACGCCTCGGCAAGCTCTTTGAAGCGTGCCTCGGCGTCTTTTTCCTTGCTGACGTCGGGATGGTACTTGCGCGCCAGCTTGCGGTGCGTCCGCTTGATGTCCTCAGGTGTTGCGCTGCGCTCCAGTCCCATGACCTGGTAGTAGTCCTTGAATTCCATGAAAACCTTTCAGGAGGAATGCCTCACCGTACCGGATATTTTGCGCGTCGTTTGTAAGCAAAATCCATCAATGCCGATTTATGCGTGGGCTCGCCGCAACTGAACGGGATCGCCAGGCTGTTTGTGCTGCCAACCTTGCCGCCGTACTCCAGGCTGCGGCGTGCCGCCTGGCGTTCGGTCGGAAAAACCGTTTTTCCCTGCCCGGCTTCAGCCTTGCCAAGGCTCCCAGTGGGCGCGCTTGCCGGGCATGGATGATCCTGCGTCAGCTGTCCCTTGAATTTTCATCCTTTGTCAGCCTTTGGGCGCTGCCGTTTAATTCCCGGGAAGACGGTGATTCCGGCCGTTGCTTGGAACTAATCTTTCAGAAGGAGACGTCATGCAGGGTGGTACGGGTTTATTACTGGTTTTATTGGCCGCGATCGTGCTGATCGTCGTGCTGATCGTCAAGGTCCGGGTTCATGCCTTTCTGGCCTTGATGGCGGCCTGTTTTGTGGTTGGCATTGGCTCGGGCATGCCGCTTGCCGACATCGTCGGGTCCCTGGAGAAAGGCGTGGGCGGCACGCTGGGTTTTCTGGCGGCCATCATCGGCCTGGGCAGCATCCTCGGCAAAATGCTGGAAGAGTCCGGCGGCGCCGAGCGCATTGCCCAGACCCTGCTGCACACGCTGGGCAAGCAGCGCGCCTCCTGGGTCATGATGCTGGTTGGATTTATCGCCGGGATTCCGGTGTTTTTCGAGGTCGGCTTCGTCCTGTTAATACCGCTGATCTACGTGGTTGCCAAGGACACCCGCCTCAACATGCTGTACCTGGGCGTGCCGCTGGCGATTTCGCTGATGACGGTGCATTGCATGTTGCCGCCACACCCCGCCGCGATGGCGATCACCGGCATGCTGGGCGCCGACGTGGGCAAGGTGATTCTGTACGGCTTGATTGTCGGGCTGCCAACGGCCGTGATTGCCGGGCCGCTGTGGATCAAGCTGGCCTGCAAGAGCGAAGCGCCGGCCACACAAGACGCCTTCCTGGAAGAGCGTTGCGAGACCCGCGCCAGCAAGGATTTGCCCGGCTTCGGCCTGACCCTGTTCACCATTTTGCTGCCACTGTTGCTGATGGTCGGCAAGACCCTGGGCGTGATGGGCCTGAGCAAGGGCTCGGCGGCCTTCGAGCTGGTGAGCTTTCTGGGCAACCCGCTGACGGCGCTGGTCATTGCCGTGGTATTTGCCTACTGGTCGCTGGGCTTGCGCCGTGGCCTGCGCATGGCCGATCTGCTCAAGCTGACCGATAAATCCTTCCCGCCGCTGGCCAGCATTTTGCTGATCATCGGTGCGGGCGGCGCCTTCAACGGCATCCTGATCGACAGCGGCATCGGCAAGGTGCTGGCCGACTCGCTGGCACAGCTGAACATGAACCCCATCGTGCTGGCCTGGCTGGTCGCCGGCCTGATGCACTTCGCCGTGGGTTCCGCCACCGTGGCCATGATCAGCGCCGCCGGCATGGTGCTGCCGGTGCTGAATACCCACCCGGAGCAGAGCCGGGAAATCATGGTCATTGCCATTGGCGCGGGCGCCATCGGCTGGACCCATGTGACCGACTCCGCCTTCTGGGTGGTGAAGGAATACCTGGGGGCATCGCTGGCCGATGCGCTGAAAAAATTCACCGCCGGCACGGTGCTGGCCTCGCTGGTCGCCCTGGGGCTGACCTTGCTGCTGGCGCAGTTTGTCTGAGCCCTGACCGATAACAACGATATCAAGCTAAACCCATCAAGGAACTGAACATGACGATTTTGGGCAAAACCCTGGAAGACTGGACCACCAGCCACCCCTTGATCCGCGAGCTGGTGGGTCTGCAAGAAACCAGCTGGTTCAACCCGGCCATCGCCCCCACGGCAGAGGCGCTGGGCGACGTTGGTCTCACTGCCGCTGACGTGGCCGACGCCAGCGCCCGCCTGGTGCGTTTTGCGCCCTATATCATGTGGGCGTTTCCCGAGACGGTGGCCAGTAGCGGCATCATCGAATCCGGCATCCAGCCCTTGCCGGCCCTGCAGGCGCTTCTGAATGAACGTTACGGTCTGGCGACTGGCGGCGGCGCCTTGTGGCTCAAGACCGACAGCCACCTGCCAATTTCCGGCTCCATCAAGGCCCGCGGTGGCATTTACGAAGTGCTCAAACACGCGGAAGACCTGGCGCTGGCCGGCGGCTTGCTGCAAACCGGCGACGACTACGCCCAACTGGACAGCGACAAGGCGCGCGCCTTCTTTGGCCAGTACAAGATTGCCGTCGGCTCCACCGGCAACCTGGGCCTGTCGATAGGCATCATGAGTGCGCGCCTGGGTTTCCAGGCCACGGTGCACATGTCGGCCGACGCGCGCCAATGGAAGAAAGACAAGTTACGTTCACATGGTGTCACCGTGGTCGAGTACGCCTCCGACTACAGCGTGGCCGTGGCCGAGGGCCGCAAACAGGCCGAGTCCGACCCCAGCTGCCACTTCGTCGACGACGAGAACTCCACCAGCCTGTTCCTCGGCTACGCAGTGGCGGCTGAACGCCTCCAAGGCCAGCTGGCCGCCGCCAAGATCGTGGTGGACGCCGAGCATCCGCTGTTCGTTTACCTGCCTTGCGGCGTGGGCGGCGGCCCTGGCGGCGTGGCTTTCGGGCTCAAGCTGGCCTTTGGTGATGCCGTGCACTGCATTTTTGCCGAGCCGACCCACTCGCCGTGCATGTTGCTGGGTGTCTATACCGGCGAGCACGACGCCGTGTCGGTGCAGGACTTCGGCATCGACAACGTCACTGCCGCCGACGGTCTGGCGGTGGGCCGTGCTTCAGGTTTTGTAGGCCGCGCCATGCAGCGCCTGCTGGACGGTTACTACACCGTCAGCGACGAGGAGTTGTACCGGCTGCTGGCGCTGATGGAGCGCAGCGAAGGCCTGCGTCTGGAGCCGTCGGCGCTGGCCGGCGTGCCGGGCATGGCCCGGGTGTTGGGCGAGCAGCAGGGCTATCGCGCCCGTGCCGGCCTGAGTGCTGAGCGTCTTGCCCGGGCCACTCATCTGGTCTGGGGCACAGGCGGCGGCATGGTGCCGCCGGCCGAGATGGAGGCCTATCTGGCCAAGGGCCGCCAGTTGCTGCAAGACTGAGCCCTTGAGGCGTGAATCAAGCGCCCGTTCCGCTGCCAATTTCTAAAAATTTGGTACAAAGCGGAACGGGCGCTTTGCCGTTCGAGGGAACCTACTGCCATGCTGAATCTTCCTCCCCGCATTGCTTCGCGGCTCAACAGCAGCCAGTTTTCCAATCTCTACACCTTTCTGGTGGCCGCCCGCCATCTCAGCTTTGCGGGCGCCGCCGACGAGTTGTGCCTGACCCCGAGTGCGGTCAGCCACCGCATTGGCCGGCTGGAGCGCGCCCTGTCCATTCGCCTGTTCCAGCGCCTGACGCGCCAGGTCTGCCTGACCGAGGAGGGCGAGCGCATTTTCGGCATCTTGCAGCACGCGGTGGGCGAGTTGTCCGAGGCGTTGCAGCCCAGCTCGGAAGCCGAAGTTGCCGGCACCATTGCGCTGTATGCCCGGCCATCGGTCGCGCAATGCTGGCTGGTGCCCAGGCTGGCGGATTTCACCGAACGCTACCCGCTGGTCGCGCTGGATATCCGGGTGGGCAATGACAACGCCGACTTCCGCACCCGCAATATCGACCTGGCCCTGTATTACGCCAATGGAGACTTTCCCGGCCTGGTCAGCCACAAGCTGATGGACGAGAAAATGGCGCCGGTCTGCAGCCCCGAATACGCCCGCCGCCACGGCCTGCTGGCGCATCCGGAGCATCTTCGCAATTGCACCCTGCTGCACGATGCGCTGGCCTGGGACAACGCCGCCAGCGACGCCGAATGGATGCTCTGGGCCAGGCAGCACGGCATGTTGGCGCAGTTGCCCGGACGCGGCATCAGCTTTGACCGGTCCGACCTGTGCGTGGTGGCCGCGATGAACCACGCCGGTATCGCGATAGGCCGTCAGCAACTGGTGCAAAAGCGCATAGACCGCGGCGAGCTGATCCTGCCTTTTGGCGGCTTCACCCAGTCCGGCCACTACGATTACTACCTGGTTCACCCGCCATACGACCCCATGCCCAGGCGGCTGCAGGTCCTCATGGACTGGCTGCACGAATGCGCCGGCCCCTCAGCGTCGACGGGCAACGTCGAGCCGTTATTGGTTTGAGCTGGTTGCCTCCAGAGCCGATGGTGGTGGTCACAGGCGCCGCAGACCATATTGAACCGGTGCGCGGCCCGGACTGGAGTTGCGCATCTAATGCGTGGCGCTCGCTGGCCCTATCATCGCCGGATGACTTCAAGCACAAACAACAGTATGGCCGGCAGCGGACTTGCGGCCCTTTTTGATGCCCAATACCGTGGCAGCCGCACCCAGGTCGAAGTGCCGCTGGCCCTGCGCCGTGACCGGCTGTTGCGCATGCGCACCCTGCTGGATGAAAACGGCGCGGCGCTGGCCCAGGCGGTGCAGGCAGATTTCGGCGTGCGCTCGCCGCAGCTGACAGAGATCGCCGACCTGTTTGTGTTGCGCACCCTGCTGTCGCACACGCTCAAGGCCCTGCCCAAATGGATGAAGCCGGTCAAGGTCCGCACACCGCTGTATCTGCAACCCTCGCATGCCTACCTGCAACGCCAGCCGCTGGGTGTGGTGGGTGTGGTGTCGCCGTGGAACTACCCGGTGCAGCTGTCGCTGGGGCCGGTGATCACCGCGCTGGCGGCGGGCAACCGCGTGATGCTCAAGCCGAGTGAGCTGACGCCAAAAACCTCTGCCTTGCTGGCCGAGCTGATAGGCAAGGCCTTTGCTGCGGACGAGGTTTGTGTGGTGCTGGGTGACGGCCAGCTTGCCACCGGGTTCTCCAGCCTGCCGTTTGACCACCTGTTTTTTACCGGCTCCACTGCGGTGGGCCGCATCGTGGCCAGGGCGGCTGCGGCCAACCTCACGCCGACCACGCTGGAGCTCGGCGGCAAGTCACCCTGCATCATTGACGCGTCCTGCGACATGGACCAGGCCGCCATCAAGATTGCGCACGGCAAGCTCCTCAATGCCGGCCAGACCTGCATTGCGCCCGACTATGTGTTGCTGCCCAGAGGCAGCGAGGCTGCATTTGGCGAGGCCTTTGCAAAAGCGGTCGCGAAACTTTTCCCCACCATTGCTGGCAACCCGGATTACGCCGCCATCATCAGTCCGGGCCACCATGAACGCCTGAAGGCGCTGTTGGTGCAAGCTGAAGGCGAGGGCGCGCGCGTGCAGGTGCTGGACCCGGGCGCTGCAGCTGGAAGGCCTGAGTCAAGGCAGATGGCGCCGGTGCTGGTGTTTGGCGCTGCGGCGGACTCCAAGCTGCTCAACGAAGAAATCTTTGGACCCATCCTGCCCGTGCTGCCTTACGACTCGCTGGACGGCGCCATCGAGTACATCAACGCCAGGCCGCGGCCGCTCGCGCTGTACTGGTTTGGCACCGACACCACAGCGCGCGACGCCGTGCTGGCGCGCACCGTGAGCGGCGGAGTCACTGTCAATGACACCCTGATGCACATCGCCCACGAAAACCTGCCCTTTGGGGGCGTAGGCGAGAGCGGCTGGGGCAGCTACCACGGTGAGGCTGGTTTCCTGCGCCTGACGCAGCAAAAGCCGGTGCTGGTGTCGTCGAAGTGGGCGCGCGGCGATCTGTTTTACCCGCCATATGGCAAACGCTTTGACCAAGTGATGGGATTGCTCAAGCGCTGGTTGTAGGCTAGGGGCACGCTACGCTATTGATGGCTCGTGCGGCTAGAGCGCAAGTAATGAGTCTGCTGGCTGACCTGGTCTAGAAAGCGAATGGATTGCAAGAGTGGGTTGCGTAGGGGGAGTTTCATGACTGGATGAAGTTACAGAATATGATCCCGAAACCCAACCTGCAAGCCATCTTCATGAGTATTTATTGTCCAAATTAGATTGCAACCGCCGTTTTATACCGCGGGTTTTGCTGCATACATTTCGTTAGAACTCACATGCACTATTTTTGGAAGCGCGAGAAAACTGCCCTATCACCATATTTGCGAGATCCGGGTCGACTGGGAGACGTGATCGCGGCAATCCAAGCTATGGCTACATATAAGTTCTACAAACTTTCGTTCGCGGGATGGGCAGACCGCATGTCTGCCGATGAGGCGCTCGCTGATAGGTGGAAGCTAGTATTCTTGGAGCATCCGGAGTTCTTTCGATTGGACTCAACCAGAGAGAAGGCCTCTCTCGTTTGGAGACGTCAGTTTCCAAAGCGATACGACGTTGACGCAGAGAAGGCTTTAACGAGTGCAGAGTACGAAACCCTTACGAACGAACAGAAAATTCGGGTTTCTCGCGTTCCTCTTTCGTCATCGGATATCAAGGCTCTAGTGGATACAGCTGTCAATCTACATTCCCGTGCGCTGGAACATCAGAAAGACAAGCGATGGTGGGTTGCTCTCGCAGGAGCCGTCGGCGGCTTAGTTGGTTCCGTGCTGGGTACCCTGCTCAAGTGAGTTCCAACCCTTCCTATATGGACTCCCTCTCAAGCGCAAGAAATTGACCTATAGATTAACCATGGAAAACTTCCCTAAAGACATCTACACAGAACCCGAGCCGGACGTCGATACGCTCGCTAATCTGGGACCACTCACCGGAATGGCAGGCATCTGGACCGGCACGCGCGGCCTTGACGTCAACCCCAAGCCGGATGGCCCTGAGAAGCAGGCTTTTATCGAACATATCGAGCTGCAGCCTATCGATGCGCAGACCAATGGGCCGCAACTGTTTTATGGCTTGCGTTACCACACGCGAATCGTCAAGCCTGATGATGTCGAGACATTTCACGACCAGGTCGGCTACTGGCTATGGGAGCCGGCGACAGGCAATCTGCTCCAGACGCTGTCGATACCGCGCGGACAAACGGCGATGGCTGTCGGTCACGCGGCGGCTGATGCGAAAACGTTTCGCCTCCAGGCGGTGAGGGGATCCCTGACGAACGGGATCGTGTCCAATCCTTTTCTGGAGCACGCCTTCAGGACGGAGAGCTACACCATCACGGTCACTATCAACGCCGATGGAAGCTGGTCCTACGAGCAGGACACGGTGTTGATCATCCCGGGGCAGGCGGAACCGTTCCACCATACGGATCGCAACACGCTGCGCAAGATCGGCGAACCTACGCCCAACCCAACGGCACAAGCCGCTGCAAAATCAGGTGCGTGACGGCACACCCAGTACTTTCCGTATCGCGACATCGCCTTTCGGCGTGATGCTGACAATGCGCGAGCGCGGCGTGCGCAATATCCAGCCCTCGCGTACATAAAGGTCCAGCAGCGCAGCGCCCAGAACGCCGGCCAGGTGCGGGCGGCGCTGCGTCAGGTCTACGCAACTGCGGGCAAAGGCGCGCCGGCCCTTGTGCCCTTCGGTCACGTCTATGCCCAGCGCGGCCAGCTTTTCCTTGCCAAGCCGCGTGGCCTTGAACTCCTGGCCGCTGCCCACCAGCCAGCGCTGTTTCAGCATGGCCTCCATCACCTGTACGGCCATCTCTCCGGCGAGGTGATCGTAGCAGGTTCTGGCATGCAGGAACTGGCTGGGCATGGCCCGTACTATGGGCGGGTGCGGTGGTTTTCTCGGGCGTATGGATGCACCGAACGATGCCAGGCTTTCGATCAGGCTGGCGGCTTCGGCGCCTGCAATGCGGAAGTAGCGGTGGCGGCCTTGCGCCTCGGACAGCAGCAAGCCGCCTTCCACCAGTTTTGCGAGGTGGGCGCTGGCCGACTGCGGCGAAACATTGGCTGCAAACGCCAATTCGCCGGCAGGGCGGGTGGTGCCGTCTATCAGCGTCCAGAGCATGGTTGCGCGGGCCGGGTCCGCCAGCAGGTTGGCGATGCGGGGAATGTTCAGTGCGTCGTCCATAGTTCATTCCATGCTGAAATGTAGAAGGCCTATATTGCCAATAATGAAAGCTGCTGTCCACGACAAACCAAGTAAAAAATGAACACACCAATCAAACCCCGCATGTTCTACGGCTGGTGGGTGGTTGCGGCCGCATTCGCCGTGACCTTTGTGGGCTTTGGCAGCGCCTACACCTTCAGCGCTTTTGTCGAATCCCTGCAGAGGGATTTTGGCGCCTCGCGCGGTTCGGTTTCGCTGGTGTTCTCGCTGGCCGGTTTTCTTTATTTCGGCCTCGGTGTTGTGAGCGGCCCGCTGGCTGACCGCTGGGGCTCGCGCCGCCTGGCTGTTGTGGGCATGGTGCTGGTGGGGCTGGGCCTGGCCGTCGCCAGCCTGTCGCGCAACCTGACGCAGGTTTATGTGGCCTACGGGCTGGGTGTGGGCGTTGGCGTGGGCCTGTCCTATGTGCCTGTGCTGGGTGTGGTGCAGCGCTGGTTCGTCAAACGCCGCGGGTTTGCGTCCGGCCTGGCCGTGAGCGGGATTGGCGTTGGCACGCTGGTCATGCCGCCGCTTGCTGCATTCCTGATCGACGCTTTGGGCTGGCGCAATGCCTACCTTGCGCTGGGCTGCCTTGCCGCTATCGTGGGCGTGGGCATGTCGCTTTTGATTGCAAACGATCCGCGTGATCGCGGGCTGGGGCCAGACGGAGACCCCATGCAGGCCGGCGCGCACCTGGCAAAGCCGCAGGGCTTTTCAGTGCCTGATGCGATCAGGTCGCGGCGCTTTATCGGTCTGTATGCCGCCTGCCTGGTGTGCTCGTTCGGGCTGTTTGTGCCTTTTGTGCATCTGGTGCCTTATGCGCTGGATCACGGCGTGCCGCAAACATCGGCTGTGCTGCTGCTGGGCGTGATTGGTGTGGGCAGCACGGCAGGGCGATTTTTCCTGGGCGGCATTGCCGACCGCATGGGCCGGCAGTCTGCGCTGTTGCTGATGTTTGTGGGCATGGCGCTTGCGCTGGTCGTCTGGGCCGTCTCGACCGGCTTCTGGGCGCTGGCTGTTTTTGCATTTGCCTATGGCGTGTTCTACGGCGGTTTTGTGGCGCTGCTGCCGGCGCTGGTCATGGACTATTTTGGCGGGCGCAATATCAGCGCCATCATCGGCATCCTCTACACCAGCGTGGCGGTTGGCACGCTGGTTGGCCCCAGCGCTGCCGGGTTTGCCTTTGACTTCAGCCACAGCTACATGCTGCCGATACTGGCCAGCATCTTTGCGAATGTCATTGCCGCCCTTATCATGACAGGTGTGTCAAAGGCGGCCGTCCCTGCGCAATGAGCTGGTGACCCAGGCCGCCGCCGGGCTGGGCGCGGATGAACTGAAAAGCCTGAGTGCAAGCGGCGTGATCTGACGCCACCTTCTTTTGAATGCGGGGTTTGCAAATGGATACCGCCCTCGAACGCAACAAGCAGAACGCCATGGCGTTCTACGAACTCATGTTCAACGAATGCAAACCCGCGGAAGCCATAACGCGCTTTGCGGGCGGGTCTTACACCCAGCACAACCCGCATGTCGCGGACGGCAAGCAGGCCTTCATCGACTACTTTGAACGCATGGCCAGGGACTACCCCGGCAAACGCGTGATTTTCAAGCGCGTCATCGCTGAGGGCAATCTTGTGGTCCTGCACTGCCACCAGGTCTGGCCCACCGACGCGAACAGGGACTGGGCCGGCATGGACATCTTCCGCTTTGACGACAAAGGCAAGATCGTCGAGCACTGGGATGTCTTGCAGGTCGTGCCCGGCGAGTCGGCGCATGCAAACACGATGTTCTAATTGCCTTGCCGTTGTTTTTGAGGGGTGCGGTTAACCGCAGTCCCGGCGGCTTGCGCGTCGCCTGGAACAGGGGCCTTGCTTTCATCCGTTTGTTCACTTAGAAGGAATCGAAGATGACACCAGAAGCCCCGCTCCTTGCAAGCCAGGTCGTCGTACAGGTCTGCCTGTTCCTGGTTGCGGCCATCGCGCTGTTCGGTGGTGCGCTGCAGATGTACCTCGGCCAGCCCGACACCTCACCGCGACTGGACAATGTGCACCGGTTCATGGCCGGTGTGTATTTCTCCACCGGCGTCATCAGCTTCTGGGCGGCCATCACCATTCGGCAGCAGGGAACGCTGGTCTACCTGCTGGCCATGGGTGTTTTTCTGGCCGGCATAGGCAGGCTGGTGTCCATCAGCAAGGTAGGCCTGCCAAAGCCCGCGGCCGTATGGCTGGGTTATCTGGTTCCCGAGCTGTTGCTGCCCGTCATCATCGTGATCGCGCATCATGGCGCGGCCTGAATTGCCGGCACCATGAAAACCGCACTACTCATCATTGATGTTCAGCAAGGCTTGTGTGAGGGCGTGCACCAGGCTTTTGAATCTGCGGAGGTCATCAAGCGCATCAACCAGGTTTCGGCCAGGGCACGTGCTGCGGGCATTCCGGTTATTTTTATCCAGCATGAATCGCAGCCGGGGTACCTGGAGTTCGGGACGCGGGAGTGGCAGCTTGCCGAGGGGCTGCACAGTGAAGCCACTGATATGCGCATCCGCAAAACGACACCGGACTCGTTTCTGCGTACCGACCTGGAGGCGACGCTGAAGGCGCATGGCATCAGCGATCTGATAATTTGCGGAATGCATACGGAGTTTTGTGTGGACACAACGACACGCAGGGCGCTTGCACTCGGCTATCCGGTGACGCTGGTCGAGGATGCGCACACCACAGAAGGGAACAGGTATCTGACGCCTGTCCAGGTCATTCAGCATCACAATGCAACGCTGACCAACATCTCGAGTTTTGGCCCCAGGGTCACAGCCGTGGCTGCCGAAGCGCTGCAGATTGCTGCCTGACTTCCTTCCTGTGTGGATCCCTGCTCAACTCAAAAAATCTGCTCCAGCCGCATCCGAAAACCAGTTACCGCCAGCAGCGCCAATGAACATGCGTACAAGCCTGAGACAAAAGATAGTTGCAGTTTGCGAAAAAAAGATCGGGGAGAAGGGCGCCAATGTCGGCCTGTCTTTTTATGCGTTCTTTTCCAACAGGAATGACAATCCAGAACTCCTGATGGAAGCTGCGGCATGGTGGATTCAAACGCACCAGTTGGACCACTTTGAAAAAGCCGTCAAGATCAAGCGCCTTGTCGAGCAGGAAGCCGATCTGACGCACGCGTGCATGGACCCCGAGGATTGAAAACCCGACATGACCGAAGCCCTGCAAATCCGCCCCATCCGCGCCGAAGACTTCCCGGCCTGGAAGCCGCTTTGGGACGGCTACAACGCTTTTTATGGCCGCGAGGGCGAGACCGCGCTTGCGCCTGAGATCACCCGGGTCACATGGGAGCGCTTTCTGGATCCGCATGAACCGGTGTTTGCACTGGTGGCAGAAGCCGGCGGGGAGATCCTGGGGCTGACACACTACCTGTTCCACCGCAGCACCACGCGGATTGAACCCACCTGCTACCTGCAGGATCTTTTCACTGCCGGGCCGGCGCGCGGCCGGGGTGTTGGAAGGGCCTTGATCCTGGGCGTGTACGAGCAGGCGGAGGCGGCGGGCGTGAAGCGGGTCTACTGGCAAACGCAGGTGTCAAACGCCGCCGGCCGTGCGCTTTACGACAAGGTGGCCAGGCATGCAGGCTTTATTGTTTATGGCCATGACCTCTGAAGGCTGTGTCCGGCACCTGTGCGCCGTCAGTCTGAAAGCGTTTCAACTAAAGAAGTTGCTACGATATTGATAGCTGGTGGCGCGCACAGGACGGTGGCTACGGGCACAAAAGGCCTTGAAAGCGGCCTGTTTTTTTGCACCCCGGCGCCAGTCCTGACGGGCCCTTTTATGCATCAAACAGGCCGCTGGCCGCCGTGGATGGCGCGCGGCCAGCTATATATTTGATAGCGACCTGCTTACTGCGCAGCCCAGCCCCCGTCCATATTCCAGGCCACGCCGCGCACATTGTTGCCGGCCGGTGAGCAGAAAAACACCGCCAGTGCACCCAGTTCTTCCGGCGTGGTGAACTGCAGCGATGGTTCTTTTTCACCCAGCAACTGCGCCGTCGCGGCTTCGTTGCTGATGCCGCCTGCAGCGGCCTTGGCATCCACCTGTTTTTGCACCAGGGGTGTCAGCACCCAGCCCGGGCAAATCGCGTTACAGGTTACGCCGCTGGTGGCGTTTTCCAGGGCGGTGACTTTGGTCAGGCCGACAATGGCGTGTTTGGCTGCAACGTAGGCCGATTTTTCAGCCGAGCCGACCAGGCCGTGCACCGATGCCACGTTGATGATGCGGCCCCAGCCCTTGCCGCCGTTGGCGGCCTGCATGGCGGGCAAAGCCAGGCGGCTGGCATGGAAGGCGCTGCTCAGGTTGATGGCGATGATGGCGTCCCACTTTTCAACCGGGAAGTTCTCGACGCGGGCGACGTGCTGTATGCCGGCGTTGTTGACCAGGATGTCGACCTGGCCAAACTGGGCGGCGGCGTATTTCATCATGTCCTCAATCTCGGCAGGTTTGCTCATGTCGGCGCCGTGGTAGGCGACCTTGACACCCAGCGCTGCGATTTCGGCCTTGGGGCCTTCGACATCGCCAAAGCCGTTCATGACGATATTGGCACCCTGCGCGGCCAGCGCCTTGGCGATGCCCAGGCCGATACCGCTGGTGGAACCCGTGACAAGCGCTGTTTTACCTTTGAGCATGAAGTTTTCTCCGGATGATTTACGATGGTTGTTCTTGGATTTGAACTGCGCACCGGCCATATATTGGAGTAGCCGGCGCAGCAGGAATTTTCCTCAAGTAATTATCTGGCCTTTGAATGAAACCGAACGTACATGACTGAACCTACGCTGAACTACGTAAGCTGCCCCGACACCAATGGCGGTCACCGCATGGCGTACTGGCAATGGGGCAATCCGGCGAGCAGGCACGTCGTGGTGTGCGCGCATGGCCTGTCGCGCCAGGGGCGTGATTTTGATGTGCTGGCCCAGGCGCTGTGCGACAAGGCCGGCGGCGATCTGCGGGTGGTTTGCCCCGATGTGGTGGGCCGCGGCGAAAGCGACTGGCTCAAGGACCCGATGGGCTACCAGGTGCCGGTATACGCGGCCGACATGCTGGCCATGCTGGCGCAACTGCAGGCCCAGGCGCCCATCACCACGCTGGACTGGGTGGGCACCAGCATGGGCGGGCTGATAGGCATCATTCTGTGCGGCCAGCCGGGCCTGCCCTTGCCTGTACAGGTGCGCCGGTTGGTACTTAATGACGTGGGGCCGGCCATCCAGTGGGAGGCGATTGTGCGGATTGGCACCTATTTGGGGCTGGCGGGCGAGTTCGATTCGGTGCAGGCGGCCGCGGATGCCATGTGGGCGATTTCCACCGGCTTTGGCCCGCATACGCCCGAGCAGTGGATGGCGCTGTCGCGGCATATGGTCAAGCCGGTTTCCGGCGAGCCGGGCAGCAGGTTCCGCCTGCATTACGACCCGGCGATGGCCGTGCCCTTTAAACAGTCGACGGAGGCCGCAACCCGGCAGGGCGAGGCCATGCTGTGGCAACTGTATGACAACATCAAGGCGCAGACTTTGCTAATACGTGGCAAGAATTCTGATTTGCTGAGCCCGGAGACGGCGCAGGCCATGGTCCAGCGTGGCCCCCATGCCCGGCTGGTGGAGTTTGCCGGCGTCGGGCATGCGCCCACGCTGATTGCTGGTGACCAGGTCGATGTGGTGGCGCGTTTTCTCCTGGCCTGATTTTTTGTGTGGTTTGTCCGAAAATTTTGGATGGTTCAGGTTTTCATGAAAAGCAATGTGCTGGGGCCGGATGGCCCGACAGCTTCCCCGAATAGCAATGCGTCCATCGTGACCGCCACGGCAGACAGCGTGCCGGACCAGCCGCATGCGCTGGCGCGCGCGCGTGCCTTCGCCGAGCCGCTGATCGCCAGCGAAACCTTTGACACTGGCGAAAACATCCTGGCGCATGCCGATGCGGTGGCCGCCATCCTCAAGTCCATAGGTGGCTCGGAGGCCATGCAGGCGGCCACCTACCTGGTGCACTCCTGCCAGCACCTGACCAAGCCGCTGGAAGTCATCACCAAGGCCTTTGGCGCGAACTATGCCGCGCTGGCCATGGAGACCACCAAGCTGGTCAATGTACAGCGCCAGGCCCGCACGGTAGATGCCAAGCAGCTGCTTGAAGACCCCGCCGCGCAGACCGAAAACGTGCGCAAGATGCTGCTGGCGTTCTCGCGCGACCTGCGCGTGGTGATGCTGCGGCTGGCCTCGCGCCTGCAGACGTTGCGGCATTACGCCGCGACCAAGCAGGCGGCGCCGCAATCGCTGGCTTACGAGTCGCTGCATGTGTTTGCGCCGCTGGCCAACCGGCTGGGCATCTGGCAGGTCAAATGGGAAATGGAAGACCTGGCTTTCCGTTTTCTTGAACCGGACACCTACAAGGAAACCGCCCGCCTGCTCGATGAAAAACGTCTGGAGCGCGAGCAGTTCATGGAGGCGCTGCGTGTGCAGCTGGAGCGCGAGCTCAACAAGGGCGGCATTGCCGCGCTGGTGCAGGGCAGGCCCAAGCACATCTACAGCATCGTCAAAAAAATGCGCGGCAAGTCGCTGGACTTTGATCAGGTGTTTGACATTCGTGCGTTGCGCGTGATTGCCGCCGATGTGAAGGGCTGTTACGCGGCGCTGGGTTTTGTGCATTCGCGTTTTACGCCGATCGAGGGCGAGTTTGACGACTACATCGCCAAGCCCAAATCCAACGGCTACCAGTCCCTGCACACTGTGGTGCGCGACGAGGCGGGCAGGGCGGTTGAAATCCAGATCCGCACGCAGGCCATGCATGACCACGCAGAGCACGGCGTGGCCGCGCACTGGGCCTACAAGGAAGCCGGCACCAAGGGTTACGGCGGCGTGTCGGCCAGCAGTGAATACGACGCCAAGATTGCCGTGCTGCGGCAGTTGCTGGCCTGGGAGCGCGATCTTTCCGGCCCGGCCGCAGCCCGCGCCCGCGAGGCGAACAAAGGCCTGTTTGAAGACCGCATCTATGTGCTGACGCCGGATGCCGCCATCGTCGAGCTGCCGCAGGGTGCCACGGCGGTGGACTTTGCCTACAGCGTGCACACCAACGTGGGCCACCGCTGCCGCGGTGCGCGTATTGACGGGGCCATGGTGCCGCTGAACACGCCGCTGCAAAACGGGCAGACGGTGGAGATCATCACCGTCAAGGACGGCGGGCCGTCACGCGACTGGCTCAATCCCGAGCTGGGCTTTTTGTCCAGCCACCGCGCCAAATCAAAGGTACGCGCCTGGTTCAATGCACTGGAGATGGCGCAAACCGTGGCCAGGGGCCGTGAAGCGGTTGAAAAGCTGCTGCAGCGCGAAGGCAAAACCGCCATGAAGCTGGACGACCTGGCGGTGCAACTGGGCTTCAAGGCGGCAGACGACTTGTTTGAGGTGGTGGGCAAGGACGAGCTGTCCCTGCGCACGATTGAAACCATGCTCAGGCCGCCCGAACCGGTGCTGACCCAGGACGACTATGTGCTGGCCAAAAAAGCGCGCGTAACGAAACCAAACGCCAAGGGCGGCGGCGTGCTGGTGGTCGGCATGGGATCGCTGCTGACGCAACTGGCCAAATGCTGCAAACCCGCGCCGCCGGACGACATTCTTGGTTTTGTCACCAAGGGCAAAGGCGTGAGCATCCACCGCAGCGATTGCAGCAATTTTCGCAACATGGCTTCGGGCAGCCCGGACCGTGTGATCGAGGTCGAGTGGAGTTCGCCGAAAGCGGGTGAAGGCAGCTCTGTCTACCCGGTCGATGTTTCCATTGAGGCTTCTGACCGGCAGGGTTTGCTGCGCGATATTTCCGAGGTGTTTGCCAAGGAAAAAATGAACGTGATTGGCGTGCAGACGCAGTCGGTCAAGGACAACCGCGGCGGCACGGCCTGGATGACTTTCACTGTGGAGGTGGCGCAGTCCGGCCGCCTCGGGCAGGTGCTGGGCATCGTGGCAGAGGTGGCAGGTGTGCGATCCGCACGGCGGCGGTAGACCGCGCCCCATGTTTGCTCCCTGCACCCCGATGGGCTGAATTTGTTCGCCGTGAGACGCAAATTCGCAGCGAGAAGCGAAGAAGGCCAAATCTTCTCTGCTATACTCTGGGCTCGACTTTAGGCGCATAGCTCAGCTGGTTAGAGCACCACCTTGACATGGTGGGGGTCGTTGGTTCGAGTCCAATTGCGCCTACCAATTCCCTTAAAACGGTTCCTGAATTGCAACACTGCACCACTGGATGTGCAGTACGATTTGTACAGGGTAAACCAAGGGGATTGTGTACATCCAGACTTCCTAGAATGTAATGATCCACGGCTTCTCGCAGTTGCCGTTCATTCAGAGGATCAATCCAGTGCCAAAAACGAAATCCACCGGCCCAAAATCCGGCGTGCCGCCATCTCAAGACAACTCCACGGAGGATGTGGCGGGCAAGGGTGAGCCTGACAGGGTCATCAAGAAATACCCGAACCGGCGGCTCTATGACACCGAAACCTCCACCTACATCACGCTGACCGAGGTCAGGGAACTGGTGATGGATAGTGCCCATTTTGTGGTGCGTGATGCCAAGACCAATGAAGACCTGACGCGCAGCATCCTGCTGCAGATCATCCTGGAAGAGGAGTCGGGCGGCGCGCCGATGTTCACCGAAGCCGTGCTGGCCAACATCATCCGTTTTTACGGCAATGCCATGCAGGGTTTCATGGGCGCCTACCTTGAGAAAAACGTTCAGAGCTTCATGGACCTGCAGGTCAAGATGGCCGAGCAGTCCAAGGGGCTGAGCCCTGAAATGTGGGCGCAGTTCATGAATGCGCAGTCGCCCATGATGCAGGGCATGATGGGCACCTATGTGGAGCAGTCCAAAGGTGTTTTTACGCAGATGCAGGAGCAAATGCAAAAGCAGAGCGAGCAGATGCTGGCGGCCCTGGGCCTCAAACGCTGAGTTTGTTGCCCTTGGCAATTCGGGCCATTCGCGGGCCCGATGCCGCTGATTTACCCGCTCTGAGACAATAGGGCCCATGAGCGAAGTTATCTCCCCACCATCACCGATCGATACCAAAGCCGCCCCACGCGTCGGTTTTGTCAGCCTGGGTTGCCCCAAGGCCCTGACCGATTCCGAATTGATCCTTACGCAATTGAGCGCCGAGGGTTACCAGACCTCCAAGACCTTTGAGGGCGCGGACCTGGTGATCGTCAACACCTGCGGCTTTATCGACGACGCCGTCCGAGAAAGCCTGGACACCATTGGCGAAGCGCTGGCCGCCAACGGCCGGGTCATTGTCACGGGTTGTCTGGGCGCCAAGGCGGGTGAGGGCGGCGGCAACATGGTGCGGCAAATGCATCCCAGCGTGCTGGCTGTTACAGGCCCGCATGCGACGCAGGAAGTCATGGATGCCGTGCACCTGAATCTGCCGAAACCGCATGACCCTTTTGTGGACCTGGTGCCCAATGCCTTTGGCATTGCCGGTATCAAGCTCACGCCAAGGCATTACGCGTATTTGAAGATCAGCGAAGGCTGCAATCACCGCTGCACTTTCTGCATCATCCCGTCGATGCGCGGTGACCTTGTGTCGCGGCCCATCGGCGATGTGCTGAACGAGGCGCGGGCGCTGTTTGAGGGCGGCGTAAAAGAACTGCTGGTCATCAGCCAGGACACCTCGGCCTATGGCGTGGACGTCAAATACCGCACCGGTTTCTGGGACGGCAAACCCGTCAAGACGCGCATGCTCGAACTGGTGCAGGCGCTGGGAGAGATTGCCGAGCCCTACGGCGCCTGGGTGCGCTTGCATTACGTCTATCCGTACCCAAGTGTGGATGAAGTGCTGCCGCTGATGGCTACCGGCAAGGTGCTGCCTTACCTGGACGTGCCCTTGCAGCACAGCCATCCGGATGTGCTCAAGCGCATGAAGCGCCCCGCCAGCGGCGAGAAAAACCTGGAGCGCATTGCACGCTGGCGCGAGATCTGCCCGGAGATCGTGATTCGCAGCACGTTTATCGCGGGCTTTCCCGGTGAAACCGAAGCTGAATTCGAGCACCTGCTGGATTTCATGCAGGAAGCCAAAATTGACCGTGCCGGCTGTTTTGCCTACAGCGCCGTGGAGGGCGCCACTGCCAACGACATCCCGGGCATGCTGCCCATCGAGCTGCGTGAAGAGCGGCGTGCGCGTTTTATGGCGGTTGCAGAGGCCGTATCAAGCCAGAAGCTGCAGCAGCGCATAGGCGCGACCATGCAGGTGCTGGTGGATTCGGCGCCGGCACTGGGCCGCAAGGGCGGCACCGGCCGGTCTTATGCCGATGCGCCCGAGATTGATGGTGTGGTGAAGCTGCTGCCGCCAGAGAAAATCAGCAAAACCCTGAAGGTCGGCGAATTTACCAGGGCCCGCATTGTCGGGGCCCAGGGCCACGACCTGATTGCAGTGCCGTTCTGATTCCATTTCCAGGTCATTCGTGCGTTTTGCCGGCTTCGCCGGCCGCACGTTTGTACTGCCTGCGTTTTGCCTTTTTGTTCACAAATGATGTGAATGATGTGAATGATGTGAATGATGTGAATGATGTGAATGATGTGGAAGCGGAGTGATCGGTCAAAAGGTTTCAGGCAACAAAAAAGCCACTGTGAAAACAGTGGCTTTTAATGTTGACTTCCTTATTGGTAATCAGGAAGTCTGGCTAATTTTGGTGCCCGGGAGAGAACTCGAATCTCCACATCTTGCGATACACGGACCTGAACCGTGCGCGTCTACCAATTCCGCCACCCGGGCACAGCAAGCAGTGTACCATTACATCAACGTTTTTCCGGCCATGAGCCTGAAATATTTCGGTTGCATACTCAAAATAAGCAGCAGCCCAAAAAAACCTCAAACAAGAAGAGACTTTTATCAAAACAACTAACCAAAATACCGGCGCATCGTCCGGACTCCTCGCAGAATTCGAGGGCACCGTTTTTGGCCACCGTGATGGCCATGGTTTTGTCCAGCGCGACGACGGCGAGGCCGATATTTACCTGCCGCCCAACGAAATGCGCGCCGTGCTGCACAAGGACCGCGTCAAGGCGCGCATTGTGCGGCACGACCGTAAAAACCGGCCCGAAGGCCGCGTCACGGAAATCCTGGAACGCTCCTCCAATCCCATCATCGGCCGCCTGCTGCAGGAAAGCGGTGTCTGGCTGGTTGCGCCCGAAGACAAGCGTTATGGCCAGGATGTGCTGATCCCCAAGGGGGCCACCGGCTCCGCCAAGGCGGGGCAGGTCGTCGTGGTCCAGCTGACCGAGCCGCCTGCGCTGTTTGGCCAGCCGGTAGGGCGCGTCAAGGAAGTGCTGGGTGAGATCGACGACCCCGGCATGGAAATTGAAATCGCCGTGCGCAAATACGGTGTGCCGCATGAATTCAGCGACGCTGCCATGGCCCAAGCCCGTGCCTTGCCGGACGTGGTGCGTCCTGCGGATAAAAAAGGCCGGGTCGACCTGACCGATATTCCCCTGGTCACCATAGACGGCGAAGACGCCCGCGATTTCGACGATGCCGTGTATTGCGAGCCCGCCAAGGTGGGCCGCGGCAAGGGCTGGCGCCTGCTGGTTGCGATTGCCGACGTGAGCCACTATGTGGAAACCGGCAGCGCCATCGACATCGATGCCTACGATCGCGCGACCAGCGTGTATTTCCCGCGCCGCGTGATCCCGATGCTGCCGGAAAAGCTTTCCAACGGCCTGTGTTCGCTCAACCCGAATGTCGAGCGCCTGTGCATGGTTTGCGACATGCTGGTCAATGCGAAGGGCGAGGTTCACGCCTACCAGTTTTACCCGGCCGTGATGTTCAGCCAGGCACGCTTTACCTATACCGAAGTGGCGGCCATCCTGGCCAACACGCGCGGCCCGGAAGCCGCGCAGCGCAAGGCGCTGGTGCCGCACCTGCTGGATCTGCACGACGTGTACCAGGCCCTGTTAAAGGAGCGTGGGACGCGCGGTGCGGTGGATTTTGAAACCACCGAAACCCAGATCGTTTGCGATGAAGCCGGACGCATTGAAAAAATCGTGCCCCGCACCCGCAACGCGGCGCACCGGCTGATTGAAGAAGCCATGCTGGCCGCCAACGTATGCTCGGCCGACTTCATTGCCCAGAGCAAGCACATCGGCCTGTTCCGGGTGCATGAAGGCCCGACGCCCGAGAAAAAGGACATGCTGCGCAATTACCTGAAGGCGACGGGCGTGGGCATGACGATCAGCGACGACCCGACCCCGGGCGAGTTCCAGCAGATTGCATTGGCCACCAAGGACAGGCCCGATGCGCAGCAAATCCACTCCATGCTGCTGCGCTCCATGCAGCAGGCCATCTACACGCCAATGAACAGCGGCCACTTCGGCCTGGCATACGAGGCCTACACGCACTTCACCAGCCCGATACGGCGCTATCCGGACTTGTTGGTGCACCGTGTCATCAAGGCGGTGCTGAACAAGACAAAATACCAGCTGCCGACCTTGCCCACGCCGGGCGAGGCAGAAGCCAAGCTGTCCAAACGCCTGGCCTCACGTGTCAAGGAGCCGACCCAGAAGCCCAAAAAGGCCAGCGCCGACGAACTTGCCTGGCAGGCTGCCGGCCTGCATTGCAGCGCCAACGAGCGTCGCGCCGACGAAGCCAGCCGCGATGTGGAAGCCTGGCTCAAGTGCAAATACATGCGCGAGCACCTGGGCGAGGAGTTCGGCGGCGTGGTAACTGCGGCTACCAGCTTCGGTATCTTTGTGACGCTGGATGCCATGTATGTCGAGGGCCTGGTGCACATCACCGAACTCGGCGGCGAATACTTCCGTTTTGACGAAGCACGCCAGGAGTTGCGCGGCGAACGCACCGGCATCCGTTACGCCATCGGTACCAGGGTAAGGGTGCAGGTCAGCCGTGTGGACCTTGATGGACGCAAGATTGACTTCCGCCTGGTGCATGAAGGCGAAGAGCTGCTGGGCCGCGCCATGAAGGACAAGACCGGCGGTCATGCGGCTGAGCTGCCGGCGCGGGAGCGCGCTGCGTCGAGAGGTGCGGACGGCAAGCAGGACAAGGGCGGTGCCAAACGCGCTGAACCGCGTACTGGCGGGCGCAGCGGCGGCGCGTCCGGTTCTTCCAGCCGTACCGACAAGGGCGCGGGGGCCGGCAGGGCGCATCCATCGCCGATTCAGGCGTTGAAGGCTGCGGTCAAAAAGTCCGCCGGCAAAGCCCGCAGCAAGCAGGGCAAAAAGCCGCGCCGCTGATTGTCCATGCCGATTATTTTTACGCCTGAAAACCCATGCTGATCCGGATTCTTGCTTTTCTGCTTGAGACGCTTTTTTTCCTGCTGATAAGCGCGGCATTGCTGCGTGCCTGGATGAACTGGACCCGTGTCAACATGAGCGCACAACCGGGCAGCTTTGTGATGGCGCTGACCGACTGGATCGTCAAGCCTCTGCGGCGTACCTTGCCGCAATCCCTGGGCAAATCGCGCGTCGATTGGGCCAGTGTGATCGCGGCAGTCGTGCTGGCGCTGGTCTATGCCATGTTGTGGGGCCTGTTGTTCGGCGTTCTGCTGGGGGTGACCCACTGGATGCCTGATCTGGCCCTGACAGCCCTGTCCGGCCTGTTTGTGTTTGCCTTGAAGATGCTGGTTCGCGTGGCGCTGCAAACCATGATGATTCTGGTCATCGGTTTCGCCATCCTGTCCTGGGTCCAGCCGGGCTCCCCGGTCTATAACCTGCTGGGTCGCCTGACCGAACCCTTGCTGACACCCTTGCGCCGTTTCATCCCGGCAATAGGCGGGGTTGACCTGTCAGCGCTGGCGCTGATCCTGATCCTGCAGATCGGCTTGATGGTTCTGGGCCAGGCTTAGCCAGCTCAAGGCTTCAGTTCGCTTGCCGCCTGCATGTTGTCCTTGTGCAGGCGCCACAGGCGCAGGCCGCACCAGGCCATGGGAATGGCCAGCGCCGCATAGCCTATGCGGTAGCTGCCTGTGGTCGACGCCAGCAGGGCAAACAGGGGCGGGCCTATCACCACGCCCAGGAAGGTGAACGCGGACACGCCGCCGGTTGCCAGGCTTGTGAAGCCAGAAGGCGCCTGGCGGGCTACTTCGGCGAGAAAGACGCCGTTCCAGCCAATCGCAGTGGCGCCAAAGACGGCCAGCAGGGCGAGCACCACGACCAGCGGGGTGCTCGCCTGGAGCAGTGCAATGCCGACGCAACAAAATACGATGATCAGGGCCAGCAGCGTCAGCGTGCGCGTGGCGCCCAGGCCCTTGTCGGCAATGTGGCCCCAGACCACCCGCCCGATGACGCCGGCCAGCTGGCAGACCGAGAGTGCAAAGCCCGCAGCCACCAGCCCGAAGCCGAGTTCCGAGTTCAGGTAAATCACCGTATAGGTCGTCAGGCACAGCTGCACCGCCGACAGGAAAAATGAGCACAGCGCCAGCGACCGGAGCCGGACATGCCCGGCGACCAGGCGCACGGGCTCTGCAAGCTTGCCAGGACCAACGGCAGAAGACGGATTGCGCTGCTCGTCAAGGCGGGCGCGCAAGCCTTGCGCCAGCACCGCGCAGGCCACGCAGATCAAGGCAACGCTGCCCAGGCCCCAGCGCCAGCCGACCACCAGCATCAGGCCGGGCACCAGTGCCCCGGCCATGATCCCGCCCAGCGGCACGCCTGTTTGCTTGAGCGAGAACATCAGCGACATGCGGTGCGGCGGGGTGCTGCGCGCCAGCAGGTAGGAGCTGGCGGGCGTGATTGGCCCGTAACCCATGCCCATCAGCAGCGCGCCCAGCGCCATCAGGCTGAGGATGCCGGTGCAGCACAGTGCCAGGCCGATAGCGCACAGCATCAGGCTGCCCTGGCTGACGCGTACCGGTCCCCAGCGCTCCACGACCGCGCCGGCGGCCAGGCTGCCGGCCATGGCCCCGACATAGACCACGCCGATGTACAGGCCCGCGTATGTTGGCGATATGTGCAGTGCAGAGCCGATCACGGGGGCGACAACCGGCAGGGTCAGGACCGCCATGGAGGCCATGGCCTGGATCGCGAGGGTAATCAAAAGCTCAGGCCATCCGCTGGTGGATCGCTCTGAAGATTGGGTCATGGAAGTCTCTGGATTGGGGGCGTGAAATGCGCGGGAAGCTTGTTTTTCTGCAGACTTGTTCCGGGAAAAAATCTGTGAAGAGCCTAGAGTTTATGGCCTGCGCGCGAAACATGTTTGCCCGGACGCGGCATCGCCCCGCATGGCCTGGAAACAGTGCCTGAGCGATACTCAATCCCCCATCATTGAAGGCAGGACCATGAAAGATGCCGGTTATTTCTACGTTGTGAAGTTCTGGGTTGCGCCCGAAGGCAAAACGGCGCTGATGAAATGGCTGGCTGACGGCCATGTGGCTGAAGTCGTCAGCCAGCCCGGATTTTTGTGGTGCCGGCAACTGGACCTGCGGCAAAAGGATGACAAGGGCTGGGAAGCGCATTCGATGATTTACGGCATTGAGTCACGGGCGGCTTTTGAGCGCTACTCGGCAGACACTGCACTGGCGGCAAAGTTTGTAGAGCAACGCAAGTCCTTTGTGCAGTTCATGCGCATCGAGCGTTGGGATGCACCTGTCGTTGCCGCCTATGACCGGCCGGCCTGACTGACGGCAGGGTAAGCAACAGGGCGCGCCGTTAAAAATCAAGGGCGGCCAATAGCGCCCCTGGCCAGGTCAGATGCAACAAGCGCCTGCCCCGGCCGTTTGGCAAGCCAGTCATCGGCAAGACGCCCATGCGCAAAGACTGCGCTGCAAGCGGCCTCAAAGGCGCCCATTCCGCTGGCAAGGGATGCGCCCACCATGCCTGCGAGTACATCGCCGGTGCCGGCCGTCGCCAGCAGGGCATTGCCGCTGGCGTTGATGTAACTTGTTTCCCCGGGCGCAGCGATGACCGTGCCTGATCCCTTGAGGATGACAACGGCCTGGTACTGGGCCGCAAGTGCTTCGGCTGCCTTCAGTCGGTTGGCCTGCACTTCTGCTGCGCCCAGGCCAGCGAGGCGCGCGGCTTCCAGCGGGTGCGGCGTGAGTACCGTGGCATCGCCGCGGGCATGGCGCGCTTTCAGCAGGGTTTGCAACTGCGTGTCGATGGCGATGGCATTGAGTGCGTCGGCGTCGAGCACCAGCCTGGGTGCAACAGACAGCACTTTGGCCAGAACGGTTTTGACGGCCTCTCCACCACCGCAGCCGCAGACCACGACCTGGCTCTTCAAATCCAGCGCCTCGGGGCTGCGGAACATCAGCTCCGGTTGTGTTGGATCGACCGTGAGGCTGTTGTTGGCACCCGGTTTACCCAGCAGGGCCACATACACCCGGCCAGCGCCCGCGTGCAGGGCCGCGCGGGCCGCCAGCAGGGCCGCACCGGCCATGTGGCTGGCGGGCGTGGATTCGCCGCCCAGGACGGCGACATCGCCAAAGCTGCCTTTGTGGCTGGCGTGAGCGGCTGTGGCGCGCAGCGGCAACGTGATGCGGTCATGGCCCGTCAGCCAGGCCGCAGGCATTACGGTCGGGAGGGCAGATGAGTCAATGCCCAGGTCATCAAACCAGACTTCACCGGCACAATCGCGCCCCTGCGCCGTGAACAGTCCAGGCTTCAGCGTCAGCAAACTTAAGGTAAATGTGCCCGCAGCCGCCGAGGAACGTGCGCCACCAGCTATTGATTTTGTAGCGCCTGAAAACGTTGATTGACCCGTGTCGGCATTGAGCCCGGTGGGTACATCGACGGCCAGCCTTGGCATGCCGCTGACCTGCATCAGTTCCAGCCACTGCGTCATGCGTGCGCTACCGGCGCGGCCTGTGTTCAGCGTGGCGCCGATTCCCAGCAGGGCGTCTATGCAGAAATCGAAGTCCTGCGGGGGCTGTTCGGCCATGGCAACGCCTGCCGCCAGCGCCCGTTCGCGGGAGGCCAGGGCATCAGGCGGCAATGTGGTTTTGCCCGCCGACAGGCCGGTCCAGGTCACAACAACCGTCTTGCCCCATTGCTGCAAATGCATGGCTGCCTCGAAACCGTCACCACCGTTGTTGCCCGGCCCGCAGGTGATCCAGATGCGCTGGGCGTGTGGTGCCAGCGCCAGGCTCAGCCGGGCAATGCGAAGGCCGGCGCGCTGCATCAGCGTGTGTGGCGGCAGCCCGGCCGCGGCATGCTGTTCTATCTGTCGGGTCGCGGCCACGCTGTACAGCGGCTGGCTGGAGGCGAGGGTGGCGCTGGAGATTTTCTGCATGCCCCGATTGTGGCCTTGCAGGGCGTCTTATGGGCGTTAAAAAGCCCGGCTGGCCGGGCTGTTTGAAGGTCTGAAGAGGCCGAAACCTTATGCGTCAGGCGGAATGCGCAAAACCTGGCCTGGGTAAATCTTGTCGGGGTGGGTCAGCATGGGCTTGTTGGCCTCAAAAATCTGCGGGTACTTGTTGGGCGTGCCGTAAAACTGCTTGCTGATTTTGGAGAGGTTGTCGCCGCTGACCACGATGTACAACTGGGATTCCGGCGCGCTGTCGGCAACGGTCATCATGTCGTTGACGGCTGAAACGCTGGCCACGTTGCCGCAGCACAGCAGGATTTTTTCCTTGGTGGCCTGGTCGGGAGCTACGCCGCTCACGGTCACCGCGCCGCTGGGGGCGTCGAAGGCTACAGCCAGACCATCGACAGACAGGTTCATTTTTTCGATATAGACAACGATCGCATCGCCGGCGGCCTTGCTCAAGGCCTCCACGTTTTCCGGTGTGGGCGCGGCCGCGACCGCATCCTGGGCTGCCTTGGCCTCACCTATGCCAAAAAGCTTCTCGCCGGCTTCCTTGATAAAACTGAACACACCCATGATGACTCCAATCAAAATAGTTACCCGGGCCATATGCCGGGCCGTGTTCACTGTAGCGCCTGTCCGTGACAAACATGCTTACAGCCGGGCCATTCCGTGCGGAAGTTCCGTATCTTGTGGCATTGGCCTACACGGCGGCTGGCGGGCAGGTTTTAACCAAGGCGGCTGATGCCCAGGCCTTCCATGTCGATAGCAGCTGTTTTGCCCGCCATCAGGTCCGCCAGGGCGCGTGCGCTGCCGCAACTGAGCGCCCAGCCGCTGGAGCCATGGCCGAGGTTGAGCCACAGGCCGGGAATGCCGCTGTTGCCTATGATGGGCGGCCCATCGGGCAGCATGGGTCGGGCGCCTTTCCACTCCTGCACATGCGCGCCAAGGTTGGAGTGCTGCGTGGCGCCGGGAAACCAGTCGTGCAGCACCTTGTAGAGCGTCTGGAGGGACGACGCGCGTTTGGTGGCCAGTGAGCCGCCCATTTCGGCGCTGCCTGCCACACGCACGCGGTTGCCCAGGCGGGAGATGGCCACCTTGTAGCGCTCGTCCATGAGCGCGCTGCGCGGCGCGTTGAGATGGTTGCGGATGGGGGCGCTGATGGAGTAGCCGTACACCGCGGCCATGGGGATTTTCAGGCCCAGCGGTTTGAGCAACTGGGCCGCAGCCAGGCCAGCGCACATCACTACCCGGTCGAAGCTGCGCGGCGAGCTTTCACCTGCTATCAAAATGCTAGCTGGTTGCGCATGTTCCAGCTGGGCCACGGCCTTGTTGAACTCAAAATTGACACCCAGGCGCTGGGCTTCGTTCTTCAGCAGCAGGGCAAACTGGCGGCAATTGGCGACTTCATCATTGGGCAGGTGTATGCCGCCCAAAAACTCGGTGTCGGAATTGATGGCGGGTTCTATCTTCCTGACTTCATCCGCATTGAGCTCGCGAAAGGCCGTGCCCGCGTCACGCAGCACCTGCAGGCCGGGCTGGACGAGGCGGCTGTCCTTTTCGCTGCGCAGCAGCACCATGTAACCTGGGCTGCGGTCGTATTCCAGTTGTAGCTCGGCAGTCAACTGGTGCAGCCGTTCGCGGCTGTAAAACGCCAGGCGCTGCAGCCTTGCACGGTTGGCCAGGTAGGTATCGAGCTTGCAGGACTGGTACCACTTCCACATCCACGCCAGGTCGCTGCCCGACAGGGGCAGGCCTATCTTGACGGGCGCATGGCGGCTGAAAAGGTGGCTGAACACCTTGCCGGGCATGCCAGGCGCAGCCCACGGTGTGACGTAGCCGGGCGCGACCACACCGGCGTTGGCAAAACTGGTTTCCTCGGCGGCGGTGCCCCTGCGCTCAAAGACGGTGACTTCGTGGCCGTCGGCGGCCAGCTCGTAGGCGGTGGTGATGCCGATAATGCCGGCACCGATGACGGCAACCCTCATGCAGCAGTACTTTTGTGGCTGGTAACGCGGGTTAGGGTACGGAACGTAAGGGTAGTCATTTCATGCATAAAACAGGCCGCCGGCCCAATATGGGCTAGCGCAGCCAGCTATCTTTTTTATAGTGATTGGGTTAGTGCCGATTCAACCTGGAGCGCCAAGTCGAGCAAAGTATCGTCGCGAAGTGCTGCATGCCAGAGCATCAGGCCCACTGGTAGCTGGCCGGGCGTGTGGCAAGGCAGTGAAATTGCACATCCGTCGAGCATATTAACAACAGATGTGTTGCGCAGCAGCAGCCCGTTGACCCTGAAAAACTCGTCGTCATCGTGCAGCACACTGGCAATGCTTGGGGCGACGATGGGCACGGTGGGTGACAACACCGCGTCAACGCCATCCAGGCGGGTTTGCATGCGGTCTGTCCATTGCCTCCGGGCTGCCAGCAGGTCAATGTAGTCGGCGGCACCCATGCTGGCGCCGCGCAGGATGCGCCGCGCCACGCGGGGGTCGTAGTCTGCTTCGTGTTCCGCAATCAGCTGGCGGTGCCAGGCGTAGCTTTCGGCGGCAGACAAACCGCCGGTCGAATTGATGGCGGCCAGGTCGCCGATTTCATCGAGCGCGATGTATTCAATCTGCGCACCGGCCTGCCGCAGCACCTGCAGGGCGCGTTCGAAAGCCTGGGTGACTGTGCTGTCCATGCCGTCCTGCATCAGGGTGCGGGCAACGGCCAGGCGGCACGAAGACAGCGGCTTGCCCGCAAGCTGCACGGTGCGCGCAGCCAGGACTTCATGCACGGTGACTGCATCCCGCACCGAGTGGGTCAGGGCGCACACCGTGTCGAGGCTGGTGGACAGGGGCAGGGCGCCGGTCGTGGGAACGAGGCGCGCCGTGCTCTTAAAGCCGACGATGCCGCACAGTGCTGCGGGAATGCGGATGGATCCGCCGGTGTCCGAGCCCAGCCCCACCATGGCGGCGCCCGTGGCGACCGATACCGCCGCGCCCGACGATGAGCCGCCGGGAATGCGCTCCACGCCGGTGTCTGCCGGATTGACCGGCGTGCCGTAGTGTGGGTTGGTGCCAACGCCTGAAAAAGCGAACTCCACCATGTTGGTGCGCCCGGCAAGCACGGCACCTGCTGCACGCAGCCGCGCGACGGCAAGGCAGTCAGCTGTGGCTGCCGGGGCATGGGCCAGCACGGTCGAGCCGGCTGCCGTGGTCTGGCCTGCCACGTCAAACAGGTCCTTGACGGAGACGGGGATGCTTTCCAGGGGGCGTGCCAGGCCTGCGGGGGCTGCCTTGAGCTGTTCCATGGAATCCAGGGAGGCAGGCATGTAAACGTGGCGGCATGCAGCACTCCGGGAAACGGCCGCGGCGCGGGCCAGAACCTCATCGGCCCGGGTTTCTCCGCTTTTCAGGGCCTCGCGGGTGCTGTGAATGTCGGCAAGGGGGCTGTCGGGGGGGCGAGTCTGGCTCATTGGGCGGGAGGATGTTATACTCGAATGGCTTTGCAGATGACGATTTTGTTGTTTGCAAGGCAAATCGCAAATCAGCCGCTCAAGGTGTTGTCCGTGAACTTTTGTAAAAAATGGTTTCCGGGCGATCAGCGCTGATTTTAGACACAACCTTTTGGAGTATTCATATGTCAACCACCATGCGCGAAATGCTGGAAGCTGGCGTCCATTTCGGACACCAAACCCGTTTCTGGAACCCGAAGATGGCCCCGTACATTTTCGGCCATCGCAACCGCATCCACATCATCAACCTGGAAAAATCGCTGCCGATGTACCAGGACGCGATGAAGTTCGCGAAACAGCTGTCCGCCAACCGCGGCACCATCCTGATGGTCGGCACCAAGCGTCAGGCCCGCGAAATCGTCGCCACCGAAGCCAAGCGCGCCGGTGTGCCCTATGTTGACCAGCGCTGGCTGGGCGGCATGCTGACCAACTTCAAGACGGTCAAGACCTCGATCAAGCGCCTGAAAGAGATGAAGGCCCAGCAGGAAGCCGGCCTTGACTCCATCAGCAAAAAAGAACAGCTCAATTTCAAGCGCGAAATCGAAAAGCTTGAAAAAGACATCGGCGGCATTCAGGACATGAACGCCTTGCCGGACGCCATTTTTGTGATCGACGTGGGTTTCCACAAGATCGCGATCCTGGAAGCCAAAAAACTCGGCATCCCCCTGATCGGTGTGGTTGACTCCAACCATTCCCCTATCGGCATCGATTACGTGATCCCTGGCAACGATGACTCGTCCAAGGCTGTTGCCTTGTACGCACGCGGCATTGCAGACGCCATCATCGAAGGCCGCGCCAACGCCGTGAACGACGTCGTCAAGATGGTGCAGCCCGAGAGCTCTGATGAATTCGTGGAAGTGCAAAACGCGGCTGCCTGATAAGTTCAGGCATAACTGGTGAATTGCGCCAGACGCGAAAAAGGGGCTCGCGTAGCCCCTTTTTCACAAGTTGATAACCAGATAATTGAACAATTGACGGCACGGGCAGGCGCTACAAGCCACTCACCCCGGCCGCAACGACAAACGGAGAATTGAATATGGCTATTACCGCAAGCATGGTCGCCGAACTGCGCGCCAAGACCGACGCTCCCATGATGGAGTGCAAAAAAGCGCTGACCGAGGCTGAAGGCAACTTCGAAAAAGCCGAAGAAATCCTGCGCGTCAAGCTGGGCAACAAGGCCGGCAAGGCTGCATCGCGTGTCACGGCTGAAGGCGTGATCGCCTACCATAGCGAAGACGGCATTGGTGCACTGGTCGAAATCAACTGCGAAACCGACTTTGTCACCAAGAACGACAGCTTCCTGGCTTTCACGGATGCCGTGGCCAAGGGTATCGTCAAGAATAACCCGGCCGACGTGGATGCCATCGGCGCCATGCCCCTCACGCTGGACGGTTTCGGCCCGACGGTGGAAGACGTGCGCAAGGGCCTGATCGGCAAGATCGGCGAGAACATGTCCGTGCGCCGCTTCCAGCGCTTTGCAAGCGGCAAGCTGGCTTCCTACCTGCACGGTACGCGCATTGGTGTCGTGGTTGAGTTCGACGGTGACGAAACGGCTGCCAAGGACGTTGCCATGCACGTGGCTGCGATGAAGCCCGTGTCGCTGTCCAGCGACCAGGTGCCTGCCGAGCTGGTGGCCCGCGAGCGCTCCGTCGCCGCGGCCAAGGCCGCCGAAGATGCGGCTGTGGCCACTGCCGCCGGCAAGCCGGTGCAGTCCGCCGAAATCGTTGCCAAGCGCATCGAAGGCGGCGTGCAGAAATACCTCAAGGAAGTCAGCCTGCACAACCAGACTTTTGTCAAAAATGACAAGCAGACGGTTGAGCAGATGCTGAAGGAAAAGGGCACAACGGTGAAATCGTTCACCCTTTACGTGGTGGGCGAGGGCATTGAGAAGAAGGTTGACGACTTCGCCGCTGAAGTCGCCGCCCAGGTCGCAGCTGCCAAGGCAGCCTAAGCATTCCAGTCCAGCCGGAAGGCCGCTAAACTTCAATCCAACCAAACCCCAGAAAGCGCCCACATGCCAGCCTACAAGCGAATCTTGTTAAAACTGTCAGGTGAGGCCCTGATGGGGGACGATGCCTTTGGCATCAACCGCGCGACCATCGTGCGCATGGTGGAGGAGATCGCCGAAGTCACCCGCATGGGTGTGCAGGTTGCGGTGGTCATCGGCGGCGGCAACATCTTTCGCGGTGTGGCGGGCGGCTCGGTCGGGATGGACCGGGCAACGGCTGATTACATGGGCATGCTGGCCACCGTGATGAATGCGCTGGCACTGGGTGACACCATGGACAAGGCGGGCCTGATTGCCCGCGTCATGTCGGCCATCGCAATCGAGCGTGTGGTTGAGCCCTATGTCCGTCCCAAAGCCCTGCAGTATCTCGAAGAAGGCAAGGTTGTCATCTTCGCTGCGGGCACCGGCAATCCATTTTTCACCACCGATACCGCTGCGGCATTGCGCGGCGCCGAGATCGGCGCTGAAATTGTGCTGAAGGCGACGAAGGTTGATGGGGTCTATTCGGCCGATCCGAAAAAAGACCCGAACGCCACGCGTTACACGAATATCACTTTTGATGAAGCCATGGGCAAAAACCTGGAAGTGATGGACGCCACGGCTTTCGCGTTGTGCCGCGACCAGAAGCTGCCGCTCAAGGTTTTCAGCATTTTCAAGCACGGCGCGCTCAAGCGCGTGGTTCAGGGCGAAGACGAAGGAACGCTGGTTCACGTTTAAGCTTGCTCTAATCTGGCTTCATCAGACTTTCCATTGCATAAAAATCCGGAGTTTCAATCATGAGCATTGCTGAGATCAAGCAGACCGCAGAGCAGAAGATGCAGCAGTCTGTGGATTCGTTCAAGAACAGCCTGACCAAGATCCGTACCGGCCGTGCCAACCCGGGGCTGCTCGACACGGTGCAGGTCGACTATTACGGTTCCATGGTTCCCATCAGCCAGGTCGCCAATGTTTCCTTGCTCGATGCACGCACCATTAGTGTGGCACCGTGGGAAAAAGGCATGGGCGCCAAAATTGAAAAGGCTATCCGGGACTCGGACCTGGGGCTCAACCCTGCATCGCAGGGGGACCTGATTCGTGTGCCCATGCCAGCCATGACCGAAGAGCGCCGCAAGGAACTGACCAAGGTTGTTCGCGGTGAGGGTGAGCACGCCAAGGTGGCGATCCGCAATCTGCGCCGTGACGCCAACGACCATGTTAAAAAACTGGTCAAGGACAAGCTGGCATCGGAAGATGATGAGCGCCGTTCACAGGATGACGTGCAGAAATTCACCGATCGTTTCATTGCCGAAGTAGACAGGCTGGTCTCGGGCAAGGAACAAGACATCATGGCCGTTTAAATTGCCCCCACGTTCGCTCACTGCGTGTAGCTCTCTGCCCCCCGAGGGGGCCGTGTTTTCCTTGGGGCGGCCCGGTGGAAAACCTTTTCTCCACGCGAGTTGATGTTCATCTATGGCCACCACCCAACCCATCGTTCCGCACCATGTGGCCATCGTCATGGATGGCAACGGCCGCTGGGCGACCAAACGTTTTCTCCCGCGTGTGGCGGGCCACAAGCAGGGCGTTGATTCGCTGAGCCGTTGTGTTCAGGCCTGCATAGACCGCGGCATTGCCGTATTGACGGTGTTTGCCTTTTCTTCAGAAAACTGGAATCGGCCATCTGAAGAGGTTTCCGGGCTGATGGAGCTTCTGGCGCTGTCCTTGTCCCGGGAAGTCCCCAGCCTGAAGGCCAACGGTGTTCGCCTGCATTTTGTTGGCGACCGCCAGCGGCTGTCTGAAAAAGTCCAGGCGGGTTTGGCGCAGGCGGAACTCGGCACCTCTGCCAACCAGCGGCTTGTTTTCAACGTCTGCTTCAATTACGGCGGCCGCTGGGACATTGCCCAGGCGGCACAAAAACTGGTGGACAGCGGACAGGCCATTACTGAAATGTCGATGGATCGTGCCATGGCGCTGGCGCATGTACCCGATCCCGACCTGTTGATCCGCACCGGTGGTGAGTTGCGCATCAGCAATTTTTTGCTGTGGCAGGCAGCGTATTCGGAGCTGCATTTTTCCGACAAGCTCTGGCCGGATTTTGATGCCGCTGCGCTGGACGAGGCGATTGCCGTGTTCCGCAGCCGGGAGAGGCGCTTTGGCAAGACGTCTGCACAGCTGAACAGCCAGGGCAATACGCAGCAGGAAGCGGATGCCCAAAACATGAAAGCCGCCTGATGCTCAAGCAGCGTGTGATCACTGCAGTCGTTTTGCTGGCGATCCTGCTGCCTGCACTTTTTTACCGCACACCACTTCCTTTTTGCGCGGTTGCACTGGTGCTCATTGCCGCTGGTGCCTGGGAGTGGGGCCGCCTAAATGGATGCGGCCAGGTGCCTTCGGTACTGCTTGGGTTGGGTAGTGTTTTTCTGTGCGGGTTTTCCTGGTATTTCGGCCTTCTGGAGAAACCGTTACCGGTGCTATGGACGCTGGCGGGCGCTTCATGGGTGCTGGTTGGTGCCTGGCTCTTGCGCCAGGGCGTGGCTGGCTGGTCTCGTATTCCAAGAGCGGTGCGCCTGTTTGGCGGTTTGATCGCCTTGTGGCTGGCCTGGCTGGCCGTCGCGCAGGCACGCGTGATTGGCATTAATTTCCTGCTTTCTGTGCTGCTGCTGGTCTGGGTGGCCGACATCTTTGCCTATTTTGCGGGCCGCGCCCTGGGCGGGCGGTTTAGCAAAAGCAAACTTGCGCCGTCCATCAGCCCGGGCAAAAGCTGGGAGGGCGTTTGGGGTGGCATGGCCGGTGTGGTGGCCTTGTCGGTCCTGTGGGTCTTATTGGATCGTTCGGGTAATACCGGTATTTTCAGCGGCAGCCTGTATGCCCGCTTGTGGACCCTGCACGGTGCAATGGTCATGCTGGTGGCTGTGGTTTTCCTGGCCGCCATGAGCGTGGTGGGCGACCTTGTTGAGTCCTTAATCAAGCGCAGCGCGGGTGTCAAGGATTCCAGCGGTTTGTTGCCTGGCCATGGCGGTGTGCTGGACCGTGTTGACGCCTTGTTGCCAACCTTGCCGCTGGCGATGATGCTGGCGAACCTCCAGGTTTTATGACTTCCGTTAAACAGCGCGTTACCGTCCTGGGCTCTACTGGATCAGTCGGGGTCAATACCCTGGACGTGATTGCGGCGCATCCCGACCGGTTCGAGGTGTTTGCGCTTAGCGCCGCAACACAGACCGAGTTGATGCTGGCGCAATGCGTGCGTTTCAAGCCGCGCTACGCGGTGATGGTCAATGAGGCGCAGGCTAGGCTTCTGGCGGAAAAAATAAAAAAAAATGGGCTTGTGACCGAGGTCCTGCGCTCGCCGGATGCTCTCGAAACCATAGCATCCCATGAGGATGTGGATGCCGTGATGGCCGCCATTGTGGGCGCTGCCGGGCTGGCTCCATGCATGGCTGCAGCGCGGGCCGGTAAACGCTTGCTGCTGGCCAACAAGGAAGCCCTGGTGGTTGGCGGTGATGTGTTCATGCAGGCTGTGCATGCGGGCGGTGCGCAGCTGCTGCCCATAGACAGCGAACATTCGGCCATTTTCCAGTCCCTGCCGGAAGATCCCGCAACCTGGGCCGGGCGTGTTGAAAAGATTATCCTGACAGCTTCTGGCGGCCCGTTTCGAACACGTGATCCGGCAACGCTGCGTGACGTCACGCCGGACCAGGCCTGTGCACACCCGAACTGGGTGATGGGGCGAAAAATTTCCGTGGATTCGGCCACGATGATGAACAAGGCGCTGGAGGTCATCGAGGCCAAATACCTGTTTGGCCTCAAGCCCGCGCAAATCGAGGTGGTGATTCACCCGCAAAGCATCATCCATTCGATGGTTCAGTACTTCGACACCTCTGTGGTCGCCCAGTTGGGCACGCCCGATATGCGCGTGCCGATTGCCTATGGCCTGGCCTGGCCTGGCAGGATTGCCTCGGGTGCCCAGGCGCTGGATTTCAGGGCCATGTCAAGCATGACGTTTGAGGTGGCAGATCATGAGCGTTTCCCTGGCCTGCAATTGGCATGGGAAGTACTGGCGGGCCCGACAGGAACCACTGCGGTATTGAATGCTGCCAATGAAATCGCGGTTGCCGCTTTCCTGGACAGGCGGATACGCTTTGACCAGATCCATGCTGTAAACCGTGCAACTTTGGACGGGCTTCCCGCATCTGAAATAAGCGGTATCGGCGATTTGCTGGCGCTGGATGCCGAGGCGCGGGCGACCGCCCGCGAAATCGCCGGACACCTGGAGGTTTGACATGCTGACATTGCTTGCCTTTGTAGTGGCTCTGGGCGTGCTGATTGCAGTGCATGAATACGGGCATTACCGGGTAGCTGTTGCGTGCGGCATCAAGGTGCTGAAGTTTTCGATCGGCTTCGGAAAACCTGTCTATACATGGCGCCTGAAAGGCAAGCCGACCGAGTTCTCCATCGGCATGCTGCCCTTGGGCGGTTATGTGAAGATGCTGGACGAGCGCGAGGCCCCGGTTGATGCCGGGGAGCGCCACCTGGCCTTTAACACCCAACCGTTGAAGGCAAGGGCGGCTGTGGTTGCAGCGGGCCCCATTGCGAACCTGTTGCTGGCTATACTGCTTTACAGCATTGTGAACTGGAGCGGCCTGCAGGAGCCCAAAGCGGTGTTGGCCAGCCCCGTGGCGGGCTCTATTGCCGAGCGCGCCGGCTTGCGTGGTGAAGAGCTTGTGCAGCAAGCCGGGTTTGACGGTGAGTCGCTTGAGCAGGTGCGCTCATTTGAGGATTTGCGCTGGCGCCTGACGCAAGGCGCCCTGAATGGCCGTGATGTCCGGCTGGTGGTCAGCAAGGACCGTGCTGCGCAGCCATTGGCCGATGCACCCGATCAGCCGACAACGGAAGTGCTGCTGAAGCTGGGCCAGCTCAATGCCAGCGATGCTGATGCGCAATTGTTTCGCAAAATCGGCATTCTTGGCCCATGGACCAAGCCTGTGATTGGCGATGTCATGGCCGGCAGCGCTGCTGAAAAGTCCGGCCTGCGCGCCGGCGATCTTGTTCGGCGGGTGGGTGATACCCCGATTGTGGATGGCCAGCAATTGCGCGAAACCATACGCGCATCCGTGCAGTCAGGTGCCAAACCGCCTGCAATTGGCCTTGCGCAGACCTGGCAAGTCGTGAGGTCCGGCCAGTTGCTTTCCTTGCCCGTGACCCCGGAGGTTCGACAGGAAGGTAAAACCTTTGTTGGCCGCATCGGGGCTTATGTGGGCGTACCACCGGAATTTGTAATGGTGCGTTATGGCCCCCTTGAGGGCCTGTGGCAGGGTGTGGTACGAACCTGGGATGTGTCGGTGCTGACTCTGAAAATGATGGGAAAGATGGTGATCGGGCAGGCCTCGCTGAAAAACCTCAGCGGCCCACTGACCATTGCCGACTATGCGGGCAAGTCCGCCAGCCTTGGCTGGAGCGCTTATTTGCTGTTTCTCGCCTTGATCAGCGTCAGTCTTGGCGTGCTTAATTTACTGCCTCTGCCGGTTCTGGATGGCGGGCACCTGATGTATTATCTTTGGGAAGCGATCACTGGGCGAAGCGTGTCTGACGCCTGGATGGGCAGATTGCAGCGCGGTGGTGTTGCAGTGCTACTGTGCATGATGTCTGTAGCCCTGTTTAATGATGTCACCCGGCTCTTTGGCTGACCCCAAACCTACACCCCAGGCTAACACCTAACGTTCATGCAAAAACAATTCAATCGATTCAAACTTCGAACCGTGTCTGCCATTGCCGCTGGCCTGTTGATGGCGCATTCAGCCTGGGCCGTGGACCCTTTTACGGTACGGGACATCAGGGTTGAAGGCCTGCAGCGCGTGGAGCCCGGAACCATCTTTGCGTCATTGCCCTTTCGGGTTGGTGAAACTTATAACGACGACAAGGGTTCAACCGCCATTCGGGCATTGTTTGGCCTGGGCCTGTTCAAGGATGTACGCCTTGAAGTCAGCGGCGATGTCCTCGTTGTCATCGTTGAAGAACGTCCGACGGTGGCGGACGTGAGCTTCGTTGGGGCAAAGGAGTTTGACAAGGATGTCCTTAAAAAGGCGCTTCGTGAAATCGGGCTTGCGGATGGCCAACCTTTTGACAAGGCCCTGGCCGACAAGGCCGAGCAGGAGCTAAAACGCCAGTACATCAACAAAAGCATGTACGGCGCGGAGGTCATCACGACGGTCACGCCAATCGAGCGCAACCGCGTCAACCTGACTTTTAACGTGGTTGAAGGCGATATTGCCAAGATCAAGGAAATACGTATCGTCGGCAACAAGGCGTTCAGTGAGTCGACCTTGCGCAACCTGTTTGACCTGGATACAGGCGGCTGGATGAGCTGGTACACCAAGTCCGACCGTTATTCACGCGCAAAACTCAATGCCGACATTGAAACCCTGCGCTCCTACTACTTGTCGCGTGGCTACCTGGAGTTCAAGGTTGATTCCACGCAGGTCGCCATATCGCCCGACAAGCAGGATGTCAGCATCACGCTCAATGTGACAGAAGGCGAGCGCTTTGTGGTCTCCGGCGTCAAGCTGGAAGGCAACTACATCGGCAAGGAAGAAGAGTTCAAAACGCTTGTCACCATCAAGCCCGGTGAAGCTTACAACGCCGATACCGTGGCAGCGACCACCAAGGCCTTTTCCGATTACTTTGGCACCTTCGGTTTTGCCTTTGCAAGGGTGGAGGCCGTGCCGGAAATCGACCGGGTTAACAACCGGGTTGCCTTTGTTTTGCAAGCTGAGCCTTCCAGGCGCGCTTATGTCCGGCGCATCAACATCGCGGGCAATAACAGGACCCGGGATGAGGTGGTGCGGCGCGAGTTCAGGCAGTTTGAATCATCATGGTATGACGGCGACAAGATCCGCCTTTCCAGGGACCGGGTTGACCGCCTGGGTTTCTTTACCGACGTGGGTGTTGACACACAGGATGTGACCGGTACGCCAGACCAGGTGGACCTCACGGTCAACGTTGTTGAGAAACCTACCGGTAATTTACAGTTGGGTGCGGGTTTTTCCAGCGCTGAAAAGCTTTCCCTGAGTTTTGGTATCAAGCAGGAGAATGTCTTTGGCTCGGGTAATTACCTGGGGGTTGAGGTCAATACGAGCAAGCTGAATCGCCAGCTCGTTCTAAGCACGGTTGACCCTTATTTCACTGCGGACGGTATTTCGCGCGCCCTGGACGTGTACATGCGTACCAGCCGGCCGTATACAGGGCAAGAGTCCCTGACGACTACGCAGAGTCTGGACTATGCATTGAAAACAACTGGTGCAAGCCTTCGTTTCGGCATTCCTTTCACTGAAACCGATACGGTTTATTTCGGTGGTGGCTACGAAAGGCTAACCATCGAGCCCGGCATCAATCCATTGCCCAGTACCTACCAGGCTTATGCCAATCAGTTTGGTTACACCAGCGATGCCATTCCCCTGACAGTGGGTTGGACGCGTGACAACCGCGACAGTGCCCTGGTGCCTACAAAAGGCCGCTATCAGCGCGTTTTTGGTGACTGGAGCCCTGCGGGTGATGCCCGGTATGTGCGTGGGAATTACCAGATCCAGCAATATATTCCGCTGAACAAGCAGTACACGGTGGCGTTGAATGGTGAAATTGGCTGGGGACGCGGCCTGGACCAACGGCCTTTCCCGGTATTCAAGAACTTTTCCTCGGGTGGTCTCGGTTCTGTTCGCGGATTCCAGCAGGGCTCGCTGGGCCCGCGTGACGCTGCCGACCTTGCCTTGGGCGGGCCTAAAAAGATCACACTCAATGCCGAGTTGATTGCGCCGTTCCCCGGAACCGGAAATGACAGGACTTTGCGCATGTTCGCATTTTTTGATGCCGGCAATGTGTTCGGCGAAAATGATCCCTACAAGTTGAGTGACCTGCGGGCTTCGGTCGGTCTCGGTGTCAGCTGGATTTCCCCTGTGGGGCCTTTGCGCATTGGTATCGCCAACCCCATACGTAAAAAAGTAGGCGATAGAATAGAGCGCTTCCAATTCCAAATCGGTACATCTTTCTAATGAAGAACCTTTCACGCAAATTATTCCTGGGCTCCGTGATTGCACTGGCCGGGTTTGCCGCCAGTGCCCAGGAGTTCAAGGTCGGAATTGTCAACCTGGACCGGATTTTCCGCGAGGCCAATTCGGCCAAGGCAGCGCAGACCAAGCTGGAAGCGGAATTCGGCAAGCGCGAAAAAGACCTGAACGATACCGCAACGCAGCTCAAGACGCTGTCGGACAAGTTTGAGCGGGAAGCACCCACCCTGTCTGAAAGCCAGCGCAACGTGCGCCAAAAGCAGTTGGTGGACCAGGACCGTGATTTCCAGCGCAAGCGCCGTGAATTCCAGGAAGACCTGAATGCCCGCAAGAATGAAGAGTTGCAGCAGGTCATCGAGCGCGCCAACAAAGTGGTTAAAGCGCTTGCGGAATCCGAAAAATACGACCTGATTGTTCAGGAAGCGGTATACGTGAATCCCAAGCACGACATTACCGACAAAGTGCTCAAATCTCTGAATGCCTCGAACGGCAAATAACGGGCGAAGCATTTACGGGCCAGCCCGGGCAGGTGCAGCGTGACGCTAAAGCTCGCTGCCATCGTTGAGTCACTGTCCAGCGAGTTTGATGCCCGGCTGGCAGGCGATCCGGAGCTGTTGATTGAGCGCCTGTCCACGCTGGAACAGGCAACAGCTCATGACCTGACTTTCCTGAGTCATCCCAAATACGCCGGGAAACTGGCGCAATCAGCTGCCGCCTGTGTTGTGGTGTCACCGTCCGTTGAGGCTCCAGCCATTCAACGCGGCGCCTGTATCATCGTTGATGACCCTTACCGCTACTTTGCGCGCATCACGCAGCTCTGGAAACGCCACCACAGCGCCGAGCCTGCCGTTGCGGTTCACCCCAGTGCCTTTATTGACCCGCTTGCAGCGGTTGCTCCGGATGCATCGATTGGTGCATTTGCCTGCATAGGGCCGGGTGCGGTAGTTGCTGCCGGTGTGCGTATCGCCGAGCATTGTGTCATTGGCCGGAATGCCGCCGTAGGAAAGGGCAGCCGATTGTCCGCGCGGGTGACGCTGGCAGAAGGCTGCAGCGTGGGTGAGCGCTGTATCGTGCACCCAGGCGCAGTGATTGGTGCTGACGGCTTTGGCTTTGCGCCGCATGATGGGCGCTGGGAAAAGATCGAGCAACTCGGTGGCGTCCGTATTGGCAACGATGTCGAGATCGGGGCCAATACATGTATTGACCGTGGCGCCCTGCAGGACACGGTGATTGAAGATGGCGTCAAGCTGGATAACCTGATCCAGATCGGCCACAACGTGCATATCGGAGCCCACACCGCTCTGGCCGGCTGTGTCGGGGTTGCGGGCAGTGCCCGCATTGGCGCCCACTGCACGATAGGCGGTGGCGCGGTTGTGCTGGGGCATTTGGCGCTTGCCGACCATGTGCATATTTCCGCTGCATCCGTGGTGACGCGCTCCATCCTGAAGCCAGGAAACTACACCGGCTTCTTTCCCATAGACGACAATGCAGGCTGGGAAAAAAACGCTGCAACACTCAAGCAGCTTCACGCCTTGCGTGAAAAGATCAAGCAACTTGAAAAAAGCCTCAAGGGCAGCGCTGCCTGACCGCCCCGACAGCTCCGATAGCCTCTCACAATATTCCGAAGAAAAATCATGATGGACATTCACCAGATTCTCAAGCAATTGCCGCATCGCTACCCTTTTTTGCTGGTAGACCGGGTGCTTGAAATTGAAAAAGGCAAGAGCATCAAGGCGCTGAAAAACGTCACGATCAACGAGCCGTTTTTTGTCGGGCATTTCCCGCACCGCCCGGTGATGCCGGGCGTGCTGATGCTGGAAGCCATGGCGCAGGTGGCTGCCTTGCTGGCATTTGACACGCTGGGTGTGACGCCTGACGACAAAACCGTTTATTACTTTGCAGGCATTGACGGCGCCCGTTTCAAGCGGCCCGTGGAACCCGGCGACCAGCTCATCATGGACGTGACGCTGGACCGCATGAAGGCTGGTATTTTCAAGTTCAAGGGCATCACCCGCGTCGGCGACAACGTTGCCTGCGAGGCGGAGCTGATGTGTACCATGCGGACCATTGCCTGAAGCTGGCGCACAGAACATGACGCAGACAGTTTCCGCGACGGGTGTTCACCCGACAGCGCTTGTAGATGCCAAAGCCGAGCTGGACAGCTCGGTCAGCGTCGGGCCGTACAGCATCATCGGCCCGAACGTGAAGGTGGGGGCGGGTACCACGATAGGCGCGCACTGCGTGATCGAGGGCCACACCACGATAGGCCGCGACAACCGCATCTTCCAGTTCAATTCATTGGGTGCGATTCCCCAGGATAAAAAATACGCAGGCGAGCCGTGTGAGCTGGTCATTGGCGACCGCAATACCATTCGCGAGTTTTGCACTTTTAACATTGGCTCCCCGGGCGACAACGGCGTGACGCGTGTCGGAAATGACAACTGGATCATGGCCTATGTGCACCTTGCGCATGACTGCATGGTCGGCAACAACACTGTGTTTGCCAACAACACGCAGCTGGGCGGACATGTGCATGTGGATGACTGGGTCATCCTTGGTGGCTTTACGGTGGCGCACCAGTTCGTCAGGATAGGCGCCCATAGTTTCACCGCCATGTGCTCCTTGCTGTTTGCCGATTTGCCGCCCTTTGTGATGTGCCAGGGTCAGCCTGCCCAGGCGCGCTCCATGAATTTTGAGGGTTTGCGCCGTCGTGGTTTTTCTCCCGAGCGGATTTCCGCCGTGAAAGCCATGCACAAGGCCTTGTACCGCGAAGACCTGACGCTTGAGCAGGCCAGGGGGCAGATCGCAAGCCTCACTGAAAAACACCCGGAAGCAGAGCCTGACGTGCGGATGATGCTCTCTTTCCTGGAGCAAACATCGCCGCAGCGCGGCATTGTCCGCTAGGCGCCCATGTCGGTTGCGCCCACCCCTGTGCCTGTCCGTACAGAGGCCGGCCAGCCCACTCCCCGTATTGCCATGGTGGCCGGAGAAACGTCCGGTGACTTGCTTGCGGGTTTGCTGCTCGATGGCTTCAAGGCGCGCTGGCCGGCACTTGCCTCGGCCGGTATTGGCGGGCCGCATATGGCCAAACGTGGCTTTGACGCCTGGTGGCCCAGCGACAAACTGGCGGTGCGTGGTTATGTAGAGGTACTGCGCCACTACCGGGAAATTGTCGGCATACGCGATCAGCTGAAGGTCCGCCTGCTGGAGCAGCGCCCCGATATTTTTATCGGCGTGGATGCACCCGATTTCAACCTGGATCTTGAAGCCGCGCTCAAGGCACAAGGCATCAGGACCGTTCATTTCGTCAGTCCTTCCGTCTGGGCCTGGCGGGCTGACCGTGTGGAAAAAATCCGGCGCAGCGTGGACCACGTGTTGTGCATTTTCCCGTTTGAGCCGGCCTTGCTTGCTTCCCATGGCATTGCCGCAACTTATGTGGGACACCCGTTGGCGAATGTGATCCCCATGCAGCCGGACCGGGCCGCCGCCAGGCGCAAACTGGGCCTGCGGGATGCCGACACCGTGGTCGCCATCCTGCCGGGCAGCCGGAAATCCGAGGTCCAATACCTTGCAAAGCGCTTTTTTGAGGCTGCAGCCCTTGTAAAACGTGTGCAACCAGCTATTAAATTCATAGTGCCTGCAGTTCCCTTGCTGAAGCACATGATTGAGCGCCTGGCCGGCGAAGCGGGTGTGCAGGCTGACCTGCAGATTGTTGAGGGCCAGTCGCACACCGTGCTGGCCGCCTGCGACGTCACGCTGATTGCCAGCGGTACCGCCACGCTGGAAGCGGCGCTGTTCAAGCGTCCCATGGTGATTGCCTACAACATGAACTGGCTCTCCTGGCAGATCATGCGGCGTAAAAAGCTGCAGCCCTGGGTTGGTTTGCCGAACATTCTTTGCGAAGACTTTGTGGTGCCAGAGCTGCTGCAGGATGCGGCCACGCCCGCGGCACTGGCAGCCGGCGTGTTGCAGTGGGTGGACGCCAAGTCCGCGGCACCTGACAAAATAGCCGCTGTTGAACAACGATTTACCCTGCTGCATGCGCAATTGCAGCGTGACACTGCCCAATTGGCGACCGATGCGATCCAGAAAATTCTTGAAGGCTGAACAGACCGCGCTGTCCTGGGATACGCCCGGGCTGATGGCCGGCGTTGACGAGGCCGGGCGCGGGCCGCTGGCCGGCCCAGTGGTGGCCGCAGCTGTCATTCTTGACGACCTCAACCCCATCAAGGGACTCGCAGACTCCAAAAAACTCACGGCCCTGCGGCGCGAAAAGCTCTACGACGAGATCCGCGCGAAGGCACTGTGCTGCTCGATTGCGCTGGCAACCGTTGAAGAGATCGACTCCCTGAACATCCTGCAGGCCACCATGCTGGCCATGAGGCGCGCCGTGGAGGGCTTGCGGCTCAAGCCCAACAAGGTGCTGGTAGACGGCAACCGCTTGCCAACGCTGGACATTCTTGCCGAGGCGATTGTCAAGGGCGACGCCCTGGTGCCGGCCATTTCCGCCGCCTCCATCCTGGCCAAGGTCTACCGGGACCGCTGGTGCGCCGAGTTTCATCTTGAATACCCGCAGTATGGTTTTGCCGGGCACAAGGGTTATGGCACGGCAATGCACCTGGCGGCGCTGCGCGAGCATGGTGCCTGTCCCCAGCACCGCAGGTCGTTTGCGCCCGTGGCCGAGGTGTTGCGATGACGGACGGTTTTTCGGTGCCCGTCACCCATGTAAGCTCGCGCGATAACCCGCTCATCAAGGATTTGCGCAAACTATCGCAGGACAGCACTGCTTACCGCAAACAGGGACGGGTCTGGCTGGAGGGCGACCACCTGTGCCGGGCCGCGCTTTTGCGCGGCCTGAAACCGGCCGTGGCCGTGTTTTCAGAGTCTTTTTGGCCCCTTGCCCCCACGGAATGGGCGCAGGCGGCTATCAAAAACATAGTGATTCCCGACGCGCTGCTGCCGGAAATCAGCGGCCTGGAATCACCCGCGCGCATGGGCTTTGTGATGGACCTGCCTGTTGCGGCCGGCCTTCAGGGTGATGCCGCTTCGGTGATCCTGGACCGTGTGCAGGATGCCGGCAATGTCGGCTCCATCCTGCGCAGTGCGGCGGCCTTTGGTTTTGACCAGGTTATCGCCCTCAAGGGGACGGCCGCACTCTGGTCTCCCAAAGTATTGCGGGCCGGCATGGGCGCCCATTTTGCACTACGGCTGGTGGAGGGCGTTGAGGCTGATGCGCTGGCCGCGCTGACCGTACCCATTGTTGTTACAAGTTCGCACCATGGTGATTTTCTGCATCAACAAAAACTGCCCATGCCCTGTGCCTGGGCCATGGGCCATGAAGGGCAGGGCGTCGGTGTCGGGTTGATGGCCAGGGCGGCGCTGAAGGTGCGCATAGACCAGCCCGGCGGCGAGGAGTCGCTGAACGTGGCTGCCGCTGCCGCTATTTGCCTGTACGCAAGCTCTCTGCGGATATAGAAACACCCCCGTCCAGGCTCACTGCGTGTAGCCTGTTCCCCCTCAAGGGGGCGGCGCCTGCGGTCTGGCAAAGCCAGTCCCGCGGCCCCCGCTGGTTGCGCCAATTGAACTCTTCATGCCGGCATGAGTCGCGGAACCGGCTTTGCCGGGCCGCAGGCGGGGGGCCGGGAGCTACACGCAGTGAGCGACCGTGGGGGCAAACAGCACTCTACTCAGCTATAATCAGTGGCTTTCCCGCAAACCCCTGTACGCCTAGCGCATTCAAGCCAACTCCCTTACAAAAGCAGCAACCAAGAGTCCGCTCTTGAGCACGCTTGGGCGTACCCGTAACCAACCCGGAGAACCCAGTGCTTTTGTCTCTAAAGGGTAATACCCCTCACGCCATCCTGGCGCTCGCAGACGGCACGGTCTATATTGGCAATTCCATTGGAGCAGCAGGCTCCACGGTCGGCGAGGTGGTGTTCAACACCGCCATGACCGGCTACCAGGAAATCCTGACTGATCCCAGTTATTGCCAGCAGATCGTCACCCTCACGTACCCGCATATCGGCAACTATGGTGTCAACGCCGAAGACGTCGAGGCGGAAAAAATCCACGCGGCCGGCCTGATCATCAAGGACCTGCCTTTGCTGGCGTCCAACTTCCGCATGTCCATGACCCTGACGGAATACCTGGTCAAGGAGAACACGGTTGCCATCGCCGGCATCGATACCCGCCAGTTGACCCGCCTTTTGCGTACCAAGGGTGCACAAAACGGCTGCATCCTGGCACTGGCCCAGGGTGAGGCTGTCAGCCAGGCGGCGATTGACAAGGCCATCGCTGCGGCCAAGGGCGCGCCCAATATGGCCGGGCTGGACCTGGCCAAGGTCGTTTCGGTCAAGCAGACCTACGAGTGGACCCAGACCGAGTGGAAGTTGGGTGCGGGTTACGGCGTGCAGATCACGCCGAAATTCCATGTGGTTGCGTATGATTTCGGCGTCAAGAAAAACATACTGCGCATGCTGGCCGAACGCGGCGCACGTATCACGGTCGTGCCGGCGCAAACGCCTGCTGCCGATGTGCTCAAGCTCAAACCCGACGGCATTTTCCTGTCCAACGGCCCTGGTGATCCTGAGCCCTGCGATTACGCCATAACCGCCACGCGCGAATTGATTGAAACCGGCATCCCGGTTTTCGGTATTTGCCTGGGCCACCAGATCATGGCCCTGGCCAGCGGTGCGACCACGTTCAAGATGCAGTCCAGCCACCACGGTGCCAACCATCCGGTGAAAGACCTGGACAACGGCCGTGTCAGCATCACCAGCCAGAACCACGGTTTTGCGGTGGACAACAAAAACCTGCCAGCCAATCTGCGCGCCACGCACGTCAGCCTGTTTGACGGCACCTTGCAGGGCCTAGCCCGTACCGACAAGCCGGCTTTCTGCTTCCAGGGCCACCCGGAAGCTTCACCTGGCCCACACGATATTTCCTACTTGTTTGATCGCTTCACGGCACTGATGGAGCAACACAAAAATGCCTAAGCGTACCGACATCAAATCCGTTCTTATCATCGGCGCCGGCCCCATCATCATCGGCCAGGCCTGCGAGTTCGATTACTCCGGCGTGCAGGCCTGCAAGGCGCTACGCGAGGAGGGCTACAAGGTCATCCTGATCAACAGCAATCCGGCGACCATCATGACCGACCCGGCCACGGCCGACGTCACCTACATCGAGCCCATCACCTGGCAGACGGTTGAGAAAATCATCGCCAGGGAGCGCCCCGACGCCATCCTGCCGACCATGGGCGGGCAGACTGCGCTCAACTGCGCGCTGGACCTCTGGCACAACGGTGTGTTGGAAAAGTACAAGGTCGAGCTGATTGGTGCAAAACCCGAAGCCATCGACAAGGCGGAAGACCGCCTGAAGTTCAAGGACGCGATGACCAAGATCGGTCTCGGTTCTGCGCGCTCCGGCATTGCGCACAGCATGGATGAAGCCTGGGCCGTGCAAAAGACGCTGGGCTTCCCGACCGTGATCCGCCCCAGCTTCACGCTGGGCGGCACCGGCGGCGGCATTGCCTACAACTCGGAAGAGTTTGAAGTGATTTGCAAGCGCGGCCTGGAAGCCTCGCCGACCAACGAACTGCTGATTGAAGAGTCTCTGCTCGGCTGGAAAGAGTACGAGATGGAAGTCGTGCGCGACACCGCCGACAACTGCATCATCGTCTGTTCGATTGAAAACCTGGACCCCATGGGCGTGCACACCGGCGACTCCATCACGGTGGCACCAGCACAGACGCTGACTGACAAGGAATACCAGATCCTGCGCAATGCGTCGCTGGCCGTGTTGCGTGAAATCGGCGTCGATACCGGCGGCTCCAACGTGCAGTTCTCCATCAATCCGGTGGACGGCCGCATGGTCGTGATCGAGATGAACCCGCGTGTCTCGCGTTCATCCGCATTGGCCTCAAAGGCCACGGGTTTCCCTATTGCCAAGGTCGCGGCCAAGCTGGCGGTCGGCTACACGCTGGACGAGTTGCGTAACGAAATCACCGGCGGTGCCACGCCGGCGAGCTTTGAGCCGACGATTGATTACGTCGTCACCAAGATTCCGCGTTTTGCGTTTGAGAAGTTCCCACAGGCCGACAGCCGCCTGACCACACAGATGAAATCCGTTGGTGAGGTTATGGCCATGGGCCGTACCTTCCAGGAGTCCTTCCAGAAGGCCTTGCGCGGCCTGGAAGTCGGCGTGGACGGCATGAACGAAAAAACCCAGGACCGTGAGGTGCTTGAAAAGGAACTGGGCGCGCCCGGCCCCGATCGCATCTGGTACGTGGGCGATGCGTTTGCCCTGGGCATGAGCGTGGACGAAGTGTTTGCGCTGACCAGGATAGACCCCTGGTTCCTGGTGCAGATCGAGCAGATCGTCAAGATCGAGCTGGAACTTGAAACCACTTCGCTGGACAAGATCGATGCGGCCACCCTGCGTACCTTGAAGCAAAAGGGTTTCTCTGATCGCCGCCTGGCCAAACAGTTCAAAACCACAGACACCGCGATTCGCGACAAGCGCCGTGCGCTGGGTGTGCGGCCGGTCTACAAGCGCGTGGACACCTGTGCTGCCGAGTTTGCGACCAACACCGCCTACATGTACTCGACCTACGAGGCCGAGGGCAGCGAATGTGAAGCCGCGCCCACGGACAAGAAGAAGATCATGGTGCTGGGCGGCGGACCCAACCGCATAGGCCAGGGTATCGAGTTTGACTACTGCTGCGTGCATGCGGCCCTGGCCATGCGCGAAGACGGTTACGAAACCATCATGGTCAACTGCAACCCCGAGACCGTGTCCACCGACTACGACACCAGCGATCGCCTGTACTTCGAGCCATTGACGCTGGAAGACGTGCTGGAAATCGTCGACAAGGAAAAGCCGTTCGGCGTGATTGTCCAGTACGGTGGCCAGACGCCTTTGAAACTCGCGTTGGACCTGGAGGCCAACGGCGTGCCCATCATAGGTACCTCGCCCGACATGATTGATGCAGCCGAAGACCGCGAGCGTTTCCAGAAACTGCTGCATGAACTCAAGCTGCGCCAGCCGCCCAATGCCACGGCCCGTACCGAGCCGGAAGCGCTGGAAAAAGCTGCCGCCCTGGGCTACCCACTGGTGGTGCGCCCCAGCTATGTGCTGGGCGGCCGTGCCATGGAAATCGTGCACGAGCAGCGCGACCTGGAGCGCTACATGCGCGAAGCCGTCAAGGTCAGCCATGACTCGCCGGTGTTGCTGGACCGCTTCCTCAATGATGCGATCGAGTGCGATGTGGATTGCATCCGCGACTCCGAAGGCAAAACCTTTATCGGTGGCGTGATGGAGCATATCGAGCAGGCTGGCGTGCACAGCGGCGACTCGGCTTGCTCCCTGCCGCCGTATTCGCTGAGTGCCGAGACTGTCGCCGAGATCAAACGCCAGACCGCCGCCATGGCCCAGGCCCTGAACGTGGTTGGTTTGATGAACGTGCAGTTTGCGATCCAGCATGTGGATGGCAAGGACGTGATCTACGTGCTGGAAGTGAACCCGCGTGCTTCCCGTACCGTGCCTTTTGTCAGCAAGGCCACCGGCATACAGCTGGCCAAGGTGGCTGCGCGCTGCATGGTCGGCCAGTCGCTGGCTTCGCAGGGCATCACCAGGGAAGTCACGCCGCCGTATTTCAGCGTGAAGGAAGCGGTTTTCCCCTTCGTCAAATTCCCCGGCGTGGACACCATTCTCGGCCCCGAGATGAAGTCCACCGGCGAGGTGATGGGCGTTGGCAAGACCTTTGGCGAAGCCTTCGTCAAATCGCAACTCGGCGCCGGCACCAAGCTGCCGACGGCAGGGCGTGTATTCCTCACGGTGAAGAACAACGACAAGCCGCGTGCCGTCGAAGTGGCGCGTGCGCTGGTGGCATTGAAGTTTGAACTGGTCGCGACCAAGGGTACGGCGGCGGCCATCACGGCTGCCGGCATTCCTTGCGGCGTGGTCAACAAGGTCACCGAAGGCCGGCCGCACGTGGTGGACATGATCAAGAACAACGAGATTGTGCTGGTCATCAACACCGTGGAAGAGCGCCGCAATGCGATTGCCGATTCGCGGCAGATCCGCACTTCGGCCTTGCTGGCCCGCGTCACGACCTTCACGACGATTGCGGGTGCAGAAGCTGCGGTGGAAGGCATGAAATACCTGGACAACCTGACTGTTTATTCGGTCCAGGAACTGCATGCCCAATTAGGTTAAGTACCGGGTCGACAGCCCCCTATTTGCATTAAACTTAAAACAGATTAAACACGCCGCCGCCAGGTGACTGGTGGCGGTTTCGCTTTTGCAGGAGCAAAAACATGGCAACCCTTCCGATTACCAAACTTGGCGCCGAAAAACTCAAGGCCGAGCTGCACCAGCTCAAGACGGTCGAGCGCCCGCATGTCATCAACCTGATTTCCGAGGCGCGTGCCCAGGGCGACCTGAGCGAAAACGCCGAATACGATGCCGCCAAGGACAAGCAGGGCTTTGTTGAGGGCCGCATCCAGGAAATTGAAGGCAAGCTGTCCGCCGCCCAGATCATCGATCCGTCCGAACTCGATGCCGGCGGCAAGGTTGTGTTTGGCTCGACCATCGAGCTGGAAGACGAAGATACTGGCGACAAGGTGACCTACCAGATCGTCGGCGAAGACGAAGCCGATATCAAGTTCGGCAGGGTCAATATCAGTTCACCGATTGCGCGCGCCCTGATCGGCAAGGACGAGGGCGATACGGCTGAAGTGCAGGCGCCTGGTGGCATCAAGCGCTACGAAATTATCGCGGTGATGTACATCTAAATCCAGATCTAAATCTAAATGCGCTACAGCTTCGGCATCATGGTCGCAGCCCTCTGGTGGGGCAGTCTCACCGCTCTGGGTTTTGTGGTCGTGCCCATGCTGTTTGCAAACCTGGGCAGCCCTGCGGCCGCAGGCGCCGTGGCTGCCAAGCTGTTTACCGCACAAACCTGGCTCAGCATCGCCTGCGCCATGCTGATGTTGCTGGTTTTTAATAAAAAAGATGCTGAGGCCCCCGTTCCGTCCGCGCAGCTAGCTATGAAATTCATAGTATCTGGGTTCTTGCTGGCCTTGCTGGTGGAGTTTGGCGTGTCGCCGCGCATCGTCAATGCCCGGGCCGAGGGCGGTAACCTCAAGCTCTGGCATGCGCTGGGCACGGCGATGTATGTGGGGCAATGGCTCTCCGCCGGAGCCAGCCTCTGGTTCCTGAGCCGGCCAGCTGCAGCAGCAGCCTCGCCGGACATCACTCGGGATTAGTTTTCTTCAGCCGCGTTCAGCGGCTTCCAGCGTATTGACCAGCAGCATGGTGATGGTCATGGGGCCGACGCCGCCGGGTACCGGCGTGATGTAGCCCGCAACTTCCTTCACACCGTCAAAGTCAACGTCGCCGCAAAGCTTGCCCTCGTCGTTGCGGTTCATGCCGACATCGATCACCACCGCGCCGGGTTTGACCATGTCGGCCGTCAGCACATTGCGCTTGCCGACGGCGGCCACCACCACGTCGGCCTGCAGGGTCATGGCCTTGAGGTCCCTAGTGGCGCTGTGGCAGATGGTGACGGTGGCATTTTTCTGCAGCAGCATCAGCGCCATGGGTTTGCCGACGATATTGCTGCGGCCTATGACCACGGCATGTTTGCCCTTGAGCTCGTAGCCAATGCTTTCCAGCATCTTCATGCAACCGTAGGGCGTGCAGGGCCAGAAGCCCGGCTGGCCGACCATCAGCGCGCCCGCGCTGCCGACGTGAAAACCGTCCACGTCTTTTTCGGGCGAGATGGCTTCAATCACTTTTTGTGCATCGATGTGTGCCGGTAGGGGGAGCTGCACCAGGATGCCGTGGATGGCCGGGTCCCTGTTCAGCGCGTCGACACGCGCCAGCAGCTCGGCTTCACCGAGCGTGGCCGGGTAGTGCTCCAGCACCGAATGCAGGCCGTTGTCCTGGCAGGCCTTGACCTTGTTGCGCACATACACCTGGCTGGCCGGGTTTTCGCCGACCAGCACCACGGCCAGACCGGGGGTGATGCCGCGCTCGCGCAGGACGGCCGCGCGTTGGGCAACTTCCATGCGCAGTTTTTTTGAAAGGGCGTTGCCGTCAATGAGTTGTGCTGTCATTTCTCGTTTCCTCAATTAAAAACGCCCGCTAGTCCGGAAACTACGGGCGCGTGCAGCTATAAAAGATATAGCAGCTGGTTTGCCGGCCTCAGGCTTTGGGTGCGCTGGACCCAAGGGCTATCTTGAGCAGGTCGGCCACGGTGTTGGCGTTGAGCTTTTCCATGATGTTGGCGCGGTGCGCCTCCACCGTCTTGATGCTGATGCCCAGGTCGTCGGCGATCTGCTTGTTCAGCCGGCCGGCCACGATGCGTTCCAGCACCTGGGTTTCGCGGGAGGTCAGCTTGGCCAGCAGGGCGTCGCGGCTGGCGGATTGCTGGTGGCCTGCGAAGGCGTCCTTGGCCTGTTCCAGCATGCGCTCGACCAGGTTGACGAGGGCGTCTTCCTGGAAGGGCTTCTGGATAAAGTCCATGGCGCCTTTTTTCATGGTGTTCACGGCCATGGGCACGTCGCCGTGGCCGGTGATGAAGACGATGGGCAGCGGCGACTTGCGCTCGACCAGGCGGTCCTGCAGCTCCAGCCCGGTCATGCCGCCCATGCGGATGTCAACGATCAGGCAGGCCACTTCACGCGCGTCGTAGCGGGAGAGGAAAGTTTCGGCCGAGTCGTAGCAGCGGACGCGGTAGTCCTTGCCTTCGAGCAGCCACTGCAGGGAGTCACGTACGCCCTCGTCATCATCGACGACGTAGACGGTGCCTTTTTTGGGAATCAAGCTCATGCCAAACTTTCTTTCGTGAACTTCTTGAGAACTCTTTTGAAGAACTTTTGCTCGGCACCCCCCGTTCCCGGGTCAGGTGATTGCTACGTTATCGGTAGCTGACGACGCCGATGATAGCAAGGGCGTCACAGGAATCCAGAAGGTAAACCGGCAACCCACCACTTCGTCGCCATTGTAGAGGTTCTCGGCCTCCATCCGGCCCTGGTGGGACTCGACAATGCTGCGGCACAGTTTGAGGCCTATGCCCATGCCTTCGGCCTTGGTGGAGTAGAAGGCTTCGTAGAGCCGCCCCATCACTTCCGGCGACAGGCCCTTGCCCGAATCGAGTACAGAAAACTCCACCACGCTCTGGTCTTCAATGGTTTTCGGCACCACCCGCAACTCGACGCTGCGGCGCGCTGTGGGCATGTGCGCCTGCTCGATCGACTCGGCACCGTTCTTCATCAGGTTGATCAGCACCTGCTCGATCAGGATGGGGTCCACCATCACCTGCGGCAGGCGCGCCGCAATGTAGTGGCTGAGCCGCACGTTGTGGCGGCGCAGTTCGATGTCGGCCAGTTCCATCGCGTTGCTGACCAGGGTGGCCACATCGGCCGCGGTGCGGTTGGGCTCGCTGCGTTTAACGAATGAGCGTATGCGCTGGATGATCTGGCCGGCACGGTGCGCCTGTTTGGCGGTTTTTTCCAGTGCGACCAGCAGGTCTTCGTTGCTGATCTGCTGGCTCTTGATGCGCGAGACCATGCCGTTGCAATAATTGTTGATGGCAGTCAGCGGCTGGTTCAGCTCGTGCGCGACGCTGGATGCCATCTCGCCCATGGTGATCAGCCGGCTCGCCGTCTGGGCGCGTTCATTTTGCTGGGCGGCCTGTTCTTCTGCGTGGCGGCGCGGTGTGATGTCGGTGGCAATCACCATCTGCGCCAGCCGGCCGTCCACCCAGGTCAGGTAGCGTGAACGAACCTCCAGCCACTTGCCGAGGTTGGGCACGAAGATTTCGGCGTTCTCGGTCTGTGCCGTGGTCAGCGTGTCGGTGGGAAAACCGGCCAGGCCGTCCACCGCATCAAGCGCGTCGTCCGTGGGCGCGGCTGCCGGCACGCCGGCCTGGGCGATCAGGTTCATGTGCCCGGACACCTCGCCGCCGAACCAGGCGCGGTACAGCTTGTTTGCAAACAGCAGCTCCTCGCTGCCCAGGGGCGCGACTGAAATGGCCGCGTCCAGGCCTTCCAGAACGGTGGTGAAGCGCTCGTAAGAGGCTGTCAGTTCTTCCCGGATACGCCGTGGCTCGGTGATGTCGGTCATGGACGTCATCCAGCCGGTTTGCTGGCCGCGCGGATCTATCAGCGGCGAGACGTACATGCGGGCGTCAAACAACTCGCCGTTCTTGCGTTTGACCTTGACCTCAAAACCGGCGGGCGGCGTGCGTCCGTGCAGTTCGTCGTCCAGCCTGGCCATCAGGGTATCGATTTCTGCCTCAGGCCAATGCGGGAAGGGCGGTGTGCGGCCTACCAGTTCGCTTTCGGCCAGGCCCGTCATCTGGCAGAAGGCCGGGTTGACATAGGTGATGCGGCCCTGCAAATCAAGCGCGCGCATGCCGGTCAGCATGGAGTTCTCCATGGCGCGCCGGAAGTTGGTTTCCGATATCAGGGCCTGCTGGGCCTGCACCCTGCGGCGCGTGTGGCGCCAGGTGCCCAGCAGCATCCACACCGTGATTGCACTCAGTGCGGTGACCAGCCAGAAAAAGCCGCTGCCCACCACGCCCAGCGAGGCGCGGTAGCCCTGGGCCCGGATGAGCAGGCCATTGCCCACCGGAGAGACCGGGATCTCGTATTCGGCGGCATCGTCCGTCCAGGGCAGCAGGCGCGCTGCGGGGTTGCGCGGCGGTGGCACGTTGCCGGCCAGCACCCGGTTTTTATCGTCCACCAGGGTCACAGCATATTTGGCCGTGACTTCCGTCGGCACGCCGAAGCGCAGCAACCCGTCAATCGCGTACTCACCCATGATCACGCCGCCAAACCTTCCCTGGTCATCCAGCGGGATCAGTATCTGCAGGGTCGGTGCGTTGTAGTCGCTGCTGTCCGTCGGGTTCAGCGGGCGCGAATAAACCGGCTGGCGCAAATCGCGGGCCAGGCCGTAAGTGCCATCGGTTTCGCCGGCCTTGAGCTGCTCGCCGGCACCGCGCAGCTGGGCGGCGTTGGCGCTGGCCGACACATAAGCCACCTTGACGCGGCGTTTGGAGTCCACCCAGGTCACGGCCAGCAGTTCGGGGTACTGGTTGACCAGCGACTCTGCCTGCGACATGAACTCCTCAATGTCCACGTCCTTGTTGGAGATGTCCCGGCCTATGCGCATGAGCTGCTCCTGCCGCTCCAGCAGGCGCAGGCGCAGGCGTTGCTGTGCGTATTCGACGTCGCGCTTGACAGCCTGCTGCTCGCGGTCAATCTCTTCAATACGCAGGTAGCCGAAGGCAGCGATCACGGCGGCCAGGAACAGTATCACGGCCAGCAGCGGCCCTAGCGTGATGAAACGGTCCTGCCTGGACGGCGACTGTTTGCGCCACCAGCGGCGCCACCAGACCAGAGGAGCCGGGCTGGCGGGGGAAGGGGTGGAGAGTGGGGCGGGCGTGGACATGAGCAGAGCCCAGTTTAAGGGAGATGCCCTTTGGCGGGCCGCCTTGTTCCCGATATTTCAGGACGGCAGGAGGGTAAGGCTGCGTGGATATTGCCCGGCTCCGTGAATGAATTGTTTTGTATGTATTTTCTTAAATTTCTTAATGTGAAATCAATAAGCACTATTTGAAATTGCATAAATATTATGAGAAACTAGAGACTTGAATCTAAATTGCGTTTACAACTCATTTGGATGCAAGCTTTGCGCCCGGCCCGACACAAGCGAGGCTGGGTTAAACCCGAGAGACCCCTAGCAGGAGACAAGACATGGCTGCCAACCCTAATAATGCCGGTGCCGACAGTTTGAGCGCTGCCGTCAACGACACACCGGACAAAGACACGCAGGAAACCCGTGAATGGATGGATGCGCTGTCCGCCGTGATCGAGAGCGAGGGCCCCGAGCGTGCCCACTTCCTGCTGGAGCAACTGCTGGAGCATGCCCGCCAGAACAGCATAGACATGCCGTTCTCTGCCAATACTGGCTACGTCAACACCATAGAGCCCGACCAGGAAGAGCCGTCACCGGGCAACCTGATCATCGAGCAACGCCTGCGCGCCTACATGCGCTGGAACGCCATGGCCATGGTGGTCAAGGCGAACCGCCTGCACCCGGTCGATGGTGGTGACCTGGGTGGCCACATTGGTTCGTTTGCCTCGCTGGCCAGCCTGTTCGGCGCCGGGTTCAACCATTTCTGGCATGCCGAAAGTGAAAACCACGGCGGCGACTGCCTGTATATCCAGGGCCACGTGTCCCCGGGTGTCTATGCCCGTGCCTACCTTGAAGGCCGGCTGACCGAAGAACAACTGCTCAGCTTCCGTCAGGAAGTCGACGGCAAGGGCCTGTCGAGCTACCCGCATCCCAAGCTGATGCCCGAGTTCTGGCAGTTCCCAACCGTGTCCATGGGCCTGGGCCCGTTGATGGCGATTTACCAGGCGCGTTTCCTCAAGTACCTGCACGCCCGCGGCATTGCCAATACCGAAAACCGCAAGGTCTGGGTGTTCTGCGGCGACGGTGAAATGGACGAGGTCGAATCGATGGGCGCCATCGGCCTTGCTGCGCGTGAAAAGCTCGACAACCTGGTGTTTGTCATCAACTGCAACCTGCAGCGCCTGGACGGCCCGGTGCGCGGCAACGGCAAGATCATCCAGGAACTTGAAAGCGAATTCCGCGGCGCAGGATGGAACGTCATCAAGCTGATCTGGGGCTCCGGCTGGGACGCCTTGCTGGCACGTGACAAGGACGGCATCCTGAAGAAGATCATGATGGACACGCTGGACGGCGACTACCAGGCCATGAAGGCCAATGACGGCGCCTACGTCCGCAAGCACTTCTTCGGCCAGCACCCCAAGGCGCTGGAGATGGTGGCACATATGAGTGACGAGGAAGTTTTTGACCTCCGGCGCGGTGGACATGATTCCAAAAAGGTCTACGCGGCGTTTGCTTCCGCAGTCAAACACAAGGACCAGCCAACCGTGCTGCTGATCAAGACCGTCAAGGGTTTTGGCATGGGCAAGATAGGCGAGGGCAAGAACAACGTCCACCAGACCAAAAAACTCGCCGACGAAGACATCAAGGCCTTCCGCGACCGTTTCAATATCCCGATTCCCGACAGCCAGTTGGCCGACATCCCGTTCTACAAGCCTGCAGACGACACACCGGAGATGAAGTACCTGCACGAGCGCCGCAAGGCTCTCGGTGGTTATCTCCCGCATCGCCGCACCAGGGCGGACGAGAGTTTCACGGTGCCTGCGCTGGACACTTTCAAATCGGTGATGGAAGCCACGCCCGAAGGGCGCGAGATTTCGACCACGCAGGCCTATGTGCGTTTCCTCACGCAACTGCTGCGCGACCAGGCCCTGGGCCCGCGCGTGGTGCCTATCCTGGTCGACGAGGCGCGTACCTTCGGCATGGAAGGCCTGTTCCGCCAGATCGGCATCTACAACCCTGCGGGCCAGAAATACACCCCGGTCGATAAGGACCAGGTGATGTATTACAAGGAAGACGTCAAAGGCCAGATCCTGCAGGAAGGCATCAACGAAGCCGGCGGCATGAGCAGCTGGATTGCCGCCGCCACCTCGTACAGCACCAACAACCGGATCATGATCCCGTTCTACGTGTACTACTCGATGTTCGGTTTCCAGCGCATCGGCGACCTGGCCTGGGCGGCCGGCGACATGCAGGCACGCGGCTTTTTGCTGGGCGGCACGTCGGGCCGCACCACGCTCAACGGTGAAGGCCTGCAGCACGAAGACGGCCACAGCCACATCCTGGCCAATACCATCCCGAACTGCATCAGCTACGACCCGACCTTTGCGCATGAAGTCGGCGTGATCCTGCACCACGGCCTCAAACGCATGGTGGAAAAGCAGGACAACGTTTATTTCTACCTCACCCTGCTCAATGAAAACTACGCGATGCCAGGCCTCACGCCCGGCACCGAAGAGCAGATCATCAAGGGCATGTACCTCTGCAAGGAAGGCGCCAACGTGCCACCGAAGGGCACCTCCGGGCCCGCGCCGCGCGTCCAACTGCTGGGCTCCGGCACCATCCTGCGCGAATCCATTGCCGCGCAGGAACTGCTTGAAAAAGAGTGGGGCGTTGCCGCCAACGTCTGGAGCTGCCCGAGCTTTAACGAACTGGCGCGTGACGGCCAGGACGCAGAGCGCTGGAACCTGCTGCACCCGACGGACACGCCGCGTGTGCCTTTTGTCGGCCAGCAGCTTGAAAAGCACGCCGGCCCGGTGGTCGCCTCGACCGATTACATGAAGGCCTACGCCGAGCAGATCCGCTCCTTCATCCCCAGGGGCCGTACCTACAAGGTGCTGGGCACCGACGGCTTTGGCCGCAGCGATTTCCGCAGCAAGCTGCGCGAGCACTTCGAGATCAACCGCCATTACATTGTGGTGGCGGCACTGAAGGCCCTGAGCGAAGAAGGCACGGTGCCGGTGGCCAGGGTGGCCGAGGCCATCAAGAAATACGGCATCCAGGCCGACAAGATCAATCCCCTTTACGCTTGAAGCAGAGCCGGAGACAACAACATGGCATTGGTAGATATACAGGTTCCCGATATCGGTGATTTCGACGAAGTCACGGTGATCGAACTGCTGGTCAAGCCCGGCGACAGCATCAAGGCAGACCAGTCGCTGCTGACGGTGGAGTCGGACAAGGCGTCCATGGAGATTCCATCTTCCGCTGCGGGCGTGGTCAAGGAACTCAGGGTCAAGCTCGGTGACAAGGTCAAGCAAGGCAGCGTTGTGCTGGTGCTTGAGTCTGAGGGTGCTGCGGCGCCTGCAGCTGCTGTTTCTGAGTCAAAAGCGGCTGTGGCTGCCGCTGTACCTGCGCAGCCAGCTATCAATTCGGTAGCGTCATCAGCTCCTGCTGCCGCAGCCGCAGCCGCAACAGGCTCCGTGGAAATCCGTGTGCCCGATATCGGCGACTTCAAGGACGTCACGGTGATAGAGGTGCTGGTCAAGGTGGGTGATGCCATCAAGGCCGAGCAATCTCTGGTCACTGTGGAGTCGGACAAGGCGTCCATGGAGATTCCATCGTCCGCCGCGGGTGTGCTCAAGGACTTCAAGGTCAAGCTGGGCGACAAGCTCAACATCGGCGATTTGCTGGCCGTGCTGGAAGGCTCTGCGCTTGCCGCAGCGCCTGCCCCTGCTTCGGCGCCCGCTCCTGCGCCCGCACAAGCTGCGGCGGTACCGGTTGCCACTGCTTCTTCACCAGCGCCGGCACTGGTAGCGTTGCTGCCGGCACATGAACCCACCGCAGTGCCCACCGGCAGCCTGCCGCATGCATCGCCATCGGTGCGCAAGTTTGCGCGCGAGCTTGGTGTGCCGCTGGCCGAAGTCAAGGGCAGCGGACCCAAGGGCCGCATCACCGAGAGCGACGTGCAGGCCTTCACCAAATCGGTGATGGACGGCAGCACCCGTACCCAGGCGCAGGCGGCAAAAGCCCCGGCATCTTCTGGCGGTTCCGGTGTGGGCCTTGACCTGCTGCCATGGCCCAAGGTCGACTTCACCAAATTCGGCCCGGTCGAGCGCAAGGACATGTCGCGCATCAAGAAGATCAGCGGCGCCAACCTGCATCGCAACTGGGTGATGATCCCGCACGTTTTTAACCATGACGATGCAGACATCACCGAGCTGGAAGCCTTCCGTGTCCAGATGAACAAGGAAAACGAAAAAGCCGGCATCAAGATCACCATGCTGGCCTTCCTGATCAAGGCCTCTGTCGCGGCGCTGAAAAAATTCCCCGAGTTCAATGCCTCGCTGGACGGCGACCAACTGGTGCTCAAGCAGTATTACAACGTGGCTTTTGCTGCCGACACACCAAATGGCCTGGTGGTGCCCGTCATCAAGGACGCGGACAAAAAAGGCATTGTGCAGATCTCGCAGGAGATGGGCGAGCTGGCCAAGAAGGCGCGTGACGGCAAACTCAGCCCGGCAGACATGTCGGGCGCCTGCTTCACCATCTCGTCGCTGGGCGGCATAGGCGGGCGTTATTTCACGCCCATCATCAATGCGCCTGAAGTTGCCATCCTCGGCGTGTGCAAGAGCCAGATCGAACCTGTCTGGGACGGCAAGGCCTTCCAGCCGCGCCTGATTTTGCCGCTGTCGCTGAGCTGGGATCATCGCGTGATTGACGGCGCCTCTGCAGCCCGTTTTAACGCTTACCTGGGTCAAATCCTCGCTGACTTCCGCCGCGTGCTTCTTTAAGGAGCTTGCATGACAACGCTTGTAGTCGTCAAAAAAGCAGGGCAGGTCGCGATTGCCGCTGACACGCTGGTGACGTTTGGCGACACCAGCCTGCCGCATCGCTTTGAGGCCAACAGCAAGATATTCAAGGTCGATACGCCTTCCGGTATCAGCTACGTTGGCATGGCCGGCACGGTGGCGCACTTCCCGGCCCTGCGCAAGGCCATGGCGGCGCTGCCCAGGGAGCAACTCAAGCTGGGCAGCCGTGACGAGGTGTACGACACCTTCCTCAAACTGCATCCCGTGCTGAAGGAAACGTTCTTCCTGCAGACCAAGGAAGACGACAACGACCCCTACGAGTCCAGCCAGTTCACGGTGGTGATTGCCAACGCGAGCGGCATCTTTGGCCTGTACAGCTACCGCGAAGTCTTTGAGTTCAAGGAATTCTGGGGCATTGGTTCAGGCCGCAGTTTTGCACTGGGCGCCATGCACGCAGCCTGGGACAAGGCCAAAACCGCCCGTGAAGTAGCCGTTGCGGGCATGAACGCCGGGTGCGAGTTTGACAAAAACTCTGCCGGACCGGTTGAAGTATTTACCCTCAAATTGAAAGCCTCCAAATGAGTGCATCTTCGAATCTGATTGACATCAAGGTACCGGACATCGGTGACTTTGACGAAGTGACCGTGATTGAACTGCTGGTCAAACCCGGCGACAGCATCAAGGCCGACCAGAGCCTGATCACGGTGGAGAGCGACAAGGCCTCCATGGAAATCCCGGCATCGCAGGCCGGCCTGGTCAAGGAAATCAAGGTCAAGCTGGGCGATAAGGTCAAGCAGGGATCCGTCGTTTTGACGCTGGAAGCTTCCGGCGCCGCTGCGGTTGCTGCAGCCCCCGAAACTGATAAAAAAGTGCCTGCAGCCGCCGCAGTACCTGCGCAACCAGCTATTAAAAACGTAGCATCTCCAGCGCCGGCTGCTGCCAGCTTTGCCGGCACCGCCGACCTGGACTGCGATGTACTGGTGCTGGGCGCAGGCCCAGGCGGTTACTCAGCCGCCTTCCGCGCTGCCGACCTGGGCCTGAAAGTCGTGCTGGTCGAGCGTTACGCAACCCTGGGCGGCGTCTGCCTGAACGTGGGTTGCATCCCGTCCAAAGCCCTGCTGCATGTGGCGGCGGTGATGGACGAGGTCAAACATTTTGAAGCGCTGGGCGTGAGTTTTGCCGAGCCAACGGTCGACATCAACAAGCTGCGCACGCACAAGGAAAAAGTCGTAGGCAAACTCACCGGCGGGCTGACCGCCATGGCCAGGATGCGCAAGGTCACCACCGTGCGCGGCATAGGCAGCTTTGTGGGCGCGAACCATCTGCAGGTGGAAGAAACCGCTGGCGCCGAAGGCCAGGAAAAAACCGGCAAGACGCAGACGATAGCGTTCAAGAACTGCATCATCGCGGCCGGCTCGCAAGCCGTTCGTTTGCCTTTCATGCCCAACGATCCGCGCGTGGTGGACAGCACAGGCGCGTTGGCGCTGAAGGAAGTCCCCAAACGCATGCTGATCCTGGGCGGCGGTATCATTGGCCTGGAGATGGGCACGGTCTACAGCACGCTGGGCGCACGCCTGGACGTGGTTGAAATGCTCGACGGCTTGATGCAGGGCGCCGACCGTGACCTGGTCAAGGTCTGGCAGAAGATGAACGCCCCGCGTTTTGACAACATCATGCTCAAGACCAAAACCGTCTCTGCTCGCGCTTTGCCAGAAGGCATTGAAGTCACGTTTGCTTCGGCGGAAGAGGGCGGTACGGCCCCCGCGCCGCAGGTCTACGACCTGGTGTTGCAGGCCGTGGGCCGCACACCCAACGGCAAAAAGCTCGCGGCCGAGAAGGCCGGCGTCGCCGTGACCGACCGCGGCTTCATCCCCGTGGACATCCAGATGCGCACCAACGTGCCGCACATCTTCGCGATTGGCGACATCGTCGGCCAGCCCATGCTGGCGCACAAGGCGGTGCACGAGGCCCATGTGGCGGCCGAAGTCATTGCAGGCGAACTGCAGGGCAACAAGGAACTGGCGAGCGCAGCTTTCAACGCCCGCGTGATCCCAAGCGTGGCCTATACCGACCCCGAAGTGGCATGGGTGGGCCTGACGGAAGACCAGGCCAAGGCCCAGGGCATCAAGGTCAAAAAAGGCCTGTTCCCCTGGACGGCTTCGGGCCGCGCCATCGCCAACGGCCGCGACGAAGGTTTCACCAAGCTGCTGTTTGACGACAGCGAGGACGCGCATGGCCACGGCAAGATCCTGGGCGGCGGCATTGTCGGCACCCATGCCGGCGACATGATTGGTGAAATCGCGCTGGCCATCGAAATGGGCGCCGACGCGGTGGACATCGGCAAGACCATCCACCCGCACCCGACCTTGGGTGAAAGCATAGGCATGGCGGCGGAAGTGGCGCATGGTAGCTGCACTGACTTGCCACCGGCACGCAAGTAAGGATGAATTGCTACTGAATCAGTAGCTGGCCGCGCAGACTTCGTAAGGGCTACGCGGCTTTTTTGTTTGGACTGAATGCCTGGCGGTTTGGCCACACTCACAGAACGAACAGATCGCCTTCGGAGCCGGGCGCATAATGGCCGATGACCGACGCTGCCCTTCCCCACAAGCGCCGCGTGCGTTACGCTGGCACCCATCCCCGCCAGTTTGAAGAAAAGTACAAAGAGCTGGACCCCACGCGCCATGCGGCCGAGGTCGACAAGGTCATGCAGCGTGGGCAAACGCCTGCGGGCATGCACCGCTCCATTTGCGTTGACGAAATCCTGGCCATATTGAAACCCTTGCCTGGCGAAACCGGCCTGGACCTCACCCTGGGCTTTGGCGGCCACACGCTGGCCATGCTGCCGCTGGTGCAGCCAGGAGGGCGCATGTTTGGCATGGATGTTGACCCGATTGAGATGCCCCGTACCACGGCGCGGCTGCGTGCCTTGGGTTTTGGCGAAGAGGCGCTCAGCGTGCACCGCGCCAACTTCAGTGAACTGGCCACTTTGCTGCCGCAGGCGGGTGGTGGCTTCGACTTTGTGCTGGCTGACCTGGGCGTGTCGTCCATGCAAATTGACAACCCGGCACGGGGCTTTAGTTTCAGGGCCGATGGGCCGCTGGATTTGCGCCTGGACCCCAGCAGCGGCCAGTCTGCCAGCGAGCTGCTGTTGTGCGTGACGCGCCACCGGCTGCGCGACCTGCTGACCGACAACTCGGACGAGCCCTTTGCCCTGCCATTGGCCGCGGCCCTGCAAGGCCAGTACCTGGAAACCACGGTGCAGCTTGCCGACCTGGTGCGGGCCACGATGGAACTGGCCTACAAGCGCAGCATGCCTGCTGAAGAGCGCCTGGCCGAGACCAAAAAAGTGCTGCAGCGCACGTTTCAGGCGCTGCGTATTGAGGTGAATGACGAGTTTGGCGTGCTGGACACTATGTTGCTGAACCTGCCAGTCTGCCTGAAGCCCGGTGGGCGCGTCGCTATTCTGAGCTTTCACTCCGGGGAAGACAGGCGCGTGAAAAAGTGCTTTCAAACGGGCGAGCGCAACGGTATTTTCAGCAGCGTGGCCGCCGACCCGATTCGCGCCTCGTACGACGAGCAGCGCAGCAATCCGCGTTCGTCGTCCGCCAAATTGCGCTGGGCGGTGCGGGCGCTGCACTGAGCCTCTATCTGAAGGCAACAGTGTTCCTGGTGATCTGGTGCTGCCCTTGATCTGATCGCCGGTGAACGGCAGGGCAACCGGGAGCTTGCCGCCGTCCTCAACGTCCGTCGCGCATGGCCACGGCAAGATCCTGGGCCGGGGCACTGTCAGAACCCGTGTCAGAGAGCGGTGCGGTGGCAGTTGAATATCGGGGCAAGAGGATAGATACTGGCATCAGTCCCGTTGAATTTCCTGTCTCGAACCGAGGGGTCTGCCATGCAACGCACCATTGAAATCATTTTCCCCTCGGAGCGCATCATTGACGACGGTGACATGCTGTTGTGGCGCGCCTTGCCCCTGGACGGGCGCATCTCGCTCGGCCCCTTTGTTTTCATTGACCACTACCGGCACCAGAGCCGGCGCGGCATAGGCGACTCGCCGCATCCCCATGCCGGTATCGAAGTCATCAGCTACCTGCTGGAAGGTGGGGTGGCGCACCGCGACAGCCTGGGTTTCAAGGACACGCTGGGGCCAGGCGATGCGCAATGGATACGCGCCGGGCGCGGCATGTTGCATGCGGAGCAACCCAGTGGTGGAGGACGCCACGGCCTGCAGCTCTGGACCAGCCTGCCGCCGGCACAAAAACTGGCCGACCCGGCCTATGCCTCGTTTCGCGCAGCCGATATTCCCGAGATCCGGTCTGCCGGTGCGCGGGTTCGGGTCATTGCGGGACGCCTGGGCGATGTCACCGGCCCCATGCAAACCACCAGCCCCACCGTCTTTGCCCATATCCGCCTGGAGCCTGGTGCCACTGTCTCCTTGCCGGTCGATGCGGTGTTTGAACTCGGCCTGTATGTACTGGACGGTCGCCTGGCTGGAAAATCCGGTGCGTTATTGGGCCCGGGCGCTCTGGCGGTGTTGTCGTCCGGCTCATCGCTCACCTTGACGGCCATGCTGGATCAGGGTGCCGACGTGGCCTTGCTGGGCGGGGCCCCGGTAGAGGGCGAGATTTTGTTTGCCGGGCCTTTTGTCATGGATACCCGTGAACGCCTCGCACAAGCCAAACGTGATTACGCCAGCGGCGCGATGGGGCGGCTGGAAGGCGTTCCGTTTTAATACTGCGAGCGGGCGATGTGATGTACGTGTATGCCTGTAGTTAAAAGCAATAAGAAGGAGACGCCATGTTGAACAACCTGATGCTGCAATACAACGACGTACTGATTCTGCTGGCACGCGTGCTGCTGATGGCGCTTTTCCTGGTGAGTGGCTGGAAAAAACTGACGAATTTTTCCGGCACGACGGTGTACATGGCCTCCACCGGTGCGCCTATGCCCAGGCTGTCTACAGTCGTTGCGATTGCTATGGAGTTTTTTGCCGGCATCGCGCTGATTCTTGGCGTGTGGACCCGGCCATTGGCCTTGCTGTATGCCGCCTTTACCCTTGCGACGGCGTTGATGGGCCATCACTTCTGGACCATGTCGGGCGCGGAGCGTGAGGCGAACAAGGTCAATTTCCTCAAGAACCTCAGCATCATGGGCGGGTTGATCCTGCTCGCGGTCACCGGTCCGGGCAAGTACGCGCTATGGCCTTGAAAAACAGGACTGCAGGCCAAGTTGCGCGCGGATTATCAGGAAAAAAGCCGCTTGGCCCTATAGAAATAGGCGCAAGCGGCTATTGAATTTATAGCGTTGATGAGCCGTGAACGTGGCGGGGAGTTCAGGGCCTGACGCCCGGTGTCTCCATCGGCATGCCGCTGGCTCGTGCGGCCAGGTAGAGTTCCAGTTCGACCAGCTCCTGAGCACCATAGGCAAAAGGTTCGGCGCGTACGCCGTTCATGCAGCCGCGCAGGCGGCGCTGCAGCGATCCCAGCGCCTGCCATTCGAGCCGGTAAATAGGGTAGCCGGTGGAGTGGGCTTGTGGAATCAAGCTGCTGCCCAAACGCTGGCCGGCATGGTCATCATGGCATTGTGCGCAGGACAGGTTGAGTTGCCCCATGCGTTGTGTAAAGAGCTGCTGGCCTCGCTGGCGAAACGGCTCCAGCCTGCCGTCTGCGGGCGGCGCCAGGGGCATGCCGCGCGACTGCAGCGCCACATAACTTTCGAGGCTCAGCAACTCCTGGCTTTCTGCGCGCAGCGGTTCTGCCTGCTGGTGTTGCTGCCGACAGATGTTGATGCGCTGGCTCAGGGAGACAGGCCGTTTGAGCGCATCATCAAAAGCCGGGTAGCGCGCAGCCACGCCCTTCATGCTGCTGGCCGCCGTTGCATGGCAGCTGACGCAGGCCTTGCCGCTCAGTCCTGCGGGTTTTTGCCACAGCGCTTCTCCGTCCTTGACCCACAGCATGCCGGGATTGAGTGCGTCGTCCTTTTGCATCGCCTGCGTGGATGGACCCATGAACTCGAAACCCGAGCGGCGCGGGTCCCTGGCCGGCGAGCTTTGCGCGTCGGCCCCGGCTGCTTGCTGACTGCTTGCGATGATGGCAAGCGCCAGCAGAAAAACGCGTCCCCGTAGAGCTTTCATGCCGTGACGGTGATGCTGACTGTTTCGGTTTGCGAAAAACCGTTGTCACCTTCCCAGTTCAGCACCAGCGTGCCGCTTTCCGTTGCGACAGTGTAAAAAGCCAGGTAAGGGTTGGCAGATACGGCCGAAAACAGCTCGGCACCAAAAACCTGTTCACCGTTGTATTTGCAGGTAAAGGTCTGGATGATGTTGCGCGGCAGGGTCTTGCCGTCATCGCCCGGGCGAAAACCGGTTTCCATCGGATGGCCGATGGTGGCGCGGATCTCCATGACTTCACCGCGTTTGGCGGTAGCAGGTATGTGTATCAGTGTGCGTGCCATCAGGCTTCACCTTCAATGCATGCAACTACGGTAACGATCACATCGACCGTGTGCGACCAGTAGCTGCCATCGCTCATTTGTGCAATGGCCACGAGCTTTTGCGTCGCAGCCAGGCGTATGCGGGTTGACACGCTGGCCTTGCCGGAGCGCGGGCCGAGTGCAAAGCGCGCCACATCGCGCTGCGGATTTTTTTCGTTGAAGATGGCGATGCTTTTGACATGGTCTGCGGCGGTCATGGGGCTTTCTGCCGTCACGGTGACGGGCACCACGTTGCCGTTGTCGACCAGTTCGGCAATGTCCAGCTTGACCCTGCCTGCGCGTACCTGTGTGTGGCCCGTGTAGTTTGCAATGGCAACCTCCAGGTCGCCGACCGCGGCACCAGCTGGTCGCAGCACGACAAATGCAGCGATACCGGCAGCACCGCCGAGCAATTGGCGCCGTGTTGGTGAAGCGGTGTGGGGCGTGGGGTGCATGGCTCAGTTCTTTAAGGTTTGCAGGAAGGCAACAACATCTTCAAGCTCTTGTGCAGACATGACCGGTTTGCCTTGCCATGCGGGCGCAACCCGCGCAAGCCCATCAATGCGGTAATAGGCCGGCATGATGGTTTGCGGATTAAAACGTTTTGCGTCGGCAAGGCGCAGCCGCAACTGGCCGGCCGACCAGCGTGATCCCGCACCTGCAAGGTCGGGCGCCAGGTTGCCCTGAAAGCGCTCCTCTGGGAAAGGCCCTGTATGGCACAGCAGGCACAGGCCAGCCTGGCGGTTGGCAACCAGCGCCCGGCCGCGTACTGCATCGCCGGGCATGCGGGTCAACGACTCGGGTATGGCATCGCCGACAACCTGGAAGGGCTGCAGCGCGGTGGCTGGCTGTGCCGGGGCAATCAACGGGGTCATGCTCAGACAAACACCCGCAGTGATGGCCAGGCACAGCCTTGCTGTCATGCCTTTTTGAGACTTTGGTCTTTGAGCGGCATGTCGCGGATGCGTTTGCCGGTTGCCGCATAGATGGCGTTGAGCACGGCCGGTGCTGCCACGGCAATCGTCGGTTCACCGACACCGCCCCAGAAGCCGCCCGATGCCGCGATGACGGTCTCCACCTTGGGCATTTCGTCCATCTTCAGCATCTGGTAGGTGTTGAAGTTTTCCTGCTCGATCTGGCCGTCCTTCACGGTGCATTCGCCGTAGAGCGCGCCTGAAAGGCCATAAACAAAGGAACCCTCAACCTGCGCCTCGATCTGCTGCGGATTGACTGCATGACCGCAATCAGTCGCCGCCACGATGCGGTGCACTGTCAGCTTGCCTTCGTCGCTCACCGACACCTCGGCCACCGCGGCCACATAGCTGCCAAAGCCCATGATCTGCGCAATGCCCTGGAAGTGCCCCTTCTCCAGCGGCTTGCCCCAGCCGGCCCGCTCTGCGGCGGCGTTCAGCACGGCGAGGTGCTTGGGGTTCTTGCTCATCATCTTGCGGCGGAACTCCAGCGGGTCCTGTTTGGTCGCGAGCGCGATCTCGTCCATGAATGATTCAAGGTAGATCGCGTTCTGGTTCAGGTTGACGCCGCGCCAGAAGCCAGGCGGCACATGCGTGTTGCGCATGGAGTGGTCAATCAGCAGGTTGGGAAAGCTGTAGCCGATGGCACCTTCCGCACCGCCCGCATTGAGCCCCATGAACACGGCCGGGTCCTTGCCGTTCACCACCGCTTGTGGAATGACGCTGGCAAGGATGGACTGGCCTGAAATCCGCATGTGCAGGCCGGTGACGTTGCCCTGCGCATCCAGTCCGGCTGTCAGCTTGCATTGGGTGACCGGGTGGTAGCGGCCCTGGGTCATGTCTTCTTCTCGTGTCCAGAGCAACTTGATCGGCGTGCCCGGCATTTGCTTGGCGATGCGCACGGCCTGTGTGATGTAGTCGGTCATGCTGCGGCGGCCAAAACCGCCGCCCAGGTGCATGCGGTAGACGTCGCACTGGTTTTGCTTGAGCTCGGCGGCTTCGGAACAGGCGGCCAGTGCGGCTTCGGCGTTCTGCGTCGGCGCCCAGACTTCACAGCGCGTTGGCGTCCACCTGGCGGTGGCGTTCATCGGCTCCATCGTCGCATGGTTCTGGAAAGGGTAGGAGTAAACCGCCTCAATCTTGCGTGCGCTGGCTGCGATGGCGGCCGGTGCATCCCCGTTGCTTGTGCCGACGGCGGCGCCGGACGCATCCAGTCCGGCTTTCAGGATGGCTGCAATGCTTTCGCTGGAGACCTTTTCGCCGGGGCCCTTGTCCCAGACGACGGGCATCGCTGCAAGTGCGCTTTTGGCGCGCCACCAGGTGTCTGCAACCACGGCAACCGCGCTGTCGCCCACACGCATGACCTTTTTTATGCCGGGGCGCTTTTCAATCGCTGCAGCGTCGAAGCTCTTGAGCTTGCCGCCGAACACCGGGCATTCCTTGATGGCTGCATTGAGCATGCCGGGCATCATGATGTCGGCGCCGTAAACCTGTTTGCCGGTCACCTTGTCGACGGTGTCCAGGCGGGCCAGGCGCTTGCCGGCGATCTTCCAGGTCTTCGGGTCCTTGAGCTTGACGGTTGCCGCGTCCGGCAGAGGCAATTTGCCAGCTGCAACCGCCACCTTGCCGTAGCTCGTCTTGCGGCCGCTGGCGCCATGCGTGATGATGCCGTTGGAAACACTGCACTGGTCTGCAGGAACCTTCCAGCCATCGGCGGCGGCCTGGACCAGCATCATGCGGGCGGTGGCGCCGCCTTTGCGCATGTAGTCTTCCGACTGGCGCACACCGCGGCTGCCCACGGTGCCGAAGTCACCCCACACGCGTTTGCGTGCCAGGCTCTGGCCGGGGGTGGGGTATTCGGTTTTGACTTTTGCCCAGTTGCAATCGAGCTCCTCGGCGACCAGCTGCGCCAGGCCCGTCAAGGTGCCCTGGCCCATTTCAACCCGGCCGATGCGGATGATGACGGTCTCGTCGGGCTTGACGACAACCCATGCATTGATCTCCTCGGGCAGCGGCGCAGCGGCGTCCTGCGCGAGCGCCGATGTGGCAAATGGAACGTGAAACGCCACCACCAGGCCGGCCGTTGCTGAACTGCCGAGGAAACTCCTGCGCGAAATTTTTGCGGCGCGTGGGGCGCTGGGGGTTGAAGTAACGGCGTTCATGACAGGCTCCCGTCAGCGTGCGTGATGGCGAGGCCGGCGCTTTTGGTGTTGCCGCCCTGAGCCACAGACTTGATGGCTGCGCGTATCCGGTTGTAGGTGCCGCAGCGGCAGATGTTGGTCATGCTTTCGTTGATCTGCGCGTCGGTCGGATTTGGTGTGCTCTTGAGCAGTGCTGCGGCGGCCATGATCATGCCGCACTGGCAATAGCCGCATTGCGGCACGTCGAGTGCAACCCAGGCTTTTTGAACAGGGTGCGAGCCGTTGGGCGACAGGCCTTCAATGGTGACGATTTTTTCTGTCGGGCTGACGGTCGATGCAGGCCGCACACAACTGCGCGTGGGGACGCCGTCAATGTGCACCGTGCAGGCACCGCACTGGGCAACACCACAACCGTATTTGGTGCCTGTAAGGCCCAGTTGCTCCCGAATCACCCAGAGCAGAGGGGTGTCTTCCTCCGCCTCGAAATCCCGTACTTTGCCATTGACGTTCAGTTTTGCCATGCCTGTCTCCTTGTGTTTTTGAATGACGCTTGACCTGAAAGATCAGAAGGCATGGTAGCGCTCCGGTTGCGCAAATGCACCCGAAATTTTTGTTTCCGGCCAATGTTGTGACCGGGGTGTGGTCAAGAGCGAAAAGGCAGCCCCTGGGGGTGGAAAAATTTCGGGTAAACCCTTGTTGTGAAAGTCTTCACGCGGCTGTTGACAGTTGTCTGCGTGGGCCGTCCATGCTCAGGCAGGGCTGTCTGCCATGGCGAGCATTTTGCTGTGCCATGCCGCTGCCGAAAAACGTTCGCGCAGCTGCACCCGTGAGGCCTGCACCATGGGCGGCGAGCTGTATTTGCCAGCAGTTCTGCAAACATGGCGGGCATGTCGTTGGGCTCCGCCTCGTGGGGCCTTGTGCATCTCTTCCGAGCAGAACGGCCCATGTTCGCGGGCCGCACAGTCAGACAGGGTATCGAGATGGATGTGGATACTCAAATCGGCAGCTGCTTTCTCCGCGTTTCAGGGGATCGCATGAACGGGTTAAGCCAAAATTTCCCCCTACCAGATTTTTTTGAAACAAAAAGAAACTTAAAACAAGCTGCCGTGAATGTTTGGCTGGTATTTTTTTAAGAAAAAAGATAGGCCACTTTTCTAAAAGCTGTTCTATTTTTAATTATTAATCACCAAATTGACCGGTAAGGCGCGTGCCAAGGCTGAATTTCCAATTGTCTTTAAATGTAAATTGGAATACCGCCACTTTCCATTTTTGCAACAAGTTTCATAATTTATTACTGAAGTTGAATTGACAAAAGTCATTTGTTTGCTGAATTGAATTGGTGGTTTGTTGTTCAATTTCCCGGCAAGCATTTCATCAACCGTGATGGTTTATCAGGATAAGGCAATGAAGCGTGCTAATGGTGTGGGGTTCCGGCTTCCTGGCTGTACGCTGCTTGTTGTATTGGCGGCGTTCGGCACACCGCCCTCCTTTGCGCAGCCTGTGCCGTCCACGATAGATCCAGGGCGCCTGCGTGAGAGGTTCGATTTCCAGCCCGAGCCCGGTCGCACGCTGGAACAGCCGGAGACGAAGAAAGCTCCGCGTGAAGTGCTGCCTGATTCGATGAGGTCGATTCGGGTGACGCTGAAGGCCATCCGCATCGAAAGCGCCACTGTGCTGCCAGCCGGGGTTTTGCAGGCCAGGGCAGACAGCTACACCGGGCGTGAGATTTCGGGCAGCGACATCCAGGAGCTGGCATCGTCGCTTACGGCGATGTACCGCAATGCGGGCTACATTCTTTCTCTGGTGGTCGTTCCCCCGCAGTCACTGGAGGACGGCACGCTTACGCTGCATGTTGTTGAAGGCTATATCGACCGTGTGACTGTTCAGGCCGAAGAGGGCGTCAGCGCCCATGTCAGGGCCAGGCTGGCTGAGGTCGGCGAGAAAATCCGGGCGTCGCGGCCTGTTGAAGCGGCCGTGCTTGAACGCTATTTGCTGATCGCCAATGATTTTCCCGGCATTGGACTGCGCAGTGTGCTGGCACCGTCGCAAGCGCCCGGCGCGGCCGATCTCACGCTGGTCGCCTCGATCAAAAAAGTGGAGGGCTTTGCGTCCCTTGACAACTATGGCTCCAGGTACCTCGGGCCCAACCAGATCAGTGCCGGTGTGATCGGCAACCAGTTGCTGGGGGTCAACGACCAATGGCGTTTTATCGGGGTGGGTACCGGCAATTCCAAAATGGCCTTTGGGCAGCTCTCCTATAGCCAGGTGCTCAATGCGGAAGGCCTCAAGCTGTCTGCGGCCGTGTCCAGTGCGCGCACACAACCGGGCGATGTGCTCAGGCTGTTTGATGTCCGAGGCAATGCCGACACGGTCTCGCTGGGTGTGAGTTACCCGCTACTGCGAACGCGCAACCAGAGCCTGAGCGCACGCGCCGTGTATGACCATTCCGATGTGCACACCGACGTGCTGGGCACCCGCGTCATTGAAGACCGGATACGGGCCCTGCGCCTGGGCTTGAGCTGGCGCGTGCTGGACCGCTTCGACGGGCAGAACGCACTGGATGTGGATTTCAGCCAGGGGCTGGGCGGCACACAGGCGTCGGACCTGCTCAAGAGCCGGGCAGGGGCCAAAGGGATTTTCAACAAACTCACGTTTGACTATGAACGTTCGCAGCCGCTTGGGGCCAATGTTGGGCTCACCATGGGCGTGGGAGGGCAATGGGCGAATACGCCGCTGCTGTCTTCAGAGCAATACGCGCTGGGGGGGCGTCGCTTCGGGCGTGCCTATGAGCCTGCCGAGTTTGTGGGCGAACGCGCGCTGGCATTCCGCGTGGAGCCGCGCTATCTGGGCGCATTGAGCATGCCGGGATTCCGCTCGTACCAGCTTTTCGGTTTTTACGACATCGGCAAGGTCTGGAGAGTCGGCAGCCCGACACCCGGCATACCTGACAGCCAGAGCCTGGCCTCAGCCGGTTTTGGCATGCGCCTGTTTCTCGACAAAAACGTGTTTGTGGTGGTTGAAGCGGCCTGGCCGCTGACAAAAGCGGTCGCCAGCTACCCGGGCAATGGCAAGGATGCCCGCCTGCTGGGCTCGGTGGCATTCCGGTTCTGAAATATCTGTTTCAGGTGCATGCGCGCCAAACGAAGGGGTGACCCATGATTCAAGCAAGCCAACCTGTCCCAGGCACCTCCCGTATCGGCGGGGGGCCTGCCGTGTTCATGCTCAAGGCGCTTCCGGCCGCCATGGTGCTGGTGTTCTCTACGCCCGGTTGGGCCATTGACGGCGCGGCAGGCCTTCCGCAAAACGGCGTGGTGTTCTCGGGGGCGGCAACGGGCTCGGTGTCCGGCAACCAGTTGACCATCAACCAGGCCACGGCACGGGCGGTGGTGGATTGGGCTTCATTCAATATCGATGCCGGCAAGGCGGTGCTGTTCGTGCAGCCCAATGCGGCGTCGGCAATGCTCAACCGCGTGACGGGGGATGCCAATCCGTCGCAAATACTCGGCAGCCTGTCGGCCAACGGCACGGTGATGCTGATGAACCCCAACGGGGTGATGTTCGGGCAGGGAGCCGTGGTGAATGTGGGTTCGCTGATTGCCACGACGGGCAATATCGACGTGAACAACTTCATCAATACCGGCGGCGCAGTGATTACCGGCGCTGTCGGCAGTATCGGCAACCAGGGCGCCATCACCGCACAAAATGCCGGCCTGGTGGCGCTGGTAGCGCCATCGGTCACCAACCAGGGCAGTATTGCAGCCATTGGCGGAAAAATTGCCCTCGCAGGCTCGACGGCTGCAACGGTTTCGCTCAATGGCGGGCTCTATGAGTTCGCCATACCTGCTGGCGCGGTGGGCACGGCCGTGTCCAATGCAGCGGGTGCCAGCCTTGACGCCGCGAACCTGCTGCTGGGCGTGGGTGATGCTGCCAATTTGCTTTCCGGCGTGATCAACCTGGAAGGCGTGCAGCAGGCCAGCAATGCGATTGTTGTCAACGGCGACACCGTTGTGCTCAGGTCTGCGTTGCAGGCGTCCAGCGTCAATGGCAGCTCCAATACGGTAAACGTGTCCGGCGCAGCGCGCATCCAGGATGGCGTGAACATTGCAAAATCAGGCGGAGCGGTCAATGTCGCCGCAGGCACTTATGTCCAGCCAGGCACGTTGAAGATCAACAAAAGCCTGACCTTGAGCGGTGCAGGGGAGGGCGCAACAATCATTGACGCCCAGGGTGTCACCAACTACGGCATGCAGGTCACAGGCGACAACGTGACGCTGAAGGACTTCACGCTGTATGGCCCCAGCGCCAACGTCTCTGCCTCCTACGGCATCAAGGTTGCGCCGTCGGGTGGCACTTCGGCACGCCTGCGCGATTTTTCGATCAGCAACGTGACGATTCGCGGCTCGGGCCGGGCCGAGCTGGACCTCAATGGTGTGGTCGGCGCGGTGATAGACCATGTGACTGCCGACGGCGCGCCGGTGGGCAATCCTGCTGGCAGCACCGCTGGCGCGGGCATACAGGTGACCGACAGCGCCAACGTTACCGTTAGCAATTCGACCACCCGCAACAACGAGTGGGGTGGTCTGGCGCTGTACCAGTCCAACCGTTTCCATGACCAGCAGGTCAGCAACATCACGGTTGCAGCCAACAACAGCTTCACCGAGCGCAACCCGGTCTACATGCAGGACGAGTCGGCCAGCCGCGATTTCGGCGCGCTGAGCATTGCAGGGTTTGACTATGCGGTGCGCAACAGTTCTTCGGCCAACGGCAACCTTCAGTACACCTGGCTGCAGGCGTCCCAACAAAATGCGTTTGACTTTGCGGTCAACCTCGGAGCCGCTGCTTCGAGTTATGTGCAGGGCTGGAACGGCGCGGTCACGACGCAGAACTTCCAGGTCGGCACCGGCAACCTGCTGGCTGGCGGCTCCCAGGCCATGTCGATAGGTTCCGCCGTCGGCGCGGCGGGGACGGGCGCGGCGGTGGATGTCTATGCGGGCACATACGCGGAGCAACTGGTGCTCAACAAGACCGGACTCACGCTGACCGGGCATGACGGGGCGAAGCTGGTGGTGCCGGATGCGGCAGATGTCAACGGGATTACGGTCACCGCCAACGACGTGAAGGTGACCGGCATGGAGATCGCCGGGCCGGTCACCCAGTCTTACCTCAGCTACCCATGGGGCAACAACATCAGCCGCGGTATTGTGGTGAGAAACGGCGTCACCAACTTTACCCTCGGCAACAACAATATCCACGATCTACGCACCGGCATCCTGATTGATGGCCGCAATACCGGCAGCGTGACGGGCAACCGCATTGAAAACACCAAGAGCGGCATTTCAGTGCAGTACACGGATGGCACGGGCATCGCCATATCCGGGAACAGCCAGGGTCCCATCGGCAACGAGTGGGGGTTGAACCTGCACCTGAACGGACACATGGTTGGGGCCAACCCCAACCCTGTCTCCAACAGTACGCCCATCGCCGCCGCTCCGACCCTGTCGGCGCAGCAGGGCCTGCTGGACCTGAGCGAGGCCAACGGCGGCTGGTCGGTGCAGGACCTGGGCTACACCTCGTCCAATCGCACCCATGTGAATGTTGCCGCAGGCGGTTCATCGAGCGCCCAGGGCAGCGCGTTGACGCCCATCAACACAATTCAGGGCGGGGTCAATGCGGTTGTTGCGGGCGGCTTTGTCAGCGTCGCCGCTGGCGACTATTCTGAAAACGTCACCATCGCCAAGGCCTTGACCCTGGACGGAGCAGGCGTCGGCCAGACCATTTTGAGGGCACCATCGTCAACCACCGGCAACGCGGTCAGCATCAATGCGTCTGACGTCACGCTGTCTGACCTGTCTATCAATGACTCACTGTATGGGGTGCAGATGCAGGGTACCTCCAACAATGTGACGATTGACCGCGTTGCCTTCAACAACAACCAGTACGGCGTTCGTAATGGAACGCAGGTCAAGGCTGACAACTTCCGCATGCTCAACAGCACCATCACGGGGGGATTGGTGGGTTTCCAGACCTACAACAGCTACAACGCAGGTACCGGCCTGGCAAATGGCTCCTTCAAAAATGCGCTGTTCGAAAACGTCACTGTCGACGGGACGAGCTTCAAGGGTTTCTACTTTGAAACGGCGGACAACCTCACGATGAGAAATGTCACTGTCGCCAATGCCGGCAACGTGGGCGATCCCACGTCGCACGCATTCGGCGCAGGCATCGATGTCAATCTCAAGTACGACGCCTTCAGCAGCCTGACTTTCGACAATGTCGTGGTCAGGAACTCGGGCTACAGTTCCGGCACGGGCAACGGGGTCGCGATGGTCGTCAAGACGCGTGGCATTCCCGGTGACGGCACGGACTACACCCGCTCACCAGCCAGCCTGCAGTCCGTGAATATCATAGGCGGCAGCATTGAAGATTCCACCGGCACTGGCTTGCGCATTGAAACCCTGAGCAATGGTCATGGCGGTCAGCCTGCCGTGACGATTGGCGGTGGCACGCAATTCAGGAACAACGCCACCGATATCGCGGTCGACCAGACCGACGTGGATGCGAGTGGCGCCGTGTTTGTTGGTGCGGCCGATGGTTTTGCGATCGAGGACCGCGTGACCCATGCGCTGGACAGCGCAGGCCGCGGTCTGGTGACCTGGACGCCTGGAAACGTCTACGTCACCCAATCCAGCGGCAGCATCCAGCGCGGCGCCGACGCGTTGTCTGCCGGGGGCACGGTCAACGTGGCAGCCGGGACCTATGCCGAGGATGTCACGCTGGGCAATCGTTACAGGCTCCTGTTCAACGATACGACGCTGCGCAGCCTGACACTTGACGCAGGCGCGGCCGGATCCGGCCTTGGCGGCAAGGTCACTGCAAACGGGGCGGGTGGTTTCCTGTTCAATGCTGCGGTCAATCTGCTCGCTGACACGACGCTGGCAACCACCGGTGCAGACATCACGCTCAACGGGGATATCCAGAACGCCGGCGCCACAGCTTATGGGCTTGGTCTGATCGCCGGCACGGGCGGCACCCGGGGCAATGTCCATATGGTGTCCGGCGGCACGGAAGGCAACGCACTCGGCCAGTTCGACGTGTCGTCCAACAAATTCAGCCTGCTCCGCACCCTGTGGGTCAAGGGTTATGGCATCAACGCGCTCGGCGATGTGGCGCTGAGCAACCATACCCTGCGCGGCCAGGATGCCGGGGCGGCCAATTCTCTGAATGCAGGCGGCAATGTGACGGGCTCGACCATAAGCCTGGGCAATGTGGCCATTACCAGTGGTGGAGACATACTGGCCAACATCAGCGGCAGCAACGTCGTCGTGCAGGCCCAGGGCAATGTGAATGTGGTTGTGACGGCCAGCAACTCGGCATCGCTTGCCGGTAACGCCGTGGTGGCGAATGTTGCTGCGCCGGTCGTTGCTGTGGCGGCCGTGGGCGATGCGCAAATCTCCGGCTCGTCACCACAAATCACGGTCAATGCAGCCAGCGGCAGCGTCAGCGGCAATTTTGGGCAAGTCAGCAACACGGGTGGCGGGCTGGTCAATGTGAATGGCAAGCCCCAGGGCAGCCAGCAGTTATCGGCCAATTCCGAGAACAACCGCGTGATTCCCGCAGGCAATACCCTTGTCGACAACGCAGGGGCCGAGGGGGTCCAGCTGGCACAAGCTGGCGGTTTGCCGGGTCAGGGCGATGTGGTCATCCATCGCAGTTCACCCGGCGCTGCGGGCGACGCGCTGGACAATGGGCAGGCGGTGGAACTTGACCTGTCGCCGCGCAACGCGCAGGACAAAGCGGACGGGGAGTGAGGACAGGAAACTACGGGATTAACGGCGGATGTTGCCAGCCGCGAGGCGGCTGCCGTTCAGCGTTCAGTACTGCTGCTGGGCCGTCGTCAGCTGCGGCGTGGCGCCCTGTACGGCCTGCGCATTTGCCGATGCCGCTTGTGGGGCTGCACGGCCCTCCTGGGGAGTAACGCGGCGGGCACCGTCAAAGCGGCGGTTCCAGTAGGAAACGGACATGCTTTCAACCCGCACTTCTGCGCCGGGTTTGGGCGAGTGGATGAATTTGCCGTCGCCTATATAAATACCCACATGGCTGAAGGCCCGCCGCATGGTGTTGAAGAACACCAGGTCGCCGGGTTGCAGCTCGGTTTTATCGATGTTCTGGGTTGCAGCGGCCTGTTGTTCGGCCTTTCGCGGCAGCAGCAGGCCTACGCTTTGTTCATAGATGGCGCGCACAAAACCGCTGCAGTCAAAGCCGGTTTCCACATTGTTGCCACCCCGTTTGTAGGGCACGCCCAGAAAGCCCATGGCATTGACGACCAGTTCGGAGGCCTTGCTGCCGACGGATTGGCGAACCTGGTCAATTTGGGTCAGCAGGCCCTTGTCGGCCAGCAGTTTGTCCAGGTCGTCGCCCGAGTTGGCCGGGGCTGCGTGTACGCTGGCTGCAAACAACATGGCAGAAGCCAAGGCAAGCAGCGGGGCCGACATCTGAGCATTTAAACGCATGGCCCGCAGGATACTTGAAGGTGTGGTCCTACGTCAACCTTATGTTGTTTCTTGATGATTGATATAAACCATTGATTTGTAACGATTTAATGCCAAAAGCCATTTTTTGCCTGATGGCGGGGCATGCCGTGCCGTGGGATAGTTGGTCTTGAGCTGTCTTTTCCTGATGAGGCCATCCTGATGCTGTTGATACCTTCATTTAGAGTGAGAAAAATGCCTGCAGCCCTATGGGTGAGAGCGCAGCAAGCTATTCTTTTTATAGCAATTGCACTGTTTGACCAGCTCGCCCGGGCGCAGCCTGTGCGCCCGGAAACCGTCGCGACGGGCCTGCAAAACCCCTGGAGCCTGGCTTTTTTGCCGGATGGACACTTTTTGGTAACAGAGCGGCCCGGTCGCCTCCGGGTGGTGGCAGCGGACGGCAGGCTGGGGCCGCCTGTGACGGGTTTGCCCGAAATCGCCGCCGGTGGACAGGGCGGCTTGCTGGATGTGCTGCTGGATGCTGATTTTGTCCATAACCGCAGCCTGTATTTCTGTTTTTCCGAACCCGCACCGGCTGGAGCCGCTGGCAACGGAGCCAACAGCACGGCGCTGGCGCGTGCCAGGCTCAGCGCTGACCAAACCAGGCTGGAAGACGTAAAAATCATTTTCAGCCAGAAACCCAAGGTGGCCAGTTCGGCGCATTTCGGCTGCCGCATTGTTGAAAGCCGTGGCCCGGGCGCCAATGGGCGGCCCGATGGCAAGCTGTTCCTGGCGCTGGGCGAGCGTTTCTCGCGCAAGGAGGACGCGCAAAACCTTGACAACCACCACGGCAAGATTGTCCGCATCAACAAGGACGGTTCTGTGCCCGGCGACAACCCTTTCGTCCACTGGGCCGGGGTCTTGCCGGAAATCTGGAGCTACGGCCACCGCAACCCGCAGGGCGCAACCCTGGCGCCAGATGGAACCTTGTGGATGCACGAGCATGGACCGCAGGGCGGGGACGAAATCAACCTTCCCAGGGCCGGTGCCAACTATGGCTGGCCGGTGATTACCTATGGAGAGAACTACGGCGGCGGCAAGATTGGCGAGGGCCTCACTGCGAAAGCCGGCATGGAGCAACCCCTGCATTACTGGGTCCCGTCGATTGCGCCCTCGGGCATGGCCTTCCTGACCAGCGAGCGTTACGGCCGGGCGTGGCGGGGAAACCTGTTTGTGGGCTCACTCAAGTTTGCGTACCTGGATCGTATTGAGCTGTCCGAACCCTTTGGCGGCAAGGTGGTTCGCGAAAGCAAGCTGCTGGCCGAGGTGGGTGAGCGCGTTCGCGATGTCAGGCAGGGCCCTGATGGCTTGCTTTATGTGTTGACCGACAGCAGCAACGGCAAACTGATACGGCTGCTGCCAGGCAATTGATTGAATTTACTACTGAAGCCATGGCAGCCGGCAGGGCATCGTGTGAGCTGGTTCAGGCCGGATTTTCAGGCGCAGCAGGCTCAGCCCCAGCAGGCCAAATGCGCCGCCGCATATGCGGTTGAACAGGCGGACCCGCTGGGCCGTACCGAACCAGCGGTGGGTATGCCTTGTCAGCAGCACGTAGGCGATGTGGGCTGCCAGCACGCAGGCGGCGAAGACACTGGTCAGTGCCAGGAATTGCAGCAGCATGGGCGCTTGCGGGTGAATGAACTGGGGAAACAGGGCGGTAAAAAACAGGATGCTTTTGGGGTTTGTCAGTGCCACCAGCAGGCCTTGCCGGAACAGGACGCTGTTGGTTTTTTCGGGCTGTTCCCCGGTCGGCAGGGGCTTGTCAAACATCGACGTTTTGCTGGTCCACTGCCGGTACCCGAGGTAGACGAGGTACACCGCACCCAGGGTCTTGAGCAGCGCAAACAGCCAGGCCGAGGTATGCAGCAAGGTGCCCAGGCCCGCCATTGCCGCGCCGGACACCGCAAACACGCCCAGCACATTGCCCGCCGAGCTGCACAGCGTTTTGCGCGGGCCCCAGGCGACGGCGTTGGAGACGGCCAGCAAAATGCCCGGGCCGGGGCTGAATGCGGTGACCAGCGAAATGGTGATGAACAAAAGCCAGGCGGAGATGGTCATGGATGTGGATTGGAAATCGCAAACGGCAGCAATGGAATTTACCCCAGTGAGGCCGTTTTTGCACGGCGCAGCCGGATACCCGCGATTTGGAGATAGCGCTTGAGAAGCGTCCTAGCCGCCTCGCGCCACACCTGCGATAAAGCCTGTTTGGGGTATATCAGGCAAACGGCTTCCGTGCGCGGGCCTGCTTTCAGGGTGATCCAGCCGTCCTGAGCGATCACGTGCGCTTGTCCGGGCTCCAGCCTGGTGCAGGGGCTAAAGACCAGCTCGCCAAGCCAGAGCGGCGTGCCTGTCACGGTCAGGGCACCCGAGCTGTGGATTAGCGTGCTACCTGCTGTGACCTGCAAGAGCCGGGATTTGCCGGCACCAAGCTGGATGGTGGTCTGAGGATCAGGGTGGTTTTGCATGGGAGGCTCCATTCCGTAAGGGATGCCTTTAGGTTACGCAGGCCGCCGGTTTCCCGACAGAGGCAGTCAACACCTTTCTGTATCGGTACAGATGGCATTAAATGCATCTGTTATGGTTCGATTCCAGCTCATCTGTGGCTGTGTCGCGACTCTTCAGTCAGGGATCATTGAGCTATGGACACGCAACCGCTTTACCTCAGGCTTTCGGGCCATTACCGTCAGGCCATACAGTCGGGCGTGTTGCTGCCCGGCCAGCGCATGCCCTCGGTCCGGGCACTGACCCGGCTGCACCGGGTCAGTCTGTCGACGGCCGTGGAGGCCTGTCACACCCTGGAGGACGAGGGCCTGCTGGAGGCCAGACCCCGTTCAGGCTACTTTGTACTCAGGCGCCGCCGGGTGGATATCCAGCCGCCCAGCGAGCCCGACGCCGGCCGCAAGCTCGACCCGGCGCAGTATGTCGGCATCCATGACCGGGTTTCGGACTTCGTCGCCAAATGCGAGTTCTACCCGCTGCTCACCAACCTTGCCGGCACCTACGGCTCGCCGGAAATGTACCCCGCTGAAGCCCTGAAGAACGCAGCTACCCGTGCCTTGCGCAAACATTCCCAGTTGCTGGTCAGTGCACCTGACATGCGGAGCGATTCGCCCCTGAATGCCGTGCTGGCCAGGCGGGCGCTGGACGCCGGCATGCGGCTGTCGGCAGAAGACATCCTGGTGACGCACGGCTGTATAGAGGCGCTGAATGTCGCGCTGCGCGCGGTGGCCCAACCGGGCGACACCGTCGCCGTCGAGTCGCCGACCTACCACGGGCTGCTGCAGATACTGGAAAGCCTGGGCCTGCGCGCGCTGGAGATTCCCACCAGCCCCCAGACTGGTCTTTCCGTGGAAGCTCTGGAGCTGGCCTTCCGTACGCACGACAGGATACGGGCCGTGGTGGTCATGCCCAATTTCCACAACCCGCTGGGCAGCGTGATGCCCGATCCTGAAAAAGAAAAGCTTGTCGCGCTGTGCGAGCGCCAGCAGGTGGCGCTGATTGAGGACGACACCTACGGCGCATTGGGCCGTGACGACATTCCCCTGAAAGCGGCCAAGGCCTGGGACAAACCCGGCAATGACGGCAACGTTATTTATTGCGCATCGCTGCGCAAAACGCTGGCGCCCGGGCTGCGCCTGGGCTGGGTGGCCGGCGGTCGCTGGCAGGCCCGCATCCAGATGCTCAAGTACACACAGAGCCGCGCCAACGAGGCGCTGGCCCAGTTCACCGTGGCCGAATTCATGGCGTCCAGCGCCTATGACCGCCACATGGCCCGCTTGCGCCGCCAGCTTACCGGCCAGCGCGAGCAGATGGCCGAAGCGATCGCTGCGCACTTTCCGGCGGGCACCCGGCTGTCGGTGCCCGGCGGCAGCATGCTGCTGTGGGTCGAGTTGCCGCCCGGCACTTCTGCGCAGGCCGTGTTTGATGCTGCGATACAGCAGGGCATACGGGTCGCGCCGGGGTCGATGTTTTCCAATTCCAGCCGGTTTGACCACTTTCTGCGCATCAGTTGCGGGTTTCCGTTTTCCGGCGCTGTGGATGAGGCGCTTCGCAAACTGGCCGCCATCGTCGCGCAAAACGCCCCTCGGCCGGCGGCCTGATTCACACGCCCTGTTTGCCCCGGATGCGCGGCAGCATGCGGATGCGGCTGGAGTCGTGGTGGTCGGCCATCTCTTGCAGGGCCTCTTCGAGCTTGCGCAGGACGGCGGGCGACTGGATATCCGCCCTGTCAATCTCGACAAGGGCAATCTGGAGCTGCAACTCCGAGCCTGTCAGTCCCCATTCACCTGCGCGCAGGCCGTTGGCCAGTACCCTGGTAGCGAGGTCATTGGCCGTCCCTTCGGCAATGCCTTCCACCATGACGCCAAAACAATTGCCCGTCAGGCGCGCCGCGGAATCATGTGAGCGCAGCGTGCCTGCGATCGCGCGCGATGCGGCGAGGACCACGCGCTCGCTGTTGTCCAGCCCCTGTTCGGCAACGACCTCTTCAATATTGTCAACACGGATCAGCATCAGTGCGCAGGCATAACCCAGGTTGTGTGAGCGCACGATGGCGCCGTCGACGCGGTCAAAGAACACCCTTGGCATGGCCAGGCCGGTGAGCGGGTCCACGCGTTCGCGGGCCTCGACGCGCAGGGCATTTTCTGCCCGCAAGCGGCTGAACCAGACCATGCCAAGATAGATCGAGATGGCGAATACCGCCAGCGCTGCCAGGCTGCCGACGTGGGGATTAATTTGCCCGAGCCCCGGCACCGCAGACCGCCACAACAGGTGCTGGGCCAGCAGTGCCAGTTGCCCGAAAGCCATCCAGGCAATCCAGGGCCTGCTCTGGTTCCAGGCGCGGAAAATATACCAGCCGGTGACGGCCGCCCAGGGCGGCAGCAACAGGCCGAGCAGGCCCGCCGAGAACGGCAAAAAGACCAGTGCAATGCCAACGAGGGGGATGAGTGAGAAAGACAGCGCCTGCAGCACGATGGCCGGCAGCCGCAAGGCCCCGGAAGATCCTGCGGCCACGCACAGCGCCCGGGCTGCGAACGCCAGTTGGGCGACCCAGAGCATTGCAGACAGTTGAGGGCTGCTCTCACTCAGGCCCTGTGCCGGCAGCGCCGCAGCCAGCGCGCCTGCGTGCCACCACAGCATGCGCTCTGTGTAGGCATAGCCTATGAGCAGGCTGAGCAGCAGCACCAGAACGCAGATGCCCCCAAAAGCACCACTGAGGTAAATGGAAAGATGCGAAATATCCGGCATCAGACAAAGCCCCTTGAGGCTGTGCGTGTTGCAACAGCTGGTATGGTGGCAACCAGGCGCGCTTTCATTTTTCGGCGGGTGCGCCGGCCGGCCTGGGTAATGTGGGGATGCAAGGGCTGATGATCTCTGGTTGTTTCGGTTTTGGTGACATTCTGAAAAATGCTTGGCAGGCAGATACTTTTCATTTTGAGCCCGATATAACGGCAGTTGCAAGTAACAATTCAGTCATCAGCAAGGAAACGCACAGTTATCATGCCTGCATGACCTCCATGTCTTCATGGCGAGGCTTGCTGGCCCGCACCAACCGCACTGCAAAAGATTGGCTCGCGGAATGGTGGCAGCTGTTGCACCTGGGGGCCGTCCTGTTGTTGCTGGCCCTGTCGCCGTCCAGCTACAAACGCAACAACCGTCTGGTCCTGGCGCGCCACCTTTACGACAACACTGCGCCCATACTGACAGGATTTACCGTGTTGTGCGCGCTGATCAGCCTGGTGCTGACGCGCATTGTGGCCACCACGGCCCTGAGCTACGGCCTTTCACACTATGCCTTGCAGGTGGTCATCCGGGTGCTGGTACTTGAGCTGATTCCCCTGACGGCTGCGTTGTTTGTTGCCGTGCGCTGCACCATTCCCGATGGCGCAGAACTGGCCGGCCTGCGCGCCAGGGGTGAGCTGGATGCTCTGCGCCGGCAAGGCATCAACCCGCTTCACCGGGAGGTGTTGCCGCGCGTTGTTTCGGGCATCTTCTCGACCGTCATGCTGGCGGTGCTCAGTTGTGTGGTCGCATTGGTGGTGGCGTATCTGACCGTATATGGTTTCAGCCTGGCGGGGCTGGCTGGTTACACGCGGCTGTTCGGCCAGGTGTTCAACCCTGCCGTGACCCTGATCTTTGTCCTGAAGACGCTGTTCTTCAGCCTGGCTGTTTCACTGATACCTGTGGCTTCGGCACTCTACGGTGTTGCCAGTGAAACGCGCACCAGCGCCGAATTGCGCGGGCTGGTTCGCATGTTTGCGGTTATCTTGCTGGTTGAAGTCCTGTCACTGGTTGGCAACTATTACTAAGAACTCAATTTTGAAAGAAGCTTCACCTCCATGAGCGACACCCCAGACCCTTTGTTGAAACCGCCCTCAGGCCAGGCCGAAGCACTGGCCAGGGAGCACCTTGAGTTCAAGGCCATCCTGCTGCTGGCATTCATGCTGGTGCTGGTGGTCGGTTCCGCGCTTTATGTGATGTATGCGCGGGGCGTTTTTGACAGTACCCAGAAGCTGGTGCTGATCTCTGAAGACTCCGAGGGCGTGGTGGTCGGCATGGACCTGACCTTTTCCGGCTTCCCGATTGGACGTGTGCGGCGCATCGAGCTGGCGGAAGACGGCAAGGCGCGCATCGTGGTGGATGTTGCCAGCAAGGACGCGCACTGGCTGCGCGAGTCAAGCGTGTTCACGCTGGTACGCGGCCTGGTTGGCAGTACCAATATCCGCGCTTACAGCGGCCTCCTGACGGACCCGCCGTTGCCCGATGGTGCAGTGCGTACCGTGCTGCAGGGCGATGCGGCCGGAGAGGTCCCCAAACTGATTGCGGCTGCCAAGGACCTGATAGAAACCCTCAACGGCCTGGCCGGAAGCAGTGGTGCGCTGGGCACCTCCCTGGGTAACCTGCAGGTCCTGACCACCAGGCTTAACGGCAGCGGCGGAGCCCTCACCGTATTACTGGGTGGCGAGGCCGAGGCCAAAAAACTTCTGCTCACGCTGGACCGCAGCAACGCATTGCTGGCCAAACTCGACGGCATGGCGGCCAAGGCCGACACCCAGGTGTTTGGCGACAAAGGCGTGATGCCGGAGACCCGTGCCACCGTGGTGCAGCTCAATGCCTTGCTGGGCGAGGCGCGCAACAGCCTGAAAAAAGTGGACGCGGTGCTGGTCGAAGCCCAGGCGGTAGGCGCGAATGCGCGTGAAGCCACCACCGACCTTGGCACCTTGCGCGGAGAGGTCGAGGCCAGCCTGCGCAAGGTTGACAGCCTGGTCAATGAAATCAACCGCAAATGGCCGTTTGCACGCGATACCGAGGTCAAGCTGCCATGAGCATTTCCCGCATCCCGTTTTTTGCTGGCCTGCTGTCACTGGTTCTGGCCGGGTGTTCCTCAGGCCCCAAACCTCCGGACTGGCAACTCGAGGCCAAGGGCTCCATGGAGCGTTCAGTGGCTGCCTACCTCCAAGGCAATTCGCGTGTGGAGGGCGTGGAGTTTGCGCGCGCCAGGACTGAAATCTCCAGCACAGGGCGCATTGACCTGATGGCCCGGGCCGAGTTGCTGCACTGCGCCAGCCATGTGGCCAGCCTGGTGTTTGAGCCCTGCACCGGGTTTGAGAAACTGCGGCAGGATGCTGCCCCGGCCGAGCGGGCTTATGCCGATTACCTGGCGGCCAGGCTGCAGCTGCAGGATGTGGCGTTGCTGCCTGAGCAACAACGCGGCGCCGCAGCGGCCGGTATGGGCAGCAGTGATGCAGCCGTTAAAGGCATGACCGACCCCTTGTCGCAACTGGTGGCTGCCGGCGTGGCATTGCAGGCCGGCCGCGCCAGTCCGGCGCTGGTGCAACTGGCCGTGGACACGGCTTCTGCACAGGGCTGGCGCAGGCCCTTGCTGGCCTGGCTGGGCGTGCAGGCCAGTCTGGCCGAAAAGGGCGGTGACAGCGAGCAGGCCGCGCGCCTGCGCCGCCGCATTGAACTGACGCAGGGCGATGCCAAGGCTGCACCTTAACCGGATGATTTTTCTCCATGGCTTTTGAGATGAGTTCTTCTTCCGCCGGCAAAGCCGCGCGTCCTGCAGTGGGGCCGTGGGCCATCGCGGTGGCGGGCATGTTGGCGCTGGCCACGGCCATGGGCATTGGCCGCTTTGCCTTTACGCCCGTGCTCCCCATGATGCTGCACGACGGCGTTATTGACCTGCTGGGTGCGAGCTGGCTGGCGACGGCCAATTACATCGGCTACCTTGTCGGTGCATTGATCTGTACCTTTCAGCCCTGGATCTGGCGGCGCTTTCCGGCACTGCCTCAAGTGGGTGCATCGAGCTGGGTGCGTGCCGGACTGGTCGCCACGGCCTTGCTTACTTTGGGTATGTCATTGAACCTGCCGGGCATCTGGCCGCTGCTGCGCTTTCTGGCAGGTGTGGCAAGTGCGTTTGTGTTTTTGTTTACCTCGGGCTGGTGCCTGGCGCAACTGGCGCGGCATAGTGCCAGCCGGCTCGGCGGTGTGATGTATGCCGGGCCTGGCGCGGGCATCATGCTCAGTGGGCTGATGTGCAGCGGCATGGTGGCGCTGCAGTGGCAAGCGCAGGTGGCCTGGGTCATCCTGGGCGTGATGGCGGCCATCCTCACAGGCATTGTCTGGCGCACCTTTCATGCCAGCAATGAAAAGCAGCATGACCCGATAGCGGCGGCCATGCCTGCAGCTGGCGCTGTACCCACCGTCGCCACGGCCAGCCGCAAGCAGATGCTGGTGCTGGCGGGGGCCTACGGGCTGGCGGGGTTGGGCTATATCGTGACGGCCACCTTTTTGCCGGTGATTGCGCGGCAGGCGCTGCCGGGCTCGCCTTTCCTTGACATGTTCTGGCCGCTGCTAGGCTTCGGCGTGATGGTGGGTGCGCTGTTGTCGACGCGCGTACCGCTGACGGGCGACCTGCGCTATCTGCTGGCAGGCTGCTACTTCATCCAGGCGCTGTCGATCGCCATCAGCCTGTGGTCGCCAACGCTGACGGGGTTTATCGTCGGCAGCTTTGTGCTGGGCATCCCGTTCACGGCGCTGACATTTTTTGCGATGCAGGAGGTGCGCCGCCTGCGGCCCCACAGCGCCACCAGCTACATGGGCCTGCTGACGGCGGTCTACGGCGTGGGCCAGATCGCCGGCCCGCCCATGGTGGCGGTGATGCTGCGGCGCACGTCAACGGTCGAGGCTGGCTTCACCCTGTCGCTGGAGATCGCGGCTGGCGCGCTGGTGCTGGGCGCGCTGATCTACCTGTGGATGGCGCGGGCCTACCCGGTGCGTGCGTCCACATCTTGAGGTGATTTGCTATTAAAAATGTAGCTGCCTGCGAGCATTCCACGGTGGCCACAGGCACTTTTCATTCATAAAAGCGTTTAAATGCCGCGCCGGGAGGGCAATGTAGCCTCTACAGCCGGCAAATCCACCATCACCGGCTGGCCGGGTGTGGTGCAGCCGGTGTCGCAGCATTTGCCGGGCTGGCGGTTTTTGGTGATGGCACGGTCCGGGTCGTGCGCCGCGGCGGCGGGAGAGCCGTCCGCTGCAATTCCGCGCTCCAGGATGCGCTCCACCAGCTCGACCTTGCTGCCCACCGGGTAGTTGCGGTAAATCTCCTGCTTCATCGCTGCGGGCGAGCCACCGCCGTGCATGCTGATCACGCTGTACCAGCCGCCCTGGTAACCGGCGGTCAGGTCTTCGATGAAGCGTGCCGTTTCAATGCGCTGCTCGTAGGGCACATCGGGGTTGGCACGCAGTACTTCCGAAAGTTTTGCGCCGGTTTCCGGGTTGTGGTCTTCGTCAGGGCCGGGCAGGGTGACGATCAGGCCGCCGCTGACATAGTGGGCGATGCGGTGCATGTCGTAAATCTTGGTTGCCAGCAGCAGCTTGCCGATGTTGGAAAACACCGGGTTGGGCATGAAGGTCTTGCTGTGCTCGTCAGGCTTGCCATACACGCTGGCCGCCACGCCGCAGGCGTAAAAACTCTCGGTGATGGTGATGAGTTCCACCATCTGCTCGCGCAAATGCGTTTCCCTGGCCGGGTCAAAGCCGTTGGCTTCGCACATCAGCGCACCGGCGCCAATCAGCAGGTCGCCAAAACCGGCCCGCGCACCAATGCAGGTGTGGCGGTGGTGTGTGGCGTAGCTGTAGGTCAGGTGGCCGGTGTGCTCCCATTCGCCGGCGTAAAACACGCTGTCCCAGGGCACAAACACCTTGTCGAACATCACCACGCCCGTGCTCTGGCCGTATTTGCGGCTGAACAGCGCGGCGCCGTGTTCGACCTTTTCACCGGGCCGGCCCGCGGGCCGCGCAATGATGGTGATGCCGGACGCATCCACAGGCACGGCGCAGCAAACCGCAAAGTCGGCGTCTTCCTTGCCCATGTTGCGGCAGGGCATGACCAGCAGCTCGTGCATATAGGGCGCGCCGGTCACGATGGCCTTGGTGCCGCTGATGACGATGCCCCGCTTGCCGTTATGAAGAGCGTTGCGCTCGACCACATGCACGTAGCTGTCAACATTGGCCTGCTCATGCGGCCGGCGGCTGCGGTCGCCCTTGGCGTCCGTCATGGCGATGCCCAGGGTCAGGTCCTGGTCCTGCACGCGGTGCAGGTAGTTCAAAAAGCGCTCGGTGTTCTCGCTCGTGCCGCGTGCGTCGTCAATGCGGGCCGAGACCTGGCCAATCGCGTTGAGCGCATCGTGCGTCAGGTAGCGCTGGGCGCAACCGGTTTCCTGGCAGACCAGGCGCACGGCTTCAAGCTTGTTGAGCAGGTCGCCGCTGCTGGTGTTGATGTGGGTGAGACGGTTCACCAGTTTGCCGCTGGTGTGTTGCAGCGCCGTCATGATGGGCGCGTACTGCGCTTTTAGCGCGTAGTCGTAGGTCAGTGCAATCGCATTGATGCCGGGGCCAAAACCGCGCTCGTCCACAACGTTTTCCACCAATTGACCGTCGAGGAAGACGCGCGGTTTGTAGCGGCGCAGCGACTCGCGAAAGTCATTGCCGGACATCAGTGTTGAGGCGGGCGCGGGTGCATTCATGGGCTGTCTCCTGATTAAATTTTTCAATATTTAAACACTGTTTAATTTATTAATCAACAGTTCAATTTATCCTGCCTCAGGGTATTTGCGCTTATATTCAGGTGATGCAAGCCAGACTAGCCCGCCAACAGGCCATGAATGATTCGCGCCGGGCGCTGATGCTCGACGCTGCCCGCTCGGTGTTTGAAAGGCTGGGCATCGAAGGCGCCAGCATCCGTGAAATTGCCAAGCAGGCCGGCTACACACCGGGTGCGATTTACTCCTACTTTGAAAACAAGGAGGCGATTTACGGTGCGCTGCTGGCCGAGTCGCTGGAGCGCCTGAATGCTGTGGTCGATGCGGCAGGCCTGGACGCCGCCAGCCCGGCCGATCTGCTGGAGGCCAAGGCCGGTGCCTGGTTTGGGTTTTACGCAGCCAACCCGCGCGACCTGGACCTGGGCTTTTACCTTGTACAGGGCATGCAGCCGCGCGGCCTGACGGCAGAGCTCAACTACCAGCTTAACGACCGCCTGCACGATGCCTTGCGCCCCTGCGAAATGGCCCTGCAGGCCATGGGTTTGAATGCCGAAGACGCCTTGCGCGAAAATACCTCCTTGTTCGCCCATGGCGTGGGTTTGCTGCTGATGCAGCACACTGGCCGTATCCGTATGTTCGGGCAGGACGCCACCATGCTGTTTGATGCCTATGTGATTGGCCTGGTGGAGCGCCTTCAACGTGCCGCGCCCCGGGCTTGAACCTTCTTTAAATATTTCAGGAATAACCATGTTGCTTGACGCCGATGACTCCCAACTCGTGCTGGTGGACTACCAGGTTCGCCTGATGCCCGTCATTTTTGAAAATGAACTGGTCATAGCCAACGCCGTGCGCCTGGCACGCATGGCCCAGGTGCTGCAGGTGCCTGTATGGGGGACCGAGCAGAATCCCGAAAAGCTTGGCGCCAATGTGCCTGGCGTGCAGGCGGCGATTGAAGCTGCGGGCGGCCGGACGCTGTCCAAGATGCATTTCAGCGCCATGGCTGAAGGCCTGGGCGACTGGCTGCGCCCGCCGGTGCGCAAACCCACACAAGGCGGCAACGCGCGCAGCCTGCCCAAGCATTTGCAAAAGGCTGCGGCAGAGCCGGAAGAGGGCAGAAGCACCATCGTTATCGCGGGCTGCGAAGCGCATGTGTGCCTGATGCAGACCGCGCTTGATCTGCTCGAAGAAGAGTTTGAAGTCTGGGTTGTGACTGACGCCTGCAGTTCACGCAGCGAACGCAACCGCGATGCGGCATTTGACCGCCTTGCCGGCAATGGCGCTGAGCTGGTGACGACCGAGATGGTGGCGTTTGAGTGGCTGGGTAGCGCTGAGCATCCGGCGTTTAAGGAAATTCAGGGCCTGATCAAGTAGCAACGGCAGGCCTTAACTCTCTCGCCAAAGCCGCGCCTGCGTGCGGATGGCGTCAATCATCAACTGCGCAGACTGGCTGATCTCCACACCAGCCCTTAGCGATAGGCCAATTGAGCCCGTGGTCGATTGTGTGTTGATGTCAAGGCGCATCAATACCTTGGCGCCCAGGTCGCGTTTGACCGTGCCCCACGGGCTGAACCACACGGCATCGCTGCTCAGCACCAGTGATCGCGCAAACGAGTCTGACAGGGTTTCTATCACCCTGGGCAGGGATGTCAGGCCGGACGCCAGGCAAAAGGTGTCGACCGCTTCACGCACGGCAGTGTGGGGCAGTGGTATGACCATGGGATAGGCCAGCAAATCGTTTGCCGTGAGGTCCTGCCTGGTCGCCAGTGGATGTGAAGGTGCGGCAAGCACGATGATGGGCTCTGAATAGAGGCTTTCAAATGACAGGCCGAACATGAGGGTCGGGTCCGGCAAGCGGCCGACCACCATGTCGAGTTCGCCTTCGCGCAGCAAGTACAGCAGCTCCATGTTCGTGCCGGCAATGACCTTGATCTCGACACGTTCGTAGCCCGACTGGAGCTTTTGCACCGCCAGGGGCGCGACCGCTGCAGCGGTTGTGGGCAGTACGCCAATGCGCACCTGGTACACGCCCGCCTTCTGTTGCCTGCCGGCGGCCAGGTTGAGGCCGTCCCGCAGCAGGCCCAGTGCGGGCAACACGTGCCTGAGCAATTGCTCGCCCTCGGCGGTGGTCATCAGGCCCTTGCGCGTGCGTTTGAACATGGGCTTGCCAATGATGGTTTCCAGCTCACTCAGGGCTTTGGAGATAGCCGATGCCGTGAGCGACAAGGTGTCAGCCGCGCCTTGCACGGTCTGTTGCCGCGCAACGGAGGCAAACGCCTGGAGGTGGCGCATTTTGATGCGTGGGTCGTACAAGCTCGTCATGGGTCTTGATTTCTAAAAATTCATTTAATTGATTTGATATTTCCATTTTCTTATCTTTTTTGGAAATTAGACTGCTTCAGGACAACGGTATTCACCAACATCAATGATCAGGAGACGACTAAATGCGCGTGACGACATTTGCCACCGGCCTGCAGGCAGGCTTGAAGCGACGATGGATTTTTCTGGCGCTTGCGGGGGCAAGCCTTGCGCTCAACCCTTCATGGGGCCAGCAGGCTTACCCAAACAAGCCGGTCAAAATAATAGGCAACTTTGTGGCTGGTGGCCCAAATGACATCTTTGCAAGGCTGCTTGCAGATGGCCTTCAAAAAGAGCTGAAGCAACCCTTTTTTGTCGAGGCCAAACCCGGCGCTGCGGGAAACCTGGGCGCAGATGCCGTGGCCAAGAGCCCTGGTGACGGGTACACCCTTTTGGTCAGCATAGACACCACCTTCACCACCAATCCGTCGCTGTACCCCAGCATGCCGTTCAAGCCTTCTGACATGAAGCCGGTCATGGTCGTCGCTTCACTGGGCATGTTGTTTGGCGTCAATCCGAACCTGGGCTTCAAGTCCCTGGGGGACTTTGTCGCGGTGGGAAAAACGACATCCCAGAATTTTGCTTCGGCAGGCAATGGCAGCCCGGGCCACATTGCGATGTCCCTCCTCAAAGAGTCCACTGGCGTCAAAATTGAGCATATCCCGTACAAAGGCAATGCGCCTGCAGTGCAAGCCATTGTGGCGGGGGAAGTGCAGGCCGGGATCATCGCAACGGCCGGCCTTGCACCCCAGGTGCAGGGCGGCAAGGTGCAGGCGCTGGCCGTCACCAGCCGGCAGCGTTCGGCGTTGCTGCCACAGGTTCCGACCGTTGCGGAAGTCGGTTTGAAACAGCTTCAGCTGGAAATCCTCCAGCTTGTGATGGTTCCGGCGTCAACCCCTGAATCCGTCGTGCAAACGCTGCAAAAAGCCATGCGCACCGTACTTGAAAAACCTGAAATGAAAGCCCGGCTGGACGCCCTGGACCTGCATCTGCTGATGGAAACGGGCAAAGCGGCTACCGATCGAATCGACGCTAACCGGGCGATGTTCTCCAAGGTCATCCAGTCCACCGGCATGAAAGTGGATTGATGACCAACCTCGTCTTTATCCTGGCCGACGACCTGGGTTACGCCGACCTGGGCTGCTACGGTGGCCGCGTGCCGATCTCGCCGCGGCTCGACAAGCTGGCCGCCGAAGGCATGCGTTTTAACAATGCGTACTCCAATTCGCCAGTGTGTTCGCCCACGCGTTTTGCGTTGATCACCGGCCGTTACCAGTACCGCTTGCGTGGTGCGGCCGAGGAGCCGATGACGGGGCGCTTTCGCGGCAGCACCGAAGTCGGCCTGCCGCCTTCGCACCCGACCTTGCCCTCGCTGCTGCAGGGTGCCGGTTACCGCACGGCGCTGGTCGGCAAGTGGCACCTGGGTTACCCGCCGCATTTCGGCCCGCTGATGAGCGGCTATGAATCGCACCTGGGGCCGTTGTCGGGCGGGGTGAGCTACTTCAGCCACGTGGACCGCGCCGGCAAGCACGACCTGATGAACAACGGTGAAGAAATCCACCGCGACGGCGCTTACATGACCGACCTGCTGTCGGACGAAGCGGTGAAGGTGATCGAGCAACGTGCCGCGGACAAGCAACCCTTTTTGCTCAGCCTGCACTACACTGCGCCGCACTGGCCCTGGGAAACACGCGCGCAGGGCGGCGCCAACCCGCAGACCGATGCCGACATTCGTCACCTGGACGGCGGCTCCATACATACCTACCACCAGATGATCCGTGAGCTGGACGAGGGCATTGGCCGCGTGGTCGATGCACTGGACGCGGGCGGCCTGGGCGAAGACACGCTGATCGTTTTTACCAGCGACAACGGCGGCGAGCGTTTCTCCGACAACTGGCCGCTGGTGGGCGGCAAGATGGACCTGACAGAAGGCGGTATCCGTGTGCCCTGCATAGTGCGCTGGCCGCGTGTGGTGCCGGCCGGCAGCGTGAGCGAGCAGCATGTCATCACCATGGACTGGACGCGCACCATGCTCGAAGCCGCAGGCGTGGCGCCGCATGCGGACTATCCGCTGGACGGGGCTTCGATGATGGATGTGCTGGCAAGGCCAGAGGCGGATTTTGCGCGCGAGCTGTTCTGGCGCATGAAGCACGAAGACCAGCGCGCCCTGCGCGACGGCAACTGGAAGTACCTGGCGATCGGGCCGAACGAGTATCTGTTCGACCTGTCAAAGGACGAACGCGAACGTGCGAACCAGGCCAAACGCGAGCCGGAGCGCCTGGCCCGCATGCGCGCACGCCACGCCGAGTGGAACGCCTCCATGGGGCCCATCCCGGCCGAAGCGCGCAGTGAGAACGTCTACACACTGGTGGACATGCCGGCGCGCTGACAGCAGCTTGGCGCACAGGGTGCTACTTTTTTGATAGCTGGTGGCGCACATTCCACCTTGGCCTGGACTTGTTTTGATGCTGAAAACTGCCGAATTCAGGCTTTGAGGGCCGGAAAATCCCCTGGAAAAAAGCCAAAAGTCGTTATTTTCTCAAGAGAAAACTTGATTTCTACTTCGAATTGCGACATTGGCTGCGCTGCGCGAAGAGTACCTCAGCGGGCGTGTTGAAGCCCAGGCAGGCGCGAAGCCGGTTGTCAAGCAGACGCTCAATGCGCGCAATCGAGCGCGGTGTCTGCAAACTCAATGGCTGCCCTTTGGGGATGAACTGACGCACCAGTCCGATCGTGGTTTCATTGGTGCTGCGCTGATTGGGCCGTTGCCGCCCCAACGGGCCGCGCGGGAATGCCGCAGGGGCCGCTCGCGCCGCCTGGGCCAGATGTGCGCGACCCACGCATAAGTTGCCTGCATGCAGGGCATGTCAGGGCTCTGACAGGCCGGCGTGGGCAAGGCCTTGAGCCGCGCGCCCTGCAATCTGCTGGGGTGACCTGCAAGTCTTCACCAGCGCCTTGCGCACGCGGCACCAGACTGCCGGGCCGTAGCGCGGGGCATTGGCGGCACAGCACAGGGCGCAGTCCTGGCGATGGCGCTGGGCGCATTCGGCGTTATAGGCGCCTTCGCAACGCGCCAGTTCGCGGTAGATGGTGCTGCGATGGCAGCCCAGTCGCCCGGCAATCTGGCACTTGTTCAGGCCCTGTTCAAGCCAGGCCTGGATCTGGTAATGTTCTGTCGGGCTGAGGTGGTGGTGAGTCATTGGCAAACCTGTCGGTGTAGGAACCAAAAGGCTGGCCAATTCACTCCATCCTCAGCGTTGTTTTGATGCGCTGGGGGCAATTCGATCTGGAAATCAAGACCTGCCTGCTGGGTACTATGAATAAGATAGCTGGTTGCGCAGGTACGACGGTGCCTAGGAGCTTGTTTTTTCTCTAAAAAAGCCGGAATTGCCGTATTGTCCTAGGGTTTTCGCTAGTCGTGTGCGGCGAAGAAGGCCGCGGACCCCATTTAGGCATGCCTGCATGGGCCTTGCGGCGTAAGATGGCGCGACACTTCTGGACTGTTACCTTATGCCGTCTTTAAAGTTCGGGCATGCCAGCCTGGCGGCCTCCACGCGTCGTTCTCTGGCACTGCTGCTTGCATTCGCTTCGGTATTGACAACGGCTGCGGCGTTAGATGTTGCTTCTAACTGGTATGTGGCGTTCAGCCTTCCTGCGCTTGTTGTGATGGCCGCGTTGACCACCGTGCTTGCGTTTATTCATGCAGGGCGTGAAGCGGTCCAGCGGCGCGCGAGCGATGTGGCACTCGATGGCGCGGACGCACGCATGGCTGGCCTGATCGACTCCGCCATGGACGCGATTGTGACGGTGAACGAGGCGCAGGATATTCTTCTCTACAACCAGGCGGCGGAAAAGATATTCGGCTGGACACCAACCGAGGTGCTTAACCGGCCTCTTACCCGGCTGATACCGCGGCGCTTCCATGCGGAGCATGCCGTCAAGGTCACGCGGTTTGGTTCTACCGGGGTAACCTCGAGGCGCATGGGCGACGGCATGGTGCTTTACGGAGTCCGAAAAAACGGCCAGGAGTTTCCGCTGGAGGCTTCAATATCCCACCTTGCGACGCCGCAGGGCAAGCTCTTTACCGTGATCCTGCGCGACGTGACGGAGCGGGTGCGTGCCAGCGAGGAGCTCAGCGCCTTCGCAACGGCCGTGCATGCCGTGCGCGAAAGCGAAAAAACCAGGATCGCCAGGGAGCTCCACGATGAACTGGCGCAGTCCCTCACGGCACTGAAGATGGATGCCATATGGGTGCGCGAGATGCTCCCCGCCGACGCGGATGCGCCCCGCGACAAGCTGGAGGACATGCTCGCGCTGCTGGACACGACCGTTGCGGCCACCAGGCGCATTGCTTCCGATCTCCGGCCGCTGCTGCTGGACGACCTGGGGCTTGTTCCTGCCATTGAGTGGCTTGCAAACAATTTCACGCAGCGTTCCGGCATCGTTTGCCATCTGTCGCTTGATGACGAAGTCGAGCTGGGCGAACCCTATGCGACAGCGGTTTTTCGCATCGTGCAGGAAGCGCTCGTCAATGTTTCAAAACACGCGGAGGCCTCCAGGGTCGAGCTGAAAATTGAAAAAAGCGCTACGGGCGTGGCCTTGCTGGTGGAGGACAACGGCAAGGGTTTCGCGCTGGACGCGCCGCGCAAGGCGGCCTCTCTCGGGCTCATGGGGCTCCGAGAAAGGGCCAGGCTGCTGCGGGGCACGATAGATGTTGATACCGCCCTGGGGAAGGGGACGTGTATCCGGGTGGTAATACCTTTGCCGGAACTGGAGTCTGCGGAATGATACGGATAGTCATTGCTGACGATCACGCGATCGTGCGCGAGGGTCTCAAGCGGATTATTTTCTCCATTGGCGACATGAGCGTGGCGGGCGAGGCGGGGGACGGCGCCGAAGTGATGCAGCGGGTGCGCGACACCGAGTGCGATCTTCTCGTGCTGGATCTCTCCATGCCGGGCCGAAGCGGCATGGAGCTCATCAAGCTCGTTCGCAGTGAAAAGCCGGGATTGCGTATCCTGGTGCTAAGCATGCACCAGGAGTTGCAATATGCAGTGCGTGCCATCAAGAACGGGGCCAGCGGCTACCTGACGAAGGAAAGCGCGCCCGCGCAGCTGGAACAGGCCATCCGCAAGATCGCTTCGGGCGGCGCCTTCATCAGCGCGGAAGTAGCCGAGCAATTGGCGCTCGGCGCCATGCCGGGGAGTGAAGCCCTTGCACATGAAAGCCTATCGAACCGCGAGTTCGAAATCTTCCGCATGCTGGTGACCGGTACATCGCTGACCGATATCGCTGCAAAGCTTTCCCTGTCGGTCAAAACAGTCAGTACCCACAAAACCAACCTGATGTTCAAGCTGGGCACGCAAAACCAGAGCGAATTGATCCGCTACGCGATCAGGCACGGTTTGGGCGATGAGGTATAGGCCTTGATGGGGAATCCCCGAAGGGCGGTCGAGGCATTTTTCACGATAGGGCATCTCGGCCCAATTAAATGGTAAACAGGCTCCTGGGAAAATTCCTAGGACAACTCGGAAGCCTGGCGCCCAAAAAACGGCGCAATCCGATACCGTAGTTCAGCAGATGCCTATGTTGTGAAGCCGCGTGACGGGGCACATTGGAGGCATGCGGCAACCCATCATTCCACCCGTCAGAATTTTCCTCGCTGATGACTCAGCGTTGATACGTGACCGTACCGCTGCCATGCTGGCTTCCAGCAAGCTGAAGATCGTGGGGCAGGCCGATACCCCTGAAAGCTGCATCGCCGGCATCCTGGAAATCCGTCCGGACGTGGTGGTGTTGGACGCCCAGTTTTCACGAGGCACCGGCCTGAGCGTGCTCAATGCAGTGCGCAAGGTCGCGCCCGAGATCCCTTTCATTATCTTCAGCAATCATGCCACGCCGGGCTACCGTACACGCTATATGGCGGCGGGGGCCGCCCTTTTTCTTGACAAAAGCAACGAGGCTTCGGAGCTTGCACGCGCGGTGCTGAGTGTCTCGGGTTTCGGCGGCCGCTAGATGCCGGTCAGATCCATCTTCCATCAACATATCAGGAATAGAGATAGAGATGTCACCAGGAGTCGAAACACTTGCGAGCCCGGCTGGACATTCATGGCTTTCCGCAGACAGGAGACACGCAGAATGACAAAAAAGGCAATTTTCGACCGGTTCTCATGGAACTGGAATTACGCAGAAACGCCGCAAAACGTCGAGGCACACTATTCGAAAAGCGAGTTGGTTCGCGAGTTTCTGGTGTTGCATGCATTTTCAGGCAGCAGGCTATCCCAGGTTGACCGGCTTGAGCATGCCGTCGCCATCGCATTCGACAAGGTATGTCGCGGCATCAAGCAGGGTCTGATTGAACTCGACTATGTGCCGTGCGAGTCGGACAGGATGAATATCCCGGCCATTGAGCATCCGCATCACATGCAGGCGTTGCTGTACTGGTGCGCTCAGCTTGGATGCACGCTGCATGTTCTGGTGGATGCCTATTCGACCCTGGGCAGCACCCCCAGCGTTGAGAGTATCCGCGCGAAGGTCTGGCAGCTCTGGCGGGAAGGGGCGTCCTGCACCAGGCCGCCACGCAACTTTGGCCTGCAGCAGCGTGACGCGGCGCGCACCAGGTACGAGTTTGCCGACACCCGTACGATGGTGCGCCAATGACTCCCGCCCGGAGTTGCTTTCGCGCGACCGAGGTCTGGGGCACCAAGCGGCTACTCCGGTTCGGCATGCTCAGAAGGCTGTCCCTGCTTTTTGGCAGCTCCGTCCATCGGACGTCTCCTGAACGCCTGGACGACCGGCTTGAGGCGGTTCGGGCGATGATGCTTTCCCGCCTGGGACGGGTGCAGGCAACGGCAACGCCACTTTCCTGGCGCATTAAACAAGCTGGGGATATCCAGGGGCTCTGGTATCTGCGCAGCGAGTTGATGCTTGCCCTGGCAACAGCCTATGGTGAAACCATTGCGCGTCATGAGATACGCGATATTACCGACGTCTTTCAGGGGGCTTTGCCGCGTGCCATGCGGCCGCGGGCAGCGCCGCCGCACTAGGACCTCACCCCGTTCCCTATGGACTTCGCTCAGGAGGGCCCTGCGCCGCGTTGCAAACGTCTGGCCGGACGGGCGGCGCAGCTTTCGAGAGCATACGGGGGACCCAGCGGGTACCCCGCGCATGAGGGGCGCGCCGTCAGGCTGCCGCAAGGCCCCTGTCGATACTAGCGGCTTGCGCATACTGTGGCCTGTGCCATCCCAACCCTCAAAATGAAAGCAGAGACAAGAACATGGCAAGTTACGCCGATTTTTACCGCCAGTCCATGGACCAGCCCGAGGCCTTCTGGACCGAACAGGCCAAACTGATCGACTGGCATAAACCTTTTACCCGCGTCTGCAACTACGACAAGCCGCCATTTGCCCACTGGTATGAGGGAGGGCAGACCAACCTCTGCCATAACGCCGTTGACCGCCACCTGAAAGACCGTGCGGACCAGGCCGCGCTGATCTATGTGTCCAGCGAAACCGGTGTTGAAAAAACCTACAGTTTCAAGGAGCTGCATGTCGAAGTGCAACGCATGGCGGCCAGCCTGCTGGCCATGGGCGTTGTGAAAGGCGACCGCGTGTTGATCTACATGCCCATGATTGCCGAGGCCGCCTTTGCGATGCTTGCCTGCGCGCGCCTGGGCGCCATTCACTGCGTGGTGTTTGGCGGATTTGCGAGTGGCTCGCTGGCTTCGCGCATTGACGATGCAACACCCAAAGTCATCATCAGCGCCGACGCCGGTTCACGCGGCGGCAAGGTTGTCGCCTACAAGCCGTTGCTGGACGAAGCGATCAAGCTGTCGACCCACAAACCCGACGCCGTACTGCTGGTTGACCGCCAGCTTGCACCCATGCATCTGGTCGCCGGCCGCGATCTTTTGTGGAGCACACTGCGCGCCAAGTACATGGCCGCCCAGGTGCATTGCGTGTGGCTTGATTCAACCGACATCAGCTACACCATCTACACCAGCGGCACCACCGGCAAACCCAAGGGCGTGCAGCGTGACACCGGCGGTTACGCCGTAGCCCTGGCCGCCAGCATGAAACACATTTTTGACGGCCGCGCCGGTGAGACTTACTTTTCCACCAGCGACATCGGCTGGGTCGTGGGCCACAGCTACATCGTCTACGGCCCGCTGATCGCCGGCATGGCGACCATCATGTACGAAGGCCTGCCCACGCAAGGCATGGACGGACAACCGAATGGCGCGATCTGGTGGAGCCTGGTCGAAAAATACAAGGTCACCGCCATGTTCAGCGCGCCGACGGCTGTGCGCGTTTTAAGAAAGCAGGACCCGGCGCTGCTGAAAAAAAACGACCTGTCCAGCCTGCGGGCGCTGTTCCTCGCAGGTGAGCCGCTGGATGAGCCTACGGGGCGCTGGATCAGCGAAGGGCTGAACGTGCCCATCATCGACAACTACTGGCAGACCGAGTCGGGCTGGCCCATCATCACGATTGCCAACGGTGTCGAGAAAAAAGCCAGCAAGTTCGGCAGCCCGGGTGTGCCCATGTACGGCTACCGCGTGAAGATTCTGCACGAGTCCACCGGCGAGGAGCTGACCCAGCCGAATGAAAAAGGCGTGGTGGTGATCGACGGCCCGACACCACCGGGCTTCATGCAAACCATCTGGAAAGACGATGCGCGTTTCGTCAACACCTACTGGAAAAGCGTGCCCGGCAAGATGGTCTACAGCACCTTTGACTGGGGCATACGCGATGAAGACGGCTACTTCTTCATCCTGGGCCGCACCGACGACGTGATCAATGTGGCCGGGCACCGGCTTGGCACGCGCGAGATTGAAGAAAGCATCTCCGGCCACGCCGGCGTGGCCGAGGTCGCGGTGGTCGGCGTGGCCGATGCGCTGAAAGGGCAGGTCGCCATGGCCTTTGTTGTGCCCAAGGAGTCGGCCGTGCTGGATGATGCGGCCGCCTCGCTCAAGCTCGAAGGCGACATCATGAAACGTGTTGACGGCGACCTGGGTGCAGTGGCCCGGCCATCACGTGTGCGTTTTGTGAGCGCGCTGCCCAAGACTCGCAGCGGCAAGCTGCTGCGCCGCGCCATTCAGGCGGTGTGCGAAGGCCGCGATGCGGGTGACCTGACGACCATGGATGATCCGGCTGCGCTGCAGCAGATCAGGGACAGGGTTGCTGCCAAGTAGGCTCTTGGGCCAACGACGTAACCGTTCGCCCTGAGCTTGTCGAAGGGGCCCAAAAAGGCTTCGACAGGCTCAGCCCGAACAGGGGTAGTGAAGTCAAACCGGCAAATAGCGTTTCATCAAGTCACAGAAAAAATCTGCCGCCGGGGTCAGCGGCAGGTCTGGCCGGCGGATCATCACAATGTCCGGGGCCGGCAGTTTTTCCTTGATGTTGATGACCTGCAGCACGTCGCGTGTGAGCGGGAACTCGTTCCATTGCGCCGGCAAAATCGCCAGCAGGTCGCAACTCGACAGGGCGACGATGACCGAGAGCGCGGAGTGCGTTTGAAGCATCACGGCGGGCGGCGGCATCCTGTATTTGGCGAACAGTTCGTTGAGGTCTGTTGCGGCATGGAAATCCAGCGTGGTCGTGGCCCATTCGGCCTTTGCCAGTTCCCTGATGGACTTTGCACCTGCCAGCGGATGGCCCCTGCGGCCTATCACTGTTCGTGTGTTGTGCAGCAGTGTTTCCGCGACCAGCCCGCCGGCCGGCTCACCCTTGGGTGAGGCGCCCAGGTAAAAGTCAATGCTGCCGTCCTGCAGTCCGGCCTCCATGGCGGGGTACAGCCCTTCGATGATTTTCAGGCGCACCAGCGGGTAGCGGCGCCGGAAGGCCGGCAGCGCCTCGGGCAGCATGCCCATGTGCGGCATGATGGACAGGCCGACGGTGATGGTGCCGCCCATGTTGCCGTCCGTCTGCTCAAAGTCCTCGCGCGCCCGCCGCACTTCATTGATCACCGCACTGGCGCGGCGGTGGAACAGCTTGCCCGCCGAGGTGAGCACCATGCCGCGCGCTTCGCGCTCAAACAGAGTCACGCCCAGTTCACGCTCCAGCGCGCCTATGCTGCGCGTCAATGCCGGTTGCGCCAGGTCGAGGTGGCGCGCTGCCGCACGCAGGCTGCCGCGTTCAACCACCGCCACCATGTCCCGCATCTGGGTCAGCTTCATGAGTACATCCGTCTAAAAAGTGTGTGATCCGGGAGATGCATTTTTGGCATCGGCAAGCAAATTTTGCCATCTTTTTGAAATCACTCAAACAACCTAAATTTCGGGCATCGGTGCTGCATGAACACCGGTTTATCAATCAAATAAAACAGACGGAGACAACATGAAAACATCCAGTTCACGGCAGTCCGCCAATGGCGGCGGCCGCAGGTCACATCTCATTGCGTTTGCTTTGGCCGCCTTGCTCGGATTGGCCGGCGCTTTCAGTACGCCGGCTGCGGCACAGGCCTGGCCGGGCAAACCGGTGCGCCTCATCGTGCCGTTTCCTGCAGGTGCAGCGCCTGACGTGATTGCGCGCCTGGTGGCCGACCGCCTGGGCGCGGCCTGGGGCCAGGCGGTGTTTGTCGAGAACCGTCCGGGGGCAGGCGGCATCCCCGGCATGGCTGCACTGGTGCGTTCGCCGGCCGACGGCTACACGCTGGGGTTTGTGCCGGCAGCGGTTGTGACGCTGACCCCCGAGCTGTACAAAAATCCGCAGTTCAATATAGACACGGACCTGGTGCCGGTGGCCGCCATTGGCACCAGCCCGATGATGATCGTCGTTAACCAGTCGTCCGACATCAGGACGCTGGCTGACCTGATCAGGACGTCCAGGGCCCAGCCAGGGAAGCTCAATTTTGCAGCGGCACAAACCAATTCAGTGCCGCACCTCACGGGTGAAATGCTGGGTCGTGCCACCGGCGCGCCCATGTTCACCGTGCCCTACAGCGGGTCCGCCGCAGCGACAACGGCTCTGCTGGCCAACGAAGCCGCCGTGACGGTGGATGGCCTGCCGGCGCTCACGCAGTACGTCAAGGCCGGCAAGTTCCGGGCGCTTGCCGTGACCTCAAAAGAGCGCCTGCCCGGTTTTGAAAATGTGCCTGCCGCAGGCGAGACCGTGAAGGGCTTTGAGTCCATTGGCTGGTTCTCCGTCTATGCGCCGACCGGCACACCGGCCGGTGTGGTTGAGCAGGTCAACCGCGATATCAACAAGGTCATACAGGCCCCTGACCTGGTAGCGCGTTTCGCAGAACTCGGTGTTTATCCGAAACCGGGTACGCCCAAAGCGCTGGGCGACTTCGTGCAGGAGCAGCGCTCGGCCTGGAAAAGAGCCGTCATCGACCTGGGGCTGCAGCCGCAGTAAACCGCTTATCGCAAGGCCGCCGAGCCCGGGCTACCCAGGGTAGCGGCCATGGCGCGCAAGCAATATCAATTCACCTAAAAGGAAACCTCAATGACAACACGCAAAAAAGCCCTCGTGACCGGGGGTGCTACCGGCATAGGCCGCAGTGCTGTATTGGCTCTTGCGAAAGCCGGCTACGACATCGCCATCAATTACGGCTCCAGCGCCGCAGCCGCAAAAACAACTGCAGCCGAAGCTGAAAAGCTGGGCGCTGCCACGCTTTGCATTCAATGCGACGTGAGCGATGAAACCGCCGTGCGCGCGATGATGAAAACCATTGACGAGAAGTTCGGCCACCTCGATGCGCTGATCAACAACGCCGGCACCACGGCCAAATGGAAGGTCAAGGACCTTGAAAGCCTGGACCTCGCTGAGTGGGACCGTACCTTTGCGGTCAACGTGCGCGGCTTGTTCCAGGTGACGCGCGCGGCCGTGCCTCTGCTTAAAAAGGGCAGCAACCCGTCCATCGTCAACACCGCCAGCATCGTCGGCCTGCGCCCCGGCCCGCAGCCTTTGCCTTATGCCGCCAGCAAGGCGGCCGTCGTCAACATGACCAAGACCCTGGCCTGGAACCTGGGCCCGGAGATTCGCGTGAACGCCGTCGCGCCGGGCTGGATGGAGGGCGACTGGATGGAGCGCATGCTGGGCGAAAAGTATGAAGACCTGATGGGCAAGCGTGCAAAGGCAACACCGCTGAAGCGCTGCGTCACGGCTGACGATGTGGCCGAGACCATGATGAACCTGCTCCAGTCCAACCGCTTTGTGACCGGTGAAATCGTCGTTATCGACGGCGGTTTTACCAGCTCGACCTGACTTGACGCTCCACAACGCAAAGGCAAACATCATGTTGCAAGGCTTTGTACCTTTTCCTCCGGAGTTCGCCGCTGACTACCGTGCCAAGGGCTACTGGCGCGACCAGTCGCTGGCGCAGGAGTTTGACGCCGTGTTCAAGCGTTATGCGGACCGCGTCGCGCTGGTAGACGGCAAACGCACCTATACCTACGCCGACCTGGACCGCATCACCGACAACCTCGCACTGAACCTGCTGGAACTGGGCCTGAAGCCACAGGACCGCGTGGTGCCGACCCTGCCCAACGTGGCCGAGTTTGTCATCCTGTACTTTGCACTGCAGAAGCTGGGTGCGATCCCGATTGCCGCGCTGGTCACGCACCGTTACCTGGAGATCAGCCAGTTTGTGAACCTCTCGCAGGCCACGGCCTGTGTTTATCCGGAGACGCAGGGCGACTTTGCCTTTGCGCCCGTGATTGACCGCGTGCAGGCCGAACATGCGTCGCTGAAGTTCCGCATCGTGCTGGGCAAGGCAGGAAAGGGCGAACACTCGCTGGTTGAGCTGATTGAAAAGCCGGCAACACTCAAGCGCAGCGAGCTTGAGAAGATAAGGATTGACCCGACCGACCCCTGTATCTTCCAGCTGTCGGGTGGTACCACGGGCATTCCCAAACTCATTCCGCGTACCAACAATGATTACGCCTACAACTCCAAAGTGGCGTCAGAAGCGGCGCATGTGGATGGCGACTCGGTGTTGCTGCTGGTGCTGCCGATCGCGCACAACCTGCCGCTGGCTTGTCCCGGTATCCAGGGCTTCATGTTCAACGGCGGCAAGGTGGTCGTGCATGCCAACACCCGCCCTGAAGAGATGTTTGCACTGATCCAGCAGCACAAGGTGACGCACCTGAAAGTGGTGCCGGCCCTGCTGATACGCCTGATCAATGACCCATCCATCGGTAAATACGACCTGACCTCGCTCAAGCAGATCCAGAGCGGCGGCCAGCGCATGCAGCCCGAGGTGCGCACCAGAACGACAGAGCTGATTCCATCTGCCTTTGTGCAGGAGAACTTTGGCATGTCCGAAGGCGTGTTGATGTTTGTGGGCTTTGACGACCCGGCCGACGTCAAGCTTGAAACCTGCGGCCGCCCCATCTGCCCTGACGACGAGGTGCGCCTTGTTGATGACGACGGCAGGGAAGTCGCATTTGGCGAAGTCGGTGAGCTGACCTGCCGCGGCCCCTACACCCTGCGTGGCTACTACGGCGTGCCCGAGTACAACGCAAGGCAGTTCACACCGGACGGTTTTTACCGCTCGGGTGATTTGATGCGCCAGCACCCGTCGGGCAACTACATCGTCGAAGGCCGCAAGAAAGACCTGATCAACCGCGGTGGCGAAAAAATCAGCGCAGAAGAAATTGAAAATCTTGTCCTCATGCACCCCGCAGTGCAAAACGTGGCCATCGTGCCCATGCCCGATGCCAACCTGGGTGAGCGCATGTGTGCCTATGTCATCCTGCATGCAGGTCAGTCCCTGCAGCTCAAGGAACTGGTGGCGTTTTTGCTGACCAAAGAAATCGCAAAATTCAAGCTGCCCGAGCGGCTGGAAGTACTGACCGATTTCCCCGTATCGACTTTCGGCAAGGTGTCCAAAAAGGCCCTGGGTGAAATGGTGGCAGCCAGGCTGGCCCAGGAACAAGCTGCCACGGCCTGAACATCACACAACTACAGATAAACAGAGAAAAACATGCGAATCATTGACCTGCATTGCTACCCCGGAACCCAGACCTGGATTGATGCCCAGGGCCCATACCCCGAAGCGCTGGCAACCTACTGGAAACGCGACTGGGTAGCCAAGGACGAAGAGGGCGTCATCAATGAGTTCACCGATGCCGGCGTGGAAGCCTGCCTGGTAGCGCTGGACCTTGAAACCACGGTCGCCACACCGCCCTGCACGAACGAGTATGTGCACGCCATGTGGAAGCGGCACCCCAAACGAGTGATCCAGTGCTGGGGCGCGGTCGAACCGGCCAAGGGCGAGATTGCCATCCAGCAGGCCAAAAAGGCCGTGAAGGAGCTCGGCTTTGTTGGCTTTCATTTCCACCCCATCATGCAGCACTTCGCCGTGAACGACAGGCGGCATTACGATCTGTTTGAGGTCATCAACGAACTGGGCGCGGCGGTGATGATAGATGTGGGCACCACTGGCATGGGCGCCGGCATGCCGGGCGGAAACGGTGCTCGTGTGCGGCACGCGCATCCATCAGCGATCGACGACCTGGCCGCTGATTTTCCGAACCTGAAAATCATCATGGCCCATCCCGGCTGGCCCTGGGTGGACGAGACCACCGCCGTCGCGCTGCATAAAGGCAATGTGTACTGGGAAATGTCGGGCTGGGCGCCCAAGCACTTTCCGGGTAACCTCAAGGTGGACATCCGCGGCCGCCTGCAGGACAAGATCATGTTCGGCAGCGACTACCCCAGCCTGCCGTACGAGCGCATCCTGCGCGAATGGAAAGAGCTGGGCTACAAGGATGAAGTGATGGAAAAGATCATGCACGGCAATGCCGAGCGTGTGCTGGGTTTGTGAGACGTTTTCAAGGAGCACCATGGCCAACGATTTGCCGATTCTGCTGGAACGCCACGGGCATGTGGCCGTACTAACCATCAACCGGCCAGGGACCCGTAACGCCTTGTCCGGTGAGGACATGTTCGCCGCGTTTGAAAGCCGCTTCGCGGAGCTCAACGCGGACCAGGGCGTACGTGCAGCCATCCTTACCGGCAGCGGCACAGCCTTCTGTTCGGGCGGCAATGTAGCAGAGATGCGCGACAAAACCGGCATGTTTGGCGGCGGACCTGAAGAGATCACCGAAGGATACCGACTGGGCATACAGCGTATCCCGCGCGCGTTCCAGGCGCTTGACGTTCCCATCATTGCGGCCGTGAATGGCCCCGCGATGGGCGCGGGCTGCGACCTGGCCAGCATGTGCGACATCCGCATCGCGTCAAGCAGCGCGCGTTTTGCAGAGAGTTTTGTCAAGTTGGGCATCATTCCCGGAGATGGCGGCTGCTGGCTGCTGCCGCGTGTGGTCGGGCAGTCCCGGGCCGCAGAACTTGCGCTGACGGGCGATACGATTGCGGCAGACGAAGCCCTGCTTATCGGACTGGTCTCGCGGGTTGTGGCGCCGGAGGAACTGATGCCGGCAGCGCTGGAGCTGGCCGGACGCATCGCTGCCAATCCTCCGCAGGTTCTGCGCTGGACCAAGCAGCTGCTGCGCCAGGCCCAGGCACAAACGCTGGACCAGGCGTTGACGGAGGCGGGCAGGGTGCAGGGCCTGGCGCACCAGACTGCGGATCACCATGAGGCCGTGAACGCATTTTTTGAAAAACGCAGGCCGGTGTTTTCTTCATGAGCGAAAAAAGCGGTACGGCTGGCGCCGGCGAGCTGATCCTGACACGTCCAGCAGATGGCGTGGCGATGGTCCGGCTTGATCGCCCCGAAGTGCTCAATGCGCTGAGCCTGGCCCTGCGCCAGGCGCTGGCCCGGGCCTTCACGACGCTGGATGCCGATGACAGCGTCCGCGTCGTCATCCTCGCCGGCAGCGAGCGGGCGTTCTGCGCCGGTGCCGATCTCAACGAGTATGTAGACGCAACGCCGGTGGAGATCATTGGCCGCGGCATGGACCGGCTGTGGGGCGCCATCGCAGGCTGCCGCAAGCCGGTGATAGCCGCCGTGCGCGGCCATGCCCTAGGCGGTGGTTGCGAATTGGCCATGCATGCCGACATCATCATTGCCGGAAGAAGCGCGAGCTTCGGGCAACCCGAAGTCAGGATAGGAATCATGCCCGGCGGCGGCGCCACGCAGCGCCTGACGCGCGCGGTGGGCAAGTTTGCAGCCATGAAAATATTGCTCGCCGGTGAGCCTTTCAAGGCAGAGGCCGCCGCGGCAATGGGGCTGGCGAGTGAAGTGGTGGACGATGCGGAGGTTGAGCCAAGGGCACTGCAACTGGCAAACCAGCTGGCCGCCTTGCCGCCCACGGCCGTCCGTTTTATCAAGGAGGCCGTACTGCAGGGCATGAACCTTGACCTTGATGCGGGCCTGCAATTTGAGCGCAAGTCGTTCCAGCTTCTTTTTTCTACAGCCGACAAGACTGAAGGCATTCGTGCCAGACTGGAAAAACGCGAACCGCGGTTCAGCGGCAGCTGAAATTCATCGGTAGCCCGATAGGCTCGCGGGGCGCTTCGGCCGCAACTGCTGCGGACGGCGTCATCGCCGTCCAGCCAGAAATTGTTTCAAGTTGAGAAAACTTGTTAAGACTTTGTTTCGGTTCAGGGTTTCTACTTAGAGCTTGTTATGGCCCAGTCGGAGCATGCTGTGGGAATCCGGCTTGCTGGACGTTTTGAACCATAACAAAGGGACCCACCATGACGACGAAACTTACCGTAAACGGCCGAGCCGTTTCAGTCAACGCTGAACCTGACACCCCTCTCTTGTGGGTGATACGTGACGAGCTGGGCATGACCGGCACCAAGTTCGGTTGTGGGGTGGCCTTGTGCGGGGCCTGTACCGTGCACCTTGACGGCCAGCCCGTGCGCTCCTGCCAGACGCCGGTGTCTGCCGCGGCTGGCAAGAAGGTTGCCACGATTGAAAGCCTTTCGCGCAACAATACCCACCCCTTGCAGGTGGCCTGGATCAAACACGATGTGCCGCAATGCGGCTACTGCCAGTCAGGCCAGTTGATGAGCGCTGCAGCACTGCTGCGAACCAACAGGAACCCCAGCGACTCGGACATTGATGCGGCCATGAGCGGCAACATCTGCCGCTGTGGAACCTATCCCCGCATCAAGGCCGCGATCAAGGATGCAGCTTCAACCATGCGTAAAGCTTGAGGGGAATCATCATGAACACCACTTTTCAAGCCGGCCAGATAGCCTCTGTTGATCGCCGCAATTTCCTCAAGAGTTCGTCTGCCGTCACAGGCGGGCTGCTGCTGGGCGTGACCCTGGGCCTGCCGCTCACTACCCAGGCGGCCGGCATGCTTTACACACCGAATGCCTGGGTGCATATCGCCGACGACAACACCATCACACTGATCTCTGCCCGCTCGGAGATGGGGCAGGGCGTCTATACCTCGATGCCCATGCTGATCGCCGAGGAGCTCAACGTGGATATCCGCCGCATCAAGGTCGCGATCGCGCCGCCCGACGGCAAGGTCTACGGCAATGCGCTGCTGGGCGGCCCGCAGCTCACCGGCGGTTCGACCTCGGTGCGTGATGGCTGGGAGAAACTGCGTGTGGCGGGTGCCCAGGTGCGCGAGATGCTGGTAGCCGCCGCGGCCGACAAGTGGAAAGTCAGCGCCTCGCAGCTCAAGGCTGAGAACGGCATGGTCACCGGCCCCGGCGGCAAAAAAGCGACTTACGGCCAGCTGGCTGAGGCGGCGTCCAAACTGCCAGTGCCCAAGGAGGTGAAACTCAAGGACCCGGGCGAATTCAAAATTGTGGGCAAGCCGACGAAGCGGCTGGACACACCTGCCAAGGTCAACGGTACGGCCGAGTTCGGCATAGACGTCAAGCTGCCGGGCATGGTCTACGCCTCGCTGGAGCAATGCCCGGTGATTGGCGGCAAGGTCAAAAGCTTCGACGGCGCCAAGGCAAAGGGCATGCCGGGCGTGATTGACGTGGTGCAGATTCCCGACGGCGTGGCCGTGGTGGCCGACAGCTACTGGCATGCCCGGAAAGCGCGCGAAACGCTGGCCGTGCAGTGGGATGAAGGCCCGGGTGCGAGCATCAACAATGCGTCCATGCTGGAAGGCATACGCAACGCGACCGACAAGCCGCTGCCGCTCAAGGCCGTGGGCGATGCCGATGCGGTCATCAAGGGCGCTGCCAAGGTCGTGAAGGCCGAGTATGTGTCGCCGCTGCTGGCGCACGCCACCATGGAGCCCATGAACTTCACCGCCAGTTACAGCAATGGCAAGATGGCGCTGATAGGCCCGACCCAGTGGCAGGACGGCGCGCAGGGTGCGGTGGCCAAGGCGCTGGACATGAAGCCGGAAGACATCACGCTCAGGACCACTTTCCTGGGTGGTGGTTTCGGGCGGCGCATTGACCTGGACTTCATCGTGCAGGCAGCGCAGATATCGAAGGCCGTCAACAAGCCGGTCAAGCTGCTCTGGACGCGTGAAGACGACATGACGCACGATTTCTATCGCCCCATGTCCGTGCACCAATTGGCCGCAGCCGTCGGTCCTGATGGCAAGCCAACCGCCATGACTTTCCGCATGGTCTCGCAGTCGGTCACGGGCCGGGTCTTTGGCCTGCCGCCGGAGGCGATGGACCCGCTGATGAGCGAGGCGGCACTGGCGCCTTATGAGATTCCCGCTACGCGGCACGAGATCGTCAAGCACGACAGCGGTTTGCGTGTGGGTTACTGGCGCTCTGTCAGCCATGCGCTCAATGCCTTTGCCAATGAAAGTTTCATTGACGAGCTGGCCGCCGGTGCGGGCAAGGACCCGTATGCCTACCGCATGTCCCTGCTTGAAAAACAGCCGCGTTTTGCCAATGTGCTGAAGATGGCCGCCGACAAGGCCGGCTGGTCCACGCCCGCGCCTGCGGGGCGTTTCCGGGGCATTGCGCTGATGGAAGGTTATGACACCTACATGGCCCAGGTGGCGGAGATTTCGGTCAAGGACAAACAGATCACGGTGCACAAGGTGACGGTGGTGGCTGACCTGGGCCGCATGATCAACCCGGACACGGTGCAGGCACAGATCCAGTCCAGCATCGTGTTTGGTTTGACGGCTGCACTGAACAGCCAGATCACACTGGACAAGGGCCGTGTGCAGCAAAGCAACTTCGGCGATTACCCGGTGCTGCGCATGAACGAGGTGCCGGTGATGGACATCACCCTGGTGCCCAGCACTGAAAAGCCGGGCGGCATAGGCGAGCCGGCGACTGCGCTGGTGGCGCCGGCGGTGGCCAACGCCCTGTTTGCGGCGACCGGAAAGCGCGTGCGCCAGTTGCCGCTGCATGAGAACCTTGCCAGGGCGTGATTCAGCCCCGCCTGATTTGCGGTAACCTGCGGCTTATGGACAACATAGACCTTGAAGTACTGAAAACCTGTTCGCAGTGGCTGGCCTCGGGCTTGCGCTGCGAACTGGTCACTGTGCTGAAAACCTGGGGCTCCAGCCCGCGGCCGGAAGGCTCCATGCTGGCCATTTGCGAGGATGGCCGCGTTGTGGGTTCGGTGTCGGGCGGCTGCATTGAAGACGACATGATTGACCGCGCCCGGCGCGAAGGACTGAACCGTGTCCAGCCCGGCATCGTCACCTATGGCATCACGGCTGACGAGGCGCATCGTTTTGGCCTGCCATGCGGTGGCACGATAGAGCTGGCCATCGAGCCCTTGTCACCGGCCAGCCAGCTGGGCGAGCTGCTGCGGCGGCTGGAAGCTGGCGAGCTGGTCGCCCGCCGCGTTGACCTGCAGACGGGGGCCGTGACCTTGAGCACCGCTTTGCCGACCCAGTCCATGCAGGTTTCCAGCAGCGCGCTGGTCACGCTGCATGGCCCACGTTGGCGGCTGCTGATCATCGGAGCGGGGCAATTGTCGCGTTTTGTGGCGCAAATTGCGCAAGGCATGGACTACGCCGTGACGGTGTGCGACCCGCGTGAGGAGTACCGCGATTCATGGCAGGTCGCCGGCGTGGAACTGGCCACCGGCATGCCGGACGATGTGGTGCAGGCCATGAAGCTGGACAGCCGCTGCGCGGTGATTGCGCTGACACACGACCCCAAGCTGGACGACCTTGCGTTGATGGAAGCGCTGCGGTCCGAAGCTTTTTATGTCGGGGCCATTGGCTCGCGCCTGAACAACCAGCGCCGCCGTGAACGCCTTGCCGAGCATTTTGACCTGAACGAGGAACAACTAGGCAAACTGCACGGCCCCATCGGGCTTTATATAGGCAGCAAAACGCCGCCGGAGATCGCCATCTCTATCCTGGCCGAGCTGACCGCCGTTAAAAACGCCGTGGCTTTGCCCCAGGCGGCAAATGTTGCCGATGCCAAGCGCGAGCTTGGCTTGCCGCCAACTGGCGAGGTTTGCATCGTTTCTGGCTGACCTGCAGTCCTGGATGGTAGTTTGGGCATGAACCAGGCCTTTGGCCCCCGTTTTATGCGCGCAGCCAGCTACCAAATTAATAGCATTCAAATCAGGCCGGTGCATTGAGCAGCTGCACGTCAAAAGCCGCGCAGGCGAACGCTTAAGCATCACGGCCCAGGTCGTCCCCCATTTCCTGACTCGTGCGCGCATGTGCTGCACCCAAGGGTAAATCCGCTGCATTTTTGGCGATACTTGCCGTTAATATATAAGTAATTGCTTATATGTTGAGTGCCAACCGTTTATGAAAAAAATGATTCCGTCTGATGGGCCGATAGAGCAGGGGCGGGTGTTTGAGCTGGCCGCCGAGCTGTTTGCCGTGCTGTCGACGCCTATGCGCCTGCGCGTCTTGAGCGCCCTGTGTGTGCGTGAGAAATCCGTTAATGAGCTCCTGCTCGAAATCGACACCACGCAGCCCAACCTGTCCCAGCACCTGGCAGTGCTGTATCGCACCGGTGTGCTGGCCAAACGCAAGGAGGGCGCGCAGGTGATTTACCGGGTGCAGAGTGAAAAGGCCGTGGCGATCTGCCGCAGCGTTTGCACCCAGATCGCCATTGAACTGGACGAGCCCGATGCCACGCCCGCTGGCCAGGGGCTGGCGCCCCGATCCCCTGTTGAAGCCTGAGCCCGGAGCACACCACATGTTTAGCCGATTTATACAGCGCGCGCCTGAAAACTTTTTGAGCCGTGAACAGATACAGGATGTCCGTGCCGGGCGCCGTGGTTTCCTGGCCAGCGCTTTTGCTGCGGCCGCAGCAGCCACCGCAACACAGTCCCATGCGCAGGCTGCGGATGGCGACCCGAACATCCTGAACCTTCCCGCCCACAGCAAGGGCCTGGGCCAGCCGGTAGCGGCCAGGCCTTACGGCCTGCCCAGCGAATTTGAGAAAAACCTGCAGCGCCGGGAGAGCCCGGGCCTGACGCGCGTGGGCCAGGCCAGTGTGAGTTTTTGCCCCCTGCAGGGCCTGTTCGGGATCATCACGCCCAGCGGCCTGCATTTTGAGCGGCACCACCAGGGCTGGTGGGACATAGACCCGTCCAAACACCGCCTGATGGTCAATGGCTCCGACGACAGCATGCTCAAGCGCCCCATGGTGTTCAGCATGGACGAACTGATGCGCCTGCCGAATGTCAGCCGCATGCACTTCATAGAGTGCGGCGCCAACACCGGCATGGAATGGGGCAACAGCGCCGTGCCCACGGTGCAGTACACCCACGGCATGCTCAGCTGCAGCGAGTTCACCGGCGTGCCCCTGCGCACCTTGCTGGATTTGTGCGGCGTTGACTTCAAACGTGCCAAATTCATCCTTGCTGAAGGTGCCGACGGTTCAAGCATGACGCGGACCATTCCCATAAGCCTGATCATGAGCGGCGAAGTGCTGGTGGCCTACGGGCAGAACGGCGAGATGTTGCGGCCTGAAAACGGCTATCCTCTGCGCCTCATCGTGCCCGGCGTGCAGGGTGTGAGCTGGGTCAAGTACCTGCGCCGCATCGAGGTCGGCGACATGCCTTACGCCACCAAGGACGAAAGCATCCACTACGTTGACCTGCAGCCCAGTGGCCTGCATCGCCAGTACACCAGCATCCAGGAAGTCAAAAGTGTCATCACGTCACCCAGCGGCGGCCAGGTGTTGCTGGACAAGGGCTTTCACACCATCACGGGCCTGGCCTGGAGCGGGCGCGGCAAGATAAAACGGGTCGATGTCTCCACGGACGGTGGGCGCAACTGGAAGCCGGCCCGGCTCGAAGGCCCGGTGCTGGCCAAGTGCCTGACACGCTTCAATGCCGATTTTGTCTGGGACGGCAAACCCGCGATATTCCAGAGCCGCGCCGTTGATGAAACGGGGCAGATCCAGCCCAACTACCACGAGCTGCGCAAGGTGCGTGCCTCGCGCAGCATTTATCACAACAACGCCATCCAGTCGTGGCAACTGGAAGAAAACGGCGAGGTGAAAAATGTCCAGGTTTGAATTCGCAGGTGTTCGTTTGAGCCGCGTCTGGCTGTTGCCCCTGGCATGGCTTGCGCTGACGGCACAGGCGCAACAAGCGGACCCGGCAAAAGCCCAGCGATCCGCACTGGCCGGCATAGGCCGTACCGCCACACCAGCCGAGGTTAAGGCCTGGGATATCGACGTGCGCCCGGACTTCAAGGGCCTTCCCAAAGGGCAGGGTTCGGTCCGGCAGGGCGAGGTGATCTGGGAGGCGCAGTGTGCCTCCTGTCACGGCAGCTTTGGCGAGTCGTCGGCGGTGTTCACGCCGATTGCCGGCGGCACCACAGCCGCAGACGTGAAGAGCGGCCGGGTCGACGGCCTGATGCCCGGCGCCAACCAGCCGCAACGCACCACCATGATGAAGATGTCCACGTTGTCCACCTTGTGGGACTACATCAACCGCGCCATGCCGTGGACTTCGCCCAAATCCCTGACGGCAAACGAGGTCTACGCGGTGACCGCCTACATCCTGAATCTGGGCAATGTGTTGCCGGAAGACTTCACGCTGTCCGACAGCAATATCCGCGAGGTGCAGGGCAGGTTGCCCAATCGCAACGGCATGACGACAGCCCACGCCATGTGGCCCGGCAGGGAACTGGGCGGCACCGACAGGCCCGATGTGCAGGGTTCGGCCTGCATGACGAACTGCGGCGGCGAGGCGGTGGTCAAAAGCTTTTTGCCGGACTACGCACGCAATGCGCACGGCAACCTGGCCGAGCAGTCGCGCAACATCGGCCCCACCCGGGGTGCGGACACCACACGCGCAGCCCTGGCGGCTGGCGTGAGTCCTGTTTCTGATTTGAAACAGCCTGTGGCCGCCGTTGTTGTTGCACAGCGTGCTACGGAAAATGTAGTGCCTGCAGGGCCTGCCCAGTCGCCCGTAACGACTGCTGCAGTGACGCCCATGCTGCAAAAAAACGCCTGCCTGGCTTGCCACGGCATGGACAGCAAACTCGTCGGGCCGGCTTTCAAGGACATCGCCAGCAAATATAAAGACCGTACAGACGCGGTGAGCTACCTCTCGGGCAAAATCAGGGCTGGTGGACAAGGTGTCTGGGGTGCCATCCCCATGCCCGCACAGTCCCTGAGCCCGGAGGAATCCGCGCAACTGGCCCAATGGCTGGCTCAGGGCATGAACAAATGAGCCGGCCTCATGTGCTCAAGCCACGTGGAGCGGCGGGTTATTTACCCTGCGCAACTTGGGAGAAATACTCTCCCGCCGCTGCGGTTATTTGTGTCCAATAGTGTTCAATCGGTGATCAGTATCTTTAAGGAGTTCAAACATGGAACGTCGTGATTTTTTGGCTAGCGGCTCAGGCGCAACAGCGCTGGCGCTGGCTGCTGCTTCAGGTTTGTCGCCGGCTTACGCGCAAAATGCGCCGGGCTGGAACAAAACGGCTTTTGAAACCAAGTCCCTGGCCGACGCAGCCAAGGCCATGGGCGCCACCAGCGCACCGGTTGAAAGCAAGGACCTCATCCTGCAGGCACCGGAAATTGCCGAGAACGGTGCCGTGGTGCGCGTAGCCGCCCAGAGCAACATCGCCAACACGTCGCAGATTTCCTTTGTGGTCGAAAAAAATCCGTTCGCGCTGGCTGCGGCCTTCGACATTCCCGCCGGCACCGATGCCAGCGTGTCCACCAACGTCAAGATGGGGCAGTCGTCCAATGTGTATGCATTGGCCAAGGCTGGTGACAAGTACTTCTACGCCGTGAAAGAAGTGAAAGTTACGCTGGGCGGTTGCGGCGGCTGATTGACCCCGTTTGAAATCCCACATCCCCAATAGTTGAAGTTGAAGCCAGGAGAAAGATATGTCAGATCCAATGCGAATTCGGGCCCAGGCCCAGGGTGATAAAACGACGGTGCGTGTGCTGGTCAGCCACGAAATGGAAAGCGGCCAGCGCAGGGATGCAGCAGGCAAGCTTGTACCGGCCTGGTTCATCCAGAACATCAACGCCACCTGGAACGGCAAAACCGTCATGAGCGCCCAGTGGGGCACCGCTGTTTCCAAAAACCCGTTTGTCCAGTTCAGTTTCAAGGGCGGCAAGGCCGGCGAGAAAGTGGTCGTCAGCTGGGTTGACAACCGCGGCGACAAACGCAGCGACGAAGCCGTTATCGCCTGATCCAGGCTACTCCCAGCCAACCGGGTGCCCGGCGCACCCGCCTTATAAAAAATATGTCATTGAGGAGACCACGATGAAATGGACCTTTTCAGGGAGCGCCTTCTGGCTTGCAGCCCTGGCCGCCTTGCCCATGTCTGTGTACGCACAGAAAACCACGGCAGAAGGGATTGCCGAATACCGCGCCATGCTGGCCGACGGCAATCCCGCCGAGCTTTATGAAGCCAAGGGCGAGGGCCTCTGGAAACAGGCGCGCGGCCCGAAGAACGCATCGCTTGAAAAATGCGACCTGGGCAAGGGCCCTGGCGTGGTGAAGGGCGCTTTTGTGGAGTTGCCGCGCTTCTTTTCTGACACCGGCCGCGTGCAGGACCTTGAGTCCCGCCTGCTCACCTGCATGGAGCAGCAGCAGGGCTTCAGTGCCGCTGAAATCGCAAAGACCAACTTTGGCTCCGGCGAGCAAAAGACCATTGAATCGCTGGTCGCCTACATCTCCGGCGAATCGCGCGACATGAAATTCAACCTGCCGCAAAAACACGCGCAGGAAAAGCTGATGTATGAAGTCGGCAAAAAAGTGTTCTACCTGCGCGGCGGCCCGTACGACTTTTCGTGCGCCTCCTGCCACGGCGAGGACAACAAGCGCGTGCGCCTGCAGGACCTGCCCAACCTGACCAGGCAGCCCGGCGCCAGCACCGGTTTTGGCTCCTGGCCGGCTTACCGGGTCTCCAGCGGTGACCTGTGGAGCATGCAGCGCCGCCTGAATGACTGCTACCGCCAGCAGCGCTTCCCTTTCCCCGGTTACGCCTCCGATGCAACCATTGCCCTGGGTGTTTTTATGGGTGTGAACAGCAAGGGCGGGGTTTCCATTGCGCCTGCCCTCAAACGCTAATCGGGGAACATGAAGATGAACAAGACAATCCAGAAATCCGCCTTGCTTTCCATCGGCCTGGCAACTGCCGCGTTGCTGGCCAGCTGCGCGATGGCCCCGACCTCACAGGAAGTTGATGAGGCCACCCGCCAGGTCATGAAAAGCTCGTTTCGCGAGCAGGGCATTGCCAAGCTTGACCGGCTGACACAGGACGCATCGAACCAGGCCTGCTCCGACGCGGCCGGTGCTGCGCTTGATGAAAAGCTCGCCAAGTCGATTGAGGACGCCAACCTGAAAACCGTCAAGTTCCCGGCCGACGGCAAACTGATCGGCAACTGGAGCGAAGGCGAAAAAATTGCACAGAACGGCCGTGGCCTGACCTGGAGCGACAAACCCGGCGAAGCCAACGGCGGCAGCTGCTACAACTGCCACCAGATCAGCAAGGCCGAGCTGTCATACGGCTCTATCGGCCCCAGCCTGTACAACTACGGCAAGCTGCGCGGTGTGAGTGATCCGGCAGCGCCTGGCAGCAAAGCCATCGTGGACTACACCTGGGGCAAGCTGTGGAACTCCAAGGCTTACAACGCCTGTTCCGGCATGCCGCGTTTCGGCCATGCAGGCATCCTGAGCGAGCAGCAGCTTCGTGACGTGATGGCTTTGCTGCTGGACCCGAAATCGCCGGTCAATCAGTAAAGAGTCAGAAGAGTTGGTAAAAAAGGCTGTTTTAACAGCCTTTTTTACCTGTAGCCCAAGCAGTAAGCGCGCAATCAGCTATTGAATTGATAGCGAAGCTGCACCAGCCCAGCCCCCGTCAGTTTGCCGGCGGGCCGCTAAAACCATGAAGTTTTTGCCATGAATCTTTCCCGCCGCGAGTTTTCAAGTGTCATGGCGGCTGCGCTGGCCACAGGCTTTCCGCTGCAGCGCGAAGCCGGTGCCGCCGAAGCCGGCGCCCTGTACAACGTGCCGCGAACCGGCAATGTGCACCTGCTGCACATGACCGACTGCCATGCCCAGCTCATGCCTCTTTATTTCCGTGAGCCTTCGGTGAACCTGGGTGTGGGCGCCATGCGCGGCCAGTTGCCGCACCTGGTGGGTGAGCATTTGTTGAAGGCCGCTGGCCTGAAGTCCGGCACGCCGCAGGCGCATGCCTTCACCTACCTGAACTTCGAGCGCGCAGCGCGCCAGTACGGCAAGGTTGGTGGTTTTGCCCACCTGGCCACTCTGGTCAAGCAGCTCAAGGCCGGGCGTCCCGGCGCCTTGCTGCTGGACGGCGGCGACACCTGGCAGGGCAGTGCCACCGCACTCTGGACGCAAGGCCAGGACATGGTGGATGCAGCCAGGCTGCTCGGCGTGGATGTGATGACCGGCCACTGGGACTTTACCTATGGCGAAGAACGCATCAAGAAGATTGTTGAAGAAGACTTTGCAGGCAAGGTCGACTTTGTTGCCCAGAACGTCAAGACCAGCGATTTTGGCGATGCCGTTTTCAAGCCCTACGTTATCAAGGAAATGAATGGCGTGATGGTCGCCATCATCGGCCAGGCCTTCCCCTACACGCCGATTGCCAACCCCGGCTGGTTGACCCCCAACTGGACCTTCGGCATCCGTGAAAGCGAGATGCAGGAGACCGTCAACGAAGCCCGTGCACAAGGCGCGCAGGCCGTGGTGCTGCTCAGCCACAACGGCATGGACGTTGACCTGAAAATGGCCTCCCGCGTGACCGGCATTGATGCCATCCTGGGCGGGCATACGCACGACGGCGTGCCGGTGCCCGTCATCGTCAAAAATGCAGGCGGCCAGACCATAGTGACCAACGCTGGCAGCAACGGCAAGTTCCTCGGTGTGCTGGACCTGGAGGTCAAGGGCAAGGCTGTGACCGGTTTTAACTACCGCCTGTTGCCGGTGTTTTCAAACCTGCTGCCTGCGGACGCGGCCATGGGCGCGCTGATCGCCAAGGTGCGTGCGCCCTATGAAAGCAAGTTGTCGGAAAAGCTTGCCGTCACGGAAGGCACGCTCTACCGTCGCGGCAACTTCAACGGCACTTTTGACCAGCTTATCCTCGACGGCCTGATGGAGGTGCGTGGAGCCGAAATTGCCTTCTCGCCGGGATTCCGCTGGGGCACCTCGCTGTTACCCGGCCAGGCCATCACACGCGAGCACCTGATGGACCAGACCGCCATCACCTACCCGTGGACCACGCTCACCGACATGCGCGGCGACATGATCAAGACCATCCTGGAAGACGTGGGCGACAACCTGTTCAATCCCGACCCGTATTACCAGCAGGGCGGTGACATGGTGCGTGTGGGTGGGCTGACCTATGCCTGCGAGCCCGGCGCAAAGATGGGTTCACGCATCCAGGACCTGCGCCTCAAGGGCAAGCTGATAGAGGCCGACAAGACCTACAAGGTCGCCGGCTGGGCGCCTGTGGCCGAGGCCAGCAAAAACGCCGGCCCGCCGATCTGGGAGGTGGCCGAGAGCTACCTCAAGTCCAAAAAGACCATCAAGCCCGTGAAGCCGAACACGCCGCGCCTGATAGGTGTTGGTGCCAACCCCGGTTTGGCGAATCCCGGCTGAAGCGGGCAGGCTCTTAGCCGTCAGGCGGCGTGTGTGTCAACGTTGCCAGCGGCAAATTTCCTCGTAGTTGGCCATCCAGCGCATTTTCCTGACGCGGGGTGCAAGCGCCTGGATGTCGTCAGCTCCGCCGGCCTCCCAGCGTAATGCCGGCGCAGAAGCCGCAGGTTTTCCCGCCGATGGGTGTTCAAGCATCACCAGCCACTCGCCGCTGGCCGGGGCTTTTCCATCGATGTTTTCCGGCCTGTTCAGCCATGCTGCATTGACGAGGTGACGTTCTCTTGCGCCCTGCACGCAGGCATCAACCCATCGCAGGGTATCCATGCAGGAGTTGCCCTCAAGTTGAAGGCAGTGAAGTTCATAAACCAGTGGCAAGCCAGGCGCTGGCTCAGTGCGTACCTGGCCGAACTCCCTGCATGAATGCCGCATGTACTCAGACCGCTGGACAACTTTAATGCCGCGGTCTCCCCAGCCGTCTTCGCGCACACGCGATGCGGCCTTTCGCACGTCGCTGCCGGAATAGTCCAGGAAGTCCCCGGCTGTTGGAAACTCGTAGAGGCAAACGTAGTCCGGTGCCGCGCTTTCTTCGCCCGAAAGCCTTCGAAACAGATTGGCACGCATCAGTTCGGGGTAGTGCATCAGCATGTTGACATGATCGCAGTACCAGCGGAACAGGGTTGCATGATCGCCATCCAGCGAGTTGCTTCCGACCATTTTTATATAAGCTTGCATGGTTGTTTTTGTGAGGCAGGTAGAAAACTTTTCTAGAGATCAATCCGCATGAGGTCGTGCGCGAGGCGAAGAGGTCCCTGGTAGTTTTTACGAATGTCGGCTACCACCTCGTCCATCAGGTGGGGGCCTGTCAAATCCGCGGGCAGATGCCTTGAGGCCGCCCGCCTGAGAACCGGGCTAGTCGTATCAAAATGACCAAAGTGGGTGGCGACAACGCTTTTTGCATTTGATTGTTTGGCGATCAGCCCGAGTTCAACGGGGCTGGTGTGCCCGTGATGGCCGGTGCCATTCCTGGCCCTGTGGGCGAGGATGGACTCGGGGAAGGTGCATTCATGAATCAGCAGGTCCGCGTCGCGTGCAAGCTCGATCATGGCGTCGCATGGACTGGTGTCGCCGCTGAATGCGAGTACTTTGCCTTCGAGTTCCAACCGTACGCCGAAGCACTCGCAAATATGGTGCGGCAAATGTTCCACATGGTTTGCGGTAATGCGAATGTCGCCGTCCTCGTAGACGAGGCCGGGGGACATCTCGCGTACCTCAGGACGCACGGCCGCAATATTGTCCTTGCGGGCTTGTAGTGACGAGCGTGCAAGAAAGTCAGCATGGAAGGCACCGTCCTCGAACAGGTGACCAACAAATCTTTTGGTGCCCCTGGGTCCCAGTACCAGCGGGGCATCGGTCCGGTTGAGCATCCAGCTGGAAATCACGAAGTATGGGAAATCGCTGATGTGGTCGTGATGCAGGTGGGTGAGCAGCACCACGCCCACATCCGCCGGGTTGATATTGGCGCGGACCATCTGGCGGGTCGCTCCTTCGCCGCAATCGAGCAGGTAGTGCCTGCCCGAGTCTGTTGAAATCAGGATGGCCGATTGGCCTCGTTCAGGGTCCGGCAGCGCAGCGCCTGTTCCCAGCATTGTTATTTTCATTTTCTGTTCCGGACTAATCGATTTTTGTGCCTGAGCGCGTGACGATGCCCTCCCAGGCTTTCGCTTCGGTGCCGAGCTGCCTTGTGAACTCCTGCGGCGTGTTGCCCCCGGCAACAAATCCCTGTGCCTCAAAGAAGCGCTGGATCGCGGGTTGGGCCAGTGCATGACGTATCTCGCCTGCGAGCCGCTGGAGAATGACCGGATCCGTTCCGCGCGGTGCCGCCAGTCCCCACCAGTTGCTGAGGACAACGCCGGGCATGCCTGCTTCGCTAGCCGTGGGCACATGGGGCAGCGCGGCGAGGCGTGATGGCGCTGCCACGGCCAGGGCGCGGACGCGACCCGTCGCCAGTTGTGGGCTCATGGCGCTATAGCTCCCCAGGAACATCTGGATGTCATTGCCCAGCAACCCTAATACGGCCGGTGGTGCGCCCTTGTAGGCGATATGGGTCATCCGCGCGCCCATGACTTCCGAAAGCGCAAATCCGGACAGATGCGGTGCGGTTCCCAGGCCTGGTGAGCCGTAGTTGAGTTGCCCCGCCTGGCTTTTGGCGTATTCGGCGAATTCACGATAGGTGCGGGCCGGCACGTTGGCGTTGGTGAAGAGCACCGACGGCACGTCAAGCACCCGGGTGATTGGTGCAAGCGCCTGCAAAGGGTCAAACCCCATCGTTGGGTATATGAACTGATTGATGACAAAGTTATTGGTTGCCCCCAATAACAGCGTGTAGCCATCGGGTTTTGCTCGCACCACCTCCATGGCCCCGATATTGCCTGCTGCACCGGCTTTGTTGTCGATCACGATGGGCTGGCCGAGGCGTGCCTGGAGGATGGGGGCCATTTGTCGCAGCGCGTTATCGGCCGACCCGCCGGCTGCAAATGGAATGACGATGCGCAAAGGCATTTCGGGCCATGCCGCGCAAGCGGAAAAGCCCAGGGCTGTCGAGGTGAGAAGCAGCGCGGCCTTGAACCAGGAAACATTTTTCATCGGGACGTCCTGTCATGTGGAACATTTCAAAACTAGTGTTCCTGTATTGGGGATCGCGATCTTAAAAATCCCTGGGATTCCTGACAAATGAAATATCATGATATTTGGATAACCAGATCGAATCAGTAAGCCGCGATGCACCAACAACTCAACAACCGCTTGCGCTCAAAGCTGCGTCTCCGCCACATGGAGTTGCTTGACGTACTTGGTGAAACACTCAATATTCACCAGGCAGCACCCCGGCTCAGCCTCAGCCAGCCTGCGGCCAGCAAATTGCTGCATGAAATTGAAAGCCTCTATGAAGCCCGTTTTTTTGACCGCTTGCCGCGGGGGCTGAGGGCCACTGCTGCAGGAGAGACAGCGATCCGGTGGGCGCGCCTGTGCCTTCACAACATGGGCGAGTCCGTTGCCGAGGCGCACCTGGTTGCCGGAGGCGCGACTGGCCGGGTAAGGGTTGGCGTATTGCCTGTCGCCATTCCAACGCTGTTTGCCGATGTGCTCAAACGTGCGCGCGAAGAGGTACCAAAACTTGTTGTCACCGTCACCGAGGGCGGAAACGAGGCCATGCTCCCGGCGCTTGCACGCAATGAACTGGATCTGGTGTTGGGGCGGCTGACCCCCAACATGGACAGCGCGTTCTTCACCTCGGAGCGCCTGTATGACGAGTCAGTCAGCCTGGTCGTCCGGAAGGATCATCCGGTCCTTCGCAAAAGGAAGATCTCCTTGAAAGACCTGGGTGACCTGGAGTGGATCCTGCAGCCTGAGCTCGCGCCCATGCGCCGCCAGCTGGACGAACTATTGCTGGCGCAAGGCTTGCCTCGTCCCAACCCAAAACTGGAAACATCATCCGTGCTATTGACCACCATGACCTTGATGCAAACCGACATGGTTGCCATGCTGCCGTCCAGTGTCGCGCGGCTGTATGAATTGCAGGGGCCGCTAAAGATCCTGCAAGTACCCTTGCCTGTCGTGTTACCGCCGGTTGGGCTCGTCCTGCCTTTTAATCGGATGCGTTCGCCAGTGGTCAGCACATTTATTGATATTGTTCGCCAAACGGCCAGGCTGCAATGAGGTGTGGCGTTTACCGGCCGCAGGAATGCTTTTGATTGCCTGGATGACGCGGTGTATGCTTGGCCCCGCACATCCGTTGCAGCGGAAGACGCCTGGGCGCGGTGCGCATTCCGGCTGACAACGCGCGCCGGGAATCCATCAACGTATTTGACGAAGGACAGGGGATGACAACTTACACCGATACCCAATTGTTGATCGACGGCCAATGGGTTGATGCCGCGAGCGGCAAGACCATAGCCGTTGCCAATCCCGCCACAGGAAAAGTGATTGGCAAAGTGGCGCATGCGGGCATTGCCGACCTGGACCGTGCGCTGGCGTCGGCCCAGCGCGGCTTTGAGGCCTGGCGGCGCATACCCTCCAATGAACGGGCCACCATCATGCGCAAGGCCGCATCCCTGATGCGTGAACGTGCTGCCGATATCGCATCGCTGCTGACTCAGGAGCAGGGCAAACCACTGGCCGAAGCCAAGGGGGAAGCCCTGGCCGCCGCGGACATCATCGAATGGTTTGCCGACGAAGGCCGGCGCATATACGGGCGCATCGTGCCTTCGCGCAACCTGGCTGCGCAACAACTGGTGCTCAAGGAGCCGGTTGGTCCGGTTGCGGCATTCACGCCGTGGAACTTCCCGATCAACCAGGCGGTGCGCAAGATTTCTGCAGCCCTGTGCACGGGTTGCTCCATCATTGTCAAGGCACCGGAGGAAACCCCGGCTTCACCGGCTGCGCTGTTGCAGGCCTTTGTTGATGCCGGTGTGCCCGCAGGCACGGTCAATCTGGTGTACGGCGATCCGGCCGAAATATCCGGCTACCTGATACCCCACCCGGTTATCCGCAAGGTCACCTTCACCGGCTCAACCCCGGTGGGCAAACAGCTGGCGGCCCTGGCTGGCCTGCACATGAAACGCGTCACCATGGAGCTGGGCGGCCACGCGCCGGTGATTGTTTGTGAAGATGCCGACATCGCCGTGGCCGTCAAGGCTTCGGCTTCGGCCAAATTCCGCAATGCCGGGCAGGTTTGCATTGCGCCTACCCGTTTCCTGGTGCACAACAGCGTACGCGGCGCGTTTGCCAAGGCGCTGGCTGCGCATGCCAAGGGATTGACGGTGGGCGACGGCATGGCACCCGGCACCAACATTGGCCCGCTGGCCAACCCCCGTCGCCTCACGGCCATGGCAAAGGTGACTGAAGATGCCGTCGCCAGGGGCGCAACGGTTGAGACCGGTGGCGAGCGTGTGGGCAGTGTCGGCAACTTCTACATGCCGACGGTTCTTAATGACGTGCCGCTGGATGCCGACGTGTTTAACAACGAGCCGTTTGGCCCGGTGGCCGCGATCCGTGGCTTCGATACCCTGGACGAGGCTATCCTGGAGTCCAACCGCCTGCCGTATGGGCTGGCTGGTTACGCGTTTACAAAATCGATAGCCAATGTGCATGCGCTGTCGCAGCGCCTGGAACTCGGCATGCTGTGGGTCAACCAGCCGGCAACGCCTTCGCCTGAAATGCCATTTGGCGGCGTGAAGGATTCGGGCTACGGTTCTGAAGGCGGCCCCGAAGCGCTTGAGTCCTATCTTGTGACCAAGGCTGTGAGTGTGATGGCAATTTAGGCTATCCATCGGGTTCTTAATGGCAATCAGGAGTCCGGCCGACTCTTGATTGCTACTAAATCAATAGCGTGTTGCGCGCATAAGCCGGGGGCTGTGGGCACTATTTGCCCTTGAGTTGCCGGCTGCCAGGGCCAGGTCAGGCCCAAAATGCTGTCGCTGGGATCAACGGGACGCTTTTTTCAAGTGATTTCAGGCCTGCAGCCCAATAGGCATGGGCGCAGCAAGCTCCTGATTTTGTAGCGGATGGCGTCCTCGCACGCCAGTTCACGAGGCCTGCTTCATATGCAAAACAAGTGCTGCCCGGCTTTTGCGGCCGCAGCCCTTGCGGCGGCAAGGTGAGTCGTAAAACATGCAAAAGTTCATACCTTAAAAACATAAGGGTTCTTTTGTTTGTCATCGATCAGTGGCACAATTGTCCCAGTTTCTGAAGGCCCTTCCTGCCACAGTCGCATCCGCTAATCGGTCAAGCCGTGTTGCGGAAGGTTAATCAACCAGCTTTAACCAGCTAATGTTTCCTCAAGGGAAACGGAGGTCAGCGGATATGAGTTCAAACTCGCAGTCGTCTACGTCTGCATCGTCAATTTATTCTGCCTATCAAGGCAATACCTATCTCTTCGGTGGCAATGCGCCCTATGTCGAAGAGATGTACGAAAATTACCTCGCCAATCCCGGCAGCGTGCCCGACACCTGGCGCGAGTATTTCGACGCACTCCAGAATGTTCCTGCCGTCGACGGCAGCAACGCCAAGGACGTTCCCCACCTGCCTGTCATCAATGCCTTTGCAGAGCGCGCCAAGCAGGGCCAGACCAAAGTGGTCGTCGCCAGCGGCGCGGACTCCGAGATGGGGCGCAAACGCACCGCCGTCCAGCAACTGATTGCCGCTTACCGTAACGTGGGCGCCCGCTGGGCCGACCTGGATCCGCTCAAGCGCGCCGAGCGCGACAAGATTCCCGAACTGGAGCCGTCCTTCTACGGCTTTGGTGATGCCGACCAGGAAACGGTGTTCAACACCAGCAATACCTACTTTGGCAAGGACACCATGAGCCTGCGCGAGCTCATGAATGCATTGCGTGAAACCTACTGCGGCACGATTGGTGCCGAGTACATGTACATGACTGACCAGAACCAGAAGCGCTGGTGGCAGCAAAAGCTTGAAGCAATCCGCAGCAAGCCGAATCTGAGCAAGGAAAAAAAGCTCCACATCCTTGACCGCCTGAGCGCGGCCGAAGGCCTTGAGCGTTTCCTGCACACCAAATACGTCGGCCAGAAGCGTTTCTCGCTCGAAGGCGGCGAAAGCTTCATCGCCAGCATGGACGAACTCATCCAGCGCGGCGGTGAAATCGGCGTCCAGGAAATCGTCATCGGCATGGCCCACCGCGGCCGCCTCAACGTGCTGGTCAACTCGCTGGGCAAGGTGCCGGCCGACCTGTTTGCCGAGTTCGATCACACTGCACCTGAAGACCTGCCCAGCGGTGACGTCAAGTACCACCAGGGTTTCAGCTCGGACGTGACCACGCCCGGTGGCCCGGTGCATCTTTCCCTTGCTTTCAACCCCTCGCACCTGGAAATCGTCAACCCTGTGGTTGAAGGCTCGGTGCGCGCCCGCATGGACCGCCGCGACGACCCGCTCGGCAAGCAGGTGCTGCCCGTGCTGGTGCACGGCGATGCCGCTTTTGCAGGGCAGGGCGTGGTCATGGAAACGCTGGCGCTGGCCGAAACCCGTGGTTATTTCACGGGCGGCACGGTGCACATCGTCATCAACAACCAGATTGGCTTTACCACCAGCGATCCGCGCGACAGCCGTTCGACGCTGTACTGCTCCGATGTCGTCAAGATGATCGAAGCGCCTGTGCTGCACGTCAACGGTGATGATCCCGAAGCCGTGGTGCTGGCGACGCAACTGGCCCTTGAATTCCGCATGGAGTTCCAGAAGGACGTTGTGGTTGACATCATCTGCTTCCGCAAACTGGGCCACAACGAGCAGGACACACCTGCGCTGACCCAGCCGCTGATGTACAAAAAGATTGCTGCCCACCCAGGCACCCGCAAGCTCTACGCCGACAAACTGTCGGCCCAGGGCATGGGCGACACGCTGGGCGACGACATGGTCAAGGCCGTGCGCGCCGCGCTGGATGCCGGCAAGAGCACCTTTGACCCCGTGCTCACCAACTTCAAGAGCAATTACGCGGTTGACTGGCGGCCATACCTCGGTAAAAAGTGGACGGATGCCGGTGAAACCGCGCTGCCCATGGCCGAATGGAAACGCCTGGCTGAAAAAATCACCACCATTCCTGCCACGGTGACGCCGCACAACCTGGTCAAAAAGGTCTACGACGACCGTGCAGCCATGGGCCGCGGTGATATTCCCGTGGACTGGGGCATGGGCGAACACATGGCCTTCGCCTCGCTGGTGGCCAGCGGCTACCCGGTGCGCCTTTCCGGTGAAGATTGCGGACGCGGTACCTTCACGCACCGCCATGCAGTGATCCATGACCAGAGCCGCGAGAAGTGGGATACCGGCACCTATGTGCCGCTGCAAAACGTGGCTGAAAACCAGGCCCCGTTTGTTGTCATCGATTCCATCCTGTCCGAAGAGGCCGTGCTGGCCTTTGAATACGGCTACGCATCCAACGACCCCAACACGCTGGTGATCTGGGAAGCCCAGTTCGGCGACTTTGCCAACGGCGCACAGGTCGTGATCGACCAGTTCATCGCCTCCGGCGAAGTTAAGTGGGGCCGTGTCAACGGCATCACCCTGATGCTGCCGCACGGCTACGAAGGCCAGGGCCCGGAGCACAGCTCGGCACGCCTGGAGCGCTTCATGCAGCTGTCCGCAGACACCAACATGCAGGTGGTCCAGCCTACGACGGCCAGCCAGATCTTCCACATCTTGCGCCGCCAGATGGTGCGCAACCTGCGCAAGCCGCTGATCATCATGACGCCCAAGTCGCTGCTGCGCGCCAAGGACGCGGCATCGCCTTTGAGCGAGTTCACCAAGGGCAGTTTCCAGACGGTGATTCCCGAGAACAAGGAAGAGATCAACAAAAAGGCCGACAAGGTCAAGCGCATCGTTGCCTGCTCGGGCAAGGTGTACTACGACCTGGCCCGCAAGCGTGAAGAAAAGGGCATCGACGATGTTGTGATCCTGCGCGTTGAGCAGCTCTATCCCTTCCCGCACAAAGCTTTTGCAACCGAGTTGAAAAAGTACCCGAACGCTACCGACATCGTGTGGTGCCAGGACGAGCCGCAAAACCAGGGTGCATGGTTCTTTGTGCAGCACTACATCCACGAGAACATGACCGAGGGCCAAAAACTGGGCTATTCGGGCCGTGCGGCTTCGGCTTCACCTGCAGCAGGTTATTCACACCTGCACCAGGAACAGCAAAAGGCGCTGGTGGATGGCGCGTTTGGCAAGCTCAAGGGTTTTGTGCTGGCCAAGTAAGGTCATTGCCGTCCCACACAACACAAGAACACACTCGAAAGAATTACCATGGCTATCGTAGAAGTTAAAGTCCCGCAGTTGTCCGAATCCGTGGCAGAAGCCACCATGCTGCAGTGGAAGAAAAAAGTCGGCGATGCCATCGCCATCGATGAAATCCTGATCGAAATCGAAACCGACAAGGTCGTGCTGGAAGTCCCCGCGCCATCGGCCGGCGTGCTGGTTGAGCTGGTCGTCGCCGATGGCAGCACCGTGGCTGCCGAACAGGTGATCGCAAAAATTGATACCGAAGGCAAAGCTGGCGCTGCCGCACCGGCACCTGCTGCCGCCGTAGCCGCTCCTGCCGCGGCAAGCGTTTCTGTGCCTGCAGCGGCACCTGCTGCCGGCGGCTCCATGGCTGGCGTTCCCATGCCGGCCGCTGCCAAGCTGATGGCAGACAACAACATGGCCGCAGGCTCTGTTGCCGGAACCGGCAAGGACGGCCGCGTTACCAAGGGTGATGTTTTGGGTGCTGGCAAATCCGTAGCTGCCAGCGCAATCCCAACGGGTGCCCCAACCACCTCCTTGCCTCAAGTGGCCTCTCCTGCGAAGGCTGCCGACCTCGGCGATCGTCCGGAGCAGCGCGTCCCCATGAGCCGCCTGCGCGCACGTATCGCAGAGCGCCTGCTGCAGTCGCAATCGACCAACGCCATCCTGACGACCTTCAATGAAGTCAACATGGCGCCCGTGATGGAAATGCGCAAGCGCTTCCAGGAAAAGTTCGAGAAGGAATACGGCGTCAAGCTCGGTTTCATGAGCTTTTTTGTCAAGGCGGCAGTGCACGCTCTGAAAAAATACCCGGTACTGAACGCCTCGGTGGACGGCAATGACGTGGTTTACCACGGCTACTTTGACATCGGTATTGCCGTCGGTTCGCCGCGCGGCCTGGTGGTGCCCATCCTGCGCAATGCTGACCAGATGAGCTTTGCCGATATCGAGAAAAAGATCGCTGAATTCGGCCAGAAGGCCAAGGATGGCAAGCTCGGCATTGAAGACATGACCGGTGGTACCTTCTCCATCAGCAATGGCGGTACCTTCGGCTCCATGATGTCGACACCGATCATCAACCCGCCGCAAAGCGCCATCCTCGGAGTGCATGCCACCAAGGACCGCGCCATGGTCGAAAACGGCCAGGTTGTGGTGCGCCCGATGAACTACTTTGCCATGTCCTACGACCACCGCATCATCGACGGCCGCGAAGCTGTCCTGGGCCTGGTTGCGATGAAGGAAGCGCTGGAAGATCCGGCACGCCTGCTGTTCGATATCTAAAGCTACTGCGCGACCACATGGCGGCGTTGCGGGTCCTGTTCGGGCAATCCTCACGTACCTGGAGTACGTTCCGGTTGCCCGCCACCCGCGCCTTGCCCTGAGGCCGCTCGCTACGCTTTCAACCAAGGAATCAATATGTCCAAACAATTCGACGTCATCGTCATAGGCGGTGGCCCCGGCGGCTACATCGCCGCCATCCGCGCTGCGCAACTCGGCTTCAACGTCGCCTGTATCGACGAGTGGAAAAACGCCAAGGGCGGGCCCGCCCTGGGCGGTACCTGCACCAACGTCGGCTGCATTCCTTCCAAGGCCTTGCTGCAATCGTCGGAGCACTACGACCACGCCAGCCATCACTTTGCCGAGCATGGCATTGAGGTCAAGGGCCTGGGCCTGGATGTGGCGAAGATGATTGGCCGCAAGGACACCGTCGTTAAGCAAAACAACGACGGCATCGTTTACCTGTTCAAGAAGAACAAGGTCACTTTTTTCCATGGCCGCGGCTCTTTTGCTGCAGCAAAAGATGGCGCCTACGAGATCAAGGTTGCAGGCGCTGCCGAGGAAGTGATTTCCGGCAAGCACATTATTGTGGCCACGGGCTCCAATGCGCGTGCCTTGCCCGGTGCCCCGTTTGACGAAGAAAACATTCTGTCGAACGACGGTGCATTGCGTATCGGTGCTGTTCCGGCCAGGCTGGGCCTGATCGGGTCTGGCGTGATCGGCCTGGAGATGGGTTCGGTCTGGCGGCGCCTGGGTTCCGAAGTCACGGTGCTTGAAGGCTTGCCGACTTTTCTCGGTGCGGTTGACCAGCAAATTGCCAAGGAAGCGAAAAAGGCCTTTGACAAGCAGGGCCTGAAGATCGCACTGGGCATCAAGGTCGGCGAAGTCAAGAACAACGGCAAGAAGGGCGTGAGCGTTGCCTACACCGATGCCAAGGGCGAAGCCCAGACGCTGGAAGTCGACAAGCTCATCATCTCGATTGGCCGGGTTGCCAACACCATAGGCCTTGCACCCGAAGCGGTAGGCTTGGCGCTGGATGAGCGCGGCGCCATTGTGGTTGACGGCGATTGCAAAACCAATTTGCCCAATGTCTGGGCGATTGGCGATGTGGTGCGCGGCCCCATGCTTGCGCACAAGGCCGAGGAAGAGGGCGTTGCTGTTGCCGAGCGTATTGCCGGCCAGCACGGGCATGTCAACTTCAACACCATTCCCTGGGTGATCTACACCAACCCCGAGATTGCATGGGTTGGACAGACCGAAGAGCAGCTCAAGGCCGCCGGCCGCGCCTACAAGGCCGGCACCTTCCCGTTCCTGGCCAATGGCCGTGCGCGGGCTCTGGGAGACACCACGGGTATGGTGAAAATGCTCGCGGATGCCGCAACCGATGAAATTCTCGGCGTGCACATCGTCGGCCCCATGGCCAGCGAACTGATTGCCGAGTGCGTGGTGGCCATGGAGTTCCGTGCCAGCAGTGAAGACATTGCACGCATCTGCCACGCCCATCCATCGCTCAGCGAAGCAACAAAAGAAGCTGCTCTGGCAGTGGACAAGCGCACGCTGAATTTCTGAGTGATGTTTGTCCCTACGCGCTGCACTGACCTGTCATTGCTGCCCCCGGCGGCGGCTGTCGCGTGACAGGGCCGGTGCGCGCAGCCTACGAGGCTGAACTCGCAACAAGGGGTTACACCAGTGACCCTGCGCAACTGCGCGCGGTTGATGCGCTGGAGCGTTGTGCCAGCGAATGGGCCGCCTACAAGGAGCAGCGCTCCAATGCCTTCAAGAAGCTGATCAACCGGCCGGACATTCCGCGTGGCGTTTACATGTACGGCGGGGTAGGGCGGGGCAAGAGCTTTTTGATGGACTGCTTTTTCGGTGCCGTGCCGCTCAAGCGCAAAACCCGGCTGCATTTTCATGAGTTCATGCGTGAGGTTCACCGGGAGTTGCGCGAGCTTCAGGGCATTGCCAATCCACTGGATGAACTGGGTAAACGCATTGCCAAGCGCTATCGCCTGATCTGTTTTGACGAGTTTCATGTAGCGGACATCACGGACGCCATGATCCTGCACCGCCTGCTGGCGGCCCTGTTTGACAATGGTGTGGGCTTTGTCACCACGTCCAATTTCCATCCTGATGACCTGTATCCGAACGGTATGCACAGGGACCGCGTCCTTCCGGCCATAGCGCTGCTGAAAGACCGGCTGGAAGTGCTAAGCGTGGACAACGGCACGGACTACAGGCGGCGCACCCTGGAGCAGGTCAAGCTCTACCATACGCCGCTTGGACCAGAGGTGGATGCGGAAATGACCGAGTCCTTCAACCGCCTGGCCGAGTCACAGGACGAAAACCCCGTGCTGCAAATCGAGTCCCGCCAGATACAGGCGCGGCGCAAGGCGGGTGGTGTGGTTTGGTTTGACTTCAAGACCCTGTGTGGCGGCCCACGTTCCCAGAATGATTACCTGGAGATTGCCACTCAGTTCCATACCGTGCTTCTGAGTGATGTGCCGGCCATGCCCGTACGGATGGCTTCGGAAGCCAGGCGCTTTACATGGCTGGTGGACGTGCTTTACGACAGGCGTGTAAAACTCATCATGTCGGCGGAGGTCCCCCCCGAGGCGTTGTACACGCAGGGGCCACTGTCGCACGAGTTCCCGCGTACGATTTCCAGGCTCAATGAAATGCAGTCCGTCGAGTTCCTGGCGCTGGAACGCAGGGATGTGGACACAACATTGACATGAACAAACTTATCGTTCTACTGTTATGGGCAGCCTGGGGTTTTGCAGTGCAGGCGCAAACTGCAGCCGCGGTTGCGCCGTCTGCTACGGCAATGCAGGCCACGCCGGACGCGGAGCGCCTGCGCATCAGTGTCGAGCGTGCAAGGCTTGAGTCGAAATATGCAGCGGAAAGTGCTGCGTGCTACAAAAAATTCCTGGTCAACAACTGCCTGGACAAGATCAAAATCGTCCATCAGGAGGCGCTGGCCGACTTGCGGCGCCAGGAGACTTCCCTGGACGCGGATGACCGGAGGGCCCGGGGCGCAGAACAGATGCGCAAGACCGAGGAGAAGATGTCCCCCGAAAAGCAGCAGGAGGCCGCTGACAAACGGGCATCTTCATTGAAGGACCATGAGTCGAGGCTGGAGCGTGAGAGGCAGAAAAATGCGGATCGTGCGACGGCCCAGTCGAACGAGAAGAGCAATGTCGATGCCGCGGCCAACCGTGTCAAAAGCAACCAGGAAAAAGCGGGTGAGCGCAGCACCAAACAGGCCGCTGCAGCAGAGGAAGCCAGAAAATTCAATGAGAAGCAGGAAAAAGCCAAAGAGCGCCAGGCCCAGCATGAGCGCGACAGGCTCAATCAGACCAAGCCACCTGCAAAGTCCTTGCCGACGCCGGAGTAATCCGCTTATTGGCCCAGCGGCTCAAGCTTGACGATGACCAGGGACAGGTTGTCGCCACCCCCTCGGGCGCGTGACCTGGCTTTCTGGACCAGGAACTCCGTGGCTTCCCTTGGTGAAAGCATGGACAGCGCCGAGCCCATTTCGCTGGGGCTGAAGTAATGCCATACGCCGTCACTGCAGGCGATCAAAACGTCTTCCGGGCGTAACTGTGGAATGAAGTGATGGCTGACGGGCGGCGCGTCTTCTGTGCCCAGGCAACCCATCAGGATGTTCGACTGGGGATGTACATTGGCTTCTTCTTCGGTGATCTCGCCCTTGTCGACCAAAGTTTGAACGTATGAATGGTCCGTCGTGCGGTAAACCAGTTTGCTGCCGTGGAAATGGTAGATGCGTGAGTCGCCCGTATGCACCCAGTGGCAATCCCCGGCGGGGTTGATAAGGAATGCGGCCAGTGTGCTGTGCGGCTCCTGCTCGGCGGAGATGGCGGTCAGCTTGATGACAATGTGCGCCTCTTCAACGATCTGCTTGAGCATGGTAGGCGCATCGTCGCTGTCAGGCGAGTAACGCTCAAAAAGCTGCTTGGCCGTCATCATGACCTGGTCCGACGCCTTGCGGCCGCCGCTGCGCCCGCCCATGCCATCGGCAACGATACCGAGTATGCAGCCTGCAACACGCTGATGGCTGATCAGGTTGACCTGGTCCTGCTGATAGTCACGGTCTCCCTTGTGGATACCCGTGGATGCTGTAATTCGGTAACCTTTTGACATCTTGCAGTGTGTCGGGTCGCTGGGACTCGATTTATATCGGTAATCAACGTATTATCAGAGCAAGCAGCGTGCCCAGATAAATACCTTGGACTTAAATTTACACTCACCGGAACGGCGTCTGATCGAACTTAAAATCGAACATGCAGACCTGAATGCGCTGATAGATATTACGGCACATGCAACGCCCATCGACGAAATCATGCTCAGGCGCCTCAAAAAACGGCGCCTGCTTCTTCGAGACCAGATATCGCAGCTCGAATTGTCGCTTGACCCGCCAGAGCCCGCCTGATGAGCCTTGAGCTGGAGGTCGAGGAGGCTTTTGCCCCGAATGGCATGCTGTCCCGCGCGGCAGACCAATTTGTAGCCCGCAGTGGACAGACTGAAATGGCGCTTGCGGTAGCGCGTGCCATTGAGGACTCCGAGGCATTGGTGGTGGAAGCCAGCACCGGTGTTGGTAAAACATTTTCATATCTTGTGCCGGCCCTGCTGAGTGGCGAGCGCGTGCTTGTGTCGACTGCGACCAAGGCCTTGCAGGATCAGTTGTTCGGCCGGGATTTACCCCGGCTTGTCGAGGCCCTGGGCGTGCCGGTACGCACTGCGCTGTTAAAGGGGCGGGCAAGCTACGTTTGTTTGCATCGTCTGGCGCTTGCGCGTCAGGATGCCAGCCCGGTTGATCGTGCTTCGGCCAGGTCATTGGCCAAAATAGAGGAATGGGCACAGTTCACCAAAGCCGGCGATCTGGCCGAGTTGCCCGGCCTGGATGAGCGATCGCCCCTTATTCCTCTGGTCACCTCTACGCGTGAAAATTGCCTTGGCGCGCAATGCCCGCAGTTTCGCGCGTGCCATGTGAACCTTGCCCGGCGGGAGGCATTGGCCGCCGATGTTGTGGTCATCAACCACCATCTCTTTTTCGCTGACCTGGCCGTGCGCGAATCTGGCGTTGCAGAGTTGCTGCCTTCTGTGCGGATCGCGATTTTTGATGAAGCCCACCAGCTCAATGAAACCGGCGTGCAATTCCTGGGCAGGAATCTGACAACGGGTCAACTGCTTGATTTTTGCCGGGATCTGCTTGGTGCGGGTTTGCAGCTCGCAAGGGGATTGGTGGACTGGCAGAAAGTCGTGGGTGGCTGCGAGCAGGCTGCCCGAGAGCTCAGGCTTTGCGCGGGCAAGAGCTATCCTGGTGCCAAGTTGCGCTGGACTGCGCAAGCGCCGGAAAGTATTGGTGAAGCTGCCTGGGCGGCGGCGCTGGATGGCGTGCATGCGGCATTTGTCCAGGCTTGTGTTGCCCTGGAAACGGTGAGTGAAATTGCACCGGACTTTGTCCGGCTGCATGAGCGTGCTGTGGGCCTCGCAGAGCGGGCCCGAAGCTTTGCCGAAGCCTGCGAGCCCGGCTGTGTTCGCTGGGTGGACGTGGGGACACAACTGAGGCTGGTGGAATCACCATTGAATATCGCGGAGGCAGTGAAAACCAAACTGCTCGGTGCATCGGGTGAGTCTGCCAAGTCCTGGATATTCACGTCGGCGACCCTGGGTGATGACGACAAGTTAAGCTGGTTTACACAGCCTTGCGGCCTGGACGGGGCGCGGGTTTTGCGTGTAGGCAGCCCGTTTGATTATTCGCAACAGTCGGCGCTCTATATTCCGCAAAACATTCCCAAACCGTCGGACCCTTCCCATCCGGTGGCGATCGCAAAATCTGCTGCGGAATGGATCAGGCGACTGGGTGGGCGCACTATGGTGCTGACGACCACCCTCAGGGCGCTGCGAACAATAGGGGATGCCCTGCAACTGGCGTTTGAGAGCTCAGGCGACATCGAGTTGCTTGTGCAAGGCGCCATGCCCAAAAGGGTTTTGATTGAGCGGTTTCGCCAGGGCAATGCAGATGGGCAGCGCGGTTGCGTGCTGGTCGCCTCTGCTTCATTCTGGGAAGGGATTGATGTACCGGGCGAGGCACTTCAACTGGTCATTATTGACAAACTGCCTTTTCCTCCGCCGAATGACCCCATGGCAGAGGCGCGTTCAAGGGCGCTGGAGGCCGAAGGCCGAAGTTCGTTTAATGATTATTTTTTACCAGAAGCTGCCGTCGCCCTGAAGCAGGGGGCGGGGCGCTTGATTCGCCGTGAAACGGATCAGGGCGTGCTGGTGGTTTGTGACACCCGGCTGAGTTCGATGGGCTATGGCAAGCGTCTGGTGAGGGCGCTACCGCCCATGGAACGCTTGCATTCCGAAAGCCAGTTGCTGGACCGGCTTGATGCCCTTACCAGAACTTGTACCAGGGATTGTCAATAGCCCTGAAGCCCTTGGTCAGGAATTCGCTTTGCGGGTAGGTTTTTTCCAGTACCCGTTTTGTATCGTCCCGTAGCTGTGTCATTCCCAGTGCATCGTAGGACTTGTAGACGATATAGGTGGCCTCTTCGAGTGCAGGCACATCGCGGTAATCGGCAATGGCTGTTTGTGCCCGGTTGATGGCGGCCACATAGGCGCCACGTTTGAAGTAGTAACGCGCTACATGCACTTCGGACTGGGCCAGGGAGTTGATGGTGTACGTCATGCGCAGGCGTGCATCCGGCGTGTAACGGGAGTCGGGAAAGCGGGTGACCAGTTCCCGGAAGGACTCAAATGATTCCTTGGCGGCCTTCTGGTCCCGCTCGGACAAGTCCTGGCGCGAGATGGCGCCAAAGAGTCCAAGGTTGTCGTTGAAGTTGACCAGGCCCTTGAGGTAAAGCGCGTAATCCAGCGCAGGGCTGGACGGGTGAAGCTTGATGAAGCGGTCCAGTGTCGCAATGGCCTGGGCGGGCTCATTGCTTTTGTACTGTGCATACGCTTTTTCAAGCTGCGCCTGTTGTGCCAGCGGCGTACCGGCTGCACGTCCTTCCAGTTTCTCAAAAAGAGGGATCGCCTTCTCGTAACCGCCGGATCGGATTTCGTCCTTGGCCTCGGAATAGATCTTGTTGGGACTCCAGTTTGTTGTGGGGTCCACAGGCTTGCTCGAGCAGCCAGCGAGGACTGCACAAAGGGCTAAGACGGCAGCAGCAAGCGGTGATGCACTGGGAACAACCGATAATTTGGCAGGAAACATTGCGATCGACCTCTACTAATGACTGACTCGGAACAAAGCAAATTGATTATATCGAGCGCGGCGCTGGCGGCGGATGCCGCAGACGATGTCCATGATGACGCAGACAGTGTTGTCGACGTCGAATTGCGCCAGGTGAGTGTGCCTCTGGAGAGTCATGGTTCGCGCCTTGATCGCGCATTAGCCCTGGCCGTTCCCGAGTTTTCCCGCAGCTACCTGCAGCAGTTGATAGCAGCGGGCGCTGTCCAGCTCAATAGCCTGACGGTAGTCAAGCCGTCAAGCGGGGTAAAGGCCGGGGATGAACTCAGGATTGAACTGAAACCGACGCCCCAGAGCCAGGCATTCAAGCCTGAGGCCATGGCACTGGATGTGGTATTTGAGGATGATTTCCTGATGGTGCTTAACAAACCGGCGGGCCTGGTGGTTCACCCGGCGCCGGGCAACTGGAGCGGCACGCTTCTTAATGGTTTGCTGGCGCGGGATACCCAGGCTTCCCTTTTGCCGCGTGCCGGCATCGTGCACCGTCTCGACAAGGACACTAGTGGCCTGATGGTGGTTGCGCGCCAGAGGCAGGTGATGGACCAGCTGGTCAGCATGATTGCGGCGCGCAGCGTCAGCAGGCAGTACGTTGCCCTGGCGCATGGCGCCTGGCAGGGCCCGAAAACACGTCGGGTTGACCTGCCGGTTGGGCGCGACCCGAGAAACCGGCTGCGAATGGCTGTTGTGGATATGGACAGGCATCCAGGCAAAACGGCCACAACTGACATTTCCGTGTTGAGCAGCGGGACAGGGCATTGCCTGGTGCAGTGCAAGCTGCATACGGGCCGTACGCACCAGATACGCGTTCACATGGCCGCCCTGGGCCATCCCCTTGTAGCTGATGTGCTGTATGGCGGCCAGCCTGCTGCGGGATTGGAGCGGCAGGCCCTGCACGCCTGGCGGCTGGCCTTTGTGCACCCGGTAACGGCAAAACCGCTGGAATTCAATTTGCCCCTGCCCGCCGATATGGAGGCCGCGATTGCCAGTTTGGGCCTGAGATACAATCGGGGGGGGCAAGTTTAGGCTTCCGCGGTACGGTTACCACTGGCGAAGTGGTTTTTGCACAGGTATCGCGCTCCCATGTGAGTCGCGCCTGCGGGCGCTCTACCCGACCTTTTTCGGAAACAAGAAAACATGAATACGATGGATGCGAAGCGCGTCCTCGAAACGGCACTCATTTGCGCTCAGCAGCCCCTGCCGCTCCGAGAGATGGGTGTTTTGTTCAACGGGGCACTCACGGCCGACAGCATCAAGCTTGCGCTTGAGGATTTGCAAAACGACTGGTCCGGCCGTGGGGCCGAGCTTGTTCATGTGGCCACAGGCTGGCGTTTTCAGAGCCGGCCGCAGATGCGGGAGTACCTGGATAGGCTGCACCCCGAAAAACCGCCGCGCTATACGCGGGCGACGCTTGAAACGCTGGCCATCATTGCCTACAGGCAGCCGGTAACCCGGGGTGACATGGAGGATATCCGGGGCGTGACAATTAACAGCCTGATCCTCAAGCAGCTTGAAGATCGTGGCTGGGTAGAGGTGATCGGTCACCGCGAAACAGTGGGCCGGCCTGCGCTGTACGCGACGACAAAGCAGTTCCTGGACGATCTTGGTGTGGACTCGCTGGATCAACTGCCTGCCATGGACAACAGTGCGGGGCAGGCGGCAATGCTTGAGCAGATCGAGTTTGGGATTGCCGAGCCGGTTGCCCCGGCAACCGATCCTGCCGCAATGGCGGAGCCCGTTGATGGTGACCTTTTGGCTGTCGAAGCCCAGGGGGCCTTTGCCGCGGAAGATACACAAGACCTGGGGGCCGGCATGGGCGATGCCGGCCTTGAAATGCAGCCGCCTGACGACATAAACGTATGAATGCAAGAACATGACCCCATCAGACAATCAGGATCCCGCAGCGCCTCTTGAGCCTGTTCCCGTGCCCGTTGGCGATACTGCTGGCAAGGCCGCGCTCCCGGATGTGTTGCTGCAAGACTCTGTGATTCCTGAAGTGACGCCTGCCCATGATGCGGGCAACGAGTCTGGAGCCTCTGTGAGGGGTGACCCGGCAACCCGAAAAGCATCCATAGCGGCTGCGCGTTTCGAGGAGGTTGTCACGGGTCAGTTTGACGCCGATGAGGCCGACCCTGCGCTGGAAATGTCCAAGCGGGTGTTGTCCCCGCAACCCGAAACGCCAAAGCTGCACAAAGTCCTGGCCCAGGCCGGCTTGGGCTCGCGTCTAGAGATGGAGCAACTGATCCTCGAGGGGCGTATTTCCGTCAATGGTGAGCCCGCCCACATCGGGCAGCGCATCCAGTTTGGCGATACCGTCAAGGTCAATGGCAAGCCCATACGGGTGCGCATAGATCCGCCGCCGCCGCGGGTGATCGCCTATCACAAGCCGGCAGGCGAAGTGGTGACGCATGACGATCCGCAAAACCGGCCTACCGTTTTTCGGCGTCTGCCCAAGCTGTTTCATGGCAAGTGGCAATCCGTCGGGCGCCTGGATCTGAACACAGAGGGCTTGCTGCTCCTGACAAGCTCGGGAGAGCTGGCCAACAAGCTGATGCACCCCCGGTTTGGCCTTGAGCGCGAATATGCTGTGCGCGTGCTTGGTGCATTGAGCAGCGAAGAAAAGAAAAGGTTGCTTGAGGGCGTGATGCTGGATGACGGCAACGCGCAATTCACATCCATAGAGGCCGGCGGCGGTGAAGGCGCGAACTGCTGGTACAAGGTGACCCTGTCTGAAGGCCGGAACCGCGAAGTCCGGCGCATGTTTGAGGCGGTGGGCCACGCAGTGAGCCGGCTGATCCGCATTCGTTATGGCGCCGTGGTGCTGCCTCGCGGCCTCAAACGAGGCGCATTTGTTGAACTTGATGAGCGTGATATCTGGGCGCTGACGAGTGCGGCCGTTCGCTCGGAGTCCCGCGCCGATCCGCGCGGTGAGCTTAAAAACCAGGAGACGTCGTCCGGGGATGGCGAGGCTGGGGAGGTTCGCCAGGGGCGCGGCCCGCGCAGGGGTGACCGCTCGCGTGGCGGGCGGGGGCGCTCATCCACAACCGACTCGGCATCCAGGGCTTTGCCAGTGCAGCCGGAAGCTTCCGGGCAGTCCGAAGGTGAGGGACAGGATCCGCATGAGCTGCAGCCCCCGGAGCCGCGTAGCGGTGCGCCGCGCAACGGCGGTGGCAACAGGCGCCGGGGCGGCAATGGGCGTGCCCAGGGAGGCGGAAATTTCGGGCCGGGTGCGAGGTCTCCGCAACCGCCGGCTGGTTTTGGCCGTAATGCCGGTGGAAATGCAGGCGGGCAGGGGCAGCGGCGCCGTGATGATCGCGGTGACCGAAATGACAAGGGTGGTGGTGCAGCGCAGCCCGATCCCATGAAGACATCGTTTGGTTACATCGGTGCCGACACATTCACCCGTCAGCGCGAGGCCCAGGGCCAGCGCCGCGGCGGCAGTTCTGGCATGGGTGGCGCCGGTGGTGGTCAGCGCCGTGGTGGCAGTGGCGGCGGCGGCGGAAATCGCAATGGGAACCGCGGTGGCGGCAACCGTGGCGGTAATCGCTGATCTTCGGAAAAATCAGGGCGATAGACGCCATGCAGACGGGGTGGCGATCGGTAAGGTCATATCCCGCAGGTTAAAATCAGAGGCTGTATTCATATCTGAATATCTCCAGAAATCAAGGAAAACAAATGGCAATCGAACGCACTCTCTCCATCATCAAACCTGACGCAGTGGCAAAAAATGTCATCGGTCAAATCTATGCACGCTTTGAAGCTGCCGGCCTGAAAGTTGTCGCGGCCAAAATGGCTCATTTGTCGCAGGGCGAAGCCGAGGCGTTTTACGCCGTGCACAAGGAGCGTCCTTTCTTCAAGGACCTGGTTTCCTTCATGGTTTCCGGCCCTGTCATGATTCAGGCACTGGAAGGCGAAGGCGCCATCCTGAAGAACCGCGACCTGATGGGCGCTACCGATCCGAAGAAAGCAGCTGCCGGCACCATTCGTGCTGATTTTGCCGACAGCATTGATGCCAACGCTGTTCACGGCTCCGATGCCGTTGAAACTGCTCAGGCGGAAATCGCCTTCTTCTTCCCCGGCATGAACATCTACTCGCGTTAAGCATGTCTGCTCCCAGGCTTCGCCTCCCCTTGCAGGGGTCGCCGCATGCTTGGGGCAGTTTTCTGCTGCGTGCCATGAAATGACGGTCAACCTGCTCAATTACGATCTGGATGGTTTGGCTGCATTTTGCGAGCAGCTTGGGGAAAAGCGCTTTCGCGCCACCCAGCTCTTTCGCTGGATTCACCAGAAGGGCGCATCCGGTTTTGACCAGATGACGGACCTGGCGAAGTCCCTGCGCGAAAAGCTCCCGGCTTCTGCCTGCATCGAAGGGCTGAAGGTCGTTTCCCGGCATGATTCGGCGGACGGCACGGTCAAATGGCTGTTTGACGTCGGTGCGGGAGATGTCATTGAAACCGTATTCATTCCGGAGTCCGATCGCGGGACCCTGTGCATCTCTTCGCAGGCGGGCTGCGCTGTCGGCTGCAGGTTCTGCTCGACCGGGCACCAGGGCTTCAGCCGCAACCTGACCACGGCCGAGATCATTGCTCAATTGTGGTTTGCGGAGCACAGTTTGCGGCAACAGTTCAAGCAGGAAGACCGCGTCATCTCCAACGTCGTAATGATGGGGATGGGCGAGCCTTTGCAGAATTACTCGCAATTGCTCCCTGCTCTTCGCATCATGCTGGACGATCACGGTTATGGCCTGTCGCGCCGGCGTGTCACGGTGTCTACGTCCGGTGTGGTTCCCATGATGGACCGCCTGGCGCAGGATTGCCCGGTGGCCCTTGCCGTTTCCCTGCATGCGCCTTCGGACGATTTGCGCAGCAACCTCGTTCCGCTCAACAAAAAATACCCTATTGCGGAATTGCTTGAAGCCTGCGCCCGTTACCAGCAGAGCGCGCCGCGTGATTTCATTACTTTTGAATACTGCATGCTGGACGGTGTCAACGACCAGCCCGAGCATGCAAGGCAGCTGCTTGCCTTGATGCAAAAACATGCCGGCGAAGGCCTGTCCTGCAAGTTCAACCTGATTCCTTTTAATCCGTTTCCGGCCTCCGGTTTGACGCGTTCCGGCATGCCGCAGGTGATGGCGTTTGCAAAGATCCTGATGGATGCCGGCCTTGTGACGACCGTCAGGAAAACGCGCGGTGACGACATTGACGCGGCCTGCGGGCAATTGGCAGGGGATGTACAGGACCGCACGGGTGCGCGGGAGCGCATGGCGTCACAGCGGCAGGGTATGCTCGGCGGCATCAAGGTCGTTGTGGATAAAGGGATTCATACATGAAACTGTTCGGCAATGCCGCCTGGATTTGCACTTTTTGGGGCGCCGTCCTGCTGACTGGTTGCGCCCATAACCAGGGTGTATCCAGCATGGCCGGTGGCAAGGCGGACATCGTGACCGAGTCCGATGAGCCTGACACGCGCAGGCGTGCGCGCCTGCGGCTTGAGCTTGCAAGCGGCTATTTCGAGCAGGGCCAGACCAATGTTGCGCTGGATGAGCTCAAGCAGGCATTGGTGGCGGACCCGAATTTCGCAGAGGCTTACAACCTGCGCGGACTGGTGTACATGCGTCTGAACGACATTCCCCTGGCCGAGGACAGCTTTCGCCGCGCCTTGACGCTTAATCCGCGGGATGCCGACGTGGCACACAACTACGGCTGGCTCTTGTGCCAGCAGGCCCGCTACCGTGAGTCCTTCCAGATGTTTGGGCAGGCCATCGCCAACCCTACATACGGTGGACAGGCCAAAAGCCTGATGGCGCAAGGCGTCTGCCAGGTGCGTGCGGGGCAACTCGCTGAAGCCGAGCAAAGTTTTACCCGCTCCTACCAGATGGATGCCGGCAATCCCCTGACCGGTTACAACCTTGCGCACCTGCTGTACGAGCGTGGCGAACTGACGCGCGCCCAGTTTTATATCCGGCGCCTGAACAACAGTGAACTTGCCAATGCCGAAACCTTGTGGCTGGGCATGAAGATTGAGCAGCGCCTGAACAATCGCGAAGTCGTATCCCAACTGGGAGACCAATTGAAAAAGCGTTACGGGCAGTCACGGGAAGCTGCTGCCTATGAGAAAGGTGCCTTCAATGAGTGAACTTGCCGCACCATCCCCGCCAGAAAATTCGCCGGCCGATGCTGGCGATTCCGTCAGCGCCGGCGTGCTGCTCCGGCAGGCTCGCGAAGCGGCCGGCCTGCATATTGCCGCTTTGGCCGTTTCCCTCAAGGTGCCTGTCAAAAAACTGGAGGCTCTGGAGTCTGACCGTTTTGACCTGCTGCCGGATGCCGTGTTTGTTCGTGCCTTGGCCTCCAGTGTTTGCCGTACCCTCAAGATAGACGCCGCGCCCATACTTCAGCGTTTGCCGCAAACGGGCCGCCCCAGGCTGACGCATCCGGGGACGGGCATCAATGCGCCGTTTCGTGCGCCCAGCGATGGGCCCGGCCCGTCGATCTGGGCCCAGATTTCCCGGCCTGCAGTGCTTGCCGGCCTGGTGTTGCTGCTGGGGGCGCTGGTGCTTATCCTGCTGCCGGCGGTGAAGACCGGCGGCAATGATGCGCAGCCTGAGCTGGCATTCCGTCCTGTGAGCAACGAGTCGGCCGATGCTGTGGCTGCTGTCGTCCTGGCTGAAGCAGGCCGCGAAGATATGGCGAAGCCGCCAAAAATTGACAGCGACATCCCTTTGCCGGCTGCCGCTTCGGCCAGCGCGGCCCTGCCAGTGCAGGCATCCCGCTTGCCGGCTACGCCGACGGTGCTGGTTTCTCCTGCGCCGGCAACTGTTGCTCCGGCAGCCGGTAGCCCAACGCAGGCGCTGGCGGCACCGGCTGGCGCTGCCAGCGCGGCTTTGGTCACGCCATCGACGGGCATCGTCGTGTTCAGTGCCAAGAGCGAGTCGTGGGTTGAAGTGACCGACTCCAAGGGACTGGTTGTTTTGCGCCGGACCCTGAATGCCGGTGAGGTTGCCGGTGCCTCGGGGGCATTGCCGCTTGCCGCTGTCGTCGGCCGGGCCGATGCCACGCAGGTGCAGGTACGCGGCAAGGCCTTTGATTTAAGTGCCTTCGCCAGGGACAATGTTGCGCGATTTGAGGTGAAGTAGTGCCGTCAAGCAGTCCGATTGAAGTTGCCTTTCCCAAGGCCCGCAGTTCCCGCCAGGCGCGGGTCGTATGGGGAAGCCGTGTGGTTACCGTAGGGGGGGATGCTCCTGTGCGTGTGCAGTCCATGACCAACACGGACACGGTCGATGCGATTGGCACGGCGATCCAGGTAAAGGAACTGGCGCTGGCGGGCTCTGAAATGGTCCGCCTCACGGTCAATACCCCTGAAGCTGCGCAAGCCGTGCCGTATGTGCGCGAGCAGCTTGACCGAATGGGCATTGACGTGCCTCTGATCGGCGACTTCCACTACAACGGCCATCGCCTGCTGACAGACTATCCGGCCTGTGCCGAGGCCCTGTCCAAATACAGGATAAACCCCGGTAACGTAGGCAAGGGCGACAAGCATGACAGGCAGTTCGGCCAGATGATCGAAGCCGCGATGCGCTGGGACAAACCCGTGCGTATCGGCGTGAACTGGGGCAGCCTCGACCAGGAACTGCTGGCCAGCTTGATGGATGAAAACAGCGCCCGGGCCACGCCATGGGATGCCAAACAGGTGATGTACGAAGCGCTCATCGCCTCGGCCATCGATTCGGCACGCCTGGCTGAAGGGATGGGCATGAACCGTGACCAGATCATCCTGTCTTGCAAGGTCAGCGGCGTGCAGGACCTGATTTCGGTTTACCGTGAACTGGCAAGGCGCAGCAGCTACGCGCTGCACCTTGGCTTGACGGAAGCCGGGATGGGCACCAAGGGCACGGTGGCTTCGGCGACTGCCTTGTCCATCCTGTTGCAGGAAGGCATAGGCGACACCATTCGTGTGTCGCTGACGCCGCAGCCCGGTGAGGCCCGTACCCAGGAAGTGGTGATCGCATCGGAAATCCTGCAGGCTATCGGCTTGCGGAGTTTTGTGCCCAGCGTCACGGCCTGCCCGGGATGCGGGCGCACCACCAGCACGACCTTTCAGGAGCTCACGCAGGAAATCGACAATTTCCTGCGGGCGCAGATGCCCGTCTGGCGGGCCCAGTACCCTGGCGTTGAAAAACTCAAGGTCGCCGTCATGGGCTGCATTGTCAACGGCCCGGGAGAGAGCAAGCATGCCGACATCGGCATCAGCCTGCCGGGATCCGGCGAGGCGCCTGCCGCACCCGTTTACATTGACGGCGAAAAGAGCGTCACCCTGCGCGGCGAGCACATTGCGCAGGAGTTCCGCGTCATCGTTGAAAACTACATTGAAAAGCGCTTTGGCACGCAGCCTGCGGCCCTGGCCATCTGAACTTCATGGACGAAAAACTGACATCCGGTAAACCGGAGAAATCGCCTATGGCCAAAACTGAAAAACTGACCGCCGTCAAAGGCATGAACGACATCCTGCCGCCCGAATCGGCCCGCTGGGAGTGGTTCGAGGCCAAGGTACGGGCGCTGATGGCGCGCTATGCCTACGCCAATGTGCGCACGCCCATCGTCGAGCCGACGGCGCTCTTCGTGCGCGGCCTTGGCGAGGTGACCGACATTGTCGAGAAGGAGATGTATTCCTTCGTGGACTCGATGAACGGCGACAGGCTCACGCTGCGCCCCGAGGCCACCGCCGGCATCGTGCGCGCGATGATCGAGCACAACGCGCTGTACAACGGGCCGATGCGGGTCTGGTCGGCGGTGACGCTGTTTCGCCACGAGCGGCCGCAGAAGGGGCGCTACCGCCAGTTCCATCAGATCGACGTCGAAGCGCTGGGTTTTGCCGGGCCCGACGTGGATGCCGAGCAGATCCTGATGTGCCGGGCGCTGCTGCGCGACCTGGGCATTCCGATGGAACACGTGCGGCTCGAATTGAACAGCCTGGGCCAGCCCAGCGAGCGCATGGCGCATCGCGCCGCGCTGATCGCGCACTTCGAGGCGCATGCCGATGTGCTGGATGAAGACGCCAAGCGCCGGCTGCACAGCAATCCGCTGCGCATCCTCGACACGAAAAATCCCGCGATGCAGGCGGTCGTCGAAGCGGCGCCGCAACTGATGGACTTCCTCGGCGAGGCCTCGCTCGCGCACCTGAACGCGGTGCGCGCGGTGCTCGACGCGGTGGGGCTGACCTACCGCATCAATCCGCGCCTGGTGCGCGGCATGGACTACTACAACCTCACCGTGTTCGAATGGATCACCGACAAGCTCGGCTCGCAGGGCACGGTCTGCGGCGGCGGGCGCTACGACGGCCTGTTCGAGCAGCTCGGCGGCAAGCCGACGCCGGCGGTCGGCTGGGGCATGGGCGTGGAGCGCATGCTGCTGCTGCTCGAGGCGGTCGGCGTGCTGCCGCCCGCGAGCGCGCCCGACGCCTACGCGATTGTGCCGTCGGCGCAGGAGATGCCAGCCGCGATGGCGGCCTGCGAAGCTTTGCGCACCGCCGGCGTCAATGTGCAGATGCACGCTGGCACGGGTGAAGGCCTGGGCAGCATGAAATCCCAATTCAAGAAGGCCGACGGCAGCGGTGCGCGCCATGCGCTGATTTTCGGCACGGACGAACTTGCCCAGGGCTGCGTCGCCGTCAAACACCTGCGCGGCGAAAAAGACCAGGACCTGCAGGCGCAGGCGTTGCAGCCGCTGGGCGATGTGGCGGCCTGGGCACACACCTTGCGCGGCTAAGCCGCCGGGGGCCTGTCCCGGCCCTCTACAATCACCACAATTCAATCCGCGCCGTTATCGGGCAGAACAAACAGACATTTATGGCAAAACATCTCGATCTGGAAGAGCAAGAGCAAGTTGCTGAACTCAAGCATTTCTGGAAGCAATATGGCGACATCATTACCTGGGTGCTGATTGTCGTTTTTGGTGCTGTTGCCGCCTGGAACGGTTACCACTACTGGCAGGGCCGGCAGGCATCGCAGGCTGCGGTCATGTACGACGAGGTCGAACGCGCCGTCCAGTCCGGCGACACCGCCCGTCTGGATCGCTCGCTGGCTGACATGAAGGATCGTTTTGGCGGTACTGTTTATGCCGGGCAGGCCGGGCTTCTGGCTGCCAAGGTCTACTACGACAAAGGCAATGCCGATGCTTCCAGGGCTGCTTTGAGCTGGGTTGCCGAAAAGGCTTCCGATGAAGGCTACCAGTCCATCGCCAAGCTGCGCCTGGCCGGCATGCTGATGGAAACCAAGGCCTACGACGAGGCCCTGAAGCTGGTGTCTGGTTCTTTCCCCAAGGACTTTGTGGCCCTGGCCGCTGACCGGCGGGGTGACATCCTGGCGGCGCAAGGCAAGAAAAATGAAGCCAAGGCAGAGTACGAAAAGGCCTACAAAGGGTTGGACGAGCGGGCAGAATACCGGCGCCTGGTCGAGGTCAAGCTCAACGCGCTGGGTGTAGATCCTGCCGCCGTTGCCATCCCAGCAGCCGATTCCGGGGTTAAAAAATGATTTTCAAGCCTTTTAGGCCTCTGGCCTCCGTCCTGCGCGCGCCGCTAGCTATTATTTTCATAGCGTCCTTGTCCGGTTGCTCGGTGTTCTCGTTTTTCAGCAGCCCAACCAAGCCGCAACCTGCCACGTTGCAAGCCGTTAGTGGCGTGGTGTCGGCCAAACAGGCATGGACCAGCCGGATTGGACCCGTGACCTTTCCACTCGACATCAATGTTTCGGGCAGCACGGTGTTTGTGGCGGGCAATGACGGCTCCGTAGCCGCGCTCGATGCACGCACCGGTGGCGATGTGTGGCGTACGACGGTCGGTGCGCCGATTGCCGCAGGCGTGGGCAGCGACGGGAAAGTCGCCGCCGTGGTGACGCAGGCCAACGAAGTCGTCGCGATCCAGGATGGCCGCGAGATCTGGCGCCAGAAACTCAACGCCCAGGCCTATACCTCGCCATTTGTCGCCGGCGGGCGGGTTTTTGTGCTGGCGGCCGACAGGTCGGTCAACGCCTTCGACGGCCAGACGGGCCGCAAATTGTGGACGCAACAACGGCCTACCGAGCCGCTGGTGCTGCGGCAATCGGGCGTGCTTCTTGCCGTTGGCGACACGCTGGTGGTAGGCCTCTCGGGCCGGCTGGCGGGCCTGAACCCCTCCAACGGCAGCATTCGCTGGGAGGCGCCGATTGCTTCGCCGCGCGGCATCAACGACGTGGAGCGGCTGGTCGACCTGGTTGGCCGTGTCAGCCGTGATGGCGACATCGTGTGCGCCCGTGCATTCCAGGCCAGCATTGGCTGTGTCAACACCGCACGCGGCAGTTTGCTGTGGACAAAACCTGCCAATGGCGCAGAAGGCATTCATGGCGACGACCGTTTCCTGTTTGGCACCGAATCCGACGGCGTTGTGCTGGCGTGGCGCCGTGCGGATGGCGAGCGTGCCTGGACGACGGACAACCTGCGCTATCGTCACCTGACGGCGCCGCTGGTGGTTGGACGTTCGGTGGCGATCGGCGATTCCGCCGGTTTTATTCACCTTTTGTCGCGTGAAGACGGTTCCGCACTGAACCGGCTTACGACAGACGGCTCCGGCATTGCTGCGGCGCCCACGCTGGCCGGCAACACCCTGATTGCGGTGACCCGCAACGGTGGTGTGTACGGTTTTGTACCTGAATGACCTTTTGGTCGCATGAAATGCTTCGATGAAACCTGTTATCGCCCTGGTGGGCCGCCCCAATGTAGGCAAGTCGACGCTTTTTAACCGGCTTACCAAGACGCGCGACGCCATCGTTGCCGACTTTGCCGGCCTGACCCGTGACCGTCACTACGGCAACGGAAAACTCGGTGAGCACGAATACATCGTGATCGACACCGGTGGTTTCGAGCCCGATGCGCAAAGCGGCATCTACAAGGAGATGGCCAAGCAGACCCGGCAGGCTGTGGCCGAGGCCGATGTGGTTATCTTTGTGGTTGATGCCCGCGCCGGCGTCAACGCGCAGGACCACGACATTGCCAAATACCTTCGAAAGCTGGGCAAACCGGCGCTGCTGACCGCCAACAAGGCCGAAGGCATGACCGAAGGCGTGCAGCTTTCGGAGTTTTTTGAACTGGGCCTGGGTGAGGTGCTGGCGGTATCGGCCGCGCACGGCCAGGGCATGCGCACGCTGGTTGACAGTGCGCTGGCCTTGCTGAACCTGCCGGAACCCGATGAAGAGGCTGAGCCGCAAGACCCGTCCGTAATCCGGCTGGCAGTGGCCGGCAGGCCCAATGTGGGCAAATCGACGCTCATCAACACCTGGCTGGGCGAAGAGCGCCTGGTGGCGTTTGACCTTCCCGGCACCACGCGTGACGCCATTTCGGTGCCGTTTGAACGCGCAGGGCAGAAGTTCGAGCTGATTGATACAGCCGGCTTGCGGCGCAAAGGCAAGGTTTTTGAAGCGATCGAGAAATTCTCCGTCGTCAAGACCCTGCAGGCGATTGAAAACGCCAATGTGGTGCTGCTGCTGCTGGATGCGACACAGGGCGTGACAGACCAGGATGCCCATATTGCTGGCTACATTCTGGAAAGCGGTCGCGCCGTGGTGCTGGCCGTCAACAAATGGGATGCCGTTGACAGCTACCAGCGCGAACTGTTGGCCCGCTCCATCGAAACCCGGCTGTCTTTCCTGAAGTTCGCGTCCATTCACCAGATATCCGCCATCAAGCGCCAGGGCCTGGCGCCGGTCTGGAAATCCATCATCCAGGCGCATGCGTCGGCCAACCGCAAGATGTCCACGCCTGTGCTGACCCGCCTGCTGCTGGAGGCCGTGCAATTCCAGCAGCCCCAGCGTTCGGGTGTTTTCCGTCCCAAGTTGCGTTATGCGCACCAGGGCGGCATGAACCCGCCCATCATCATCATCCACGGCAACTCCCTTGAGCATGTCAGTGAGTCGTACAAACGCTATCTTGAAGGGCGGTTTCGCAAGGAGTTCGACCTCACGGGTACGCCCATGCGCATCCAGATGAAAACCTCGCACAACCCCTTTACAGACAAGGAATCGAATTAAACCTACATGCATGGCTGGGTTGCTGTGATAAGGTGTAGTTCTCTTAACTCTTGAACACGGAAAATATCGTGAGCAATAACAAAGGTCAGTTACTCCAGGACCCGTTTCTCAATACCTTGCGTAGAGAGCACGTTCCTGTTTCGATTTATCTCGTCAATGGGATTAAATTGCAGGGCCAGATCGAGTCTTTCGATCAATATGTCGTCCTGCTGCGCAATACGGTGACCCAGATGGTGTACAAACACGCCATTTCGACCATCGTCCCGGGGCGCGCTGTGAATTTCGCCGCAGCAGATTCCGAAGAAAGCCCCACCAGCTGAGTTCCGACGACTTTTCCGGCCGTACCAGCCCGCGCGCTGGTCCGCTGGCCATTCTGGTCGGGGTTGATCTGGGCCTCCCCAATTTCGACCACAGCCTTGAAGAGCTCGGCCTGCTGGCCCAAACAGCAGGCCTTCAACCCGTCGAGCGTGTCACCTGCAAACGCAGGGCGCCTGACGCGGCATTGTTTATCGGCAGCGGCAAGGCCGACGAAATCAAGATGCTGGCCCAACAGGTCGGCGCAACGGAAATACTGTTTGACCAGGCCCTGAGCCCGGCCCAGCAGCGTAATCTTGAGCGCCACCTGGAGTTGCCCGTCAACGACCGGACCTTGCTGATACTTGAAATTTTCGCCCAGCGTGCGCGCAGCCACGAGGGCAAGCTTCAGGTGGAACTTGCGCGCCTGCAATATTTGTCCACCCGCCTGGTGCGGCGCTGGTCCCACCTGGAGCGCCAGACCGGCGGTGCCGGTGTGCGCGGTGGCCCGGGTGAAAAGCAGATCGAGCTGGACAAACGCATGATCGGCGAGGCCATCAAGCGCACCAAGGAGCGCCTGGGCAAGGTCAAGAAGCAGCGCCAAACCCAGCGGCGCCAGCGCGAGCGCCGCAACTCTTTCACCATTTCACTTGTCGGCTATACCAACGCGGGCAAGTCCACGCTGTTCAATGCGCTGGTCAAGGCGCGCGCTTATGCGGCCGACCAGCTCTTTGCCACGCTGGACACGACAACCAGGCAGCTCTACCTGGGCGACGCCCATCGTTCGGTGTCCCTGTCGGACACTGTCGGTTTTATCCGCGACCTCCCGCACGGCCTTGTGGACGCTTTTGCCGCCACCTTGCAGGAGGCCGCCGATGCAGACCTGCTGCTGCATGTGGTCGATGGTGCCAATCCCAATCACCTTGAACAGATCGAACAGGTGCAGCGTGTGCTCGACGAGATCGGGGCCGCGGATGTGCCGCAAATCCTGGTGTTCAACAAACTCGATGCCCTTGAAAAATCCCGTTGGCCGCTGCAACTGAGTGACATGTTTGAAGTCAAGGATGCATTCTCTGATTCTGCGACGCGCGTTGACCGGGTTTTTGTGAGTGCGCAAACGGGCGATGGCCTGCCCCTGTTGCGTCAGCTTCTCGTCAAACATACCCTGACCGAACCTGCTGAGGATACCCCCCGGACATCTGAGGTCGTTATCTGACCCGCCAGCTTAATTAGGCACAATGTCGAAGTAATAAAAAAAGCGAGCTTGATCCCATGAATCTGAATCCTGCGCTGCAGACCCTGGTGACTTTGCCTGGTTGGCTGAAACAACGCGCCCAGGGCATGTTTAATCTGAACGATCCCCGATGGGGGCGTGATGATGACAAGTCGACACCCGACGAGTCCAGGCCGGCATCCGGCCCAGAAGGTGGCAATCAGCCTCCGCAGCCCGACAGGCGCCCGCAGGGGCAGGGTCCCAACCAGGGTCCGCCCGACCTTGATGAGCTCTGGCGCGACTTCAACCGCAAGCTCGGCGGCCTGTTTGGCGGCAACAAGAATGCGGGAATGCGCGGCCGTACCGGTGGCGGTAATGGCAGCGGTGGTGGCAATGGCGGCAATTTCCAGCCGGACATGAAAAGCGCCGGCATAGGTGTTGGCCTGATTGCCGGCGTTGCCGTGCTGATCTGGCTCGGCACAGGCTTTTTTATTGTGCAAGAGGGCCAGCAGGCCGTCATCACGCAGTTCGGCAAGTACAACTCGACAGTGGGTGCCGGTTTCAACTGGCGTCTGCCGTACCCGATCCAGCGCCATGAGATGGTTGTTGTGACGCAAATCCGCTCCGTGGATGTGGGCCGTGATACCGTCATCAAGGCCACCGGCCTGCGTGAGTCGGCCATGCTGACTGAAGACGAAAACATCGTTGAAATCAAGTTTGCCGTGCAGTACCGCCTGAACGATGCGCGTGCCTACCTGTTTGAGAGCAAGGACCCCGCCAATGCGGTGGTGCAGGCTGCGGAAACGGCCGTGCGCGAAGTGGTCGGCAAGATGAAGATGGATTCGGCGCTGGCCGAAGAACGCGACCAGATTGCCCCCCGCGTGCGGGCATTGATGCAGACCATTCTTGACCGCTACAAGGTGGGCGTTGAAATTGTCGGCATCAACCTCCAGCAAAGCGGTGTGCGCCCTCCTGAGCAGGTCCAGGCGGCATTTGACGATGTGCTCAAGGCCGGCCAGGAGCGCGAGCGCGCCAAGAACGAAGCGCAGGCCTACGCCAACGACGTGATCCCGCGAGCGGTGGGTTCTGCTTCGCGGCTCAAGGAAGAGTCCGACGCCTACAAGGCGCGTATCGTGGCCCAGGCCGAGGGTGATGCGCAGCGTTTCCGTTCGGTGCTCACCGAGTACCAGAAGGCGCCGCAGGTCACGCGCGACCGCATGTATATCGACACCATGCAGCAGGTGTACAGCAATGTGACCAAGGTCCTGGTCGAGTCGCGCCAGGGTTCCAACCTGCTGTACCTGCCGCTTGACAAGATCATGCAGATGACGGGGCCGGGCGCCGCAGTTGCGCCGGCAGATGCCGCGCTGGGCACTGGCAGTGCGCCTGCAACGCAGGTGGTGCCTGCACCTTCTTCGATCACCGATCCCCGTGCTCGTGATGCTTCCCGCACACGTGACCGCGATACACGCTAAGGAAGACAAAAGTGAATAGAGTTGGATTTATCGCGTCGTCGCTGCTGGTGGTCCTGGCGCTTGTCAGTTCCATGCTGTTTGTTGTGGATCAGCGCCAGTTTGGTGTTGTTTATGCCCTTGGCCAGATCAAGGACGTGGTGACCGAGCCCGGCCTGCATTTCAAGCTGCCGCCGCCTTTCCAGAACGTGTCCTATATCGACAAACGCCTGCTGACGCTGGACAGCGTTGATGCCGAACCGATGCTGACGGCCGAAAAGCAGCGTGTGGTGATCGACTGGTATGTTCGCTGGCGCATCACGCAGCCTACCGACTACATCCGCAACGTCGGGCTGGATGAAAAAGCCGGCGCCAACCAGCTGAACCGAGTGGTGCGCAATGCTTTCCAGGAAGAAATCAACAAACGCACCGTCAAGGACCTGCTGTCTTCAAAGCGCGAAGCGCTGATGGCCGACGTCAAACGTGAAGTGCTGCAGGCCGTGCAGGGCGCCAAGCCCTGGGGCGTGGATGTGGTCGACGTGCGCATCACGCGTGTCGATTATGTGGAGGCCATCACCGATTCGGTCTATAAACGCATGGTGGCCGAGCGCCAGCGCGTGGCCAATGAGTTGCGCTCCACCGGTGCGGCCGAAGGCGAAAAAATCCGTGCCGATGCAGACCGGCAGCGTGAAGTCACGATTGCCAATGCCTACCGCGATGCACAAAAGATCAAGGGTGAGGGCGATGCCGAAGCTGCCCGTGTCTACGCTGACTCGTTTGGCCGGGATCCGCAGTTTGCCCAGTTTTACCGCAGCCTGGACGCTTACAAGGCCAGTTTCAATAAAAAGGGCGACGTGATGGTTCTCGACCCTTCGTCCGACTTTTTCAAGGCCATGCGCGGCTCGGGTGCGGGCTCTGCGCCTGCCAAAAAGTAAGTTTCAGGCGTGGACGGCAACAGCCTCTGGCTGGCACTGGCTTTCATGCTGGTGCTGGAAGGCTTGTTGCCTTTTCTGTCGCCCACGGGCTGGCGCCGGATGTTCGAGCAGATACTCAGGATGAATGACGGCCAGATCCGTTTCTTCGGGCTCTGCAGCATTGTGTTGGGACTGGCGGCGATTGCCCTGCTGTACCTGGTGCCGTGACATCCGTCTCGCCGGCAAACGCATTTAATCAAACCCCAAAAGGGCTGCGAAAGGGCCCTCAGGACAGGCAACTGGCGACCCTATTTTGGGCCGCCAGCCGCATCCGGCCGGCCGCGGCTCGAAAACCGCGCCCAAGCCCGGTAAAATCCTGTTTTTAACAGATCACCTTAAATACATGCCCGCCTGGTCGTCATCATGGCAATTGCCGGATCAAATTGCCGATGTCCTGCCCTCCGAGGCGCGTCATATCGAAGAGCTTCGCCGCCTGTTGCTGGACACGGCCCGCAGCTATGGCTACGAGCTTGTCATGCCGCCGCTGATGGAGCACCTGGAGTCGCTACTCACCGGCACCGGTGAGGCACTTGGCCTGCAAACATTCAAGCTGGTAGACCAGCTTTCCGGCCGCACGCTGGGCCTGCGCGCCGACACCACGCCGCAGGTTGCCCGCATAGACGCGCATTTGCTCAATCGCAGCGGGGTCGCCCGCCTTTGTTATTGCGGCCCGGTGCTGCACACCCGTGCCGACCGTCCGCATGCAACGCGCGAGCCCCTGCAGTTCGGCGCCGAGATTTACGGCCATGCTGGGCTGGAAGCCGACCTGGAAGCCCAGATGCTGGCGCTGGAGGGCCTGAGGGCGTCCGGCGTGACCGGGCTGGCCGTGGACATGGCGGATGTGCGCATCGTCAACAGCCTGCTGGCTGGTGCGACGCTGGATGCCGCGTTTCTTGCGCGCATCCATGCCGCACTGGCGGCCAAGGACGCGAGCGAACTGGACAGCCTGATAGCCGAGCCCAAAAGCGGCATTTCCGCCGCGGCGCGCGCCGGACTCAAGGCGCTGCTCCAGCTTTACGGTGATGCAGGGGTGCTCGCTGAGGCTGAAAAAGTGCTGCCGCCCTTGCCGGGCGTGCGCGAGGCGCTACAAAATTTGAAGTGGCTGGCGTCCCGGACGGCCGCCGGCGGAGATGTCAAGGTCAGCTTTGACCTGGCCGACCTGCGCGGTTATGCCTATTACAGCGGCACGCGTTTTGCCATTTACGGGCAGGGCGCAGAACTGGCGCGCGGCGGCCGTTACGACGAGGTCGGCGCGGTGTTTGGTCGCAACCGGCCGGCAGCCGGTTTCAGCCTGGACCTGAAGGAATTGGTCAGCGTTTTGCCGCCCCGTCCGCTCAAGGCCGCCATTCGCGCCTCCTGGGGCGAGGCTGAAGGCCTGAGCGCCGCCATCGCCCGCCTGCGCGCCAGCGGCGAGACCGTCGCCTGTGTGCTGCCGGGCCACGAGCACGAGGTCAATGAGTTTGATTGCGACCGCGAACTGGCCCATGTGGCCGGTCAATGGGTGGTCCAGCCCCTGAAGAAGGCCGCATGACGGGGCACCCCGCTTCCGGCTTTTATCCCACGAACCCTTAACGAGAACTGAAGATGACAAACAAACAAACCGCTACCGCGGGCCGCAACGTCGTGGTCGTGGGTACCCAATGGGGCGATGAAGGCAAGGGCAAGCTGGTCGACTGGCTGACCGAGCTGTCCCAGGGCGTGGTGCGCTTCCAGGGCGGCCACAATGCCGGCCACACGCTGGTCATCAACGGCGTCAAGACGGCACTGCACCTGATCCCCAGCGGCATCATGCGTCCCGGCGTCAAGTGCTACATCGGCAATGGCGTGGTGCTGTCGGCCGGCAAGCTGTTTGAGGAAATCGAAGGCCTTGAAAAAGCCGGCGTGGAAGTCCGCTCGCGCCTGCGCATCAGCGAGGCCTGCCCGCTGATTTTGCCGTTTCATGCGGCACTCGATATTGCCCGCGAAACCTTCCGCGAAAAAGGCGGCACCACCAAGATCGGCACCACGGGTCGCGGCATAGGCCCGGCTTACGAAGACAAGATCGCCCGTCGTGCCCTGCGCGTGCAGGACCTGAAGTACCCGGAGCGTTTTGCCGCCAAACTGCGCGAACTGCTGGACCTGCACAACTTTGTGCTGACTGGCTACCTCAATGCACCGGCGATTGACTTTGATACGGTCTACAACGAGGCCATGCGCCATGCCGAGCTGCTCAAGCCCATGATGGCCGACGTTTCACGCGAACTCAACGACGCCCACAAGGCCGGTGCCAACCTGCTGTTTGAGGGCGCACAGGGCACCTTGCTGGACGTGGACCATGGCACCTATCCCTATGTGACCTCCAGCAACTGCGTGGCCGGCAATGCGGCAGCGGGTTCGGGCGTGGGTCCGGGCATGCTGCACTACATCCTCGGCATCACCAAGGCCTATTGCACACGCGTAGGCGGCGGTCCTTTCCCGACCGAACTCGACTGGGAAACCCCCGGTACGCCCGGTTACCACATGAGCACCGTGGGCGCCGAAAAAGGCGTGACCACCGGGCGCAGCCGCCGCTGTGGCTGGTTTGACGCGGCGCTGCTCAAGCGTTCCGCCCAGGTCAACGGGCTCACCGGCCTGTGCATCACCAAACTCGACGTGCTGGACGGCCTGGACAAACTGCTGCTGTGCACCGGTTACGAGCTGGACGGCGAAGTCACCGACATCCTGCCCATGGGTGCCGATGAAATCGCGCGCTGCAAGCCGATTTACGAAACGCTGGATGGCTGGAGCGACAGCACGGTGGGCGTGACCGACTACGCCAAGCTGCCCGTCAGTGCGCGCCTGTACCTGCAGCGCATCGAGCAGGTGACCGGCGTGCCGATTGCCATGGTCTCGACCAGCCCGGACCGCGACCACACCATCATGCTGCAGCACCCGTATCTGGCTGAATAAGGCTGGTTTACGTGTCAAATTGCCCTCTAGCCCCCATGCAAAAAGCGCGAGCAGCTATTAATTCAGGAGCATACCTATGTTGACCGAAGACGGCAAACATCTTTACGTCAGCTACGACGAATACCACAACCTGATTGAAAAACTGGCGATCAAGATCCACCAGTCAGACTGGCAGTTCGACACCATCCTGTGCCTGGCGCGCGGCGGCATGCGCCCGGGCGACATCCTCTCGCGCATTTTCGACAAGCCGCTGGCCATCATGTCGACCAGTTCCTACCGCGCGGATGCCGGCATGACGCAGGGCAACCTCGATATTGCCCGTTTCATCACCACGCCCAAGGGCGAAATCGCCGGCAAGGTGCTGCTGGTCGACGACCTGGCCGATTCGGGCCACACGCTCAATGCGGTGATCCACCAGCTGCGCAACAACTACAAACCGATCACCGAGCTGCGCAGCGCCGTGATCTGGACAAAGGGCGTTTCGACTTTCCAGGCGGATTACTCGGTTGAATTGTTGCCGACCAATCCATGGATTCACCAGCCCTTTGAGGGCTATGACTCGCTGTCGCCAGCGCAGCTCATGGCCAAATGGAAGATATAGGCCCCCGCGCTTTTCACTGCGTGTAATGCGCTGCCCCCCCCCCGAGGGGGCAGCTGCGCCTGCGGCCCGGCAAAGCCGGTTCCGCGGCCCCTGCTTTTATGCAGCAGCCCTTCAGTGCGCAGGGCTTGCCGTTAACATGCGGGCATGAGCGATTCATCCAAGCACCTTTCCACTGACCTGATTCACCATCCCTACAAGCCGCCGGCCGGCTTTGAAGCCATTCCGCCGGCGGTTCACAAAGCCTCGACGGTGATTTTCCCAAGCGTGGCCGCCTTGCGCGCCAGGGACTGGAAACACAAGACCGGGTACACCTACGGGCTGCACGGCACGCCCACCACGTTCACGCTGGAAGAGCGCATTGCCTCACTCGAAGGCGGCAAGTTCTGCACCCTGGTGCCCAGCGGCCTGGCGGCTGTGGTCCTGGTCGGCATGGCTCTGCTCCGCGCCGGCGATGAGGTGCTGATTCCCGACAACGCCTACGGCCCCAACAAGGCCTTTGCACAGGGCGAACTGGCGGCCTGGGGCATTACCCACCGCATGTACAACCCCATGGACCCGGCCGACCTGGCGGCCAGGCTGGGCCCCAAAACCCGGCTGGTCTGGCTGGAGGCGCCGGGCTCCATTACGCTGGAATTCCCCGACCTGCCCAAGCTGGTGGCGGCGGTCAAGTCGCACCCGCAGGCACATGCCCAGGGCATTGTCACGGCGCTGGACAACACCTGGGGCGCGGGTGTGGCGTTTAATGCCTTTGACCTGGGCGTAGACATCTCTGTCCAGGCCCTGACCAAATACCCCAGCGGCGGCGCCGATGTGCTGATGGGCTCGGTGGTGACCAACAACGAGTCGCTGCATCATTTGATGCACTTTTGCCATATGCGCGTGGGCTTTGGCGTGGCCGGCAACGATGCAGAACTGGTCTTGCGCGGGCTTAACTCCATGGCGCTGCGTTACGCCGCGCAGGACGCCGCCACGCGCGTTCTGGCAAGCTGGCTGCAGCGCCAGCCGCAGGTCGCGGCCGTGTTGCACCCGGCGTTGGCCGGTTCACCCGGACACGAGGCGTGGAAACGCGATTGCAGCGCGGCGGCCTGCCTGATGAGCATTGTTTTCCGGCCGGAATTCAGCCAGGAGCAGGTCGACCACTTCTGTGACAGCCTCAAGCTGTTTAAACTGGGTTACAGCTGGGCCGGCCCCATGAGCCTGTGCGCGCCCTATGACATACCTGCCTTGCGTACCACCACAACATGGCCGCACAAGGGCGGCCTGGTGCGGTTTTCTGTGGGTCTGGAGGCCGTACCGGATTTACAGGCAGACCTTGCGCAGGCGCTGGCAGCGATGCAGTACAGTAAGGGTTAAATATTCATGAAAGCACTCTAGTGGCCACTCCCAATTATTCCTACGAAAAACGCCAGAAAGAGCTCGCAAAAAAGCGCAAAAAAGAAGAAAAACTCAAGCGCAAGGCTGAAGGCAAACCGGACGAGCCCGACGATGCGAATGAGGACGGCAGCGGTGTTGACTCACCAGACGGCCAGCCCGCAACGCCCCCCGCCGATCCTGCGGCCTGATTTTCCTCTCTTGAGGCCATTTTTATCGTCAAATAGGGCTTAGGCCCCCGTTCCACAAGCGCAACCAGCTATAGTTTTAATAGCGGTTCAAAAACAGAAAAAGCCCCTGAAGACAGCAGACGCTGTTTTCAGGGGCTTTTTGTTTTTGGGTGCTACCCGGCCGGTATCAGCTGGAAGGCAGGCTTTGCGCCAGCGCCTGCATGGCCTCCATGCTGCGGTTTTGCGGCTGCAGCACGGTGGCTTGCGGGTACAGGTCAAAGTTGCGTTTGATGGACTGCAGGTAAACCGGGTCGTAATGTTTGACGAGCAGTTCCCGCACCACGCTGGCCACGTCGCCGCTGCGTGAGCGCGCCTGCCAGTCCTTGACGGTTTCCTTGCCGCGGGCCTGGACCAGGGCTTCCAGGCGCTCGCAGAAGAACTCGATATCGCGGACAAAAAAATCGTAGTCCTCCAGCAGCAGCGCGACGCGCTCGTCTTCCGGCAGGTCCAGCTGCAGGCAGGGCGCGCTGCGCATGGCGGTGACCAGTCCTTCGGGAATCGCCACGTTGCCGACTTTTTTGCTTTCGCTCTCGATGTAGACCGGCCGCGCCGGATCAAAGCCGCGCAGGGTGGCCCAGATCAGGCGGTCAAAAGCCTTCTGGGTAGGCTGGGCCTGGCCGGGAATCATGCCCAGCACCGAGCTGCGGTGCCTTGCCAGGGCTTCGAGGTCCAGCACTTGTGCACCCTGGGCATGCAGCGCCTGCAGCAGGCGGGTCTTGCCGGAGCCCGTGGTGCCGCAAATGACGCGGTAGCTGTAGCGGGCTGCCAGTTGCGGCAGGTCGGCCACCAGGGCGGCCCTGAAGGCCTTGTAGCCACCCTCGATGACGGTTACGTTGAAACCGATCTGGTCAAGAATCAGCGCCAGCGAACCGCTGCGCTTGCCGCCGCGCCAGCAGTACACCAGCGGCTGCCATTCCCGGGGTTTGTCCAGCACCTCACGGCGGATGTGCTCCGCGATGTTTTTGGCGACCATGGAGGCCCCGAGCTTGCGTGCTTCAAACGCGCTGATCTGCTTGTAGTGCGTGCCGACGATCTTGCGCTCCTCGTCGTTCAGGCTGGGCCAGTTGAGGGCGCCGGGCAGGTGGTCCTCGGCGTATTCGCCTTCGCTGCGCGCGTCGATCACATTGGAGAAATCACCCAGCCTGGTCAGGGCCTCGGCGGCTGAAATATGTGCAAGGCTCACTTGATAAGTTTCTTCAGTTCAGGCCATACATTGGCCAGCATTTTGGGTTGCGATTGCTCGTTGGGGTGTATGCGGTCGGCCTGGAAGTGGGCAGCCGAATCGTCCACATCGGCAATGCCTTTGAGAAAAAACGGCACCAGTGCCACTTTTTCCGCCTTGGCCACCTTGCCAAACAGGCCGGAGAAGGTCGCTGCGTAGGCGCCGCCGTAGTTGGGCGGCACCTGCATGCCGACCAGCAACACCTTGGCGCCGGCTTGTTTGGCGGCCTGTGTCATGGCGGTGAGGTTGTTTTCCGTCATGTCCAGCGGCAGGCCGCGCAGGGCATCGTTGCCGCCCAGCTCGATCACGACCACGCCGGGTTTGTGTTGCGCGAGCAGGGCGGCCAGGCGGGAACGGCCGCCCGATGTGGTGTCGCCGCTGATGCTGGCGTTGACGACCCTGGCAGATTTTTTTTCCTGGACGATCTGCTTTTCAAGCAGGGGCACCCAGCCGGTGCCGCGTTTCAGGCCGTATTCGGCACTCAGTGAGTCGCCGACCACCAGTACGGTGTCCGCGGATGCAGTTGCTGCCGTAGCTGTTTTGGCAGGCGAGGGTGCTTGTGCCCGGCCCAGTGCGGGAAGCAGCAGCAGGCCCGCAGCCAGCAGCATCGCCAGGGGTCTTGGCACCCGTGCCCGCAGCGTGGCCGCAGGCTTGGTAAAGTCGCGGGGACTGATTTTCCAGTTTCCTGATAAGGCTGACATGTCTGAACCTGCGGTTTCTTTAAAGAGTTCGAGTGATGTGAATGGTTCGGTGGGCGGCAGGTCTTCAATTATTTCCGTTGAGCGCGTTTTCAAGTCGGTCACCGACTCGACCGGCACATTGAGCATTTTGCGCGATATTGATTTTGCGCTGGCGCCAAGGGAGACTGCTGCCATTGTCGGTGCTTCGGGCTCGGGCAAAAGCACCTTGCTGTCCATCATTGCCGGGCTGGACACGCCGACGCAGGGCACGGTCTACCTGGCCGGCCAGGACATCTTTGCCATCAGCGAAGACGACCGCGCCGCGCTGCGCGCGCAAAAAATCGGTTTTGTCTTCCAGAGCTTCCAGTTGATGGGCAATTTATCGGCCCTTGAAAACGTCATGCTGCCGCTGGAGCTGTCGGGCGCGGCCAATGCGCGTTCACAGGCGAGCGAGATGCTCAAACGTGTCGGGCTGGGCGAGCGGCTGGGCCACTACCCCAAGGTGCTGTCGGGCGGCGAGCAGCAGCGTGTGGCGCTGGCCCGGGCTTTTGTGGTGCAGCCCGCCGTGCTGCTGGCCGACGAGCCCACTGGCAGCCTGGACTTTGCCACCGGCGAAAAAATCATGGCCCTGATGTTCGATCTCAACCAGGAGCTGGGCACCACGCTGGTCCTGGTCACGCATGACCGTGCCATTGCCTCGCGCTGCGAAAGGCGCATCACCATTGAAGCCGGCCAGCTTGTTCCGGATTGATCGTTAAAAATAGCCACCCCCGGCGTGGGGCAAGCGCAACCAGCTATCAATAAGATAGCGGTTACTGGATATTCTGCATTGCGGCCAGTAGCTTTGTGCGGTCTGCAGGGCGGTCCACATGGCCGGCCAGGGCCTGCTGCAGCGCCTGCAGCGAGACGTGTTTTGCAGCTTCCTTTTTGACGATCATTTTTGCCAGCGGCCCTATGAACTGGCTCAGTGCCCGTTCCAGCTGCAGCAGTTGTGCAGTGCTGAAATAGGGCGACGACAGCGGCAGGGACATAGGCCCCGACTGCCCGCCGGCCGATGTCTCGGCATTGGCATGCAGGCGGCTCAATGAGGTGCCGGCGCCGGGTCGGCTGGCCGTATCGAACGGCGGCTGGGTCTTGTGGCTCTTTGGGGTGACAAACAGCGTGCGCGCACGTGGGTCGGGGATGGACACCGAAAGCAGCTCCCGCAGGCCCTGGGCACTGACGGCGCGCGGCATGGCCTTTTTGAGCAGCACCCTGGCCAGCGGGCCGATCAGCCTGGCGAGCTCGGCTTCCATGTCGGCGGCCAGCTCTGGTGTGAGCGAGGCCAGCGCCGCATACGATGCGGTGTTTTCAAAAGCGTCGACGCTGCTTGCAGGCGGCCTGGGCGGAGCGGTTTGCGGGTCCAGCACGGCGTAGATATCGTGCGAGCGCATGTGTTTGTCCAGGTGCGTGCCCAGCGGTTTGAACTGGCTGTCGGCCAGGTCCGTGATGCGCGAAACCACGTCGTAATAGGCGCGCGACGCCACGATCTGGTTGGCCTTCGCGAAATCCATGATGCGTTGCGCCACATTGATGCCGTCGCCGACCACGCCGACGCGGTTGTTGCTGTCAAACACCATGCGGATAGGCCCCAGGTGCAGGCCTGTGCGTATCGCCAGCGCCCGTCTGTACTTCTGCAGCAGCAAACTACGCAGCAGCAGCGCTGATTGCAGGGCTTCCTCGGGGTCAGCCAGAAAGCAGACTGCCGCGCCTTCGCCGGAGTCGATCACGATGCGGGACGACTCCGGCAGGCCTTTGAGCGCCTTGGCCAGCAGCTCGTTGAAGTGTGTTTTTGCGGCAGCCTGCTGTTTCTCCGGATAAGCCGAATAAGCCACCAGGTCCAGGAACATGATGGTGCCCAACATGTTTTTGGGCTGCTCGTCGGACGGCCTGTGCGCAAAAGCGGGCGTGTCGGCGGCAAAGGCTGCAGCGACCTTTGCCTCCCCCCCCGGGGGCGAAGTCCGGTTTGCCGGACCGGTAAGCGCCGCACGAAACCCGGCTACATCCTGCGGCCGCCGGGCTTCATCGGGCTGCATGGCCCAGTCAATGGCGCTGAGCAGCGTTTCGCCGAAAGCCGGGTGGCCGGCATCGACCGCTTTTGGCATGTTGTCCTGCTTGATGCGGGATGCGGACTCCAGCGGTTTATGTCCCGTTGTCATCCAGTACATGACGGCGCCCAGCGAGTAGATGTCGGTCCAGGGCCCCTGTTTGCCCTGCCTGTGGTACTGCTCAAAAGGCGCAAAACCCGGGCTGACGATGCTGGTCATGTCCTGCTCTGCCGAGACCCGGCGGGCCGAGCCAAAATCAAGCAGCACCGGCGAGCCGTCCGCACGTATGTAGATGTTGTCGGGCTTGATGTCGCGGTGCAGAAAACCCCTGCCGTGCACCGCTTCCAGGCCATCCAGCAGCGGGTATACAAGCTGCAGCAACGCTGTCCGGCTGAGCCCTTCCTGCCGGGCCAGCCAGTGCTTCAGCGGGTCGCCGGTTTCGTACTCCATGACGATATAGGCCGTGCCGTTTTCCCGGAAGTAACGCAGCACCCGCGTGATGTTGGGATGGCGAAACGAGGCCAGCGCGCGCGCCTCGTCGAGAAATCGCTCCAGGCCCGAGGCAAATTGCGCGCCGGCTTCGGCATAACGCACCTGCACCGAATGATCGGCCGAGCGTGTGGCCAGGTCGCCGGGGAAATACTCCTTGAGCGCGACAGGCAGCTCCAGGTTGATGTCGCGCGCCAGGTAGGTCAGGCCAAAGCCGCCGCCGCCAAGCAGCTTCTCGATGCTGTATTCCAGCACCTTGTGCCCGTCGGGCAGGGCCGCCGAGTCCGCGGGTGCTGACACGGCCGGCCTGGGCGCGTTGTCCATGACTGGGTAGGTCTGCTCAGCCATGCCGTGCTCAGTCGCCTATCATTTGCATGGCCTTTTCGAGGCTGCGGCGCATGCGGTTGAAAGAGCTGCCCAGCACGGCGACCTCGTCGCGGCCGCCGTCTGTAAACTCGGGCACGTCAAAGTCCCCGGTGCTGACCTTGTCGGCCGACTGCGACATCCTGCGGATGGGCCGCACGATCAGCCAGCTCAGCATCACGTTGAGCACCACAAAGACCACGGCAAATACACCGGCCAGCGAGAGCATGAAGGTCCGGAAGGCGCGGTCGGCATTGTGGATGGGAATGTCCATGGGCACGGTGACGACCTGCGCGCCTATGATTTCGTTGTGCTTCCAGCCAAAGCCATTGTTATCACCGTAGACCTTGATCATGCTGGCCGGTGCATTGCCCGGCACGCTGTGGCATTGCAGGCAGGCGGCGTTGCTGATCTGGATGGGCTTGGCGATGTAGAGCTGGCGACCGGTGCCGCCGTTGCGCTCCGACACCAGTTCCATTGTTTCGGCGTTCTGGCGGAACTGCTGCACCAGGTCTGCTTCCCAGTCGGTCGCCCGGTTACGCGGGTTGGTCGGGTTGAGTGTGGCTTCCTTGTAGCCGTAATCGCGGTATTTTTTCTGCAGCTGGTTCAGGGTTTCTGTAGCGGCGTAGGCCGGCACGCTTTGAGGCAGAAAGACCTCTTCAAGCTGCTTGTCCAGGTGCGGCTTGATCTGCTCGACGGTATAGCTGCGCACTGAAAGTGCCGTGTCCATCATCAGGCGCGCGTTGCGCAGGACTTCTTCCCTGGCGTTGTCCTGCAGCAGCTGGCGGGTGATGTAGCCCGCCGCGGCAAAGCCGGCCAGGAACACGACCACCAGCACCAGATTGAATTTAAGCCTCAAGCCCATGAAATCCCCTTAATCCTCACGGTTCTCATGCCGTAACCTTTTTTTACTATTTTAGGCTGCAGCGGCCGCCGCTCATCGTCTGGCCGCTGCCTGCGGTCTGTTGCGCCTGATGCAGTGATAATCCTGCCATGTCTTCTTCTCCCAAAGTGCTTTTTGGCTTTCATGCCGTCGGTGTCCGTATCAAGACCGCCCCAAAGTCGGTTCTAGAGGTCTTTTTCGACGTCTCCCGCCGTGACGCACGCATGCGCCAGTTCACCGACCGCGCCCGCGAGGCGGGTGTGCGGCTGATCGAGTCCGACGGTTTGCGGCTGGCCAAGATGTGCGGCAGCCATGGCCACCAGGGCGTTGTCGCCCGCGTGGATGCCATGGCCCAGGTCAAGTCGCTTGATGAGCTGCTGGAGCAGCTCGAAGAGGCCGGTATCGCGCAACCCTTGCTGCTGGTGCTGGACGGCGTGACTGATCCGCACAATCTTGGCGCCTGCCTGCGGGTGGCCGACGGCGCGGGTGCACATGCGGTGATTGCCCCCAAGGACCATGCGGCCGGCATCAATGCCACCGTGGCCAAGGTCGCCAGCGGCGCGGCCGAAACCATGCCGTATTTCATGGTGACCAACCTTGCCCGCACCCTGAACGAGCTGAAAGAACGCAACATCTGGTGCATAGGCACCAGCGATGATGCAGAAAAAACAATTTACGACGTGGACCTCAAAGGCCCGGTGGCGCTGGTACTGGGCGCCGAAGGCGAGGGTATGCGCCAGCTCACACGCAAGACCTGCGACGAACTGGTCAGCATCCCCATGCATGGTGCAGTGGAGAGCCTGAACGTCTCGGTCGCCAGCGGCGTCTGCCTGTACGAAGCGCTGCGCCAGCGCCGTTGACGAGTGACGCTAAAGGCATTCAAGGCACGTTTGCCGCGTGCCATGCCGGCGCCTGACGCATGCTGAGCGTCAATATTGGCCCTTTCCCGCTGCCGCTCAGCCAGCTTTTTCTGATGGTTGCGTTGCTGGTGGCGCTGGGCGTTGGCCACCTGGCCGGACGCGGGCAGAAAACGGGCGGCATGGCCAGCACCCTGTCCGACATGCTGCTCGTCGCGCTGCTGGCTGCACGCCTTGTCTTTGTTGCTCTCTGGTTTGACAGCTACCGCCAGGAGCCCTGGTCAATTCTTGATATTCGTGATGGTGGCTTCACCCTCTGGGCTGGGGTGTTGGCGGCCTTGCTGGTGGCGCTCTGGCAGGGAGTGCGCCGTGCAGCACTGCGCAAGCCGCTGGTCCTGGGACTTGCGGCCGGCGCCCTGGCCTGGGGCGGCATGCAGGGCGCGTTAAACGTGATGAACGAGGAAGCGCCAGTGCTACCCACTGTGGTGTTGACGACAGTTGCGGGCGAGCAGGTCCAGCTCGCTGAGCTGGCCGCCGGCAAGCCCCTGGTGGTGAATCTGTGGGCCACCTGGTGCCCGCCTTGCCGCCGTGAAATGCCGGTTCTTGCTGCCGCACAGCAAAAGGAAAGCGGCGTGAGTTTTGTTTTTGCCAACCAGGGCGAAGACGGCGCGGCCGTCCTGCGCTATCTTTCCAGCAGTCAGCTGCATCTTTTTAATGTGGTGTTCGACCCCGCCACCGCGCTCGCGCTGGCTGTCGGCTCCCGCTCCTTGCCGACCACCTTGTTTTATGACGCCAGCGGTCGGCTGGTCGATAGCCACCTGGGTGAGTTGTCGGCTGCTTCGCTGGCCAATAAGCTGCAGCAATTGCGCGCGCCACCAGCAGTCACAAGCCCGCCTCCCTGAAGGGTTTTCGCTAAAGTTCTGCCACTTAAATCAGGCCAAACCAGCCCAGCAGGGCGCCCGCGCCCAGCAGCCACAGCAGGTGAATCTTGCTGCGCCAGACGATGATGGCCGTGGCGGCTGTGAGCAGCCATGTGGGCCAGTTTTGCAGCCAGCTGCCGTCGCCATGGCTGTTGGACGTGGCCAGGATCCAGCTGGTGGCGATCAGCAGGGCCACTACGATGGGGGCCATGCCCTGCTTGAAGGCACGCACTGCCCGCAGCTCGCGGTTGCGGTGGCCCCATTGGGCCGTCACGTAGGTCAGCGTGGTGCTGGGAATCATGATGCCCATCATGGTGGTGAAAACGCCCAGCATCCCGGTCAGCATGCCGCCCGCATTGAGCCCGATGTTCCAGCCGAGCAGGGCGATAAACAGCACGTTCGGGCCGGGTGCGGCCTGCGCAATGGCGACGGAGGCGTTGAACTGCGCATCGGTCAGCCAGTGCTGCTGGTCAACCAGGAAGCGGTGCATGTCGGGCGCCGTCGTGATGGCGCCGCCCACGGACAGCAAGGACAGCGACAGGTAATGAGCAAACAGGGCAAACCAGTCCTGCACGGCCATGACAAGATGTATCGGTTCTGTCATGGCGCGGCGGGCCTGAGCCCCCTGTAGGCCAGCAGGCAGGCCAGGCCACCCAGGCCCAGCAGCACATAGGCCAGCGGCCAGCGCAACAGTGCAACGGCCACAAAACACGCCGCGCCGAAGGCCACGCAGGTACGAATTCCCAGCACATTGCTTTTCAGGGCGCCAAAGAGTTTCAGTCCGGTGGCCGCGATGAGTCCGGCCGCGACGGCACCCATGCCGCGCAGGGCGCCTGCAGCGCCGGGGTGGCTGGCAAAGTGGGCATAAAAAACGCCCAGCAGCAACACCAGCACCAGGGGCACGGTCAGCATGCCGGCAAGCGCCACCATTGCACCTTTCAGTCCGAAGTAGCGGCTGCCAATCATCAGCGACAGGTTGATGACGTTGGGCCCGGGCATGATTTGCGCCACGGCCCAGTCCTCAATGAATTCCTCACGTGTCATCCAGCGTTTTTTTTCGACCAGCTCGCGCTGCACGATGGCCAGCACGCCGCCGAAACCCTGCAGGGCCAGCAAGGTGAACGAAACAAACAGGTCGGTCAGGGATTTGGGTTGCGGATGGTCTTCCGCGGGCAGAGAACTCATGGCTCTGATTATCACTGCTTGCCTGTGTTGCCGCAGGCGGGGAGCTCATGTCGATGCGGCAATTTGCTATTAATAAGATAGCTGGTGGCGCGCACTGTGCGCCGACCAGAGCCTGATTTTGCTTAAAAATCGGGCTCGGAGGGGTATTTTGGACCTACCAGCGCACGCGCAGGCCTAGCAGCAGCGCCAGATTGCTCTGTATGCTGTTGTGCTCGGCCTGTACATCCGCAAACAGATCGAAGTTCTTCCGGATATTGCCCGAAGCACCCAGGCCCAGAATCAAGGTGTCGCGTTTCAGCGCCACACCGGATACCTGGAACGGCGAAGCATTCGCCGCCCCCTGGAACTGCGCCGTCATGGGCGTGTTCAGGTCACCAAACTCATGCGCCCAGATGATGCGTGGTTCAAGGCGGACGCTGCCGGTGTCAAAGCTGGCCTTGGCACCCAGCAGCGATTTGGTCGAGTTAATGGTTTGCCCCGCCACCTGCAGGTTGAGTGCCCCTGCCCCCGTTTCAGTAAACCCGTTGACCTTGTCACGACTCAGGGACAGCGCAGCCAGCGGCTGCAAGGTCCAGCCATTCATGGGCAGGCTGTAAGTCGCTTCGCCATAAGCCGAGAGTGTGTTGCTGTCAAAGTCAGAACTGGCAACCCGGTTCAAGGCACCTACCGTCACAGCGCGGTCCATGTGGTTGTTGTTCCAGGCCAGGCTGGCCGAACCCTTGAAGGCCCACGGCCCGGAAACATAACTGCCATACAGCGCCACGGCGCTGCCGCGAGACTTGCCTGAATTATTGTTGTCAAAGCTCAGGCGGGAGGTGCCGTTGCTGATGGCGGCCCCGACGACCAGACCTTCACGCAGCTCGGTATCAAAGCCGGCGCCCAGGCTGCCATTGCGCAGTTTGCTGGCAGCGGCATTACCATCACTGCTGGTGTTCTGGTAGCCGCCAGAGCCGCGCAGCCAGAAACCCCTGCCTGCATCGTTCTTAGACGGCAGGCTTGAGGAAACATCACCGGCCAGCGAGAACTTTTGCGGTGTGTCAGACTTGGGCGAAGCCAGCAAATCCGACACATGGTCATTGGCTGCCAGAAGAATGGGGCCGCCCGCAAATGAACCGACTTGCGTACTTCCGCTGCTCACCGCGCCCAGCCGTGCCTGCAACTGGTTGCCAAAGCCCGCTGCAAAGCCGACACCCGCATTGCGCAGGGCCACCAGGCCTGCACCGCTGACCGAGTCATAGGCCGCACGCGCCTGATCGGCCGAGAGGCCGGTCAATGTGGTTTGCACCGTACCCATGTCACCTGTAGCGCCGGCATTGGCGTTTTGCAGGGCGGTGGATGTGGCGATCTGGTTCGGTGTGATGGCAACAGCGCTGAAACTGATGTCATTGCGTGCCAGCATGAGCGAGACGGCATTGGCGCCATAACCCAGCGTGGGGGTCAGGAAGGCCAGATTCGACGTGACCCCGGCAAAGCTGCCTACGAGGCCACCGGTGGCATTGAGGATGGTGTAGCTCGTATTGGCCGCATAGCTGCCGGCGCTGGCCTGTATATCCACCGTGCTGCCGGTGAGGGTGGCCGAGCCTGTGACATTGGTGCGGTCATTGTTGCCTGCGGCATCGACTTCCACGCGGTAAGTCGAGCCGGGGGCCAGGGTGAGGCTGCCTGCAACGTTCAGTGTCCCTATCGAATTGCCCGGCGCCAGCACGCCGCCTGCAGCGATGAGGGTGTTGCCCACCGCGCCGTTGCCGCCCAGGGTGCCGCCGTTGTTGACAGTGATATTGAAACCAGTCATTGACCCGTTCATGGACAGCGTGCCGCCGTTGACGTTGGTGGCGCCGGTATAGGTATTGCTGTTGCCGGTCAGGATCAGGTTGCCGTTGCCTATTTTGTTGAAGGCACCGTTGCCGCTCATGACCCCGGCGTAGGTGCCCGTCGTGCCCTGATCGAATGTGACGACGGCGTTGTTGGTGATGTTGCCCTGCAAGCTGGTGGTGTTGCCCTGCAGGGTGCCGGCTCCCACGGTGGTGCCGCCG
>NZ_JBHSRS010000080.1:0-172651 GCF_042659145.1 Polaromonas aquatica | reverse complement strand
CCGAGAGAGTCTTGGATTTGCGGCATAAACCAGTCCAAGTATTTATCCGCACCCCCCTCGGGTCAGACTTCAGCGCAATTCAACAGGAAAAGAACATTGATCGGCTCTCGTCCGTATGGAGGCTGAATTTCGCGATGTGATAGTGGGCTGGAGGCACCTCCTCTGATGTCAAATCCCACGGCAGATCATCGAAGTTAACTTCTGCCACGATGCCTGAGAAATCCTTGTCGTAACAATCTCTCAGCACTTTCATATTCGTAGATGGAAAGCTATCTTTGAATTCTTTGTTGTAGCGGGGCTGGAAGTATCGAATGAGAGAAGCTTCGTACAAAGCTACCCGTTCCTTTCAGATGTATCGAACAGCTTGTCTAAACCGGCCTGTATGCGTTGATCGCTGCTTGTCCGATCAATCGCATGGGGATTGAGGAGAGTCATCATCCTATTAGCAGGAATAATTTCTAGCAGGAGAATCACAAGATGGCTATCTTCGGGCACGTTGGCCTGAAGCGCAATTTTCTGGAGAGTCTCGTGTTTCTCAAGTCGGTCAAGTGCTGCTCGCTCTCCTGATTTTCCATATGCCTGTCCGATGTAGAGGACATGAAAATTGACTTGGTGGTTGCGCTTTATTGCTTGCGCAATCTCTAGATCACTTAGGGTGTACTCCTCTCCGTTCGCCCCGAATACTCGAAAGTCCCCATCCCCTTTTTTCAACGTAGCCCCCTCCGGTACATCAGACTCAACTTCTACACTTTCCGTACCTACGGTAAAACTCAGCCGGACTTTCATGCCTGATTGCTGCACGTCGTCTAAATAGATGCGAGGTGTATGCCCAATAAGGTATATGTGGCAGTCCTTGGATACTTGCTCTATCTCCTTCAGGCGATCTTTGTCATAAATCGACGCAGCGGGCAGCACCACATAGCTATGGGCATGCATCATCAAAGAATGCTCAACATCAAATAATTTTTTCCCGAACTCAAACATTTTTGCCTCTCCTCTGTATTTAATAGCGCACCACTATCGCACGAGCCTCGGAGAGAATTGGAAAAAGACGCACTATGCGGGCCCGACGTACAGGTGTCGGAATCATCCTTACCTACACTGCTGTCGTTGCAGCTATCAAGTCTTGATACCCGGTCAAGAAATACTTGTTCGGCCCCCAATAAGAAGCTGCCCGCTCCGTTTCCCTCTGCACTCGCGCCAGTAGACCCGCAGCAGTCAGAACATTGATTGCGCGTCGGATATCCCGCTCGGGCGTACCCAACCGCTCCCTGATCACTTCGTAGCTGACCTCAGAATGGAAGGTAGACCGGTTGCGTACGTCTGCCAGGTACAAATAGAGCTTCATGGCGTTCAATTCGTGCTTAGTCCTCAGCGTGAATGTTTTGAACGGAGCAATCCCGTCCCGACGCAGAATCGCTCTACACGGGAGCTTGAACCATCTTCCGCCCGGCCATGCCAGTATGTATTCACGCTGTTGGCGGGAGCCTTGCGCTTGGACCAATCCCATCTCAGTGAGCCGAAGCAACCCCTGCCGGATCAGACTTCGGGAGAGGCCCGTAAGGTGCTCGAAATCGTCATACGTGAGTTCTGCGAAGTGCTGAGTCGTTGTTGTAGTGGTCCCGGCCGGAATAAACAAAAGCTCCGAAGGCGGAACTTCAGTTTCCACACTCCGCTCCCTCCGATGGAAAAGCAGCGCCACGTAGAGCATCAGTGCAGCTATGTCTCGTGCAGCGCTTCCACGGTCGGGCTTACGCCACGTCAACGCGGCTAATGTCTTCACCAAGCCTTCAGCAGGCACCTGCACCCAGCTGAATGGAACGCCGTGTAGCCCGGTCACCGCCGCTTCCCAAGAACACGCGCTAGGACATGCAGGGCATAACCTACTACGCCAATAGCAAACAGAGGAACAAGCGCAAACAGAACTAACACTACGCCCAGATTGTTCTTACTAAGCCAATCAAGACTGAAGGTCAGCAGTTCTGAAGAAATCATTCTTTTCTCCAACAAAGTTACTGATCACGCATTTAAAACGAAGGCCGCGTCTATATCTAGAAAATCGGTGCTGTAAGAAGAAGGAAGTTTTTGACTTTTTCTATTTTAAAACATTGACTTATGGACTTTATAAGCAGTTTTTGGTGAGTCTATGTTAGTTCACGGATGACATTCTTTTTGGCGTCTGACAAGAATTCGAAGTTGCGGTTGATTCAAAACCGAGTGAGCGACGGCGTAAAAAAGCCCGCTCGAAGCGGGCTTTAATGGATTGGACGTGGACTCTTACGCGGCCCACGTTACGGCAATTCACATGCAGGAGCTAACTTTGTTTTTCTCGTCGTGAAAGCTCTTGTCGACGTGCCGCCGTGAGAATCGGCTTTGCCTGGCCAGGCTTTCAGCAGTACTTGCCGCCGAAGCACTGTATTTTATCACAGTCCCCCCTGCGATTTGGAGCGTTTGGGTTGATAGAGTAACTACCAAAACGCTTGTTTACGTGATTTTACACAGTTTCGTTTACTTCGAATATTGCGTTTGATTCGAATAACCCCTACTATTGCTCTTACGATCTTGGGTATTCCCAAGATCGTAAGAGCAATAGTCACCACATATAGGAGAAGTCCATGAAAGGCGCAATTCTTGAGCCCGCTGACACAGCTGAGGCAGAGATGGCGCAAGCAGCCCATCTTTGTCTAATCACCGCATTGGACCGTTCCAAGGCGGAAAAAATCGAAGTAACTGCTACGTTGGATCTTCACGCGGATGGGAATGTTCCGATTCCTCCCCTCCAGTTGCCACCGCGTGCGTTGCGCTTTTTGGCAGAAGTTCTTCGCCAAATGGCCAAGGGCGAGCCCATGGCGTTGGTTCCTCACAAACATGAAATGACGACCCAGGACGCCGCCAATTTTTTGAACGTGTCTCGCCCTTTCATCATCAAGGAAATCGAGCAGGGCAAACTGAAGTGCCGCAAGGTGAATCTCCACCGTCGAATTGAGTTTCAGGAACTCCTGCGCTATCAGGCGGAACAAAAAGAGAATTCCGAGAAAGCTCTTCAGAACTTGTCCGACTTGACCCACGATTTAGGATTGGACTTTTGAAATGGCCGGCTCAGCGAGGTACACCGCGGTATTGGACGCAAACGTCCTTTATTCAAACCTGCTGCGTGATACCTTGCTGAGTTTGGCGACGGCCGATCTTTACCATGCGCAATGGACCGTAGACATTCAGGATGAATGGACGCGAAACTTGGCGAGGAACAGGCCCGACATCGCGCACAGGCTTCCTGACCTGGTGGCGCTAATGAACACTGCGGTGCCCGACTGCTTGGTTACCGGCTATGAAAAACTCATCGACTGCATCGTGCTACCGGATCCGACAGACAGGCACGTCGTTGCAGCGGCGATCACCGGCCATGCCGACGCTATCGTGACGTTCAACAAAAAAGATTTCCCGCTAGAGGTTTTGGCGCCTTACGGAATTGAGTTGCAAGACCCGGATGAGTTCTTGACCAATCAGCTTCAGCTTCACCCAATGGTCGCTCTGGGGGCAATCAATCGCATGCGCGGGCGATGGAAAGTGAAGCGCACACCTCAAGAGATGATCGAGGGATATAGGCAGGCGGGCCTTTTGCTGACAGCCGACATGCTCACTGATCCAGATTTTTTTCAAGCACTGGCCTAGCGGGTTTCATCTCTGTATAACTGGCCGCGATCACCGTTCCAGTGGTACAGGTGATATCGGATTCAACCGCAGATCGGCAGCCTCGCCGGGTGATATAGCGCAGTACGCTTCCAGATAGCGATGGCCTCTTCTGTACGCTAATGAATTCAGAAACTCATCCGTACTCCTACCGCCCACACTCAAGGTGTCACAAAGAGCGGGGCAAGATTCGATGGAAAACTCGGGTCAGACTTCAGCGCAATTCAAAAAATAAGCTACCACCGCTTCTTGCGCGGCAAGGTCGCGCTCCATTCATCTATTTTGCGGTCGGCCACCCCCATCAGGTCGCCGGTCGCGTCGACATCGGCCACAAGCGCGACGCTGACGAAGCCTGGCTCACCGTCGACAGCCGGAAGTCGCCAAACCTCGTAGCGAGTAACCCCGGCCTTTGTACCTGGGGGAGGCATCGGCCCCCATGACTCTGCGAGCTTCGAGTCTAGCTTCTTCAGCTGCTCGTGATCGATGGTCCACCGGTAGTCGGTGACCGTTCCGAAAGAGGGAACGATTCCGGGTATGAGGTAGTCGCGAACGATGTTGTCGAGGTCGTGCAGCACTCCGGAGGGAGTCTTTGGGCTAGGGCGCACGACGACTTCAAGTCCGACAGGCACCACAAGAGGATTGATGAGTTTGTCCCAGCGTGCCTTAAAGGCTGCAATCTCCACACGGACAGACTCCTTAAATGCTGTTGAGTCGCCGCTGGCCACAGGCAGGCTGCCAACCTGCAAGCGGAGAGGCGACTCAGTCAGTAGCTTTGCCCACATTTCCTTTCCGAAACTTAGAGACGCGCTCTCGGGCCGTCCGTACATCCAGCTCAGAATGGGAAGTGTTACGCTGCCGCGCGAAAGGAGCGCCCGCTGGGCGTAGAAGCGGGTCATCTTGAGATATGCCTCGTAGTAGCCATCACCCAACTTCGCGCGAATCTTCGTCTCGTCACGGAGGATTGAGCGAAATGAATCAATCCACTCTGACTCGCGCTCTTGCTCATACCCAGCGTGACTTTCCATCGTCAACCGCTGGATTGCGTTGTTGGCAAGTTCTAAGTCATCCAACATCGCTGCGAACGGTCTCGCCTCGAGGAAAATTTCTGGATCGCTAACGCCGTGTCGGCAAGAGACCGAAAGCGCCTGAATCTGCCGATCATCTTTGTATAAAAGATCACGCCGCGGCCACTTAACCGCTTCGTCGCACTCGTCGAGCAGGTCGAGAAAATTCTTCGCGATGGTATGTGCTTGCGGTGCGTTCCTGCTTGTCGTTGCAAGCTGGAGCTTCAACGCGATGTCACCGGTGAAAGTCGAACGCTTTGCGGCGGTGAGCTGCGTTGCGACCTGAGTCTGAAAGCGAATGCGTTCAGACTTAGGCATCCGCTTCGATTGTGGCTCGATGTCATCTATCCATATGTTTACGCGCCGGACCTTGCGACTCCTGAAGAACGCTAGACGGCCAGCGTCGCTCGTTGCGAAATCCTTGAACCCCATTCCCATCACACTCCCTTGAAAAACTCCGGTGCTATCCAATTTTGTCGCCACCGCCGTCGTCCTCGGCAAATGCGTGGGCTCTTATTGGTTCTTCTTACGCTAACGATGCGCTTTACAAGTCTGAGATTACCGGATACTCCTCAATAGCAACGAACATAAATTGGTCCGATTTGTAGACGGCAGCCGCACACTCCACTACAAGTTCGGTAACTCATCAGATGCGATGGCACTCGACTTCTTTTGACATAGGTCCTTTTGAGCAACTCATGCTACGGCGGACAACCAGCACGCGAATCCTTCAATTAGAGGAGGACGGCAAATCAAAAGGAGTCGATCATGTGAACAAACAAATTCAGCACCAAGAATTTCAGAGGAGTCAATCATGGCAGGAGATACCTATCCTTGTTACTCGGAAAAGAAGGACAACAGCGGTCATTGGTACTGGATTTACTATGCATCTAACGGCGAAGCAATAGCGCGCAGCAGCGAAAGTTACACGACGACGTCTAAGAAGTGATGCATTAATTAAACGTAGGCTTCAGAAGGCGAATCAGAATGCATAAGTGCGATATGGTCCATTTCTAAGCGTCCTATCCACTCATCAATTCAAAGAATCGCGCTCCTCTCTCAGACATAAAAAAAACTTCATCATCGAGCTATCGGATGAGCCCTCAGTTTTGAAAGTGGCACTGTATCTGATGAGGATGCCAATGCCCACCCCTCAACCTCTTGAGCACTAGCTGCTTGTACTTCTCTGGTGGCAACGGTGTCTTTCGGGCATGTCTAGTGCTGTTGCAGAAACGACAGGCCGCAACAATGTTGGTAAACGCATTCGTTCCCCCATCCCTTTTCGCAATGAGGTGCTCTGCAGTGCATGCCATACGGCGGAGGAAATCTCGGGGCACGGCCTTGTCGCATATGCCCGCGCCGCCACCGGCAAGAATCATCGGTTTTCCACAGTAGTGGCACAGACCGCCTTGGCGGTTATATGCACGCAAGCGTGCCTTGGCAATTTTTTGAGTCATAGATAAGTGAAGTTGAACAATCAACCCCTCAAAGAGGGGACTGGGGCGTTCAAACAAATCACTCGTCGAACGCGGCCGGCAGCGTAACGCTGTACGGCAGATCTGAGCATTGCGCTACAGACCCGTGGCGATATCTCTGCCACCGATTGAAATCTTAGGCACGATTTCGATACTCGTCAATGGGGAGCTCCATGCCCAAAAATGACGCATCCCAAGGGACGCTAGCCCTTGCGAGATCGTTTCTTGGTAAGCAGTTCCGTCCGGTCCCAACTTACCTTTCCCACGAGTTTCGCCTTGGTCTCACGATCTAGCCGGGTGCGAAGCAAAAGCTCCGCTGCGGACAACTCCGTCGCATGTTCCCCTCGGCATACGGCGGACACCAAGCCGTCAAGATCCAATAGGGTCAGATTCGAAGGGGTTCGCGGACTATCAATCACCAACTGGGATGCGAGATGCATGGGAGACAGCCGGTACGCATCGCGCGCCCATCCATTGCAGATGATCCAGGTCACCCACCGATCCAGGAATTGAGCGAAGGGTTTCTCCAAGAAATCCAGTTGCGTAAATGACAACCCGAACGGGCTTATGGGATTTTCGCCCGCAATCAGCTTGAGCCGCTGGATATCACCTATGAGGCAAGCCTCCTGCATCCATCCCAACACCAGGCAAAGCATGTCGGGAAAGAAGTGCGCACGGTGCGGCCCTTTCCGCACGGAGACCCATGCCTGGCGCAACGCCTTGATCTCATCAGCCGGCTTCTGATAGTTGCGCCTCATCGCAATGGCAGTTCCGGCAAAAAGTAGACCATCCAATTGGCAATCGGCCTCCACCATGCGCTCGTGAACGGCCGTGAGAGACGACAGAGCTTTCAACAGCTCTGCATAAGGATGAGCCAAGTAGCGATACGTCCCGGGCCAACAGGAATCGATCTGCAAGAAAGGATCGGTTTGCGCGGTATAGGTTTTCTGGATCTCAGATTGGCAAGCCAGGTAGCGCCAGAAGGCCGATGTCCCGCGGGATGATGCCGAATCATCCTTCGACGAGCCAAAGAAGGTGACATCGATGCGGTTTCGGCTCCACCCCGACTCTTTCAAAACCCGGCGAGCCCAGACACCTGGAACGACCTTCTCAGGCTGTGTGGTGGTCGGAATCCCGTTATTCATGGCTTTCCATTTAACGGGAAATCTTAACGCAGGACTTCCCAAGCCTGGCAAAGCGGTTTACGTTTCGAGGTTAGCCGCCGTAGGAAAAAATCCGCATGAACATGCTTTTGGAACGGGAAAACTCGCAGCGCCCCAAGGAGAGCGACGTCAAACGCGACGTGTTTTTTGTCGCCGGTATTTCCATGAAAAGCTGGGCTGAAGCACGAGGCTTCAACCCCGACCTGGTCTACCAGGTCCTCACCGGTCGCCGCAAATGCTTGCGGGGGCAAAGCCACGCCATCGCCAAGGAGCTAGGCATGAAATAAGCACCAAACACGGAAAGAAGTTGAGGCCACCTGCGGGTGGCAATTTGCGTGTGGCTACGGCCACAAAAAACAAAGGGTGGCGGACTGCCAGGTCCTCCACCCTTGGAACTGCCAGGATTGACCTGACGAGTTGAAACTAAGAACCCCAACTCTAGCTGACCATTTCTGGTCGGTCAATCCCTTGTTTGTCAGACATTGTTGTCCCTGCGCGAAAGGCGTGGGGAGGAAGGGATTTGTCCATGAAAACCAATCCGCACAAGCCGAGAAGTTCGATTCTCGATGAACCCCGGGTACTTTCTTCCACGCTCTACCCCTTGGAGGACTTCTGCGCCCGGCCCCACCGCGACCCCCCGCAGACCGGAAAGATGACCATGCAGAAGCTGCTGCGGCTTATCCGCGCCGGCTATGGCCAAGGCCATTTGCATAGATACAAGTCGTGGTTGCGGGTAACGAAGCACGATTACTCCCCGGTGTCCAACGTCGGACATATGCAGTCCAACATAAAGGGCCGCCTTCACCATGTCCGCGCTCTATCGGAGGCGCGTTCAGCAATCCTGCTTTATTGGCTGGGTGCATTGGATCTCCGGGACCAATACCCGGTCTGGCCTTGGCCGCACGATCACCTGTCCTGGGGACTGGATGGACAGCAGCGCCTGCCAAAGCTGCCTGGGCTCATGGAGATCGCGCGTGAGGCAAGTATTGACCACGGCGTCTACCTCGGAACCACATTGCCTTATGTAGCAACTTTGGACCTGGTATCGACTTGGCGCAAAGCAGACGGCGGTTATTACTTCGTCGCTCATGAATGCAAACCCCGCGACCTAGTTTTTGATGCGGATCCACTGAGTCGCACAAAAGAGAGGCTGCAACTTACTCGCCTATACCTCAAGGTGGCCGAGCTTCGGCAGCACCTGGTCCATATCGAGGACTATCCATCTCGGTTCTTCGTAAATCTGGACGCTCTCCGCCCCACTATCACCAAGGAACATCAGGAGAAAATCCGGATCTCGCGTGGCTACGGCTTGCTCATCGAGCACTGCTCTCGCTGGGCGTATGAGCAGCCAGTGAATGCAGTCCTGACAGAGCTCGTCCGTCGCACGGCAGCCAATCTGTTCGAACTGCAGGCGCTAAGCCACTTGGCGCTTTGGCACCAAGACCTGGACCACGACCTGAGGGAGCCGTTGGAACCTTGGGTCCCCCTCCGCCCAGGCGGCCGGGCGTTGAAGGCCAGTCTTCTTCAAGAGTGGTCAGGGGCATCAGCATGATCGTTCCATTTCAACGTCTTGACCTCCTAAACAACACGCCTCACTCCACGGTTTTACTGGAACCGATGCGAGTCCTCGAGTTCGTTGTGGGGAAGGATGAACTTTGGCTCGCCCCCCTCCCCGGGCGGGTAGGAAAGAAGAACACGCGTAAGAAGACCTACACCGGCGGGCCCGTGCGCTATAGCTTGTCGGAGTTTGTGGCGCATGTTTCGGAATCGCGAATAGTAGTTTCCAAGTTTTCATCCAATTCAGCCCACAACATGCCGGATGCAGAAATGCTCACCCGTGCAGGCACGCCCAAGGCGAGGCTAAGTATCGAAAAGCGACTTCGACATCGAGATCGCGACTGGGAGCGCATTGCACCCATCGTTGCAGGTCGTAGTTTCTTGGAGATCATTCATGACCCAGGCCGCGTTACTGCGATTAACCGACGAGCCGAAGAAGTGGGGGCAAGCCGGAGCACGATCTACTACCTACTGCATCGGTACTGGGCGTCGGGCAGTCGAATAAATGGCCTGATGAACAACTATGATCGATGCGGCTGTCCGGGCGTGAGCAAGGCCCAAAGCAGAAAGCTCGGCCGCAAGACGCGCCTCCACAAGGCTGGAGAGGCCGACTCAGAAGGATATCTGCTCGACGACGAAGAGGATAAACGCAAGCTGGCCTGGGGCTACGCGCTCACCCGGCACAATCTCACACCCCATGATGCTTGGCTCGCCGCCTCCAGCGTGCATTGGTCGAAACGCACCATAGATGAAAGCGGGAGGGAATCCGTCGAGCTCCTTCCGCCTTTGCAACGGCCTAGCTACGATCAATTTCTCTACTGGGGAAAATTGCTCAACGGGGAAAAGTCCATCACAGAGATGGTCTTTGGCAAACTGGAGTTCGATAAGAAGACCGGGGCGCGCGGCGGTTCCCTGCAAGACCAGGTCACCGCGGTGGGCCAACTGGGCGTCTTTGATTCAACATCAACAGACACATACTTGACCTCGAGGATGTCTCGCCTTCGGGTATTGCCCCCAATGACACGCCTTGTAGCGCAGGATGTGAGGAGCGAGGTCATCTATGGGTTGTACTGCGGCTGGGAAGCCCCGTCGCCCGCGACAGCGCTACAAGCCATCCTGCACGGAGCGACACCTAAGCCGCTCTGGTGCAAACGCTTTGGTATCGAGATCACAGAGGAGGACTGGCCGCACCAACTGACACGCAACATCCAGGCAGACAACGGTGAGCTCAAGGCATCAGTTCAAACCGAGGCGGAAAGGCAGTTCAATTTCTCCATCACTTATACGCCCATCAATCGCGGCGACAAGAAGGGAGGACTCGAATCTAGCCATCGTGTGGTGCACAAGGAGCTTGACCATAAACTGCCGGGCAGCACGAAAGGAAAACCACGGACACGTGGAGTACCGCACGCCGCTGGTTCCGCCTTATGGAATTACTACGAGTACATGCGGGAGCTCATCGTAGCCATCCTGAAGTACAACAATCAAGAGCGGCTTGAGTTGGCCCCCCTGGAGATGCTCAAGGAAATACCGGCCATCAAGCCCACGAGGCTAAATATCTTCCACTGGCTGCGCCAGCAGGGCATGAGGGCGGACATCCCGGTGGATCTCGATGCGCTACGCGGCTTCACGTTGCCGGATGTTAGGGCGGTCGTCCGCAAGAACGGGGTCTACCTTCTGGGAACCATACTTGGTCACGAACAGGTCTTGCCCAAGATGCGCTACTCAAGCCCCGAGCTGGTGGCGACTGGCCTGATGTCGCGCGTTAAAGCCTCCGGGTCACCGATACGCACCGTGGTCAAAATGGACCGGGGTGCTCCAGAGCACGCTTGGCTGCCAACCCAAGCCGGGATGATTCCGCTGCGGCTGACCGGGAACGACACCCTGTTGTCGCGCCAGATCACCTTGGCAGATTGGCAGGACCACCTGGCTGAGCGCACGCTCGCTCGGGACAAAGACCGTGGGCATACCGACCAAGCCGACTTGGATACTTTGTTGCGCCGCGAAACTACAACAGCAGACGCCAAGGCTGAGCGCCAGGCCGAACTCTCTGGGCTAAGCAAGCCACCAAGTAAAAGTGCCATCAAGCGCAATTTGCGCAAGCACCGTGACGAGGAGATGGTCAGCCTCGGCGCTGAAGCGCTGAGGAACCAACCAGACAAAGGGGGCAGCGTCAGGCCGTTCGACGTCGACGACACAAGACCCTCCTCGGACCAATCGATGCCAGGTCCCTCGGCGGCTGACCTTGCGATGCGTCAACTGAACGATGAGGAGTTTGGCAATGCCAGCGAATAATGAAATGTCACGCCCCGAGCTCCTGCTCGGTCCTAACCCGCTCATCGAGGCGATCCCTCCCTTCGTTCCGTTCAAGGACTTGATGCGGCACTTGAGGCATTACCCGCTAGATCATGCTCCCGATTGGCGGCAGGTACCACCGGATTATCGTGAAGCCTTGTTGGAATGCGCGACGCAGCACTTCGCACCGTACCAGCCGATACTCGAACTGGCTGCCGGAATTCAGCTTCTTCTGCGCAGAGCGCTTTCTATGGGAAATCCGCTGAGAGCGGAGGTGCGCAAGCGCGCGAACCAAGTAGGTGTTGCCAACTCCGTTCACGACTTCAGGCATGTCACTCACGTGGACGGTGGGGGTGGAATGGTGGATGGCATAACCGGCCTCGGTAAAACGAATGCGGTCCAGCGAGCCCTAGCAGTGTTCGCGCCCAACCAGGTGATCGAGCACTTATCCTGTCCGCAAGCAGGCTGGGCGCGCATGATGCAGTGCGTTTACCTCTACATTGATTTTCCCTCGAACGGAACGCGCGGTGCTCTTTTGAAGCGCATCCTCATGGGCCTAGACGAGCAACTGGGAACCAATTACTCGGAACAAAACGCCAGAAAAACCAACCTAGACGCGCTGCTCGTGGTCGCCTCCAAGCTCCTGGTACTTCACAGGGTCGCTCTTCTCGTCATTGACGAAAAACAGGATGCGAGTTTTAACCAGAATCCACTGCAGTACGAGTTCGTCCTGTTCTACCTCAGTCTGATGAATCTCGGAATTTCCGTGCTTCTCATCGGGAATCCACTGGCGTTCACCCACCTTCAAACGTTTTCACAGGTCATGCGCCGTTTTTCCGTCGGCGGAATGACCAGTCTCGAACCGGCGTCCCACCAGGATGAGAAATGGTGGTGCGAGGGGTTTGTTCCCCGAATGCGGAAATTTTGCGTGGTTGAGGGCTGCGCAGTTGACGAGCAACTGCGAGCGCGCCTCGAGTTCGAGGCAAGCGCTGGGACGCCAGGGCTGTTTCAGCGGTATTTTGTGGAGACGCAGCGCGCGGCGCTGCGGCGCGCGGCCCTGCAGCGCGGTACCGATTCCGCAGAAATGACTGTTGAAGACTTCGTTGCGGCGCGGAAGTCCGAACGCTACAAGGAACTTCAGCGTATCGCGACCAGCATACGCTCGGGCTCAGAAGAGTATGACGATATTCCTCAACGCCAGAAAGCGTTCGGGCCAAGCATGCAGAAGGGAGAAATCCCCGAAAGCCCAGCCGGCACCGGTCAGCCGCCCCCTGCAAAGCCAATGAGGGACGTTGTCGGCGGATTGTTGCGCAATTACAAGGCCGCCCAAACCAGGGAGGCGAACTTACTTGCCAAGCGCATCGCGGCGATGCAATCGTATTCAGATGACGACCTACGAATGTTAGGTGTCAGCCATGACCTTGTCGAGGAGGCCCAGAAGATAGGAGATACGGTTCCTGCAGCGAAGAAAAGGAAGAAGGGTGGGGCCGTATGAGTCCCGCGGCGAAGATCATGCAAAAGCCGCAGCTACCGGCAACTCTGCCGGCGATTGAGGATGAGGAGACACTTTACAGTTGGTGTGCTTCTGTTCATGCCTTAGCTAGCGGCACCAATAGTGGAGACACCTCTCATGCATTGTTTGGTAATGGGCATTCATCACGCCAACACGATATACCACGCGGCCTTAGGGCCCTTCAGGGGCATCTCTCTTGCTTCTCCGATAATTGCATAGAACTGCTTCGCATCCATACGGTCGCGGCGTGCTACCTGCCATTTATGGCTCCGAGTGACTTGGAGCTTCTGGCTACCGAGATTTCTGCTGGCGTCAAACCACATTGGCGCAGAAGGCTGCTCAGCGCCTCTCGCTCATTGCCTATCAAGCATCCACTCAGGTTCTGCAGCGCATGTTGTGCGGAAGACACCGCCGCGGCTGGAAGGCCGTTTTGGCATACCCGGCACCAGTTTCCGGCGACCTGGGTCTGCACCCGCCATTCAGAGGCGCTTTGGATTTTTAGCGGACATCCCAGGCGCTGGCTTCTCCCCTCTCCCGGGCAGAAAGGCAGCGCCAGGCTATCAGACCTCAACACGGATGTTGCGGCCACGGCGGCAGCCGTGGGTCAGGCGATCTCTAAGCTGCGGATCATCAACACGGACGCCCTTCGCTCCTGCACGCTAAATCGCCTTCGCGACATCGGCGTCATCCACTCGCTTGGCGGCGCGCGTCATGACCGGCTTGCGTCGTGGTTCTGCAACTCAGCAATGGGGCGAATGTGCGCCGCAGACACCTCTGGCACGTCGGCCCTGGCCGATGGAAATTGGGTTCCTGCACACCTTTGGCGAAAGAAACGCGACCACCCCGCACGCTGGATAGCATTGTGGAGCGCCCTGCAATGGCGCAGCGCGGACGAGGCGTGTTCCGCCCTGATGGAGGCGTGTAGCGACGCCGCGCCGACTGATAAGGGGCAGTATCTCCTGTTTGAGCCGCAGGAACACCCAACCCGAGCGCCCGACCATGTCTACGCAGCCTTCGAGATCTGCGAGAGCTACGAGGCAGTGATGGCACACCTACATGTGAGCCGCGGTGACGTCGTCCGGTGGCTTGAATCTGACCCAGAACTACGTCGGATTTGGAAACAAGGCATTCACAGCAGGCGCCTGCATGTCACCGAACATCGATTGAGAAAATCCATGATTGACTGGTTGGCAAGCAAGCCGAACCTGGAAGGCTTTCTAGAAAGCAACGAGGCTGACCTCCACTGGCTCGCCAGAAACGCACCAAGTGCTCATCAAGCCTTGGTGGGAAATTTGCGTCGACGAGGCGCAGTAGCGAGAACGCTATTTTGAATCTGCCTTTTGCGATCGATCTGGTCGCGTCGTTCGGGTGGAACGGTCAATACTATTGGGACTTTTGCATCTCGATCTGCTTAAAGAGTGCGGCGAGTGGAGCAGCAACACCACGAAGCAATTTTGCAAATTCGTCTCGCCTTTCCCCAGCGTGTGAGATGGCATCCTCGAGTTCCGAGCCAGTCAAGAACCTCTTTAGGGCTTGGCCAGCCTTATTGTTGATGACCTTTTGGATTGAGGGATACCCCCGCTCGGCCATTGCCCTGCAGGTTGCCCTATCAGCTGTTCCGAAGTGGGCAGCAACTGCAGAAGCATTGAAGCCCGCCTCAACATAGATGCGCAACACTTCTGGACTGCTCCAAGACTTGACTCGGCGCCGCGCGCCAAGTGAGATTGCGTCCTTCCCGGCAAACTTCGCAAAATCCTTCAAGGCATCTTCAGGCGATGCATACAAAGCGGCGCTGGCCAGTACGAACGTTTCGGAAGCTACGTGCTTTGGGCTAGGAAGGCAGTTTTGTTCGAGGTCTGAACTTCGTCTCTGCACCAAAAATTTTGGAAAGTGATCGAGCAGCCATTTTTTTGGGGCGCTTGATTGAATCAAATTGTGTAGCGTTTGCGAATTTACGGACGTTGAAAGTTTGAAACCAAGTCTATCGGCTTGAGCACGCATCGCCGCAGCCGCCCCGGCCTTTCCAATCGGCGATTTGGTATTGAGCAGCCCTTCGCAAATGCCCGCATATCGGCGCACAAATTCATTACTAACTATGGTCTCAGAGCGTTGGGAATGCGTCTTAACGATGGAACGATCCCCAAAGTAGTGGGCAGGTTCCTGACTGAACGCTTTAGCTGTTCTTATCGAAATAAGCTCGACATCTGAATGCTTCAGGCAATGTCCAATACCACGGATGAGATGATACCTTCTCCAGTAGCTGAGGCCCAACAAGTCGAGATCCTCTTCAATGCATGCCGGGCAGCATTGAGGATGCGACGCACTGAATTTTCCGGCATGATTTCTAAGTCGGTCCTTGTTCAGATCTTCGCCATACGGCACGCTGATGTTATCCAGTGCAAACGCGCGTGACAGTGGAGTGAGGGTGTGCATCGCTACTATCTCGCTCATTGGGCGCTCACAGGTCTGCGCTACCACGTCAAGCACCGCCATTTTTCTATCGATAGCTTCAAATCTTTGATGCAATTTGTCCATCACCGCTCGTTTAGATTTGCAATCCAAAACTCGACGTACGGTCCCTATATAGCCACCCACAAACTCCTCAGGCTTAATCAAGGGTAAGGTCATCTTCGGTAACTCCACGTTGGTTAGAACCTAGTTCGAGATAGCTCGTCGGCAACTAAATCAAGAAAGGCCGCACATCTTTCTTCGGGTGTCAGCGCCTCGTATTCAGGAAATGAACATCCCAGCAGCATTTCCATGGGAGTGAAGCCGGCAAAAAACTTCTGCGGTGTCCGCAGGAAGCTCCAGAGCCGGGTCATCGAGACACCCGCTTCCCGATATTCCTTGATGATTTGCTTCAGCATTGGCCTATCCAAGTTCTCATTGAGTTGAAACGTTGGGTAGCGTGGGCCATCACCTCTGCCCTGTGCATCGGCTGCGAAAAGTTGGCCGGCCGCCTCTTGCTCACGGATTACTTCGGGCGTGCATTCCATACGCCCAGCCATTTCCTCAAACGTGAGGGTGCCATATTGGTGCTTAAAGCGATCACGGTCTCGATTAGCGGCAGCTGGTTGACCCCGGCCGCCGGTGGTGGTGATCACTTCTCGCGGGATTTGCTCCGTATCCCGTGCAAGCCGCACTCTAAGCCATGCACCTAGGCAGACTTGCAAGCATGTTTCGCACAGATCTACTTCGACTCGATTGCCTTCGCCGAAGACTGAGTCTTGGCCTGCATCGAAACCGACGGATATCATTCCGGCGGAGCTGGTTTTCCCATGTGGCAATTCTTTGCCGCACCGGTCGCACCTGACCCGATGAGCTACGCTTGGTGCCTCAAAATTTTTGAGTTGCATCAGCGCTCCTGGCAGACTGCTAGCCCGCAGCACCGCCATGCAACGAAAGTATCAAGCGGATGACGTCATCCGTACGGTCGGCCGCAACTGCTTGCTCTGCGGTCATCCGGCCGAAGGCCGGAAGTGGCTCTGCTCGAAACCACCTCAACGTCTTCAGCAAGTCATTGCCGGACACGTCATGTGCCGCCTTGATGACGCGAAGATTTTCTCTAAGGTGCATTTGAATACTAGCTGCGCCCGGAGTCTCGGCTATCGCAGCCACAGTTACTCGCGCATTTCGAGCCAGAGTTTCGATGTCCATTCCAAGCAAATCGATATACCGGACAGGCGATAGCATTGGCGCCAACTCCGGACCCTGCAGATCCGCAACGAAATTTACCCATGACTTCTCTGGCAACGCGTCAGCGCTCGATGGTGATGTAGCAATACTCATTCTGGTTCGAAGCCCTTGATTCAAGCGCAGGTGCCTCCGAGCACTGCGGCTTGCCGGAATTTTCACGCGACAAACTGGCAAGCACAAGCGCCGAGAATGACGGGAAAGGCGCGCGCCGATGAAGCGCAGTCGCCTGTTTCAAACATTACTTGGTGGAACTGCAAGGCTTATGAAACGCAGGAAGCCCTTGCCTCACACTACAAGTCCGATGCACCTTGGATCGGCGCGGTGTTACCAGAAAAACGATGTAGGTTTTCTGTTTCAAACTCTATGCCTTCGAGGCCAGCTCAAAGTAATAGAGTTCAAAACAAGGTGTGGGTTAACGGCAACGCGACTTCCGAATGTCGGCATGAGCATCCTAATTTGATCGAAGCGATACCAATAAAGGTAGGGGAGTATTGAACTCTTTTGAAGACTCCGCGCGAACATCTCCTACGGCTCCCGCATACAGAATCTTGACGGCATTTCTATGGGTTTTTAGTTTTTTTGCTGCACCGCTAATAGTCGCTATTGACATAAGATTTTGATTGCCTATTCTGAGGGTCTATGGTCTTTGTGTTCACCAGCAATCGCGGCGGTGCGTATGAAATCCTCTAAGACGACTAGGGAAGGTGCTCCTAACGACGAACCAGAAGTCTTGGTGCCGGAAGACTTCCCTCACGATCCGTTTCCCGCTGTGTTGGCCGGCGCGCAGCCGAAAGTTGTTGCACGTGAGGTCGATGGCCGCTATGTCATTGGCCTGACTGAAGAGGAACGCCGTGGACGGTACCTCATGTGCATAGATCTTGTAGAGCAACTGACAGGCTACACCGAGAGGAAGCGCATTGAACGCCACGATTTGACTTTGACCAGGCTATTGGATGAAGTCGATGTCGGCATCAGGCGTAAGGGATGGGAGCTTGGCCAAGTCGAGTTCGACTGGATCATGGCTAGATTGCGATCACGGTTCCTATGAAGCACAAGGAGTCCAAACGTGACGCTTATGCATACCGACCTAGCGCAAGTTCAGTCGGCATCAACCAGTCCAAGTATTTATCCGCCCTCCCATGGGTCAGACTTCAGCGGAATTCAACAAGTTCAAGCTCCTTCGACTAACCCACTCCCGGCTTCACACAGTGGACGACGCTAAGCGCCGTAGCTCGGTGACTCAAGTTCCTGAACCCACTGCTCCATGAGACGCCGAAAAATCAGCGCCATACCCGGACGTTCCTCTTCATACAAAGCAAATACAAACTCCTTGATATACCGCTCATGACAGTCTTCGAAACCTACAAGGTCTAGCGGAAGATGCTGGCACGCGGCGATATCCTCAATTACCTTCCGACGAGTGACGCCCGCACTTTTCAACAGTTTCGCGCGATTCTCGACAATCCATCGCTTGAATGATCTTTGCCATGCCTGATGCGTCAGGCTAGGAGGCGTGGAGCGTTTGAACAAAAGTAGAGTCGTTTCCTCTGGTGCATGCCAAGACCATTCGGGATGGGCGCTGCAAGTCCAGCCAATGCGGCCAGCCATTACCGCGATTTCGTCCATTCTTAATGGCGCATCTTTGTATGGCATTGATATCACGGCGCTCTGGTACTGCGCAATTTTTCCATTTTTCAGCGGCAAATCTTGATAGAAGCGCCTCTCATGGTCTGTGCCGGGAAACTCGACCCAGCTCCGAGAGGTCGCGTTCACCACGGCGCCCCAATTCGGAAGACAGGCGCCGTGATCTATACCGGCCTTCCAGCGAACCTTGACTGCTTTGTCGCCCCGGTCCTCCAGGCGACCCAGCTCAAACGTGCCGGCGAACATCTCTGCGCAGTTCTTATGGAGGGCAGAGGTTCGCGGCCCAGCTCCGCCAGGATTTCTATTTAATTCGCGAAGTTCACTTAGCCAATCCAAGTATTGTTTTGGAGGCATCGGGGTAGGCGCAGGCTGCTCAAATCGGAAGTCTGCCTGTATTGGGTAGCCAAAACCCGCCAAGCGCTGCCGGAACGGCCCGGGCTCGAAGCTTTTGTGTATGAGAAGCGCTCTCCACGGCCCAGGAAATGGAGGATCTGCAAGAAAGGCCGCGTGGGATTTGTGACCAAGGCCAGCGGCAATTGCCTCAGTCAAATGGGAGGACCTGACGGTCGGAAACCTGGTTTGAAGCAGTTTCTTAAGAGGACGCAGTAAGTTTTCATTCCCTGCGGCAGAGGGGGAGGCATGCGAGACCGCACGCGGGTTTTCAATATTGGCCATGAGGCAATCCAGTCGATGTGCGAGCCAACGATCCTCGATTACGCGCTGGCCCCCGACGGAGTGCGGTGGGTTTGCGAATGTACTTGCGTCTGAACTCCGATTTCACCCGAGGATAGGTGCGGCCGGATGCCTGAGCAAATAATGCCATATATTTTGGCATCCTGCCACCTCAAAGCAGGGAATGGGTCGGCAAATTAGGCCTATCGTCGCGAGGGCCGTCCGCGTTACCGCTAGTGCGAAACCTCTTGCTACCTCCCCCCATCAACAACTGGAGTTCAAGCCAGATGCCTCGGGGCAGGCTGTTACCACTGCCAACTGGCGCATTACCAGGTCAGCTTGCCATTATTTCTCTCGCGAAAGCGGGCAATTCCGATCGCGGATATTCTGGTTCCGGTGCCAGCAGGCCGCCGCTTCAGACCCGCACGATCTGCATAACTCCGCACAGCATGATCAAGATCACCATGCACGAAGCGGTAAAGACCGACCAGATTGTCGTCGACCAATTTCGGCACTGGATGCATGACGACGCGCGCACCGCCTTCCGGTGTGGACACAATCGCCTCGGTACCTGCCGCGGCCAGCAACGCGTACTCCAAGGGACTACTTTCAAATACAACTGCTTTTGCCTTGTAATGGATGATCTGATCGCGCTGCCTGCGTAGGGGGTCGGCCCAAACAGCTGCGTGAGACAGCACGGAGGCGAGCTCGGAGTAGGCGTCGCCCGCAGCTTTTAGCCGCTTGGTCAATTCAAAGAATGAAACCTCACGGTTGCGAGGGTGTCCACCCCCTTGCGGGCTGTTAATTCCCCGCGCGTTCGCCGGAAGAAGCTGGCGGACTACAAAAGCGATGTCATTTAGGACGATGCGAAACCGGATGATGAAATGTTCAAGGTCGGCGTCCAAGAAAGGACGAGCATTCCGATCAGCAATCGGCAGGACGCTCGCTATGCGCTCGTAGCATCCAAACAGACGCACGTCCGACCAGAACAGGGTGCCCAACTCGAAGTGATGAAAGGAGTCGTGCTCCCCGAAGCCGATCTCGTGGAGAGTTTCTCCAAATGGCGAATACAGGGAGTTCGGATCGTCCGGCTGCTTTGGCATTCCCATTGTTCGTGTCTCTTAAATTTGTCGTATCGGCACATATCAAGTTAATGACACTATCAGATCTGGCCTCACGAGTTGAAGATGTTACTGGCGTCGCAACGATTTCTCCATTGCATCATCGCCGCCAGGCACCGGTCTCGTGGTCGTGCTCGTGCTCGTGCTCGTGCTCGTTTCCAACTCTATTCCGTGAGCAGCGAGGCTCACAGCGGCTCAGACCCCTCTGTTTCAAACTATGACTTCGAATTCACCTTAGATCAAGAAGGCGCTCCCCGAAGGGCGTCGTAGTTTTTTTGTTTCAAACTCTATTTCTTCGAACCACGTGGGATTCAAGAAAATAGAGTTCAAAACAAAACGATAGAGTTCGAAACAATTATTTCATCTTAAGCAGAGCGCACTTAATAAAGGTCACAACAGCTGCGTAAGCCGCAATCAATCAACCTTGATATTGGCTTTCTCGATCAACTGCTTGTACTTGGCCGACTCCTGTTTCACGTATGCACCAAACTGGGGGGCCGTTGTATTGGAGAAGATAAAGGCTTGAGCCCCCAGGTTTTGCACAACCTGCGGTGACTGCATGGCCGTATTGATTTCCCTGTTCAGTCGCGTAGTCAAGTCGGCCGGCATGTTGGCCGGCGCCCAAATGCCGTACCACGACACCATCTCAAAGTTAGGCAGTCCTGATTCGGAAACCGTTGGCACATCAGGCAAAGAGGGCAAGCGTTTGGCGCTTGTAACGGCCAAAGCGCGGGCCTTGCCGGACTTGATGTGTTGTAACAGCGAAGGGACGGCGTCAACCATGCCCGTCAAGTGCCCTCCAAGTACGTCAATCATGGCTGGCGCCGTACCCTTGTACGGAATAATCTGCACGTCAACTCCCGCCTCATGGCGGATGGCTTCTTCCGCCAAGTGGCTGGCTGAACCAAGAGCTGCTGTGCCCAAGGTGTACTTCTGCGGTGCCGCTTTTGCGGCTTTGATGAAGTCACCCAGGTTTTTCATGGGCAGACCGGGATAGACCAGCATGACCAGCGGAACTGAACCGAGGTTTGCAATCGGCGTGAAGTCTTTCTCAATGTTAAAAGGCTGGCTCTTGACCAGCAGTGCGGATGCGACGAAAGTGGAAGCCTGCATCAGCAGCGTGTAGCCATCGGCTGGCGATTTGGCCACGACATCACTGCCGATGGCGCCGCTGGCGCCGGAGCGATTCTCAACAACGAAAGGCTGGCCCAATTGTTCAGACAACCTCACGGCCAGCGTACGCGCAACAGCGTCAACGGTGCCGCCCGGCGCGTAAGGCACGATGATCCGGACCGGTTTGGTCGGGTAGGTTTGGCCGAAGGCCACTGGCGCGAGTGCTGAAAGACCCAGCGCCAAAGCGCCAAGCAGGGTTCGTCTTGCTGTTCTCATGGTTGTCTCCTTTTGAAATCTGGTTTAGTTGGTGCTAATGGCGGGGCGGGGCCTGCGGTTTTCAAAAACCTGAAGGGTGGCATCAATGTCTTCACGATCAATGTCACGGGTAATGAACACCAGGCGCGTGCGATGGTCATCATTCGGCCACCGCTCAAGAAATACTGGTTGGTGAAATACATGCTGAACGCCGTGTATCACCACCGGCCTGTCAGGGTGTTGAATAACGTTGACAATGCCCTTGACGCGCAACAAATCGTCACCTCGCAACTTGCTGATCATGTCCAGCCAGGCCGAAAATCCTGCCCATGAAACCGGCTGTTCGCGAATGATCGAATACGCGCTGATGTGATCGTCGTGGCGGTTGCGGTCCACTTCATCGTCTTCGTGATGATGAAGATCGCCGTGCCCATGATGTTCATGGCCGTGATGTGCATGCGGTTCATAGGCCTCAATACGCAGCCAGTCCTGCACCTGAGTGGTTTTCTCTGCAGGATCAAAGGCAGAGCTGCCGAAGAAATCTTCAACATTGACTTCGCCATTTACGGCCGCGATCACAGGCGCAGCCGGATTCAGCGCTGAAATCCGCGTGCGCAGCTCGCCCAGAAGGGGTTCAGCTACAAGATCGGTTTTTGTCAGCAGAATACGATCAGCGACTGCTGCCTGCTTGACCGCTTCCTGATGCTGGTCCAGGGTGGTCATGGCATTGACCGCATCCAGCGTGGTTATGACCTGTTCAAGGCGGTAATGCCCGGTGACAAAGGCATCGCTCATCATGGTGTGCAAAATCGGGGCGGGATCAGCCAGGCCGGTCGTTTCAATAATGACACGGTCAAATGCTCGCCCTGTATTGGCCAGGCGCTGAGCCTCCAATTTCTGAAAGGCCCCGATCAAATCGCCGCGCACGGTGCAGCAAACGCAGCCGTTGGCCAGCAATATCAAGTCCTCATCGGAGCGTTCAAGCAGGTCATGATCCAGTCCGACCTCACCAAATTCATTGACGATGATCGCCGTTTTTTCTAGCTTTGGGTTTTTCAGCAGTTGCGCAAGCACCGTGGTCTTGCCACTGCCGAGAAAGCCGGTGAGCACAGTAACGGGTATGGCCTTGGTCATTGCAGTTGCGGTCCTATCCATGTAGTTTTGCGAAGGAAGACAAGGTACGCCCCAGCCGTTGCAGCAAGCCGGCGCCGACATCTGGCGATGGCTGCACGCGGCCGTCTTCGTCGATCAGCGCCTTTAACAGACTCGACAGGCTCCACAACTTCGTCTCTTCGCTGAAGGCATATGCCTGCAAAAAGGCAATCGTTTCGCCACGCTTGTTGCGCTCCGCCTCGCCAAGCAGGTAATCGGCAATGTCCTGCTCAAAATCCTCCAGCAACAGACTGACGCCACCTGCTCCGCAAGCGCAGCCGGACGCCATGGACACATGCTGGCGGGAGAGGCTTTCCCATTGCTCGTAGAGGCGCCGGGCTTCCACTGCGACCACGCTGCTGGTTACTGGAAGATCCGTCATCAATATGCTCAACGTGCCTGCAGGGCTTTGCGAAGCCTGGCCGTGGCTGCGCCATCCACATCGCCTTCCGATGTGAATGCAACACCGTAAACCCTGTTCGCCACTTCTGCACTAACGTAACCTTCACGTACGTCGTCTGCCACCAGCTTCACATCACGTTCAGTGGCGAGGCCAAAGCCGCCGCCGCCTCCGGACTGCATCTTGTAGGCATCGCCGCGCGCCAGGCGCGCATTGAAAATCTTGGCGTTCGGCATGCTGCTGTCCCATTCGCCTTTCCTGCGGATGGCAATGCCGTTACCGGCCGCTTCGCCGCCGCCTTCCAGGCCCCAAGGCTTGCAATGCACGCGGTCAATGCGTGTGGTGACGGAGAAAGGCGACAGCGCCTGCACCACCATCTCTGCGCCCAGGCCGCCGCGCTGGCGACCGGCTCCGCTGCTGTCTTCCCGAATCGAATAACTTTCAACCAGCACCGGGTACTTGGACTCAAGCTGCTCGGTCGGGCTGTTGTGGGTGTCGCCGTCATTGATGCAGACTGTCACGGACACACCGTCTTCTTTCGATTTCGCACCCCAACCACCGCCCAACGGACCGATGCCGACAATAAACAGGCGCCCATCTTCTGGCGAAATTCCGTGAATGTTTGGAAAAACCAGATCGGCATGATGCGCGGCAATCGAGCGATCGGGAATCGCCAGCGCCAGCGCCTTGAAGATGGTATCGATCACCGTCATCGGAATCGTCATCCACACCCGCATCGGGAAGGGACGCTCTGCGCTGACCACCGTTCCCATGGGCATGATGACCTTCAGCGGTCTGAAGCTGCCGTCGTTGACCGGGTAGTCCGTCGGCGTGGTCAGGCACTTGTAGGCGACCTGCGCGCAGGCAATGCCTGTCGTGAAGCCGGAGTTATAGAAGCCGCGCACCTGACGGCTGACGTCCGACAAATCAATCGTCATTTCGTCATCCTTCACGATGACCTTGACCTTGATCGGGATGCGTTGGCCAATGTCCAGGCCGTCGTCATCCATGAACGACTCGGCCTCATAGGTTCCGTCGGGAATACTCAGTGTGTTGGCGCGCGCCACGGCTTCGGAGTGGTCCATGATCTGCACGATGGAGCCCTGCACCGCGGGCCAGCCGTAGCGCTGCACCAGTTCGCTGAAGCGGCGCTCACCGGTGGTAATGGCCGTGATCTGCGCCCGCAAGTCGCCCATGGCGCGATCCGCCAGGCGCACGTTCATTGCAATGATGTCCACCAGATCCTGGTTCACGACACCGGCTTTTCGGTACTTCACGATGGGGATCTGTATGCCTTCGGAATAGATGTCCGTCGTCACATTTCCCAGGGTGCCGCCAACGTCCAGCCAGTGCGCCATGCAGCAGGTGAAGGCAATCAGTTGGCCCTCATGGAATACCGGCATGGTGAAGGTGAAGTGGTTCAAATGGCTACCCGTGGTGTAGGCATCATTGGTAACCAAAATGTCGCCGGGGTGGATGTTTTCCAGCCCGAAGTGCCGTATCTTGGCCTTCACGGTTTCGGACATGCCGCGAATGAACATGGGCAGGCCTAAACCGATGGAGACCGTGTCGCCCTCAACCGTGAACAGGCCGACGGTGAAATCCAGCGCCTCGTAAATGATCAGGTTGTAAGCTGTGCGCGTGAGGTTGGTCTTCATCTCTTCCGTCACGGCGAAGAGGCCGTTGCGGATGATCTCGACGGTTACGGCGTCGACAGCCGCCGCATTGGCGGCGCTGGCAGCATTTGAGATACGGGTGGTGATTGTGGGTTCTGTCATTTTTCTGCTCCTACGCTTATCTGCAAATTGCCGAATGCATCCACCACCACGGTGTCGCCCGGCTGCACCACAGTGGTCGATGCGTGCTCCTCCACCAGCGCCGGGCCGTTGATACGGTTACCACTGCGCAGAGCGGGACGCTTGTAGACCGGCGTCGATACAAAACCCGAGCCGCGGAAGTACACGGGCTTGTGCGCGCGCAACGCATACGCTGCTGGCTGCTCGCTACCCTCGGCAACGGCCTGGCGCGGTGGCTTGCGCATACGGCCCAGCACGGTCACGCGCAGGCTGACCAGGTCTGCTGGCTCCCTGGGCGCAGAGGTTCCGTAACGGACGGCATGCAGATCATCAAAATGTTTCTTGATGGCCTGCCTGTCCTGGTTTCTGAAGAATTCGGAAGGCAGATCCACAGTCACGGCATGTTCCTGGCCGACATAGCGCATGTCCGCAGCGCGTTCAATGACCACAGCTTCAGGCGTGACGGCAGAGCCGCCAATCGCTTTCATGCCCTCGGCCTCCATGCCCGCATAAATAGCCTCAATATCATCAAACGAAACGTCGTCCAGCTTGCGGAACACCGACCGTACATAGTCGTATCGCAAGTCGCTGAAGAGCATGCCGTAAGCAGAGAAGTAGCCGGGCGCAAACGGGATCAGCACGTTTTTGATGCCAAGTTCGCGTGCAATTGCCGAGGCATGCAGGGGACCTGCACCACCGTATACCACCATGGTGAAACGGCCGGCATCCAGGCCACGCTCGGTCGTCACAGCCTTCACAGCATGCGACATGGCTGTCACTGCAATGCGCAAAATTCCGTCTGCAGCTTGCACCGGATCCATAGCCAGCGGGCCGGCGACCTTGTTTTTCATGGCTCGTTGAGCGGCCGGCAGGTTAAGCGGCATCTCACCACCCAGGAAGTTGTTGGCATCGAGACGGCCGAGCAGCAGATTGGCATCCGTCACGGTCGGCTCTGAACCACCGCGGTCATAACAAGCAGGACCAGGACTAGAGCCTGCGCTTTGCGGGCCGACGCGCAATGAATTGCCGACTTCCAGCCGGGCAATGCTGCCGCCGCCAGTACCGACTTCAAAGATATCCATCATCGGTATCTGGATTGGAAGTGCCTTTTCATAGCCTCCAATCAGCGCGCTGCCCGTCGTGAGTGGTTTGCCTTCGCTGATGACCCCGGCCTTGGCTGTGGTGCCACCCATGTCAAATGCAATCGCATCACCCAACCCCAGTTGCTCGCAGATCGCCTGCGCGCCGATCACGCCGGCGGCCGGCCCGGACTCCAGCATCCGGACACATTCGCGGCGCGCATCGTCCAAAGGGAACAAACCGCCCGTGGACTGGACGGCATAAAAGTCGCCCTTGAAACCCTGCTCGGTCAAATGCGTTTCAAGCTCGCCGAGGTAGGTAGACACACGCGGCCCGACATAGGCGTTGGCGGCAACAGTGGAGACACGCTCAAACTCGCGGTACTCCTGCGAAAGCTCGTGTGATGCCGTGACAAAGATGCCAGGGATCTCCTCCTGAACGATGGCTTTGACGCGCATTTCGTGCGCCGGGTTACGGTAGGAGTGCAACAGCAAAACTGCGACAGCCTCAACGTTTTGCTCTTTCAATTTCCGCGCTAAAACCCGCACAGCATCTTCATCCAGCTCCTTGTAGATGCTTCCATCGGCCAGCAGGCGCTCACTTACCTCATAACGCAGCGAGCGCTTTATGAGTGGCTCGTGCTTCGAGAAAAACAGGTTGTAGGCATCGGGGCGGTTGACACGGCCGATTTCATAAATGTCGCGAAAGCCCTCGGTAATCAACAGCGCCGTGCGTGCGCCGCTACGTTCGAGCAAAGTATTGATTGCAATGGTCGATCCATGCAGAAAGAGGTTGCCGTCTTTCACGCTGGCACCTGCGCCGTCCAGCGTGTTCTGTATTCCCTTGACCAGTTCACCATGTGTGGAGAGCGCCTTGCCAAAGAGCAGTTCACCGCTGCTTTCGTCAAATGCAGCCATGTCAGTGAAGGTGCCGCCTATGTCGACGGCGATGCGGAGCTGCCCGGCGGCGGGCGCTTTTGTTTTGCTTGTCATTGTTTTTCCTAAACTTCGGGAAGTTCTTCAGACTTCGTTTTTCACTACGTTGCGTAGCAGGCCGATGCCGGTGATCTCCACCTCGACCACGTCGCCATCCTTCATGTAAAGCGGCGGCTCGCGTTTGTCGCCCACACCGCCAGGGGTGCCGGTCGCAACCACATCGCCCGGCATTAGCGGGGTGAAGGCCGAGAGGTATTCGATGATGACCGGCAAGGTGAAGATCAGGTCGGACAGAGATGCATGCTGCACAACCTCTCCATTGAGACGTGTCGTTATGGTTTGTGCGCCGAAATCAGGCACCTCGTCAGGCGTGGTCAGGCAGGGGCCGAAAGCACCGGTACCGGGAAAGTTCTTGCCTGGCGTCCACTGATGGGTATGGCGCTGCCAATCACGCACCGAACCGTCGTTGAAGCAGGCATAACCTGCGATATGGTCCAGCGCATTCGCCTGGGTGATGTTGCGGCCACCCTTGCCAATAACAACGGCCAGTTCGCCTTCAAAGTCGAAGCGGTTTGATATGTTGGGCTTGAAAAGCGGCGCATCGTGTGCCACCAGCGTGTCGGCAAAACGGGTGAAGATGGCTGGATATGCGGAATCGGAGCGCTTGGTCTCGATAACGTGGGTTTTGTAATTCAGGCCGACGCAGAAAATCTTTCGGGGGTTGGTGATGACTGGCAGCAGCTTGACGTCTGCAAGCGAATGTGTGGCGGCAGTGGCTGATGCCAGCCTGGCCAGTTCGGGCAAGGCGCCGGCTTCAAGCACGGCACGGATGTCCGGGTAGCGCGGGCCGAGGCTAGCTCCCAGATCAATGATCCTGTCGCCTGCCAGACTGCCGTAGCTGGCTTTACCTCCGGCCTCAAATGTCACCAGTTTCATGTGTTTTCTCTCCGTAGTCTCAGTAATTGGGTGCTGTTCGAAAAGTATAAAATTTAAGCAGGTATTCGAACACCTGACAGTCATGTATCTCAGACATTCCTGTTTTTGCATATCTTTCCTGGAAACCAAGAAAACACAATGAACCACGCCGCGCTCAAACTTTTTATCGACGTATCCGAGCTCGGCAGCCTGACAAAAACGGCCCTGCTATACCGCACGACACAGCCGCACATCAGTCGGCAAATCAGTGAGCTGGAGCGCGAGTGCGGCGGCCGCTTGTTTCAGCGCACCGGGCGGGGCGTGGTGCTAACGGCGCTGGGCGAGCAAATCATGCCGCGCGTGCGCGCCTGGTTGATGGACACCGACCAGTTGCTCAACGACATCAAAAAGGCATCAGGTACGCCCGTGGGTACGGTACGTATCGGCGTACTGCCGTCAACGGCACACCCGCTGGTGAGCACGCTGTATTACCGGTTAAAAGAGAGTTTTCCGCTGGTCAAGCTGGTCGTACGCGAGGGCCAGGGCTCGCAACTGGAAAGCTGGCTGGATAACGGCCTGGTGGACTTGGCCCTGGTTTTTCGCCATGGTGCGCAACCGCGTGAGGGCGAAACATGGTTAATCAAGACTGACACCTACCTGGTAGGCGGCGCCAAGGACAAACTGACCAGCAAGCCGACCGTCGCCTTCAAAAAACTCGACAACCTGCCGTTGGTACAGTTCTGCCGTCCCAATAGCTGGCGAGACCAGCTCGATGAACTTGGGCGCCAAAACGGCATCACCATCAACACCGCGATGGAGGCTGATTCGCTGATCCTGCAGACAGAAATTGTTTCGCGGGGTGGCTGCTTCGCGGTTCTGGGACCTTATGCGATTGCAGATGGCCTGCGTTCGGGCAAGCTGCGGGCCGCACGCATTGTGGAGCCGGACATGACGCGCTACATCGCGCTTGCCCTGTCACGCCACGCGCCATTAACACTGGCCTGCCGCTCCGTCAAACAGCTAGTCCAGGATATCGTGAAGGACTTGGCGGTGGCAGACGGCACCATTCAAGCGACATAAAGGCGAAAAAATCGACCCTGGCGTTGAATGCCGTCGGGAACTGCCCCAGTTATGGAGGGAGCCCCATCGGCGGTACCACCGTTGCCACCGCGCGAATCACTTCGCCAGCTCTAAGCGCATGGCATCAATCACCGATTTGTAGTCCGGCTTGCCAAAAATCGCGCTGCCGGCCACAAAGGTGTCGGCACCCGCAGCTGCCACGCGTGCAATGTTGTCGGTCTTGATGCCGCCATCGACTTCGAGGCGGATATCCTTGCCCGACGCGTCAATGCGTTTGCGCGCCTGTTCGATCTTGCGCAACGCCGAATCAATAAAGCTCTGGCCGCCAAAGCCCGGGTTGACGCTCATGATCAGGATCAGGTCAATGTCGTCAATCACCCAGTCCAGCACATCCATGGGCGAGGCGGGATTGAACACCAGCCCGGCCTTGCAGCCCCTGGCCTTGATGGCCTGCACGCTGCGGTGCACATGGCCAGAGGCTTCGGGATGAAAACTGATGAGGTCGGCGCCGGCATCGGCAAATGCGGCGGCCAGGCTGTCTACCGGCTGCACCATCAGGTGCACGTCAATCGGCACGGCCGTGCCGTCGGCTTTTTTGGCGTGCGGTTTGAGCGCCTGGCAAATCATGGGGCCAAAGGTCAGGTTGGGCACGTAATGGTTGTCCATCACGTCAAAATGGATCCAGTCCGCGCCGGCTGCAATCACAGCCTTGAGTTCATCGCCCAGGCGGGCGAAGTCAGCCGACAGAATGGACGGGGCGATGCGATAAACAGGTTTGTTTGTACTCATGCCCGGATTGTCGCAGCAAGCCGAAGGGGATGCCTGACACACAATCGTCACACACCCGCGGCTACCCGGCTCTCCAGCGGGCGGTTAACATGGAAGGCTGGCTTTTTATTCGCGTCTTCCGCGCGTCACCAGCAGATTTTCCGGGTTACCCCACGCCATGCCGAAATACCAGTTTTCCTGCGAAGTCATCCCGCAGTACATGCCCGAACAATCGTCCCCTGAGGATGCGGTGTACGGCTTCGCCTATACAGTCACTATCACCAACACCGGCGAAGCGACCGCGCAGCTGATCTCGCGCCACTGGGTCATCGTGGACGCCAACGGCCTGAGCGAAGAGGTCAAGGGGCTGGGCGTGGTGGGCAACCAACCGCTGCTCAAGCCCGGCGAATCCTTCCAGTACACCAGCGGCTCGCGCTTGCGCACGGCCAGCGGCACCATGCACGGCAGTTATTTCTGCGTTGCCGAAGACGGCGAGCGCTTCGAGGCGGCCATCCCCATGTTTGTGCTTGAAGCCAGTGACGGCGGCAACGCACCCGGACGCATCCTGCACTGAAAACCCGCAAGACCCGCCAATGAAAGACCTTCGTACCCTGCTCAATACGCTGAACCCCGATGCCGGCCTGGCGGAGCGCCATGTCTGGCTGATCAGGCTGTTTGAGTGGATTCGGGGCGACGAAAGCTCGGTACAGGCTTGCGCCTCCCGCCTGCAGACTTTCATCGCGGCCGTTGAAGCCCAGCCGGAACTGCGGGCCCGCCTGCAGGCCTGGTGGCATACGCTGATCCAGACCGTAGACATCACCACCCTGCTGGCCGATTTCGGTTTTGCGCCGCGCACCGCATTCATGAGCGAGCTGGCCGAGCGCCTGCGCCGGAAAATACTGCCCGGCACCCCCGAGACAACCGACGCCTCCGAGCTGTTTCCCCTGGTTGCGCCGACCCGGTTTGATGCGCAATGGATGAGCGCACTGGAAGAAGCGCAAATCACACAACTGGTGGCGCTGCTGTCCGCCGAGCCCGAGGCAGACACCCTGCACTGGCAGCACAGCCTGATGGACGCACTGACCTATTGCACCGCGCAGATCCGGGCCACCGGGTTTGCGCCGGAACTGCGGCTGCGCATGGACAGGGGTCTCGGCGATGTGCGGGCATTTCATGCCCTGCCCGGCGATATTGAAGATCTGCGCAGCGCGCTGTTTGGCTCACACCGCGACGAGGCCCAGTTGCAGGCCGTGATCGCCCGTTACCGCGACCGGCTCGACGCCTGCCGCACGGCCGTCAACAGTGTGTACGCCCATCTTGAAGAGAACGGCATCTCCATCGGCATGGTGTTTCGCCTGCGCCAGTTGCGCGCCCGCATCATGCGCGTGCGCGAGCTGCTCGACGCCCTGCTGTCTCCCGCGCCCGCCATGATGGCCGTCAAGCTGCTGGTGCGCCGCGTCGTCATCGCGCAGGAAGGCAAAAGCATAGGCGCGCTGATCAGTGCCAACTCCACATTGCTGTCGGCCAAGATGGCAGAGCGCAGCGCCGAGACCGGCGAGCACTACATCACCCGCGATCGCGCCGAATACAAGGAGATGCTGGGCAAGGCCATGGGCGGTGGCGCCGTGACCGCGCTCACCACCCTGCTCAAATTCACGGTGGTGGCCATCGGTTTGTCGGCCTTCTGGAGCGGCTTCTGGGCCAGCGTGGCCTACGCAGGCACCTTCATCATGATCCAGTTGCTGCACTTCACGCTGGCCACCAAACAGCCTGCCATGACCGCGCCGGCCATGGCGGCAAAACTCAAGGACATCAAGTCAGCGGATGCCGTGAATGACTTTGTCGATGAAGTCACGCACCTGGTGCGCTCGCAGGTGGCAGCGGTGTTTGGCAACGTTTTCATGGTGGTGCCAGCCGTGTTGCTGGTGAATGCCGTCGTGCTGCTGCTGCTGGGCCACTCGATGATCAGCCACAAGGACGCCATGCATGTGTTTGAAACACTCACGCTGCTGGGCCCGACCTTGCTGTGGGCGGCCTTTACCGGCGTGATCCTGTTTTCTTCAAGCATGGTGGCGGGCTGGGCCGAGAACTGGTTTGTATTGCACCGCCTCGACTCGGCCATCCGCCACAACCCGCGTTTTACGGCCGTTCTGGGCGCCGGCCGCGCTGCGCGCTGGTCGGCCTTCATGCGCGAAAACATTTCCGGCTTCGCGTCCAATATTTCGCTGGGCTTCATGCTGGGCCTGATTCCGGCCTTCACGGGATTTTTCGGTTTTGAACTGGAGGCCCGCCACGTCACGCTCTCAACCGGGCAACTGGCTGCGGCTGCCGCATCGCTGGGGCTGGAGACACTCAAACTCCCCATTTTCTGGTGGTGCGTCGCGTCCATTCCCTTGATAGGCGCGTTGAATCTCGGTGTGAGTTTTTACTTCGCCTTTAGGCTGGCCCTGCAGGCCCACAACGTCAGCGGTGTGGACCGCGCGCGCATTCGTGCCGTGATCTGGGCCCGCTGGCGCAGCCACCCGCGCAGCTTTTTTGTGCCCGAATAGTCCCGCACGGGCGTATTTTCGGCCTTGTCCTACACCCCGGCCGGCACATCGCCGGTACATTGAGGATTCACCTTGAGCACTGCAATTTGCAGCGCCAACGGTCAGTCGCGCCACCCTCACTCGCACCATGTGGGCGACAAGCGGTGGTCCAACATACGTCACGTGCACGCCCATTGAAACGGCGCAGTCGCGCGGAGGCACAAGTCGATAAAGGAGACACCCCCGCATGAATGAACTCCTGGCCATATGGGCTGAATGGATCAGGCCCTCGGCAGGCCTGGCCACGGTGCAATGGTCCATATTGCTGGCGCTCGCAGCGGCCTGCGGCCACCTGATCCACCGCTACACCGGCCTGCCCAAGGTCGTGGGTTACTCGGTGATAGGCGCGTTTGCCGGGCTGGCCGGGTTCACCGGCGCCGTATGGCCCTTGCAGGGTATAAGCCTGTTTTTGCTGGAGCTGGGTGTTGCCGTCGTGCTGTTTGAGGCCGGCGGACGGATCTCATTGCGCTGGTTCCGTCACAACCCCATGGTGCTCGTGCAAAGCCTGCTGGAGTCGGCACTGACATACGGCGCGGTCTACTGGGCTCTGACCTTCATGGGCATGCGGGATACCGTCGCCCAGCCCCTGGCCCTGCTGGCCATGGCGGCCTCGCCGGCCGTGCTGGCCCGGGTGCTGATGGACACACGTGCATCCGGACCCGTCAGCGAGCGTGCCATGGTGCTTTCAACCCTGAGCACGCTATATGCGCTGACACTGTGCAGTGCCAGCGCAGGAATGATGCGCCGCGGCAGGCATGTGCTGACAGACATTAGCCTGACCGACACCTTTTACCCGGTGCTGGTGGTGCTGGGCCTGTCGTTCGTGGTGGGGGCCATTCTGGCGCTGACCTTGCGCACGGCCCTGCGCGTGATGAGCCCCACCAGCGAGAACACCGCGATTTTGCTGCTCGCCCTGATTGCCGCAGGGGCGGCGCTGGCGGCCAATTTTGGTGGCTCCGCTCCCTTGTCTGCACTGCTGGGCGGCATGCTGCTCAAGCAGCTCAATCCGCGCCCCTGGTCCTGGCCCCGGCAGATGGGCACGGCCTCGGCCATGCTGACCATGCTGATGTTTGTACTGGTTTCCGTTGTCGCCGCGCAGGCCGACTGGCGCGGCCCGGTGGCCGGACTGGTACTGGCGCTGATCGCGGCGCGGGCGCTTGCCAAGATTTTTGGCGTAGCGCTGGGCAATGCCGGCAGCGGTGCAAGCTGGCGGCAGGCGCTGTGGGTAGGCTGCGCCATGTCGCCGATGTCATCGGTAGTGTTGTTGCTGGTGTCTCAGTTTGTCAGTGCAGCGCCAACCCTGGGCCGGCAAATTGCGGGCGTGGCGCTGCCGGCCATTTTGTTGATGGAAGTCCTGGGTGCCGTGCTGGCCACGGTCGCCATCTATCGGGCGGGTGAAAGCTCAAGGCCCTGGCCGCCGGGTTCACGCGCAAGCCTTAAAGAATCGAAAGATCCTGCCAATGAGTCTTGAAACCTTCCAGAAATCCGATGCGCTTTCACTAGGCGTAGAGCTAGAGCTGCAGCTCGTCAACACCCATGACTACGACCTGGCGCCCTATGCGGAAGACATGTTGCGGCTGATGACCAAAACGCCTCTGCCCGGTGCCGTGGTGCCCGAAATGACATCCAGCATGATTGAGGTGTCCACCGGCGTTTGCCGGTCTTCTTCCGAGGTGCTGGGGCAGCTCTCGCAAATCCGCGATGCGCTGGTCAAATGTGCCGACAAGCTCAACATCGCCGTCGTGGGCGGCGGCACACACCCGTTTCAACAATGGCATGAGCGGCGCATCTACGACAAACCGCGTTTTCGTGAACTCTCCGAGCTGTATGGCTACCTGTCCAAGCAGTTCACGATTTTTGGCCAGCATGTGCATGTGGGCTGCCCGGATGCCGACACCGCACTGCTCACGCTGCACCGCATGTCGCGCTATATCCCGCACTTCATCGCGATGTCGGCATCGTCACCCTACGTGCAGGGACAGGACACGGCTTTTGACTCCGCGCGGCTCAATTCGGTGTTTGCCTTTCCGCTGTCGGGACGTGCACCGTTTGCGCTGACCTGGGACGATTTCACCACCTACTATGACAAGATGACGCGCACCGGCGTGGTCAAAAGCATGAAGGATTTTTACTGGGACATCCGGCCCAAGCCTGAATTCGGCACCATTGAAATCCGCGTCTTTGACACGCCCCTGACGGTCGAACGCGCTGCGGCGCTGGCCGGCTTTGTGCAGGCGCTGGCGGCCTGGTTCATGGAAGACCAGCCCTTCATGCCCACGGAGGACGACTACCTGGTCTACACCTACAACCGTTTCCAGGCCTGCCGTTTCGGACTGGACGCGGCCTACGTCGACCCGGGCACAGGCCAGCACATGCCGCTGCGCGAACACATCCAGCTCACCCTGCACCAGGTTCAGCGCCATGCCGCCAGGCTGGGTGCCAGCTCCTTCATCCACATGCTGCAAAGCAGCGTCGAACGCGCTGAAAACGATGCCCGCTGGCTGCGCGAACGCCAGGGCGAGGAAGAACTGCTGGCCGAAGTCATACGCCAGGCCGCGCAACGCTTTCGCGGTGGCATGGCGCACGCGCAGCAGGGTTAATGGACGGCGGAATCGGCCATATTCGTCACGCAAGGTGACCGCAGCCTGTATGCTCACGCCTCTATGAGTGACCGTATGGGCGAATTTGACCTGATTGCACGTTATTTCACCCGCCCCGCGAAGCGCGCGGTGCTTGGCGTGGGCGACGATTGTGCGCTGCTGCAACCTGCACCGGGCATGCAAATGGCCATCTCCAGCGACATGCTGGTGGAAGGCCGGCATTTTTTTGCCGGCGTGACCCCTTTCACGCTGGGCCACAAAGCCCTGGCCGTGAACCTCAGCGACCTGGCCGCTTGCGGTGCCACGCCCACGGCCTTCACGCTGGCGCTGGCACTCCCCCGGGTGGACGAGGCCTGGCTGCAGGGCTTTTCAAGCGGGTTGTGGGCGCTGGCCGATGCACATGGTTGCGAGTTGATAGGCGGGGACACCACTCAGGGCCCACTGAATATCTGCATCACGGTATTTGGCGAAGTACCGCGCGGGCAGGCCCTGCTGCGTTCAGGCGCTCAGGCCGACGATGACATTTATATCAGCGGCACGCCGGGCGATGCAAGGCTGGCGCTGGATGCGCTCAGGGGCACACTTGCGCTGCCTACCGAGCTGCTGGCACAGGCCAGGGCCCGACTGGAGCAGCCCTCGCCGCGCGTGGCGCTCGGCCAGGCCCTGCGCGGCATCGCCACCGCAGCGATTGACATCAGCGACGGCCTGGCAGGCGATCTGGGCCATGTACTGGAAGCATCGGGCGTAGGCGCGCGTATCGATCCTGAAATTGCTACCAATTTAATAGCTGGCTGCGCGCATGCAGCGGCGGCCGCAGGCCTTTTCCCCTATGAAAAGCTGCTGGAATACGTGTTTGCGGGCGGCGATGACTACGAACTGGCCTTTACGGCGCCCCCTGCGGCCAGGCAGGCAGTGGATGCGGCCTCAAGGAAAAGTCAAACGCAAGTCACCCGCATAGGCAGCATTGAAAAGGCGCCCGGGTTGCGGCTGGTCGATGCACAAGGCCGCAGCGTCACGCAAACCTTCCAGTCCTTTGACCACTTTGCCTGAACGCCCTGAATAAGCTTATGCAGAACCAACCAGGCACCAGACGCTAAGATTGACCCACGGAGCCCGAACGCCTGCCCGGCAGGCCTTGAAAAAACGCGTCACGGCGAACCTGCAAACCGTGCGTGGCCCCGGCGGCCTACAACGACACCAGCCCTTTTAATTACTCTCACCGTCTACCATGAGTGCATTCAACGAAGAACGTGTACTTTCCGTCCACCACTGGACCGACAAGCTTTTCACCTTCACCACCACACGCGACACGTCCCTGCGTTTCAGCAACGGGCACTTCACCATGATCGGCCTGCGCGTCAACAACAAACCGCTGTTGCGCGCCTACAGCATCGTCAGCGCCAACTATGAAGAGCACCTGGAGTTCTTGAGCATCAAGGTGCCTGACGGCCCCCTCACCTCGCGCCTGCAGCACATCCAGGTGGGCGACAGCATCATCGTGGGCCGCAAGCCGACCGGCACGCTGCTGATCGACTACCTGTTGCCGGGCAAGCGCCTGTACCTGCTGTCAACCGGCACCGGCCTGGCGCCCTTCATGAGCATCATCCGCGACCCGGCGACCTACGAAGCTTTTGAGCAGGTGGTGCTGGTGCACGGGGTACGGCAGGCCGACGAGCTGGCCTACCACGACCTGGTCACCGACCATTTGCCGCAGCACGAGTTCCTGGGCGAGATGATTTCAAAGCAGTTGCTGTATTACCCCACGGTGACGCGCGAGCCCTACCGCACCATGGGCCGGGTGACGGACCTGATGGCGTCGGGCAAGATGTTTGAAGACCTCAAACTCCCACCGCTCGATGCAGCACATGACCGCGTAATGATTTGCGGCAGCCCGCATATGCTCAAGGACCTGAAGCACATGCTGGAGGGCCGCGGCTTCAAGGAAGGCAACACCTCCAAGCCAGGCGACTTTGTCATTGAACGCGCTTTTGCCGAGCAATAAACAACACCTCATTACCGGGTAGAAACCCGTAGCGCATTCCGGCCAGGCAATCGTCCTGACCCGAAAAAAAGCCCGCAGGCCAGGCATATGGCAGGCGGGCTTTTTTGTTTTCCCGTGGTGCAAATTCACGAAATCTGCAGGCCGTTCTGGTGCATTCGCAATCACACCGCGAACCGTCATGGTGCACCGCAACAGCATATGCACAGAATCAAATGTTCTATTGACAGGACATTACAAGCCGACCTAGCATGCACCCCATGGCTCAGGTGCTACCCCTTCCAAAATACCATCGCATCTACCTCGTGCTGCGCGAGCAGCTGGGGGAGGGGCGCTTTGTCGATGGACTGCCGGGCGAACTTGCATTGATGGCGCAATTCGGTGTGGCACGCGTCACGATACGCCGTGCGCTGGAGCAACTGGCGGCGGAAGGTTTGATTTCGCGTGAACCGGGCCGGGGCACCCGGCCGCTGGACCCTGCAAGCAGCAACACGCCGGAAACATCGGGGCGCCGTGCGCAACTGACGGGACTGCTTGAAAACCTGGTCAGCATGGGACTGAAAACATCCGTCAAGGTGCTTGAAGTCCGCGGCATTTCAGCCTCGGAGTCGGTCGCCAGCGCATTGCAGGTGGCGATTGGCTCCGAAGTGCAAAAGGCGGTACGGGTGCGCAGCACGCGGGAAGGCGCCTTCTCGCACATCACGACCTATGTGCCGCAATCCCTGGCCAGCTCGTTCGGCCGCCGCGAGTTGTCGCGCAAGCCCATATTGCTGCTGCTTGAAGAGTCCGGCGTCAAGGTCGGGCGGGCATACCAGACCATCTCGGCCCGGCTGGCGGATGCCGTCGTGGCGCAGCATCTGGATGTATCGGTAGGCACGGCGCTTCTTGCTGTGCGCCGCCTCATCCATGACGAAAACGACAGACCTGTGCAGTGGCTGCATGGCCTCTACAGGCCGGATCGTTATGAATACCAGATGGAGCTCTCCCGCGTTGGCAGCATTGATGCCAAGGTCTGGGTCAGCAAGGATTTGTCGGCCCGTTTCACTTGAACCAAAGGAGTACCCATGTCCCAGTCCCGAAATTCCCGTCGCCAGTTCATTGCCCAATCCGCTGCTACCGCCTCGGCGCTGGCCTTCCCGCTTATCGCGGGAGCACAGCCTAAAAACATCAAGGTTGGCGTGCTGCACCCCGTGACCGGTGCGCTGGCCTACTCGGGCCAGCAATGCCGCGAAGGCGCGCTGATGGCCATTGAAGACATCAACAAGGCCGGCGGCATCAAGTCTCTGGGCGGTGCAAAAATCGAGGCCTTGCTGGGTGATGCGCAATCATCCCCCCAGGCCGGCACCGCCGAAATCGAGAAGATGAACGAAGCCGGCGTTTGCGCCGTTGTGGGCGCATTCGCATCTGCAATCTGCCTGGCCACCACACAGGCAGCCGCCAAGTACAACCTGCCGCACGTGGTGGACGTTGGCGTGGCCGACCAGATCGTCGAACGCGGCCTGAAAAACACCTTCCGCTTCGGCCCGGGCTACCGCACGAGCGCCTCGGTGGCCATGGCTAACCTGCATGTGCTCAACACCGCCGCAGGCAAGCCCGCCAAAACCGTGATGATCATCCATGAAGAATCCCTCTTCGGAACCGGCACCGCCAACCTGCTGGCAGCCGAGTTGCCGGGTTACGGTTATGAGGTCAAGGAAATCGTCAAGCACGCCAACCCCACGCGTGATTTCAACAACATCGTGCTGCGCATGAAGGCGGTCAATCCCGACATCGTCATTCCAGCCAACTACTACAACGAATACGCCCTGCTGGTACGCACCATGCAGCAGCAAAAAGTCACGCCGAAAGCCATCTTCTCGGTGCTGGGCGGCGCGGCTTCAAGCTACAAGTTTGTCAAGGAATTTCCCGATGCTGCCAACGGCATCATTGACTGCAACCACTGGTTCAACCCCAAGGACCCGCGTTCACTTGCACTGAAAAAACGCGTCGAAGCCAAGGGCCTGTTCTTCAGCTACGAGGTCTTCATGACCTACACCTCGATGCGCCTGCTGGCCGACGCGATTGACCGCGCCAAGTCCATAGACCGCGCCGCCATCATTGACGCACTGAACAAGAGCACCTTCTCGGACCACATCATGCCGTATGGCCCCACAAAGTTCGTAAATGGCCAGAACCAGGGCGCGCAACCGCTGATGACACAGGTCTACAAAAGCGATATCAAGGTCATCATCCCGCGCGAATACCGCGAGATTGACCCGATCTTTCCATTGAAGGCCTGAAGCACACATGCTGGACGCAGGGATACTCTTTTCCTCGGTGCTCAATGGCCTGACGACGGGCGCGGTGTACGCGCTCATCGCTTTGGGCCTGACGCTCATTTACGGCGTGCTGCACATCATCAACTTTGCCCATGGGGCATCGCTGATGGTCGCGCTGTATGCCGTTTACCTGCTCAAGGAGCACTGGGGGATTGACCCCTACCTGGCGCTGCCACTGGTCGTGCCGGGCATGTTTGCCCTGGGTTACGCCCTGCAGCGCCTGGTCATCAACCGGTCCAGCCACGGAAAGGACGAGAACATCCTGCTCGTCACGCTGGGGTTGTCCATCGTGATGGAAAACGCCGCCCTGCTGTTCTTCAAGTCCGACACACGGACCATAGACACGGCTTACACACTGACCACCGTCGCCATCGGCCCGGCCATGATCGCGCTGCCCAAGCTGGTTGCATTCGCCGGTGCCCTGCTGGTTTCAGGCGTGCTGCTGTGGATCGTGGGGAAAACCGACCTGGGCCGGGCGATCCGCGCGGTCGCCAGGGAAAAGCACGGCGCCAAGCTGATGGGCATAGACGTGGACCATGTCTATGCCATGAGTTTTGGCATAGGCCTGGCCTGCCTTGGCGCAGCGGCCTGCTTCCTCTTGCCCGCCTACTACGTGAACCCGCAGGTCGGCGGCGGCTTTGTGCTGGTCGCGTTCACCGTGGTGGTGCTGGGCGGCATGGGCAGCTTCGGCGGCGCGCTTGTGGGCGGCCTGCTCATAGGCGTGGTCGAGTCCCTGGGAGGTTTATTCCTCGGCGAATCGCTGGGGCAGATCGGCATTTTTGTCATATTCATCGCCGTTCTGCTGTTTCGACCGCAAGGCCTGTTTGGGGCCAAGGCATGAAACACAGCACAAGGGCAAGCGTGAAAGGTGGCATGAAAGAACTTGGCGGCATTTTTCTTTTTATCGCCGTGGCGGCCGGTATTCCCCTGGCGACCGATTCGGGTGTCACGCTGAACTTCATGATGATGGCGCTGTACGCCGCGCTGCTGGCACAGGCCTGGAATATCCTGGGCGGTTTTGGCGGGCAGTTTTCATTCGGCCATGCATTGTTTTTTGGTACCGGTGCGTACATACAGGCCATGGCGCAGTTGCATGGCGGGCTCAATGCCTGGCTGGCGCTTGCACTGGCCGTCGCCGGCGCGGCGGGGGTTGGCCTGATGGTAGGCGCATTGTCATTCCGCTACGGGCTCAAAGGTTCGTATTTCGCGCTGGTCACACTTGCCTTTGCCGAAGTGTTTCGCATCCTGGCCTTGTCCGTCCCATTCACCGGCGCCGGAGTTGGATTGATGCTTCCCCTGCGGGAGTCGTTTTCCAATATGCAGTTCGGCTCGCGCAAGGGCTATGTCTACCTCATCCTCGGCTTTGTGGCAGTAGCGCTTCTGACCACATGGTGGCTCAAGCATTCACGCTTTGGCGCCTACCTTCAGGCGGTACGCGACAACGAAGACTCGGCACGCGCTGTCGGTGTCAGTCCGTTTCGCGTCAAGCTCGGCGCCATTGCCCTGTCAGGCGCCCTGATGGGTGCAGGCGGTGCCTTCTACGTGCAGGTGTTCCAGTACATCGATCCCGGTATTTCCTTTGGTCCCACGACATCGGTGGAAGCCCTGGTGGCCGCCATTGTTGGCGGCATAGGCACCTTGTGGGGACCTGTGCTGGGTGCGCTGGTACTGCATGTGCTGGCAGACGTCACACGCAATATGTTTGGCCAGTTGCCGGGCATCAATATGGTGATCTACGGCGTGGTGCTGGTGCTGATCGTGATGTTCCTGCCGCGCGGCATTGCAGGCCTGGGCGCAACAGCCAGGTCAGTCTGGCTTCGGTTCCGGCAAAAAGGTGGAGGCCGGCATGACTGACTCGCTGCTTTCCATCAAGGCATTGTCAAAATCTTTCGGTGGCCTCAAGGCTGTGCAAAACGTCAGCCTTGACGTTCCCGCAGGCAGCCTCACGGCCCTCATCGGCCCGAATGGCGCGGGGAAAACCACGCTGTTTGCGCTGATGTCGGGTTTTTTGACACCCGACAACGGACAGGTGTATTTTGATCGGCAGGACATCACCGGCCGCGCCCCACACCTCAACGCACGCCTGGGCATGACGCGCACCTTCCAGATCGTCCAGCCCTTTGCGCTGCAAACCGTGCGTGAAAATATTGCGGTGGGTGCGCACCTTCACCTCAAGGACAGGCGCAGTGCCTTAAGCCAGGCCGAGCTTGTGGCACATCAGGTGGGCCTGTCGGCACAACTCGACAAGCCGGCCTCCGACCTTACCGTGGCAGGCCGCAAGCGCCTGGAACTGGCGCGCGCCCTGGCGACAAAACCGAGGCTGCTGTTGCTGGACGAAGTACTGGCAGGCCTCAACCCCCAGGAAATTGCAGAAATGATTCCCGTCGTACGCGGCATCGCGCAAAGCGGTGTAACCGTGCTGATGATCGAGCACGTCATGCAGGCCGTCATGAACCTGGCGCAGCATGTCTGGGTGCTGGCCCAGGGGCAACTGATCGCCCAGGGCTCGCCCGCCGAAGTCACCGCAGACACCAGGGTGGTCGAGGCCTATCTCGGGCACGGCACTGCGGCGCGCCTGCGCGCGGCAGCACAGGCAGGAGGGGCAGCATGAGCGCCCTGCTCGAAATACGCGGCTTGCGCGGTGGCTACGGCCAGGTTGAAGTGCTGCGCGGTGTTGACCTGAAAGTCGAGGCCGGCGAAACCGTCGCTTTGCTGGGCAGCAACGGTGCAGGCAAGTCAACCTTGAACAACGTGGTGTGCGGCATCTACCCCGCATGGGCCGGCGCGGTGCACTTCGATGGCAAGGATTTGAGCCGCGCGCACTACCGCGACGTGGTCAAGGCCGGGCTGATCCAGGTGCCCGAGGGCCGCAAGGTCTTCCCCAACCTCACGGTGCTGGAAAACCTCGAACTCGGCTCATTCACGCGTGCCCGGGAGCGCCGCACCACAAACCTCGACAAGGTATTTGCGATATTCCCCCGCCTCAAGGAGCGCCTGCTGCAACTGGCCGGCACCATGAGCGGCGGCGAGCAGCAGATGCTGGCCATAGGCCGGGGGCTGATGGCCGAACCCCGCCTGCTGATTCTCGATGAGCCCTCGCTGGGCTTGTCGCCCCTTCTTGTAGACGAGATGTTCGGGCTGATCCGCAAGTTGCGAGAAGGCGGCCTGGCCGTGCTGCTGGTGGAGCAGAACGTCGGCCAGTCGCTTGAAATAGCCGATCGTGCCTACGTACTTGAAAACGGCAGTGTCCGCTTCTCGGGCCTGCCTGCGGACCTGCTCGGTAGCGATGAGCTGCGCAGGTCTTATCTTGGACTTTGACCATGCAACGCCGTGAACTCCTGTTGTTGTCCGGGGCCTTGCTGGCCCAGGGTACCCACGCGCAGGCCGTGCCTACACGCATCCTGGTCGGGGCACCGGCGGGCGGCTCCACCGATACGCTGGCCCGCGCACTTGCAACAGAACTGGGCCGCATTCTCGGCAAGATTGTCCTTGTCGAAAACCGGCCAGGTGCGGGAGGCAATATTGCAGCAGAGGCTGTTGCCAAGGCAGCGCCGGACGGCAATACCCTGTTGATGAGTTTTACCAGCCACGCCATCAACGCATCGCTGTACCCATCGCTGCCATTCGATCCGGTCAAGGACTTCACGGCATTAACGTGCGTGGCGACCTCACCATCCCTGCTCGTGACCCATCCTTCGGTGCCCGCTAAAGACATACGGGAACTGATTGCTTTGGCCAAGGCCCGGCCGGGAAAACTCAACTTTGCAATTGGGGCTGTGGGCTCGTCATTACATCTGGCTGGCGACCTGTTCAAAATGCAGTCCGGTGCTTACATTGTGAATATTCCTTACCGGGGTACAGCGCCCGCCATCCAGGACGTGATTGCCGGGCAGGTCGAGCTGATGTTTGCGGCCGTCGGCAATGCACAGGCGCAGGTCAAAGCCGGCAGGCTCAAGGCGCTCGGCGTGACAACCACCAGGCGCCTGGCTGCATTTCCTGATGTTCAGGCCATTTCTGAAGTATTGCCGGGTTACGAGTCCAGCGCCTGGTTTGGCCTGTTTGGCCCTGCGCACATGAGCCCCGACCTGGCCAGGCGCATCAGCGACGCAGCCCGGCAGGCCATTGCAACGGCTGAAGTGCGCAAGCGGCTTGATACGGAAGGTGCCGTTCCCGTCGGTAATTCACCCGATGAATTCTCGAAGTTTGTGCAGGCTGAAATCCTGCGTTGGGGCAAGGTCGTGAAGTTCTCTGGAGCCAAACCGGAATGAATATGCCAATACCTGTTGCCCAAACCCTGGCCCAAAAGCTGATCGCGCACGCGGCCGGCCTGTCGTCTGTCACGCCCGGCGATATCGTGACGTGCAAGGTCGACCTGGCGATGTTTCACGACTCGTCCGGCCCGCGCCGGCTCAAGCCCATGCTTGAAGAACTGGGCGCAGAAATCTGGGACAAGTCGCACGTGGTGCTGGTGATGGACCACTACGTGCCGGAGCGCGATGAAGAGTCGCGCAAGATCGTTCGCATCGCACGCGACTGGGCCCGGGAGCAGGAGCTGCCCCATGTGTACGACAGCCAGGGTATCTGCCACGTGGTGGTACCCCAGCATGGCCACATCCGTCCCGGCATGTTCTGCGTCGGGGGCGACTCGCATTCCCCAACCGGCGGGGCATTCGGCGCCTACATGTTTGGCATCGGCAGCACCGAAATGCTGGGTGTCGTGGTAACCGGGGAAATCTGGTTGCGCGTGCCCCACACCATCCGGATGCACTGGGATGGAAAACTGCATCGGGGCGTTTGCGCCAAGGACATGATGCTGCACATGGTGGGCCGCTTCGGCATGAATGGCGGGCAGTACCAGGCCGTGGAATTTTGTGGCCCTGCCGTCAAAGCCCTGTCCATGCAGGAGCGCATGACGCTCTCCAATATGAGCGCAGAACTCGGCGCCCAGGTTGGGCTGATAGCACCCGATGAAACCACCAGGTCGTGGCTGAAAGATGCGGGTGTCGAAGCCGGAGATTTGACGCACTGGCATACCGATGACGCCGCGCCGCACACCCGCCATACATTTGATGCGAGCACGCTTTCGCCATTTGTAGCGGCACCACACAGCCCCGCCAATGCCGATGTGGTGGGCTGCTACCAGGGTACCCGGGTCGACGTGGCCTATATAGGTGCCTGCACCGGCGCAAAGCTGGATGACCTGCGAGCAGCCGCCGAAGTGTTGCATGGCCAGCGCGTGGCAGCCGGCGTGCGGCTGATGGTTGCGCCGGCAAGCCAAAAAGACCAGATCGCTGCGCAACAGGAAGGCATATTGCAGGTGTTACTTGATGCCGGCGCCGAGCTTTTCCCAACCGCTTGCGGTGCCTGTGCGGGTTATGGCGCAACCATCAACGACAACGCCACGGTGATTTCGAGCACGGCCCGAAACTTCAAGGGCCGCATGGGTTCCGCAACAGCGCAGGTCTACCTGGCATCCCCCTACACCGTCGCCGCATCGGCTTTGCGCGGCATGATCACTGACCCCCGCGAGATGCTTGCATGAAGCCCGCAATGCCCGAACCAACACCTTCTCCCGCATCCCGGTCCGTGGCCCGGCATCGCGTCTGGAAGCTTGGGGCGGACATCGACACCGATGTCCTGGCCCCCGGTCACGCCATGAAACACGGCATCGACACCATTGCCCGTTATTGCCTGGAGTCGATTCGCCCGGAATTCGCGAACCAGGCACGGGCCGGCGATGTCATCGTGGCCGGACCCAACTTTGGCATCGGTTCATCCCGGGAACAGGCAGCCGCGGTACTGGTCAGGCTTGGCGTTGCAGCGGTGATAGCGCCCTCGTTCAGCGGCCTGTATTTTCGCAATGCCTTTAATGTCGGGCTACTGCTGTTGACCTGCCCGGAAGCAGCATTGCTGGAGGAAGCCGAAGAGATTACCCTGGCCACCAGCAACGCAAACCGGCCCATCGTAACCTCAAGCGCCGGCAAGCAACTGGCTTGCGAGCCCATCTCCGAGTTCCTGATGGACATGGTGCGCAACGGTGGCCTGATGAATCAGCTAAGGCGGCAGTTTGGCCGGGATACACATGCCAGCTGACTGCCTGTACGCCGAGCCGAAAGCACCCCTCACTTGGGACGCCCATCTCCAGGTCCTGCGTGAGGTCATTGCACTGCACGCAGGCAGGCCGACCCCGCCTGCGGCCTCCTTACAGGCACGCCGCCTGCTGCTGGATACGCTGGGCTGTGCACTCGCAGGCCGCCGGGCGGATGAAGTGCAGCAACTGGAAACTGGATTTTCCAGACTCGAACCAGGTGCTTTTTGTTTCCCCGAAGGCAGGGGGATGGCGATGCACGGTGCAACCCAGGTTTTGGCCATGGCCGCAACCTGGGACGAAGCCTGTGAAGGCCATGCGCTGGCCCACGGCCGGCCAGGCGTGCCGCTGGTCGCCGCCTTGCTGCCACTGGGCTTGCAGCTTGGCGCAAGCCTGGGGGCGTTCACGGACGCGTTCGTTCTGGGCTACGAAGTTGGTGCACGTGCAGGTGCCTGGCTTCGCATTCGGCCAGGCATGCATGTCGATGGCAACTGGCCGGCACTGGGCGTCGCGGCCGGCGTGGCTCGCCTGATGGGGTTGCCCGCGACGGGCATCATGCAGGCGGTCAATATCGTAGCCTGCCAGCTCCCGACCAGCCTTTACCTGCCAGTGGTGGCAGGCCGCACTGCACGCAATACCTATCTTGCGCATAGCGCCCTGCTGGGTTTGCAAGCCGCCTTCGCCAGCGCAGCCGGTGTCGACGCGCCGCACGATGCGCTTGCACACTATGCAGGCGCACATGCAGCCGCTACGCCTCAGCCGCTTCCTGCGCCCGCTGTCATGCTGCTGCTGGATGCCTATTTCAAGCCCTTTGCCGCCGTGCGCCATGTGCATTACGGGGCTGTGGCGGCCCTGCGCATACGAGAGCAACTCCACTCCGGCACCCAGGACATACGCAGCATCGTCCTCACCGTGTATGAGGAAGCCACTGTTTATTGCGGCAACCGCGCGCCGCTGACGCCCATCCAGGCCCAGTTCAGCCTGTCGTTCGGTGTTGCGGCCATGTTGCGCTTCGGAAACATCGACCCGCCCGTCTATGCTACTGCGCATTTCAACGACCCGGAGTTGCGCCGTCTGGAGGCCCTGGTCGTGCTGCAGGTTGACCCGGACCTGACTGCACGCCGGCAACGCGGTGCAACACTGCTGGTGCAGAGCGGAAGTGGCCCCCTGCAGGAGTCTGTTGGCACCATTGCCGGGGACGCCAGTCAGCCGCTGGACCGCGCAGCCCTTTGCGAGAAGTTCCAGCGCTACGCCGCCCACAGCATTTCGACCGGGCGCGCGACCGAGTTCTGCACCGCCTTGCTCGAGTCCCCTCCCGGCATTGAGCTGCGTTCACTGTGGCAGCAACTGCTGCCCAGGCCTTCGCCCGCTGACCCTGCGTCCGCGCCCTTTAAAACACTCCCGGCCTCCACGGCTGCCCATCCATGAAACTGTTACAGCATCTCGCCGCAGGGCTTTTGGTCTGCCTGCCATTGGCCGCCATTGCACAGGCCACAGATTTCCCCAACAAGGCCATCCGGATCGTCGTCCCGTTCCCGCCAGGCGGTGCCACCGATGCGGCTGCGCGCCTCGTAGCTACCAGGATGAGTGAGAAATGGGGCCAGCCTGTTCTTGTAGACAACCGCGCAGGCGCGGGCGGCAACGTGGGTTCCGACATCGTCGCCAAATCGGCGCCGGACGGCTACACGCTGGTGATGGGCGTGACCGGCTCGCACGCAATCAATACCTCGCTTTACAGCAAGATGCCCTACGATCCCGTCGCCGATTTTGTGCCGATCAGCCAGGTCGCGGTGGTGCCGAATGTGGTCGTGGTTCATGCTTCCGTACCCGCCCGCAATCTCGCGGAACTGGTGGCGCTGGCGAAACGGGAGCCCGGAAAGCTCAACTATGCATCGCTTGGCAATGGCACTGCAGCGCACCTTGGCATGGAAATGCTCAAGTCCGCTGCCGATATTGACATTACGCATGTGCCTTACAAAGGCAGTGCACCCGCGGTATCGGACCTGCTGGCCGGCCAGGTGCAGGTCATGATGGACGGTCTGCCGTCCGCCCTTCCACATGTCAAAGCCGGCAAGTTGCGGGCTATCGCCCTGACCAGCCTGCACCGCTCACCAGCGCTGCCGGACCTGCCGACGATTGCCGAAAGCTATCCCGGGTTTTACGCCGATGCCTGGTCCGGCCTTTTTGCCCCCAAGGGAACACCGCAACCGGTTGTCTCCAAACTCTCGACCGAGGTCCAGCGCATACTGCGCCTGCCCGACGTTCGCGAAAAACTGGCTGCGCTGGGCGCTGAACCAGTCGGCTCGACCCAGGCCGAGTTCTCTGCCCACCTCAAGCGGGAGATCGACAAGTGGGCCAAGGTCGTCAAAAGCAGCGGCGCAAAGGTGGACTGACCCATGGACATACGGCCGAGGAAACCCGGACCTGCTGGCGCCATGGCCCCCGTTACCCTGGCGGTACTCAAAGGCCGGCTTGAACCGATCGCATGCGAGCCGGCGCCTGAGTTTTTACTGAAGATGGCGCAGGGTTCGGAGAAAACCGATGCCTGAAGCAGCAGGCATGCCCGAGTATGGCCCCGTTATGGGCATTACCGTGCCCCAGGCCAATACCACGGTAGAACCCGAGATGCAGGCACTGCTCGGGGCAAATCACACATTGCTGACGTCACGCATGACCAGCAGTTCACCCGATTCGCGTCAGCGTCTGGTGGACTATCTTGATGGGATTGACAGGAGCCTCGCGCAGTTTGACGTGGCGCCGCTGCAGGTTGCCGGCTTCGCGTGCACAGGTTCAAGCTATCTTGTCGGCCCCGACGAGGAGGCAACCCGCCTGCAGATGGCCTCCGCCAGGTGCGGTTATCCGGTACTTTCTGCTGCGCAGTCCATCAGGCACGCCCTGGAAGTACTGAATGCACGTCGCATTGCACTGATTGCGCCGTACCCGACCTGGTTGTCGGATGCCGGGAAAACCTACTGGCGAAATTGCGGCCTGACGCTGACGGCCTCTGCAGGTTTACCCAGCGAATTACTCGACACACGCAATATCTACAAGCTGAAAACTGCTGCAGTGCAGGAGGTATTTGACAGGCTGGATATTCATGACTGCGATGCAGTGCTCATGAGCGGCACAGGCATGCCAACCCTGCGCCTGATGTCGCTGCGCGCACTGCCGGTACCCGTTCTTTCATCCAATCTATGCCTGTCCTGGGCCATGCAGTGCCGGGTTCAGCCTGAAACACCAGCCGCGACATTATTGCGGGACATGCTGTCGCCCCAGGCAAACTGGCGCCACCTGTTGGGACAAGGCGCATGAAGACACTACAAAATGCCTTCGGACTGGCGCAGCCCCTCAATCATCGAGGTACGCACCAGGTGCGCCCGCAATGCAGCGGGTTGTTCTGCGATAGCCTGGAGTTTTTGAAGAGCAGCCAATCGCGCAGCCGGGTCGCGTTCACGCATGCGGGCACGGTTGGCGTCGGCCTGCTTGAGTATCTGGTCCAGCGCCACCGGCCGGCGTTGCCGTTCGTAGCGTTTAAGCAGCTCGGCCGGCTCGCCACGCAACACCCGGGAAAGCTTGTCGGCAAGGTTGAGCGCGTCATGGATGCCGCCGTTCATGCCCATGCCGCCCGCCGGGCTGTTGAGGTGCGCGGCATCTCCCGCCAGCCAGATGCGCCCGGCGCCATAGGACGACGCGATGCGCTGGTGCACACGATAGGGCCGGACTTCAAACACCCGATACGGTTCAGGCGATGGCACGATGGCCTGAAGGGCCGCTTCAATGGCATCGGGTTTCAAGGCATCTTCAACCGAACGGCCCTCATCCGGATAGATGGATACACGCCAGCGCCCCGGAACCTTGAGCAGGCTGAAATTGCCCGCACCCGCCTGCCAGCAGTAGGTAACGTTGGACAGGCCCGCAAGATGCTGCTCGAAGGGAAAATCGGTGGTGGCAAGAATGGTGGTTTCGGGATAACTTTCACCCTCAAAACTGACCCCCAGTGCCTTGCGCACAACGCTGCGGGCACCATCGGCACCGATCAGCCAGGCACCGCGCAAGGTCCGACGGCCATCGGCAAACCTGACTTCAGCATTCACCCCGCCACTGTCCTGCGAGACGGTTTCCAGCATTGCATCAAAGTGCACGCTTGCATGCGGATAGTCCGCCAGACGTGCAAGCAAGGCTCGCGAAAGCTTGTACTGTTCGCATTGCAGCCGATAGGGATGGGCCGTCAGGTCAGACAGCACCGACAAATCAAAACGCGCGTGATCGCCCCCCGGATGCATGCGCACCTGCCAATGAGGGCAAACCAGTCCCTGCGCAATCAGGATGGGCGTGATGCCGTAGGCATCCAGCATGTCCAGCGTAGGCGGGTGAAAGGTGGAAGCCCGCAGGTCTTCGGCGATACCGCCGGCGGCTTCCAGCACTTGCACGGCAACACCGGCATCGACCAGCGCAAGGGCAGCCGTCAAGCCAACCGGCCCTGCGCCCACTATCAATACCTGGGAAGAAACAGTCATGAGCAATGAGTCTACACGCAGGACCCTGCTGCGCGCAGCGGCTGCCGGCAGTGCCATGAGCCTGCTCTTTGCCCATAGCGCTTTTGCGCAGGCCTACCCCGCGCGCAGCATCAGGCTTGTCGTTCCGTTCGCCCCCGGGGGCTCGACCGACGTGGTTGCCAGGCTGATAGGCCAGCGCCTGTCAGATGCGCTGAAGGCACCTGTGGTGGTCGAGAACAAGGCCGGGGCGGGCTCGGTGTTGGGGACCGACCTCGTCGCAAAATCCGCCCCCGACGGGTACACGCTGGTGGTCGCGGCCAACCCGGCAATCGCTCCGGGGCCGCTGATGCGGACCGGCATGCCCTATGACCCGATCAGTGACTTTACCCACGTGGTGCTGCTTGGCACTTTCCCCAACGGTTTCGTCGTACGCGCCAACCACCCCGCAAAGACCCTCACCGAATTCATTGCCCTCGCCCACAGCAAGCCGGGCGTGCTGAACTACGCATCTGCCGGCATCGGGAGCGCCGGGTTTCTAACCGGCGAATTGCTCAAACAGGCCACCGGTATTGACATGGTCCATGTACCCTACAAGGGGTCGGGGCCGGCAATCATTGACCTCATGGGAGGGCAGCTCGACGGGTTATTCGAAAGCCTGGTCACGGCTACCGGTTATATCCGCAGCGGCAAGCTCAGGCTTTTGGCTGTTACCGGCGACAAACGCAGCAAAACATTCCCCGACGTCCCGGCCATCAACGAGCTTGTACCGGGCGTGACAGGTGGTGCATGGTTCGGCATTTCCGCCCCGGCCCGCCTGCCTCCAGAAATAGCCCTGCGCCTGCAGCTTGAAATACAGGCCATCGTGAATGCAGCCGACATGCAGGCCCGCCTGAATGAGCTTGGCATGGCGCCACTACCGCTGGCAGGCCCTGACTACCTGGGCTTCATCCAGGGCGAGAACCGCAAATGGGGGCCGGTCATCAAGGCCGGCAATATCAAGGTTGAATGAATGAGAACCAGGAAAGTCAGTCATGTCTGAAACACAAATAGAGTCAATGGACCCCGTCACGCTGGCGGTACTCAAAGGCCGGCTTGAACAAATCGCCGACGAAATGGATGCCACGCTGTACCGTAGCGCATTCAACCCCATCATCGCCGAGGCCCACGATGCCTGCCACGGCCTGTATGACGCCATCTCGGGCGATACGCTGGTGCAGGGCAAATCGGGGCTTCCCATTTTTGTCGGCGTCATGGCTTTCGCGGTGCGTGCTGCCGCCAGTGCAGCCGGGCCGCGCGGCGGCATGAAAGACGGCGATACCTGGCTGTTCAATGACCCATATGAAGGCGGCACGCACGCCAACGATTTCAAGCTGGTACGGCCATTCTTCCGCGACGGAAAACTCTTTTGCTATCTCGCTTCGGCAGCGCACTGGCACGATGTAGGTGGTGCCGTCCCCGGTAACTACAACCCGGCGGCAACCGAGTGCTGGCAGGAGGCGGTGCAGATTCCGCCAGTGCGCATACAGCGGGACGGTGTGCTGGTGGACGACGTACTGGCCATCCTGAAAGCCAACACGCGCCTGCCCGACAGCTTGTGGGGCGATCTCAACGCACAGCTGGCGGCACTCGAGCTTGGCGCCAAACGCCTTGCCGGCCTACTCGACGAATACGGCGATGCCTTGATGCAGCAAGCCATGGGGGAGCTGCGCCAACGCGCATTGCGCCTGATGCGCTCGCATATCTCAGGGCTGCCCGATGGCCTCTACAGTTTTGACGACATGCTCGACAACGATGGCGTGGTCGACAAACCACTCACCATCGCACTTGACATGACCATCAAGGGTGAGCGCCTGACGCTGGATTTTTCCCGCACGGCACCTGCCTGTGCCGGGCCGGTGAATATTTCGCGTGCAACGGCCATTGCGGCCTGCTACGTGGCACTAAAACATCTCTTTCCCGATGTGCCGGCCAATGCGGGCGTGCTCGACGCCGTGGACTTTGTACTGCCCGACGGCCTGGTCATCTCTGCGGCAAGGCCGCGTCCTGTCGGCGGCTACACCGAGACCATACTGCGCATGATTGACGTGATCTTCAGCGCTGCAGCCAAGGCAGACCCCAAACGTGCAGTGGCCCAGGCCTACGGCACCATCAATGCACTGTCACTGGCCGGGCACCGCACCGACGCGGCACGCAAGGGGCAGCGCTGGGTGATGTTCAGCTTTTTTGGCGGCGGCCATGGCGGCCATTCACAGGGCGACGGCCTCAACCACGGCAACGCGCCCATCTCGACCGCGACCATACCGCCGCTGGAAATCCTTGAGGCGGCCTACCCGGTCCGTTTCACGCAATGGGCCTTGCGCGACGGCTCGGGCGGCGACGGCGAACACCGTGGCGGCCTGGGCGCGATTTATGAAATCGAGTTGCTCGAAGAAGACGCCGATGTGTTCGTGTTCGGTGAACGCGGCCGATCTGCCCCCAAGGGCATTGCCGGAGGCGGTGACGGTGCCCTCAATGTCTTCAGCTACGAAAACGCCGGCAAGTGGCATGAGCCGCCCATGGCCTCCAAGATGGTGGGCATCAAGCTCAGCCGCGGCGAGCGGGTGCGGCTTCAGACGCCGGGCGGCGGCGGTTATGGCGACCCGCATCAGCGCAGCAAGAAACAGCATGAAAGCGATGCAGCCATGGGCTACACAACAAAAGCGAAAACAGCAGGAGATGGGGCATGAGCGGAGGAAACCTGGTGAGTACCCTGGTGGTCGGGGTGGATGTAGGCGGTACGTTTACCGACCTGTTTGTGCTGGACGAGGCAAGCGGCCGCGCCAGCATTGTGAAGGTGCCATCCACGCGGGGTGAAGAATCCCGCGGGTTCATGAACGGCATTGCACGCGTGGATACCGAGGCGCGCGCCGCCAAAGGTGCGGAGGCCAAAAAGGCCGGTGAAGGAGACCAGGCCCGCGCCATAGCCACCATCGTCCATGGCACCACCGTGGGCACCAACGCGCTGCTCGAACGCAAGGTGGCGCGCACCGGCATCATCACAACACGCGGTTTTCGTGATGTGCTGGAAATGCGGCGGCGGGACCGCCCACAGACATGGGGTCTGCGCGGCAGCTTCGAACCCATAGTCCCACGCCCGTTCCGGCTGGAAGTCGACGAACGGGTGCTGGCCGACGGCAGCATACACACTCCCGTCAACCTGGAGCAGGTGCGTGAGCAGGCGAAGGCGCTGCTGGCGGCAGGTTGCGAAGCAGTTTGCGTTTTCTTCATCAACACCTATGCCAATCCGGCGAACGAGCAGGCGGCGGTTCAGGCCGTGCGCGAGGTCTGGCCGAATGCCTATGTCACGGCAGCCAGTGAAGTGCTGCCCGAGATTCGTGAATTCGAGCGCTGCTCGACCGCCACACTCAATGCGGCGCTCCAGCCGGTGGTGGGAAGCTACCTCACGCGCCTTGAGGGCGACCTGCGTGCCCAAGGCTTTGGCGGCGAGCTCCTGATTGTCCAGAGCAACGGCGGCGTGATGTCGCGCACCACGGCCTGCGACGTGCCGGTCCGCACCGCACTCTCGGGACCGGCTGCGGGCGTTATCGCCTGCGCGGCCATTGCCCGCGCCGCGGGTTTCCCCAATGCCATCACCGGCGACATGGGCGGCACATCATTTGACGTCTCGCTGGTCGCAAACGGCCAGGCCTCGCTTGCAGCGCAGACATCCATCGATTTCGGCATGGTGGTCCGCTCGCCCATGATCCAGATCGAAACCATAGGCGCCGGCGGCGGCTCGATTGCATCGGTTGATGCCAGCGGCATGTTGCAGGTCGGCCCCGAATCGGCAGGCAGCGTGCCGGGCCCGGCTTGCTACGGGCGCGGCAACACGCGTCCCACGGTCACGGATGCCAATGTGTTGCTGGGGCGCATTGCCGCGGATCGCCCGCTGGGCGGCGGGCTGCTTGCAGCCATGGACGGCGAAAAGGCCCGCGCGGCGGTGGACGAGCACGTGGCGCGCCCCCTGGGGCTGGACGTGATGGCCGCCGCAGAAGCTATCCTGACCGTGGCAAATGCCCGTATGGCAGGCGCCATTCGTGTGGTGTCCATCGAGCGCGGACATGATCCGCGCCAGTTTGCCTACATGCCTTTCGGTGGAGGGGGTGCATTGCATGTATGCGCCATGATGCGCGAGGTTGGCGTCACCACCGGCATCGTGCCGCGTTACCCCGGCGTCACTTCCGCACTGGGCTGCGTGATGGCAGACATGCGCCATGACGCCGTGCAAACACTCAACCGCGCGCTGGGCGACCTGGACATGAACGATGTCCGCCACCGGGTGGAACAGCTCGGGCAACAATGTCAGGCGCGGCTTGATTCGGCAGGTGTGCGTTTCGCGGAAGTCACGCAGCGCATCGAGTTCGACATGCTTTATGCAGGCCAGACCCACACAGTGGCGGTGCAGGTACAAGCCGAACATCTCGACAGGGCCGGACTGACGGCCGCATTTGAAGCCGCTTACCGCAGCGCATTCGGTCGCATCCTTGAAGGCATTCCTGTCCGCGTAATGAACCTGCGCTATGCACGTATAGGCGTACGGCCGAAATTTGACCTTTCGGTGCTGGCACCCGAGGGCACGGGTTCAACCGAACCTCTCGGCACGCAGCGTGTGTACCACGCAGGCCAATGGTGGGATGCGGTGCGTTACGCCCGCCTCTCCCTGCCTGTCCATGCCCAGGTGACGGGCCCGGCCATCCTGGAGCAACCTGATACCACGGTGTGGCTTGAGCCCGGCTTTTCCGCACGTGTCGATACGCTGGGCAACCTTCTCATCAACGCATCATGAACAAGATCAACCCGGCCTCTACGGCCCTGCTCATCATTGACCTGCAGAACGATTTCCTGGCACCCGATGGCGCTTATGCACGAGGTGGCGCGACCAGCCCGCAGGCACTCGCATTGCCGCCCAGGGTGGCACGCGTCGCCAAAGCGCTGAAAGCCTGTGGCGGCATGGTGGCGGCCAGCCAGTTCACCTTGTGGCCTGACGCAAAAGGCGAGCCCCTCATCTCACCGCACCTGCTGGCTCTGCGGCCATTTCTTCGCCGCGGTGACTTTGCCCCAGGCAGTCACGGGCAAGCCTGTGTGAACGAGATTGCGCCGCTGGTGGACGTAAGCGTCTGCAAGGTCGCCTACTCCGCCTTCTTCAACACCCAGCTTGACTGGGTACTGCGGCACGCCGGAATGGACACCGTGGTGGTTTGCGGCATTGTTACCAATGGCGGGGTCGCAAGCACCGTGCGCGATGCCCACATGCGGGAATACCACACGCTGGTGCTTGAGGATGGCTGTGCCGCCTTCAGACAGGAAACACACGATGCATCGATTGCGGACATGCGCACCGTTGCAGACGTGCTGGATTGTGATGCACTGGTAAAGCTGTTGCAGGCATGAGCGCCTACCAGCAAGGCCGGAAAATACGCCAGCCAGGCATCGTTCGCGCATCGTCAATGGCCGCGGATTTCGAGGTGCCGGTGGTCATTGTGGGCGCGGGCGCCTGCGGCCTGATGACTGCCATCGCCCTGCGTGAGTCGGGCATTGACTGCGTGGTGCTGGAGCGCGATGCATCGCCCAGCGGATCCACTGCGCTGTCCTCGGGGTTCATTCCAGCAGCGGGCACCGCCGTCCAGAAGGCCGAAGGCATTGACGACAGCGTGGCCCTGTTCGCCGCTGACATTCTTGCAAAAACCCGGGGCACGGCTGCTGCGCACCTGGTACTTGCATATGCTAGCGCCATCGGGCCTGCACTGGACCTTCTGCAACAAGTGCACGGCATAAGGTTTGAGGTACTGGATGGTTTTCTGTACCCGGGCCATAGCGTGCGGCGCATGCATGCCGTGCATGAGCGTACCGGCTTAGCCCTTATGGCACAGCTTGAACGTGCCGCCGGCAACAGCGGCGCAACACTGCTGACAGAGTCGCTGGTCCGCGAGTTGTGGCTGGATGCAAACGACCAGGTGCTTGGCGTAGGCTACGAGCGGCCGAATGGCACCATCGAGCGGGTAGCCTGCCGCTACATCGTCCTGGCCTGCAACGGCTTTGGCGGCAACCGGGAAATGGTGGCGCAATTGCTGCCTGAAATGCGGGATGCCACCTTTGCAGGCCATGCCGGCAATGACGGCTCGGCCATCACCTGGGGCCAACAGCTTGGGGCACGCCTGGCCGATCTTGGCGGTTACCAGGGGCACGGGTCATGGGCGGTGCCTCAAGGCGCGCTGATCAGCTGGGCGCTCATGATGGATGGCGGCGTACAGATCAACGCTCGCGGCGAGCGCTTTCACGATGAATCCCATGGCTACTCCGAGGCATCGGTACAGGTCCTGGCCCAGCCTGGCGGCATTGCATGGAATGTGTTTGACCAGGCAACGCTGGACCTGGCCCGTACCTTCCCTGATTTCGGGGATGCAGAAAGCGCAGGCGCGCTCAAGTCCTGTCCGGATATGGCTTCGCTTGCAGCCTTGATCGGCTGTGAGACTTCCGTGCTGGAAAAAACACTGGACGATATCGCTCCGGGCATCATCAATGCCCACGGCCGCAGTTTCATGCGGTCGCTGCAAGCCCCCTATTTCGCTGTCAAGGTCACTGGCGCCTTGTTTCACACACAGGGCGGACTGGACGTCGACGGCAATTGCCGCGTGCTGCGCACAGACGGTTCTGCGTTTTCAAACCTGCTGGCGGCAGGTGGCGCGGCGCGCGGCGTGTCGGGCAACGCAGTCTGGGGTTACCTTTCAGGCAACGGTCTTCTCAGCGCCGTTGCCGGCGGGGCTATCGCAGCCGCAACAATCATCAAATCACTGGAGGAGTCCGCATGACTCGCCTGAACCTGAAAAAACGCCTGGCACAACCATCGCCGTTGCTGGCTCCCGGCGTCTATGACGCACTCAGCGCGCTGGTCGCGCAGCAGGCCGGCTTCGAAGCACTGTATCTTTCAGGCGCATCCATCGCCTATACGATGCTTGGCCGCTCCGACGTTGGCCTTACCAGCTACGCAGAAGTGCAGCAGGCGCTCTCCCACATCACGGAGCGGGTCGATACCCCTGTCATCGTTGATGCGGACACTGGTTTTGGCAATGCACTCAATGTCATGCGCACGGTCCAGGGGTTTGAACGCGCTGGAGCGGCCATGATCCAGCTGGAGGATCAGACCTTTCCCAAACGCTGCGGTCATCTCGATGGCAAGTCAGTGATTGCAACGCAGGAAATGGTGGGCAAGCTCAAGGCCGCAGTGGATGCACGGCGGTCCGCGTCAACCCTGATTCTCGCCCGCACGGATGCCGTGGCGACCGAAGGACTGGAAAGCGCGCTTGAGCGTGCCGAGCGCTACCTGGAATGCGGTGTGGATGCCCTGTTTATAGAAGCACTTCGCACGCCGGAGCAAATGGACGCAGCCTGCGGCCGGTTCGCATCACGGGTACCGCTGCTGGCAAACATGGTTGAAGGTGGCAAGACACCCGTACAAAGTGCAAGCCAGCTGGGACAGCGCGGCTTCCGGATTGTCATATTCCCCGGTGGAACCGTGCGGGCCGTGACGCACACGCTACAGGCTTACTACGGCAGCCTTCACCAGAACCAGACCACCGAGCCATGGCAATCACAGATGCTTGATTTCGACGGTCTCAACGAGGTTATCGGCACACCGCAGCTCCTGGAAACGGGAAAAAGATACGAATAAACGCGTTTCAATGGAGTTTTCCCCTGCGCTTATTTCCCCTGAAAAACAGCTGCTCTTTTCTCAACAAATGCACTACATCCTTCATGTGCATCTTCGCTGTCGAACACCAGGCTGATCGTTGCCGCCTCGTGCGCGAGCGCTGCCGTCAGCGGCATGTCTGCACCGTGCAGCATGGAGCTTTTGAGGAACTTGAGAGCAAGCGGTGATTTTTCGGCGATACGATGGGCGAGCTTGAGGGACTCATCCAGCAACTGCGCTCGTGGCACCGACTGGTTGACCAAACCCATCGCGACGGCTTCTTCGGCATTCAAGAAGTCACCGGTAAACATCAGCAGCTTGGCCTGGCACAAGGGGAGCTGGCGCATCAGGCGCTGCGAGCCGCCGCCACCGGGAAAGATGCCGAGCTTGATTTCGGGCAAGCCTATTCTGGCTTCGCTAGCCATCAAACGAATGTCTATGGTCAGCATGAATTCCATGCCGCCGCCCAGCGCCCAGCCGTTGACCGCGGCAATCGTGGGCTTGTTGCACACCTCAAATCGCCTGAACACCCGGTGCAGGGTTTCAGAGAACTCGTTGTAGTGCTGCAGAGCACGCCTGGCATTCAGGTCCTTGATGTTTCCGCCGGCAATAAAGGCCTTGTCGTTGACACCGGTGACAACGATCACACGCACATTGCGGTCGCGCTCCAGGGCGGTCAGCGCATCTTCCATCGCCAGCAGCATGGGTATGTGCAGGGTGTTGAGCTCTTCGGGATTGTTGAAGCGCATGAGGCCGACATGACCTACGGTTTCGGTGGTGACAAGGTTGGGCTTCATGCGTATCTCCTGTTGTGGTGTCGTCGCCGGTTCAGGCCTCTGCGAGTTTTTTAGCGATTTGCGGCAATCTGTCCACTCCGAAGAAGGACTCCTCGTCAATGACAATAAAAGGTGAACCAAAGACTTTCTTCTCAACTGCTGCGGTGATGGCGTTCTGCAGCAGCGCTCTGGCTGCGCCGGTTTTGAGAAGACCCCGAACGCCAGTAGCGCTGCCCAGTCTTCCGGTTTGCCCACAAACCATTTGGGCAATGACGTCAATGTCTGAAATATCGCGGCCATCCCGAAAGTAGCCACGCAGCACATCTTGCGCAAAGGGAACTGCAGCGACCGGCACCTTTTCATTCAACAGGTAGAAAGCGCGTGCGGCGTGCTGTGTCAGCGCCGGGAAGGCTGGCGGGAGACTGTAGTCCACACTCAGAAATGCGGCCGAGCGCGCAAAGTCTGCAGTAATGTACTCAAGCTTGACCGGGTGTTCAAACGGCGGCGGCAGGCCCAGTGAGCGCAAGGCCGCAAAGAGAAGGATAGGCCGCCAGGTGACCGTGCGACCGTGCTCCGCAGCCAGTACATTGATTTTCTCCGACATGAAGTAGCCATAAGGCGACGCGAAATCGAAGTAAAAATCAATGGGCTGCATGGGTTGCGACAGTGGGTTCAAGCCGTCGCCACAGGGTGCCGCACCGCAACGCTGCGACCCAGCTTGCAGGCCGCAACATATTGATCGGCGATGCGCGAGGCCAGCGTTGCCACCGTGGGTAAATCGTGAATGGTGGCAATGCCCTGTCCCGCACTCCACAGGTCCTTCCAGAGTTTTGCCGTGGTGTCTGTAAGGGATGAAATATCCGGCGTCTTGGGCGGCAGCGTTGCAACGTCTATGCCCCATTTTTCAAGCGAAGGCTTGAGAAAATTGGCGTGCACGCCGGACAACCTGTCTGTGTAGACCAGGTCGGACACGGCGCTGTCTATCACCATCTGCTTGAATTCCTGCTGCGCATTCGACTCCTGCGTGGCAATGAAGCGTGTGCCCATATAGACAAGGTCGGCGCCCAGAACTTCAGCTGCGCGTATCTGGCGGCCGTCATTGATACCGCCGCCCAACACCAGGCAACCGTCCCAGAATTCGCGTATCTCGCGAACCAGCGAGAACGCGCTCTGGTTCGAGGCATGACCACCCGCGCCAGCGCCTACACAGATAAGTCCATCCACACCCGCGTCAACAGACTTGCGGGCATGCGCTGCACTGGTCACGTCGCAGAACACCGTTCCGCCATAGGCGTGCACAGCCTCGACCACCTTGCCGGGATGGCCCAGGCAGGTAATGACAAAGGGCACGCGATGTTTGACGACAAGCGCCAGGTCGGGCTCAAAACGGACATTGGTACGGTGAACGATGAGGTTGACACCGTAGGGGGCCACAACGGCGGACGGGTTGGCGGCACCGTGTGCGGCCAGGCCGGTTTCAATGTCTGTCAACCACTGGTCGAACTGCCCAGACGTGCGTGCATTGACATGCGGGAAGGTACCGACAATGCCCGCCTTGCACTGGGCGGTGACCAGCGGCGGAAAGGACACCAAAAACATGGGCGAGCCAATAGCGGGTATGGACAGCGCATTCTCGAAAATTTTGGGTAACGGCATAAGGAACCTGGAAGAAGTTTCAGGCTGCAGAAGCCTGCTGGGTGGCCACCGGCCGGGCGTCGCGTTTTTTGAGGGCACGCAAATCCATCATGCCGGGCAAGGTGCGTGGATCCAGGCCGGGTTCGAATATCTGGTGCTTCTGGATCTTTTGCGTTGCGGTGGTCGGGATGCTGTCGGTCAAATACAGCCAGCCCGGCGCCTTGTAGTACGCGAGATTGGCGTTGCAGTGGTCAAACAACACCCTGGCAACGGCGGCCGGGTCTGCAGGCTTGTTCTTGAGAACCACGCAGGCAAGTACTTCCTCTTCACGCACCTCGTCTTTTACAGCCAGCACGGCGACTTGCGCAACCAACGGATGCGCCTGCAGCAAGGCCTCGACTTCGGCCGCGGCGATGTTTTCACCTGACCGACGGATGATGTTCTTGCGCCGGTCGACAAAACGCAGCAGGCCGGTGGCGTCACGCGTGATGATGTCGCCGGTATGAAACCAGCCGCCGCGCCAGGAGGCCTCTGTTGCGGCGTCATCGTCCAGGTAAGCGCTGAAAAAATGCTTGCGCGGTGTGGCTGCGCTATGGCGCACGATCATTTCACCTTCCTGGCCGACCGGCACATCCACATCGCTGTCATCAACCACCCGCACCTCAACACCCGGCGTGACGCGACCAAAGGCGCGCGTTCCAACCTCGCGTGGCAACTGGTTGTCTACGATGGCGCGAACCATCTCGGTCATGCCCCAGATTTCAAGCAGCGGAAAGCCGAAGCGCTCTTCAAACGCCCTGTGACGTTGCGGTTCGACACCGGCACCTATGGCAAAGCGAACGCAATGATCGCGCTCATGTGGGTGTGGGTCCTGGCTCAGCAACATGGGTACGACCACACCGAGGTAGTGCACCACGGATGCTTTTGACTCGTACACCTCGGTCCACCAGCGCGAGGGCTGGAAACGATCGGTTTGCACCTGGCAGTTGCCCTTAAGCATGGCGCAGTAAAAAGAAAAAATGGAGGCGTTGACGTGAAACAAGGGCAGCGGGTTATAGATGCGCTCGCAGGCTTCACCGAATGTCGCAAGACCACCGCGCGTTGAGTACCAGGCACCGCCAGCCAGCTCATAGCCATGAGACAGGACACAGCCTTTGGGGCGCCCGGTGGTACCCGAGGTGTACAGGATGCTGGCTGCGGTTGCCTGGTCTGGCCTGATGGATTCCGCCTTGCGCGCCGCAGGAGGAAGACCTGCCGCGAAGTTTTCAAACAACACGACCAGTGGCTTGCTGCGACCGGCCTGATCCATGCCCTGGTGCAACTGCGCATCGAGTGAAGCAAGCACCACGACCAGGTCCACGTTGGCATGGTCCAGCACATAGGCCAGCTCACGCGGACGGTGATCGGGATTGAGCGGTACGCAACAAATTCCCAATGCGTTCATGGCCAGCTTGTGCAGCATATGCTCGGGCCGGTTCTCCAGCAACAAGGCTATGCGGTGGCCAACCCCATAGCCTGCGGCGGCATACGCCTGCATCAGCCCCCGCACCGTCTTTGCTGCCTCGCCGTAGGCAATTTCCTCTCCCACCGGGTAGTAGGCGCGGGCGGCGTTGGCCGGCACCGCGAGGAAGGACTTGTCCGCATACTTTTCGGCAGCCCGAAAAAATGTTTCGCCTATGGTTGAGTAGTCATCTACGGCAATCATGAAAGCTCCCGGGGAAATTTCTGGCTCGGAGCGACGGGAGGTTACAGCCTGAGCACGCCGTAGCCCATCTCGCCGAATGGCGCATTCAACGACGACACGATGGCCATGCCCAGCGCATTGCGGGTATCCACCGGGTCCAGGATGCCGTCGTCCCACATCTCGGATGTTGAGTAGTAGGCATCACTTTCGGCTTCAAAGCTGGCCAGCACCGGGTCGCGAATGGCGGCGATTTCTTCGGCGTTGAGCTCATGGCCCTTGCGCTGCAGCTGGCGTATCTTCACGTCTGCCAGGGTATTGGCGGCCTGCTCTGCGCCCATCACGGCGATCTGCGACTGCGGCCACATCCACAGGAAGCGGCCGTCAAAGGCGCGCCCGCACATGCCGTAGTTACCAGCGCCGAAGGAGCCGCCCACAATCACCGTGAACTTGGGCACCGTGCACCCAACCTGCGTCATGATCATTTTGGCGCCGTCCTTGGTAATGCCGCGCTCCTCATATTCACGACCCACCATGTAGCCGGTGATGTTCTGCAAAAATACCAGCGGTGTGCGGTCCCGGTCGCAAAGGCGCATGAAGTGTGCAGCCTTGAGCGAACTGTCATTGAACAACACGCCGTTGTTGGCAAGGATGCCGACCTTGCAACCCCAGATGCGGGCGTAACCGCAGATCATGGTGGTACCGTAGTCGGGCTGGTACTCGTGGAACTGGCTGCCGTCCACCACGCGGGCAATGACTTCGCGCATGTCAAAACCGGTTTTCCAGTCAGTGGGCACTATGCCGTACAGCTCTTTCGGGTCATAAAAAGGTGCTTCGGCTTCGATGCGGTCAATCGCCTGCTTGGGGATAGGCGAGGTGTTGGCAAAGATGTCGCGTGCAATCGCCATGGCATGCGGCTCATCGTCAGCCGCGTAATCGCATGTACCTGAAACAGTGGTGTGCATGGTCGCACCACCGAGCGCTTCTGCAGTAACGACTTCGCCTGTCGCGGCCTTGACCAGTGGCGGCCCGCCAAGGAAAACGCCGCCATTGCCGCGCACAATGACACTGTAGTCGCACAAGGCGGGGATGTAGGCACCACCTGCCGTGCAGTGGCCCAGCACCACGGCAATCTGCGGCACACCCATCTTCGACAGCGTGCACTGGTTGCGAAAGATACGGCCTGCCGCGTGGCGATCAGGGAATAGTTCAGACTGCAGCGGCAAAAAACCGCCAGCGCTGTCGCACAGGTGGATGACGGGCAGGCGGTTCTCTATCGCGATATCGAGCGTGCGGACTATTTTTTTGACCGACAAGGGGTACCATGCGCCGCCCTTGATGCTGGGGTCGTCCGCATGAATGACGACTTCGCGCCCATGGATGATGCCTATGCCCGACACCTGGCCGGCGCCCTGCACCTCACCGTCATATGCCTTGTTCGCCGCCAGGGTGCCGATTTCAAGAAAAGGCGTGCCGGGATCAAGCAGCAGGTCGAGCCGCTCTCGCACCGTGAGTTTTTTCTGCCGGTGCAGGCGTTCAATGTCGCGCTCGGGGCGCTCGAAACGTGCCTTGTGCACCCTGGACTGCAGCGCTTCCACCCGCTGGGTCATCGCCGCATGGTTTTTTTTGTAGGCGGGCGATGCGGTGTCGATTTTGCTGACGATCCGGCTCATACGGTTTCTCCGGCGGGTTGCAGGCGTACCAGCATGTCGTTGCGCTGGAAGGTCTGGCCAACGGCCAGTGGCAGTTCGGCCACTTCGCCGCCAACGCTGGCGGAGATGGTCATTTGCAGCTTCATGCTTTCAATGACCAGCAGGGCATCGCCTTTCTGGACCTGCTGGCCTAGGCTGGCCAGCAGCGAAACCACCACCCCCGGCATGGGTGCATGTGAAGCACCGGCACCACCTGCGGCACCCGATGCTGCTGCGCGCGTCGGGTCAACTTTATTGAGTTTTACCGACCGCCCCCTGAGTTGTACATAAATCGTGTCACCATGAGCCACGGCACGCAGACGCTCGGTGCGGCCGGCCAGCGTGGTGATAAAACTGCCAATGGAGGACCTGCGAACCTGAACGGGCTCGCCGTTTATATACACGGCATCGGTGCGAACCTGCGCCTGGTGCCGTGTATCCGGCGTATCTGAAAATTGAAGTGTGGTCATCTTGACAATCAGTTGCGCCATGCACCCATGGATGCATAGGGTTCGGGAATCCGGGTGGCTGAAATATCGGGTGCGGCGCTGGCAGCAACAGCCAACACGATCTGGCGCTCCGCCTCCGACAACACGGCAGGCACAAGGTTCGCCTTGTGGCGCTCCAGGAAGCCGGTGTCAGTCTCTCCACGTGCGAATGCGGGGTGCTGCAGAACACGCGACAGAAAATCATTGTTGATGGTGACGCCCAGCATAGTGGTTTCAGCGAGCGCACTGCGCATGCGCGAGATCGCCAGCGTGCGGTCTGCACCATGCACCACCAGTTTGGCCAGCATGGAGTCGAAATCGGCCGTCACGGGGGCGCCTTCGGTCACACCACAATCAAAGCGCACGCCGGGTCCGGCCGGTGCGCCAAGCAACAACACCTTGCCTGTGTCCGGTACAAAACCTGCATCAGCGTCCTCGGCCAGGATGCGGCATTCAATGGCGTGCCCGCTGAATTGCACATCAGCCTGCCTGAGCGGCAGCGGCTCGCCCTGCGCCACACGCAACTGCAGCTCCACCAGGTCCAGCCCGGTCACCATTTCCGTGACCGGGTGTTCAACCTGCAGGCGGGTATTCATTTCGAGGAAGAAGAACTCGCCATCGGGCGACACAATGCATTCCACCGTACCTGCATTCACATAACCGGCAGCGGCAGCCAGCTTGACAGCGGCATCGCAGATGCGGTCGCGCAGACCGACAGGCAGCGCTGGTGCAGGAGACTCCTCAATCAGCTTCTGGAAGCGCCGTTGAATCGAGCATTCACGCTCACCCAGGTGGATAACCTTGCCGTAGCTATCGCCAAACACCTGCACCTCGATATGGCGGGGCTGCTCGACAAAACGCTCGGCAAACAGCCGGCCGTCGCCAAAATAGCGCTGGCTTTCTGCGCGCGCGACGCTGATGGCGTGGGCAAGCTCTTCTTCTCGCCGCGCAATCTGCATGCCCTTGCCACCACCGCCCGCAGCTCCCTTGACCAGCAGCGGAAAGCCAACGGCGCGTGCGCGTTTTTCAAAACTCGCCGGATCTTCCGCCTCGTCGGCCGATGGCGTGACCGGCATGCCCTGCGTGACCGCAAAACGGCGCGCGGTGATCTTGTCGCCCATCAACTCGATCGCTGAAGCAGGTGGGCCAACGAAGATAAGGCCTGCATCTGCTACCGCCTGGGCGAAAGCTGCGTTTTCCGAAAGGAATCCGTAGCCAGGATGAATGGCATCACAGCCTGTATCGATGGCTGCCCGCACCATGGCGTCCATATCCAGCCAGGCCGCTACCGGCGGGCTGCCAAACACCTCTACCGTTTCGTCAGCCTCGGCCAGCGCCGGGCCGGACTGGTCCTGCTGGTGCCAGGGCACGACAGTGGCAATGTCCATGCGCCTGGCGGTACGCACGATGCGCAGCGCGATCTCTGCGCGGTTGGCAATAAAGAGTTTTCGTATGGTGGTCATGAGGTCTTTTTTCGGCTTGACGCTACGGGCGCAGCAACCGGAGCGGGGCCGGCAGCCACCAATTTTTCGAGCCGCTCCAGCCGCCGTTCGATGTCCTCACGGCTGGAAGCAACGGGCGCTACGGAAACTGATACCACCTCAGGCTCACCAGCAGGCTGGATTCCCCTGAGCACCATGTCGGTAAACCGGTCGGCTGCTACTTCAACATCAACGGTATCGCGCCCGTACAACACGCCCCACATACGATGCTCTATGCCGCCATAGACCATGCCGCGGATCATCTCGCCATCAGTGTCCTTTTGCAGTTCGCCGGATGCGATCGCGTCGCGCACGGTACGCATCAAAAATGCGGTGTAGCGCACATGCAGGTCATGAAGCGCAGAGTTGAAGTATTCAGGCCGTGTCCGCACCTCATGCAGCACCAGGCGCGAGAGCCCCGGGTCCTCGACATAAACACGCAAGTGCCGCCATATCAGGAAACGCAATCGGCTGCGCAGCCCTTTGAGACGGCTGAAGCCATCTTCTATTTCGCTTATGAGCGGCTCGTACATACCGCCAAGCACTTCATTCAGCAGGTCACGCTTGGTCGGAAAGTAGGAATACAGGAGGCCCTCGACAACGCCGACCTTGGCAGCGATCTCGCTGACCGAGGCCTTCTCAAAGCCCTTGTCCAGAAAGGTTTCCCGCGCGGCCGCAACAATTTCTGCCGCGCGCCGCAAACGGCGCGGGGTTCTCTTTCCGGCGGGATTGGTGGCCAGAGCCTGCCCGTCGGGGTCTATTGTTTTTTTGAGTATTTTTTTTGCGGGTTTCATGGCAATTTTTCAAGAAGATCCACGGGGACATCCACAGGTATATCCAGCAACATCTGGGCAAGGGCTTTACCCTGCGGGTCATAACGCAGCGATGCAACACCGCCGCCGCCCAATGCATTTTCAAGCGTGAAGTTGAGAGCGTTAAAACCGGGCAGGCTGTAACGCGAAACCTTACCCCTGACTACATGTAGAAAATAGTCACGCACGCTGTCTGCAGTCAGGTTTTTCAACAACACGGCATATAGCGCGTCAGAGCGGGCAATGATGCCTATATTGGCCATATCGCCCTTGTCACCGCTACGCCCGTGCGCGACACGCATCAACGGCACAGTCCGGGTTGCGCCCTGCGATGCATACGAAGATGCAGGAGTGACCGGAGTGTCGCCGGAAGCGTCAGAAACTCCGGAGCTGAACACTTCCTCAAACGGCAGGTTGTTCCCGTCGACGCAGACCGACGCATTCACAAGGCGTCTGTCCGTCAGGAAAGAAAACAGCCTCACAACTGGCGACGGCGCTGCCCTGCCAGCGGCAAAACCAGTGATGCCTTGCGCCATGGCCGTGGCCGACGGGGCGATCTCGCGTGCCAGCAACTCCAGCGCCTCACGAGACACATGTTTGGCGGCAATCTTGAGAACCACTTCGCGCGCACCCGCTGTACGCGCATGGGGGCCGTAAGTGCTTTCCGCACCCAGGACTTCCAGGCTGGTTTCACTATAGTCAGCCCATCCCCTTTCAAGGAACATGCGGCGCGTGCGTTGCAGGATGGATTCACCGACACGCTGGGCTTTCCGCGCAGCATCTGTTCCGCCAACCATCACGGTGCTGAGTACACGCCAGCCGTCGCTGAAAGTGGCACTGACCTTGTAGGAGGCAGGTGCGGGGCGGCCTCGCGCACCGCTGATCCGGACCCGGTGCGGGCCGTCCTGAACCAGCTTCACGTTCCGGAAATCGCAGCTGACGTCGGGCAGCAGGTAAGCCGAGGGATCACCGATTTCATAGATGATCTGTTCGGCCACGCTGGCCGGCTCCACCAGCCCTCCAGTAGCGGCAGGCTTGGTGAGTACAAAACTCTCGCCCGACGCCTCGCATTCTGCAATCGGAAAGCCCATGTCGTCCCAGCCGGGGACACGTTCCCAGTCGGTGAACAGGCCACCCGTGGCCTGGGTTCCGCATTCGATGACATGACCGGCGAGGCTGCCGGCGGCCAGCTTGTCCCAGTCTGCCCAGGACCAGCCGAACTCATGCACCAGCGGGGCCAGGGTCACGGCACTGTCCACCACACGCCCGGTGATGACGATGTCAGCACCCGCATCGAGTGCCGCAGCAATCGGCTGGGCGCCGAGATAGGCATTGACGCTTAAAAATTGTGCAGGCATGGCCATGCCACTGAACATCTCGCGCACATCGCTGGCCCTGAATTCATCGGCCCGGGCAGAGAGATCGTCGCCTTTGACGATGGCAATTTTCAGGTCAACCCCCTGTGCCTGTAGCAGCCTGGCCAGGGCTTCGCCGCAAGCACGCGGATTGACTCCGCCGGCGTTGGACACCACCTTGATGCCACGCGACTTCAGCTCGCCTGCCAGCGAGGCAATGATGCGCACAAAGTCCGGGGCATAACCGGCATCGGCCGATTTTGCACGCGCGCGCGCCAGCAAGGACATGGTGATTTCAGCCAGGAAGTCAAAGACGAGGTAATCAATGCCGCCGTGCAAAACAAGCTGTGCCGCACCAGCCTCCGAGTCGCCCCAAAAGCCCGTGGCACAGCCAATGCGCAAGGGCTTTGTGCGGAGTATTTTTTTCTGCATATTCATCATTGCTGCCGGTCGCCGCGCCTACCGTCCCGGCCATACCGGCGCACGCCGTTCGGCAAAGGCCTTCATGCCTTCTTTTGTGTCCTCACTCTGGGAGAGTATGGGCAATACGGCCTGCGTGAGGTTGAGAGCATCGGAGAACGACAGGTCGGTCACGGCTGAAATTGCACGCCTGCCAATTCGAAGCGCAACAGGTGAATTGGCAGCCAGCTTGTCAACCATGGCCGCGACGGCTGTGTCCAGCTCGGCGGCGGGCACCACCTGGTTCACGATCTCGAACTGCTGCGCCTCAACAGCAGAGAACCGGTGCGCAAAAAAACACATCTCCAGCAGCCTGCGGCGTGGGATCACGCGCATCAAAACAGGCAGGATCATCATGGGGAAAACGCCGACTTTCGCCTCCGTCGTGCCAAATTTTGCGCTGTCCACAGCCACGGCAAAATCGCAGGCACATACCAAACCCAGGCCACCGCCGAATGCGCTGCCATTGACACGGGCGATGATGGGCAGGTTGCAGCGGTCCAGGGCCTTGAACATCTCCGCAATCGGGTTATCAAAGCGGCCAGGCTCCAGCGCAAAGGGCGAACCGTCAGCCGTCGGCTTGAGTTTTCCGCCGGCACAGAAAGTCTGTTCACCTGCGCCCGTCAGCACAATGGCGCGTACGCCGTCCATGCCTTCGGCCTGGCGAAATGCCAGGGTCAATTCTTCCATGACCAGGTCAGTCATGCTGTTGTGTTCTGCTGCGCGGTTGATGGTGATGTGGCAGGCTTCGCCGCGCACCTCAAACAGCAGTTGAGAAAAATTTTGGCCCACGTTTACTCCCCCTGCACTGTCGACGCAGGCGTGTCGGCAAACGTGACGGGCGGCTGGTATTGCGGAAAACCGTTGTACGCAAAGCTGCGCTCGGCCGGCTGCAGCTTCCAGCTGTGCCGCGCAGTGGGCACAGCGCCGTCAACCCGGATAACGCTGCCGCTGATGAACCCTGCAGCTTCAGACAGCAAATACACGGCGGCAGAAGAAAGTTCGGCTTCGGTTCCGAAGCGTTGCAGCGGCACCTTGGTGCGCAACCCACGCAGCACATTGCGGTAATCCTCGTCATAGGTGTCAATGCCGGCGGATGCAATCCACCCGGGCGCCACGGCATTGACCCGTACCCCTGCATGTCCCCACTCACAGGCGGCGGTTTCTGTCAGCGTCAAAACGCCACCGCGCGCGGCACCGGAATGCCCCATGCCCGGCAAGCCTCCCCAGATGTCCGCCAGCATATTCACAATGCTGCCGCCGTGGTGCTCCATCCATTGCACAAAACATTCGCGTGAGAACAAAAACGTACCGTGCAGGTTGTTACGAACGACCGCATCCCATCCCTTAAGCGAGATATCGCGCAGTTTCGCCGGGAACTGCCCGCCAGCGCAGTTAAAAAGCCCGTCGATGCGGCCATGCTTATTCAGGATGCTTGCCACGGCGGCTTTGACTTCGGACTCATCCCGGATGTCACAGACGGTGGTGCTGACATCCCCGGCACGCTCCGGATAGATGGATGAAATCTCGGCAGCCACGGCATCCAGCTTGGCTGCCTGCCGGCCCACCAGGGCGACATGTGCGCCCAGGCTGGCCAGTTCGTGCGCCGCGCACCGGCCAAGCCCACTTCCTCCGCCGGTGACAACAACAGTCTGGCCATCAAATAGTCCCGGCCTGAAAGCAGATCGGTAACGTGTCTTGCTGGCCGGGCCGTCATGGCCGGTATCCGTGGTGGTGCTTTGCAGGTTCATCTTTTTTTGATGTGAGGCGTTCAGGTTTTCAGTAAGCGATGAAGTCGGTCATCGACTTGACGGTGCCACTGGCCGGATCTGTCTGGAACAGCTTGATAGGCAGGACTGCCTGGGCCTTCGGATTGTTGAAGGACACCGGGCCGCTGAGGCCACCGGTCTGGAAGTTTTGCAGCTTGTTGAGCTCGTTCACAACGCAGACACGCGTGACATTTGCACCGCAGCGGCGAATACCCTCGGCAAAAACCAGGGTTCCCACATAACCGCTGACGGTGTAACGGTTGAAGTTGGCGTAGTCATCCGCATTGAGGTACTTTTTGGCCTTTGCCATCAGGGCCACGCCAGCCGGGTCGTAGTTGGACGCGTAATAGTCCGGGATCAGGTATTTATAGCCTGAAGGCGCGGCCAGTTTGACAGCGGCAGGCAGTTGGCCGGCCCAAAGGGTTCCCAGTGTCACGTCCATGTTCAGGCGCCGGAACTCCGACATCACCGATGCAGACTCGGTCGTCAGCGTGCCGAGGTAGACGGCATCGGCACCCTTGTCCTTCAGGGTCAGCACTTCGGCAGAGAAGTCCTTCGCCCCGCGCTTGAAGGAGATTTCAGCGACGCTGTTCAGGCCATACTGCTTGACCGCTTTCTGATAGCCTGCGAGCAGCGCCTTGCCGAAGTCATCGTCCTGGTAAAGGATGCCGAACTTGCCGCCCTTCTTGTTCATTTTCTCGACCATGTAACTGATGGGCGCGTAACCTGCATAGTCGTAGTCGGGCCCTATCATGAACACGGTCGGACGGCGCGGGGTGACAACCGCCGGATTGGGCGCCATGTGCACGATGGTCGGTATCTTGGCCTCCTCAATGGTCGGCAACATGGCCACCATGTGCGAGCTGCCCGTGGTCCCGGTGATGCCGAACACCTTGTCAGAGTCGATCAATTTTTTGACGGACGACACCGAACGCGCCGGCACATAACCGTCGTCTTCATAGATCGCACGCAGCTTGCGGCCGTTGATACCGCCGTTGGCGTTGATCTCTGCGATGGCCAGTTTGGAGCCCGCCGCACCGGCCTTCCCGATCAGCGAAGCCGGCCCGGACATGGGCTGGACCTCCCCTATCAGGATTTCCGTTGCCGTTACGCCGACATCCTGTGCGGCGGCAGTCATGGCAGCACCCGCCGCAAGCGCGATGGCGGAAATTTTTGCAAGATGGCCGACTATTTTCTTAAAATTTTTGCTCATGTTGTCTCCTCTAGAAATACGCTGGCACCGGGGAATTCCGGTGTCATGCGAATGTGTTGGGCGGCTCACTGCGACAGAGGCCACTGCACCCAGAAACGTTTTGACTTGCGCCAGATGCCGGCCATGCCTTCAGGCTCCAGCCGCAGGAACAGCAGGATGACAATGCCGTACATCATTCCCTTGATTTCATAGATACGGTCGGCCATCAGAGTTTTAAAACTGTCACCCGCTGCCGAGAATCCAACATTCAACAGTTCAGGCAGCAGCAGAATCAGCGCCGTGCCAAGAATGGCACCATGAATGCGCCCCATGCCGCCGACGATAACCATGGCCAGCGCCTCGATGCTGATGAGGATGCTGAATGTGTCGACATTGATGAACCGTGTCTGCAGCGCCACCATGGCACCGGCCACCCCGGTGTAAAACGCACTGACCATGAAGGCCAGCAGTTTGTAGCGCATCAGGTCAATGCCCATGGCGCGCGCAGCAATGTCATGGTCGCGCAACGCCAGCCAGGCCCGGCCAATACGCGAGCGCATCAGGTTGAGCGTGATGAGCACAAACAGCAGCAGCAGCGCCAGGGCCGCATAATAAAACCGCACATCGCCCTTGAATGAAAAACCTAAGACGCTCAGCGCATCCACCGGCATGCCGGCCGATCCACGTGTAATGCCCTCGGCGAATAGGACAATGTGGCGCACGATAAATGTGAACGCCAGCGTCGTAATGGCAAGGTACAGGCCCTTGAGACGCAACGAAGGTATGCCCACAACCAGGCTTGCGATGGCTGCGACCAGGCCGGAGACAAATACCGCAAGCAGGGTAGGAAGCTTGTAGTCGGTCGTCAGGATGGCCTGTGCATACGCCCCTATCAGCAGGAAACCGGCATGACCCAACGATATCTGGCCCGCCACGCCTGACAACAGGTTAAGGCCCAGCACACCGATGGATGCCACAAAGATGGCGGTCAGCATATTGAGCCCGAATGAGCCGAACAGCGCAGGCATCAAGGCCAGCACCAGAACGCCGATGGCAGCCCAGACCCATGCCGTGGGCTGGTTGGACAGAGCCACCAGGCCCGCGTAGGAGTTTTGATAAGTACGGCTACGCATCAGACACGCTCGATTTCACGTTGACCAAAAAGACCATAGGGTTTGACCATCAGCACAACGATGATGAGGACAAACCCCGCGATTTCCTTCAAACCCCGGCCAAGGTAACCGCCAGCCAGGTTTTCCATCACACCAATGACAAGGCCGCCGAAGGCACCGCCAACCACAGAGTCCAGCCCCCCCAGGATGGTTGCCGGAAAGCCACGCAGCCCCATCTGCGATATCTCGGGCTCCAGGCTGAACATCAGGCAAAACGACAGGCCGGAGAATGCCGCGAAAACCGCGGACAGGGCCCAGGCAATCGCGCTGATGCGTTTGACGTTGATGCCCATCAGCAGCGCAGTGGTTTCGTTGTTGGAGGTAGCGCGCATCGCAATGCCGACACGGGAACGGCGAAAGAAAAGCCACATCGCGAGGGACAGCACCGCCAGCGAGACAAGGGCAAAGATCTGCCCCGGGTACAAGGCCATGTCGCCAAAACGGATCACTTCATTGCCGAACGGTCTCGGGAAGGCCGTGGGTTCCACACCCCAGATCAGTATGACAAATGAGCGTATGACCACCGCAAGCCCAATGGTCACCATCACACGCGAGAACATGGGTTCGCCAAGCATGGGCCTGATGAAGGCCCATTCAATCAGCAAGCCGAGCACGACGGACACCGCCAGCACGCAGGCCAGCAAAGGTATGAATGCCATGCCGGGGATGCTGGCAAAGGTGTAGCTCATGTAGGCGATCAGCATCATGACTTCGCCCTGTGCGAAATTCACCATGCCGGTGGCGCGATAGATGATGGCAAAACCCATTGCCACCATGCCGTACAGGGTACCGATGACCAGCCCGGACATCACGAGGTTCATGAAGTAGTTCATGCAGCTTCCTTTGCAGAGCCATAGATTTCGCTGATTTCCGGGGCGAATTTCTTTTCAATAACGCTCCTGCGGACTTTCATCGTCGCAGTCAGTTCACCATCGTCATGGTCAAGCTGCTTGCGCAGGATGACAAACTTCCGGATGTTTTCGACACGGGAGAAGCGGGCATTCACACGCTCGACGTCTTCTGCAATCAGCGCTTTCACCGCATCAAGACGTGCCAGCGTTTCATAGGTGGTGTAGGCCATGCCGCGCTCCTGCGCCCATTTGCCGACAGTGTCCAGGTCTATCTGGATCAGGGCCGAGACGAAATGCCGGCCATCGCCGAGCAGAACGGCCTCGCTGATATAAAGGCTTTCCTTCAGCGTGTTTTCAATCAGCGACGGCGTGATGTTCTTGCCGCCGCTGGTGATGAGGATGGCTTTTTTCCGGTCTATGACCTGTACCTGGCCGGTGGCCTCATCGAGCTCAACCACATCGCCGGTGCTGAGCCAACCGTCGGTAAATGCGACTGCGGTCGCGGCCTCGTCATACAGATAACCATTGAAGACAATCCGGCCGCGCAACTGCAATTCCCCATCTTCGAGAATCCGCTGTTCGACCACACCGGGCAGCGGTGGGCCGCACCAGCCGAGGCGGGACATTTTTCTCGACTGTGCATGGCTGGCACCGCTGCTTTCCGTCATGCCGTAGATCTGGTAGATCGGCACGCCCAGCGCGCGAAAGAACAGGATGACCGAGGGCGAAATCGAGGCACCGCCCGTCATCGATATCCAGGTGCGGTCCAGGCCTATGCTGGCCAGCAGGTTGCTGAAAACTGCGGCACGCAACAGCCAGCCGACGAAGGCATCACGCACATTGACGGGTTCGCCGCCATTGGCGATGCTACGTTCTGCAATCGGTGTCGCGATGGCCAGCGACTTCCTGAAAGCCCATTGCGCCAGCGGCCGTGCGTCACGCGACTTGATCAGGATTTCATACTGCAGCTTTTCCCAGATGCGCGGCACGCCGAAAAAGAAGCTGGGGCCGATCTCTCGCAGGTTCTGCGTCACCGTGTCAATCGACTCGGCAAAGTACACCACCGAGCCATAGGCCAGTTGCATCACGGGCGACATCAGGCGTTCGGCCACGTGGCAAAGCGGCAGGTAACAAACCACCGACATGGGCTGGCCCGCAAAGCCGTGGACCTGGCCCAGCGCCCAGGCATCCGAGAGAATGCCGCGATGGGAGATGCGCGCCCCCTTGGGCATGCCGGTGGTGCCTGAGGTGTAGACGATGAGCGCGTCCTGCGCGGCGCTCAGGCCGTCAATCGACCGTTCAAAGGCATCGACCTGTGCCGGCTGGTTCGCAAGATTAAAACCTTCTGCCAGCGCGTCCGCGAACGAGGTCAGGCAAGCGTCGGTGTATTGGCGCATGCCTTTCCAGTCCACCGTCAGCACGCGCTGCATATCGGGCAGGCCTCCCTCGCGCTGCATGGCAGTCAGCGCCTTGTCGGTCTGCTCCTGGTCGCCGCAGACTGCGATTTTGGCCCTGCAGTGCCGCGCGATGTATTGCAGTTCAGGCCAGGGATTGGTTGGGTAAATGCCGACCGTCACCCCGCCCAGCGACTGCGCCGCCAGGTCGGCAAAAAACCATTCCGGCGTGCCGTCGGAGGCAATGATCAGCTTGTCGCCAGGCATGAAGCCCTGCGCTTTCAGGAACAGCGCAAAGGCTCTGGCCTTTTCAAAATAGCCCAGCCACGTCGTGCCCTGCCAGATACCGCGTGTTTTCTCACGCAGCGCTATCTGCTGGGGTGTTGTGCGGGCGCGATGCCGCAGCAGCCCGGGCATGGTGGCTTCGCCCTCGGCAACGCCTGGCGGCAACTGCAGGTCGGCGATTGCGGGATCCGGGCGGCTCATTGGAGTACCTTCGTGCTTCGCACTGCGGTGCGAGCTTGCCTGGGGCGGCCCTGTGCGACGCTCATGCGGTCTCTCCCACGTCCTGGCCAAGGTATGCGGCAATCACGGCCGGGTCTTTGGAAACGATGGCCGGAGCGCCATCTGCAATCTTGCGCCCGAAGTTGAGGACGCACACATGGTCTGAAATATCCATCACGATGCCCATTTCATGCTCGATCATCATGACAGTCACATTGCGCTCTTCGCGTATGTCAAGGATGAAGCGTGCGATGTCTTCGGTTTCTTCCTGGTTCATGCCGGAGACCATTTCATCGAGCAGCAGCAGTTTGGGCTGCATCGCCAGCGCACGGCCAAGCTCGACCCGTTTTTGTAATCCATAGGACAGGGTGCCCACAGGAAGCTCGCGTATAGATTCGATTTCCAGGAACTCGACAATTTCTTCAGCGGCTTCCCGGGCGCGGATTTCCGCGTTCCTTGTCGCCCCCCAGAACATGGCGGCGCCAAAAATCCCGGTACCCAGACGCGAATGCATGCCGGTCAGGATGTTGTCTATCACCGTTTCGTGCTTGAACACGGCCAGATTCTGGAAGGTGCGGGCCAGCCCGCGCCTGGCAAGGTTGTGCGCCGGCAGGCTGGTAATGTCTTCCCCGTCAAAAGTCACACTGCCGGTGGTGGGCTTGAGCAGGCAGGAGGCCAGGTTGAAGAGTGTGGTCTTGCCTGCGCCGTTGGGACCGATGACGCTGCATATCTCGCCCGGCATCACACGCAGGTCAATGCCTGCCAACGCTTCCAAACCACCAAACCTCTTGGAGACACCGGAAAACTCAAGAACTGGCGCGGCTGCCACCGCCGTGGCATTGGTGTTCATGACAGCCACCTCTTGCGCCGCTTGTAGTGTTTTATGTCGCGCATGCTGCGGCGCTCTCCGCCATCCTGCACACCGAGGTAGAACTCCTTGACATCATCATTGGCAAGCAGCTTTTGCGGCGTGTCGTCCATCACGATACGCCCGCGCTCCATGATGTAGCCATAGTCGGCGACCGACAAGGCGAGCTGCGCGTTCTGCTCGACCAGCAACACGGTCAGGCCGCGCTCGTCACGCAACCTGCGAATGGCCTGGAATATCTCGGTGATGATTTGCGGAGCCAGCCCCAGCGAAGGTTCATCAAGCAGCAGCATTTTTGGCTCACCCATCAAGGCGCGACCTATCGCGACCATTTGCTGCTGCCCACCCGAGAGATACCCCGAAACACGATGCCGATGCGCTTCAATGGCAGGAAACATTCCAAAGATGCGCGCCATGGCGGCAGACGATTCGCCTGCGGGCCGTGCGTAGCCTCCCATGAGCAGGTTCTCCTCAACCGTGAGCGTGTCAAAGAGTCGCCGGCCCTCAGGCACCTGCACCAAACCCAGCCTGACGATCTCATGCGGAGGGAGCTTGCCGATCGGCCTGCCGCCATAGGCAATGACACCGCCCGTGATTGCACCTTCTTCGGGATACAGCACGCCACTGATGGCCTTGAGCACGGTGGACTTGCCGGCACCATTGCTGCCGAGCAGCGCAACGATGCGGCCAGCACCGACCTCAAGCGATACGTCTCGCACGGCTTCGACCGCATGGTCGTAAAAGACCTGCAGGTTGGTAATGCTCAACATGCGTTATGCCGGCTTGCAACAGCAACACTGACGAATAAATTCATGCTTGTCTCCACGGTACCTTTGCAGCACTCTGTGTCTTGAATCTGATCGGCACTCAACAAAATGCCGCTTGTCTTGTGAGCCGGATTTTGTGACCTGGCGCACCATAAGTCAACAAATTATGACCCAAACTCAAAAATATTCTTACCTATGGATTTCCCCAAATCCATTTCAATGCAGATGATTTTTCCCATTTCTACCTCTTGAAAATTACAAAACATAGTAATTACCCTATCTGAATTCATCTTCAATGATGTTCACATACCGATTCCTCTAACGATAAATTTGAAAATGGGTCAAATTTTAGAAACCATCCCTGATTTGCCGGCGGCATCGGCATGAGCAGTGAACAAGCCGTATACAGCGAACAGCAGGGCGAGGTGGTCACGCTGACACTGAATCGCCCGGATCGGCTGAATGCGCTGGACCATGAAATGGCCGGCGTGTTACTCAGCGCCATTGAGGACATCGCAAGAACGCCCTCCGCACGTGTGCTCGTACTCCGCGGCGAAGGCAAGTCCTTTTGTGCGGGCGGCGATGTTGCGGCCATGCAGGCCCACAGCAATGAGCTGCCGGCCTTCATAGAGAAAACCATCACGCCGTTTCACGCCTGCATCCTCGCTCTGCAGCGCTTGCCCATGCCGGTGGTGGCTTGCGCGCACGGTGCACTGGCAGGCGGCGGATTTTCGCTTGCAATGGCCTGTGACTTTGTGGTGGCAACGCGGTCTGCCCGCTTTGTCGTGGCCTACCCGAAGCTGGGTGCTCCCGCAGATGGCGGCTTGAGTTTTTTCCTGGTCCAGCGTCTTGGCGCAGCAAGAGGACTGGAAGCACTGACAACAAAAGGCCAGTTTGACGCGGAAACGGCCTTGCGGCTGGGCCTTGTCAACCGGGTGGTCGATGACGACCGGCTGGCACAAGAAACCAACCAGTGGGTCGCTGAAATGCTCGCGCTGCCGCCGCAGTCATTGCGGGAACTGAAAACACTGGTGGCGGTGCAATCCAGCACCGCCTTGCAGGCGCACCTGCAGCGGGAGAAGGAGGCGTTCCTGCGCTGCGCGGCGACACCGGATTTCGCCGCGCGCGTGGCTGCCTTTACCCAGAAGCGCCAGCCCCGCAACTGACAAACAAACAACCCATCCACCAGCGCCCAGGCGCCCCCTCAACAACACACCAACAAACTGAAGACTCCATGAACAACTCCAGCACTTCCATATCCGGGATTCCGGCAGCCTCGGCCATGCAACGTTTTGCGGGCCTCTCCAACGACGAACAAAGCATGCTTGACGAGGCCGACCGCTTCGCGCGGCAGGAGCTCTACCCGTTGTCGCAGCGCATGGACAACGAGGAATGGTGGCCAGAAGAGGCCTTCCCCCTGATCGGCAGGACGGGCTACTTCGGCATCACGGTGCCCGAGGCTTACGGCGGCGCCGGGCTGGACATGTTCACCAGCGGCCTGGTGGTGCAGGCCTTCTCACGATGGAACCACGCGCTGGCGCTGAGCTGGGTGGCGCATGAAAATCTTTGCCTCTACAACATTTACCGCAACTCCAACGAAGAGCAGCGCAAACGTTACCTTCCGGGCCTGTGCAGCGGCCAGACCATAGGCGCACTGGGCCTGACAGAACCAGGCGCCGGCTCTGACGCGCTGGGCTCCATGCGTACCACCGCCACGCCTGATGGCGATGGCTACATACTCAACGGCAGCAAGATCTACATCACCAACGGACCGGTGGCCGATGTGTTGCTGGTCTATGCCAAGACCAATCGTGAAAAAGGCGCCAAGGGCATTTCCGCATTTATTGTCGAGAAGGATTACCCAGGTTTCAAGGTGGCGCAAAAACTCACCAAGATGGGCTTTCGCGGCAGCCAGACGGCCGAACTGGTGTTTGACAACTGCCGGGTGCCTGCGGCCAACCGCGTCGGGGAAGAGGACACCGGCGTGAAGATCGTGATGAGCGGCCTGGATCTTGAGCGGGCCATGATTGCGCCCATTTGCCTGGGCATTTCGGAGCGGGCGCTGGAACTGGCGCTCGAATATGCACAGACCCGCCAGCAGTTCGGCCAGCCGATTGCCAACTTCCAGATGATCCGTGCGAAGCTGGCGGACATGTTTGTCTGGATAGAGGCCATGCGCGTCTTCACCTACCAGGCCTTGCGCGCCGCGAACGACCTGGAAGTTGGCGGCGGTGGGCGTGGCGACATCCACAAGATCACTGCAGCATCCGTGATGTTTGCCGCCGAGACCATGAACAAGGTGCTGAACGAGGCCGTGCAGATCCATGGAGGATCAGGCTACATCTGGGAATCAGAAGTGAACCGCCTGTACCGCGCCATCAAGCTTCTGGAGATAGGCGCAGGCACCACCGAGGTCCGGAAGATCATCATCAGCGATGAAATGATGCGCTGACCATGATATCCCGGAAAATGTGACAAGCAAGACAATTTCAGCGTAAAAATAAAGCATAACCAGTGCTTTATTACCTGCTTTTTACAGGTGCCAGATCAGAGCGAACAAGCACTACAAGGTCAAACTTGTATTTTCAAAGCATGATCAAGTCGAGCTTTCCGAAGCCGAAATGTCGTTTATTTTGCTGATTTTTTACAGCAATCTCGCTTTTTTATGCTTGTACAGCCCCAGTTTCAAGGCAGTTCGAGTCAATTGCCGCCATCTTATGAACAAGTGGGGATGCGGAGTAACACTTGGACTGGTTTACGCCGTAATTCCGAGGCTCTCCCGGTATTCGAGGGGGACTGAGTGAGCCAAGGGAAATCTTGATGCGCTTTTCGTTATACCAGTGGATATAGCCCACCTGAAAATCGCGACTTTGTTCGTATTCTCGATGCCAGATCTTCAATGCATTTCCCGAGCTTGATGTAGAGCTTGACGGCCCGAATGCGGTCTTCGTATGAGTACATGAACTACCTCCAAGTAATCCAAGTTATTGGACGCCCCTCATTGGGTCAGACTTCAGCGGAATTCAACAGGGACTAGGGCCGGTGGATACATTTGGACTGCCTCAGACACGTGAACGCGCAAAGTTGTGCCGCCAACAACTGGCCGATGCTTGGGACCCAATTGAACATAGAGACACGGAAAAGAACGAGCGCGCCGTCCAATGGATCAGCACTTTGCGTAAGTATGCAATCCCAAAGTTTGGTAAACGTGCCATCAGTGGCCTGCCCAAACAACACATAGTGGACGTCCTTGAGCCCATTTGGACCACTAAGACCGAAACGGCAAGCCGGGCGTGTCGTGTTTAATTTCGCTGCGGCTAAAGATTATTTCGTCGGCAAAGACACTGAGTTTGGGAGCAGGTTAAGCTCGCCTTGGGCTCTAACGATCAAACTTGAACGGTTGAGTACCACTCTGCTTGCCCTCACAAGTTCGTATTAAGCTTACTCCAAGCCGTAGATCAAGGCCCGTCATCTGAAGTAGTGCAATTGGCCCTACAGTTCACCGCTCTCACCGCTTCACGTTCAGGTGAAATCCGCGGGGCCACTTGGGAAGAAGCAAGCGACGACTTCAAGGATTGGATTGTGCACGCCGAGCGCATGAAAGCCGGCCGCGCTCATCGTGCGCCTCTGTCTGAGGACGCTCAGCAGACGTTCTTATTCGATAGGCATGAATGAGCGATACTTAGGCGATGGCAGTGTGGCGCCGGCCGCTTCGACCGGCCTGTGCCGCTGCAGCGGCATCGGAATGCCGCCAAATCGTGCCTTGCTGCGGACCGCCGCCAAGTTCGCGTCCATTTCACTCACATGTTCAGGCAGCCAGCGCAGGAGCTCGAGCGAAAGACTGGAGATCAGTCGCTGTGCCATCGCCGGTGACGTCGCCGTTTCACCGAGGATGAGATGCACTTCGTCCAGGGACGCCAGGACTGCGGCGTGCTCGTCCAGGTGACACGCGGCGTTGTTGCCGCCTAGGCGGCGCAGATCCGCGTCCTCTCGGCCAAAATGCTCCCGCATCTCGGTGCGCAAGCTGTCCAAGGTCGCAACCGCATCGTTGCAGGAGGCATCGAACAGCATCCCCACAAGACTGAACAACTCTGCGTGCTCCCGGTCCAGATGAGCATCACCCAGATTCATCGGCTGAAATGATTGGATATTCATTTCGATGAGACCTTTGTTTCCCTGATCACCTCACCACGTTTCGTGAGCTCGCTTGCCAGCAATTCGTGCGATTGCATCGATACCACCTAGCGGCCCAGATTGAAAGCGGTGTTCGTCATGTTGATCCTCTTGAAGTGAATCGGCTTTGATGCAGTATTGACTGCGAGTGCTCCTCCAGCAAGCGGCGAAGTGAGGAAATTGTGCTGTTTGTTGCCTTTGACGTTGGTGCATGGGGACTCTGTGGAGACTCAATCGGCCAATTGCAACTTTGGAAACGGTTTCGCCCAGTCTGGATTGGACCAACGCCTTGGCATCGCCAAGAATGCTCATCATGAACACACTTCAAGCAAGACTGCATTCGATCGAATGGCTCGCCTCCGGAATCCTCGGCTTCGATTTCAGGCCGGTGGGCGAAGATCAGTGGCCCACCGCTCCGGCGGGATCTCACATCGACGTGCACCTTCCCAGTGGGCTCGTACGCAGCTATTCACTTGTCAATGCGCCGGGTGAACGCCATCGCTATGCGATTGCGGTTAACCGTGAGGAATCCGGCGGAGGAGGTTCGCGCTATATGCACGACCAGTTGCGTGTCGGGCAGGTGCTGTCGATCTCTGCGCCGCGTGACAGTTTTCCGCTGAACGAAGCGGCTTCGCATTCGGTATTCATCGCCGGCGGCATCGGAATCACCCCCCTGTGGAGCATGGTCCAACGCCTGTCGCAGATTGGAGTCCCGTGGACGCTGCACTATTCAACGCGAACGCCCGAAGGCGCGGCGTTTGCCGACACGATCGCCGTGCTCGCTTCCCGCGCGGGGGGCCGGGTGCACATGAACTTCGACGGCGGAATGAGCTGCAAGCGACTGGACCTTGGGGCCATCGTCGCCTCAGCTCCCCCTGATGCGCATGTGTACTGCTGTGGCCCCATCCGTATGCTGGAAGCATTCGAATCCGCGTGCGCGCAGCGAGACCCTGCCTTGGTGCATCGCGAGTACTTTGCCGCGCCGGCGGCGCCGCAGTCGGCGGGCGCCACGGACCAGGAATTCACCGTAAAGCTGACGAGGACCGGCAAAACGATCCCAGTCGGTGCCGGCATGTCTATCCTCGACGCGGTACTGAAGGCTGGCGTTGATGTTTCCCACTCCTGCATGAGCGGCATCTGCGGAGCCTGCGTGACCAATATCCTGGATGGCGTTCCGGATCACCGTGACATGGTCCTGTCCGATGCCGAGAAAAATTCCGGGGAGACGATGATGATCTGCTGCTCCCGCGCGAAATCGCCGGAGCTGACGCTCGACCTGTAAACGGGCGATGAGGCCGAGGCTAGTTCGGATCAGACACCATCTGAGCAAGCTTGTCGTTGTCGAGGATCAATATCCGGCCGTATTCGACCCGAATCACACCTTCCGCCGCCATGTCCCGCAGCGCCCGATTGACGACCTGCCTTCGCGTGCCCAGCATCGTCGCGATTTCATCCTGCGACAGGTTGACCCCGGATCCGTCACGGCCGCTTACGCTGCGGGCCTTGATGGATGTCAGCAGGCCCGCCACCCGGGCCTGGATCGTGTCGACGGCGGCACTGGCATGGAGCTTCAGAGCCCGAAAATGGCGTCGTTCCTGCGCTGCAAAGAGGGAGAATGACAAGCGCCCATTGCTGGCGATCATCTCGCGCAGGAGCTCGCCGGGAATTCGAACAAGCACGGCTTTTTCCTTGCAGGTCGCGTTGTAAAAATGCTGCGCCTGGGAAAGAACCAGTCCCAGTGCGTGGAATTCACCTGCAAGATGGAGCCCCGCCGTGAAAGTGCGCCCGGAGGACATTTCCCGCGTTAGATGCATCGAGCCCGCAGCGAGGATGGTTAGGTACTTGGCCGGATCCCCGGCGCGCGCGACACAGGTGCCAGGCTCTACTACCAGAACCACGGCGTGGGCGACGAGACGGGCGATTGCCTCGTCGGGCCAGTCGGGGAAAAGCTCAGACTGAGTGATCGCCAGCCGTACTAGGGTGTCATTCATTGAGCCCGGCCTCCTCACCGGTGCGATTCAAGAGCAGCCCTTCCAAATGCGAGGAGGGTTTTCGCTTTTTAACACAGCGGCGATGCGGGTGTACGTACTTTTGGCCGCTCCGATTTGTTTCATGTATGTGCCTTCGCGCAATTGACCTAGCGCGGCATCGAGTTTTGCTTGACAGTCAATCAGGTCAATCTTTTTTTCATGGAATTGAAGGGCCTGCCCGCCCGCTCGACGCGGTCGGATGCATTGAACCGTCGAAACTGGCGCATCTATCCCGCACTGGCGAAGAGGCTCATTGCACGCGCCAGGGAGCCCTACGCCAAAAGGTCGCTGGACATCCATCTGGACGCCACTGTCTATGCGTTGGGCGCGACCACCATCGACCTGTGTCTGAGCCTGTTCAATGGGGCACTGTTCCGATAGACCAAGGCAGCGGCACACCTTGCTGGACTTGCGCGGCGCCACTCCTGCTTTCATTCACATCAGCGACAGCAAGATGAGCGATGTCAACGCGCTGGACTTCTTGCCTGTCGATGCAGCTGCTTTTTTCAGCGATGGACCATGGCTATCTGGACTCCGCCCGGTTGTACAAACTTCGTCAGACCGGTGCCTTATTCGTCACGCGCGCCATAAGCAGCATGAACGCTCGGCGCGTGTACACGGCCAAGGCCGACAGAGCCACCGGGGTGATTGGCGATTAGCCTGTTGCAAGGATTGGCTTTACGTGACCCTGAACTATCCCGAGCATTTCCGGCGTATTCGTTTCAAAACCCGACAGTCGGGCAAGGCACTGGGTTTCTGAGCAACCACACGACCTTCCGGCCGTTGACCATCGCCGCACTTTACAAGAGCCACTGGCAGGTGGGATTTTTCCAAATGGATCAAGCCGCATCGCGCATCCAGCGCTTTTGGGTACGAGCGAGAACACCGTGAAGACGCAGATTTGGTGCGCCGTATCCCCATACGTGCTGATCGCTATCGTTAAGAAAGCGATTCAACTCAATGCCTCGCTCTACACATTGCGACAAATCTTGTCGGTCTCGGTCTTCGAGAACACCCAGATTTCTTGCGCCATACAGCGCGACCTCACCCAACCCTTCTCAATACTCCCCGACAACCATTTGATCTTGTTCACTTTTAAACTGGAAACCACTTCTGCAATATTTGCAATTTACTCCGATTTCACTGCTCGCTATAGTCGTTTTCCAGCCTAAGCCATTGGGGCGCGGGGAAGTATACGAAAGTAGAAAAGGAATGAACCGATGAACGACGTGAAGACAGACAGCAAGGGCGCGGTCGTGGTAACCGGAGCCGCGCAAGGCATCGGCTACGCGATTGCCGAGCGTTTTGCGGCCCTGGGCCAGCGCGTGGTGATTGCCGATCTGCGTGGTTCCGAAGCCGCGGCGCAAAAGCTGAGTCACGGTGCGTTGGGTTTCGATGTGAACGTGGGCAATGCCGCGCAGGTCGATGCCATGATGGCATTTGCGGCCGAACAATGCGGCGGCGTGTCGGTTCTGGTCAATAACGCAGGCATCTACACCTCACTCACCAAAAGGCCGTTCGAGGAAATCGATCCCGAGGAATGGAGGCAGGTGTTCAACGTCAACGTCGAAGGCGTGTGGTTCTGCTGCCGCGCCGCGGCGCGCTACATGAAACCGGCAGGCAACGGCAACATCGTCAATATCGCCTCTGCGGTCGTGTCCAAAGGCACGGCCGGTTTCCTGCATTACGTGGCCAGCAAGGCGGCGGTGGCCGCGATGACGCGCACCCTGGCGCGCGAACTCGCTCCGTTCGGCGTGCGCGTCAACACCGTGTCGCCGGGCTTCACGCAAAGCGATGGTGTTTTGGCGGGTGGCGCGGCGCGTGAAAAGCAGAGCGCGGACATCCGCCTGCAGCGCCTGGTGCAGCGCGACATTGCGCCGGACGATATCGCTGGCGCGGTGCTGTACCTGGCGGGGCCGGATGCCGGCATGTTGACCGGTCAAAACATGGTCGTCGATGGCGGCATGACCATGAACTGAAGCGAAAAGCACTCTGCCATGACTTTGCGGTATTGCTGCCAGCCGTGCAGCGAATGATATGCGGTGATATTTCTGGAGACACCATGCCTGATCGAATGACAACCGACTGTGACGCAAGCACAGCTCAAGTTTCAACCCTAGCGCCTGCGGGAATTTCCCGTCGTGACCTCCTTGCCTGGGGATCACTCCTCGGCCTTGCTCCCTTCGAGGCATTCGCCGACACCTACCCAAGCCGCCCGATCGGCCTCGTCGTCGGCGCCCCGCCCGGTGGGTCCGTCGACTTCGGTGCCCGGGTCCTCATGCGGCCGCTTGCGGAAGTACTGGGCGTGCCGATCATCGTCGACAACAAGCCAGGTGCCACGGGCGTCATCGGTGCGAAGTTCGTCGCCAAGGCGCCAGCGGATGGCTATACCCTGCTGATCGCCACGCCAACCAGCGTCCTCATCGGGCCGCAGACCATGCCTGGGGATTCCTACAATACCCTCAGGGATATCGTGGGCATCAATATGGTCGCGAAGAACCCCTTGGCCATCGCGATCAATCCGGCCTTGAAAATCGACAACCTGAAGGATCTGGTCGCGCTGTCCCGTACTCGCCCGGTCACGCTCGGCCAGTCCGGCTCCGGGGGGTCGTTCGATTTGCTGATCAAACAGCTGGCCAAGGTCACAGGCGGCAATTTCGACAGCATCCCTTACAAAGGCATGGGGCCCGCCATCACCGACGCGATTGGAGGCCAACTCGATGGCGTGGCATCGGACCTGGGCCCGTGTCTCCCCTTCCATCAGAGTGGCAAGCTCAAGCTCGTGGCGGTCACCTCGGACAAGCGTCTTGCATCCTTGCCGAACGTTCCCGCAGCCACCGAGAGCTATCCGGCCTTGGTCGCCTACAACTGGCTCGGCCTATTTGCGCCCGCGAAGACGCCCCCGGAGGTCATCAACAAGGTCAATGCCGCGCTGATGAAGATCCTCACCCGCGACGACGTTAAGGCGCAATTCACTCAAGCCGCCAACATCGTCTCGTCGATGAAAGGGCCCGCTGAATTCCAGGCGTTCGCCACGAGCGAGTACAAACGCATGGGGGCGATGCTGAAAGAGCAAGGCATGATCTAGGACCAGGCCATTATCCGAGGGGAAGGAAGTGGAAGCTTCTGACACATCCCCAACCTCGTCAGGACTACCCGGGTGAGCATCCACAAGAATGCCCCCGCGACGTCCAAAGGTCGAGTCCATTTGGCTCGAGAAATTGATCGAATAGGGCCCAAGCTCGCGGCTGCAGCCGGGAGCTTGGGCTATGAACGCATTGCCGAACGCCCGTTCAGAAGCGCCGTGGCGCGCGCCTGTAAGCGCGCCGGCCTGGCCAAACTGTCCGCCTTGCAAAACACCGTGCCCGTCAGGCGCTAGTGAAGCGAACCAGCCCCGGTGAGCTGCCGTACATAAAAACCAGGACACCGTACCGTGCAGACAAGCAGGGCCATCGCATAACGGGCGACCGGAGCCGGAACACGCCTGGATCTGGCTCACAGGCGCGGCATGTGGTGCATGTGGCCATTGATGGCTACTCGCGGGTTACCCTCAGGGGTGCAGTCCAGCATGGGGAGGATTTTGCCGCATAAGCGTCAGCGCAGGCGATGAAGGCCGAACCCAAAAACCATGACTCTGGACGCATTGCTCAATGCTGGCGTTGAGGTGCCCTATTCAGGCAAGCGCGGCATATGCCAAGCATACGGAGAAACGTGCTTGGTGGACGCCCTGATCACCATGATCTTGTACTGACCAGTAGCAAGCGCGAGTCCGGAACGACGAGGATGATTTGTTGTTCGCGTGTCCAGAACAAAGACTTCATTCACGATTTATGGACGCGCAATGTCAGTAGCGGCACTGTTGCGCGCGCCATAAATAACGGCCGTATTGAAGGGACGCCTGAATTCGCATGGCCAGCGATTTTCAAGACGCTGCGCGGGTGGAGTTCGAATGACTACAGGAAACGTTTCTGGCCGGCCGATCTAACTGGGCTCTCAAGGCCAACGAATAGGCCTCCCCATCTTGGCCTCCTTCATTCATCTTCAATCAGGAATTCGCTGAAAAGATTCCGAGAGTGGCGCCAAACAGAAACAAACCAGACAAACGATCGGACTAGATCCTTGCAATGCTTCCGGGCGCTGGCAATACTACTTTCCACAACTGCGAAAGAAAGCATCATGAACTTGACCTATCCGCGTATCGGCCTGCATATCGACGGCCAATGGATTTATGACCGCCCCGCCTGTACCGAGGTCGTCAATCCGAGCAACGAGACCCGCCTCGGCGGCGTCCCGGGGGCGACGCCCGAGGATCTCGCGCTCGCGCTGTCCGCTGCGGAGCGAGGCTTCCGCGTCTGGCGCGACACACCACCGCTGCAGCGGGCCCAGGTGATGCTGCGGGCTTGCGCACTGGTGCGCGAGCGTGCGGAGGCTATTGCACAAATCATCACACTGGAGCAAGGCAAGCCTATCGCCGATGCACGCAATGAAGTGGGACGTGCCACAGCCTTCATTGAATGGGATGCGGCGGAGGCACAGCGCCTCTACGGCAGCATTGTTCCGGCCGGGCCGCAAATGCAGCAGATGATTCTGAAGTGCCCCATCGGGCCCGTGGCCGCCTTCACCCCCTGGAATGTGCCGCTCGGCTCTCCGGCGCGCAAGATCAGCGGCGCGCTCGCCGCAGGCTGCTCGGTGATCATCAAGGCCGCCGAGGAAACCCCTGGCACTGCCTGCGCCATCGCGCAATGCTTCATTGATGCCGGTCTGCCGCCCGGCGTACTGAATCTCGTTTTCGGCAATCCCGCCTTGATTTCCTCGACGTTGATCGCCTCGCCGGTCATCCGCATGGTGACCTTCACCGGCTCGGTGGCCGTAGGTAAGCACCTGACCCAGCTCGCCGCTGCGGTTATGAAACCAGTGCTGATGGAGCTGGGTGGTCATGCACCGGTGCTGATCGGCGCCGACGTGGATGCGACGGTGCTGGGCCGGCTTGCCGGGAGCGCAAAAATGCGCCTGGCCGGGCAAGTCTGCGCTTCGCCGACGCGCTTCATCATTCACCGCAAATCCTATGTCGCTTTCGTTGAGGCCTTTGCCAAGGTCGCGAGCGAAATGCGCGTGGGCGATGGCTTCGAGCCCGGCGTGCAAATGGGGCCGTTGATCAATGACCGGCGCCTCCAGGCCATTGACACCCTTGTGCAGGATGCCGTGGCCTGTGGCGCCCGCGTCGTGGCCGGTGGCAAGCGCGTGGGCGAACGTGGTTTCTTCTACGCACCGACCGTGCTCGCCGACGTGCCAGCACAGGCCCAAGCAATGTTCACCGAACCCTTTGGCCCCCTGGCGCTGTGCATTCCGGTCGACGACCTGAGCGAAGCCATCGCGCTCGCCAACAGTCTGTCCGTAGGCCTTTCCGCCTATGCCTTCACCAATTCGCTGGAAGAGGCGGAGCGTCTGACGCGTGAGCTGGAGTGCGGTTCCCTGTCGATCAATCACTTCGGCATGCCTGGTACCGACACGCCTTTTGGCGGGGTCAAGGAAAGCGGTATCGGACGCGAAGGTGGGCCGCAAAGCCTAGAGGCTTACAGCAGCACGAAAACGGTGCTGCAACGAACCACGCGCGTTTGAGCGCAAGGGAGGACTAAAGATTTGCGCAGACCATTCTGAAACAGCGGCTGCGCTGCAAATTCCCCAAGAGTTGTTTTTTAAAGACCCGATTGACCGCCGAGGCGGTTAACACGGCATCGATGGCGTTAAAAGGAAATGAAAATGAAATTGGTATTACAGGGTTCCGAACCTCAAACGAATTTAAGCCTCGACGACATCAATATTGCGGATCCCGACTTCTGGCTTAGAGATGACTTCTATGGCGCGCTCGCGATGTTACGCAGGGAGCGACCGATTTCGTGGCACGAGCATCCAGAGTCTGGCAAGGGCTTTTGGGCACTCGTTGACCACGAAGATATCGCCGAAGTCGACAGGGACTGGGAAACGTTCTGCAGCAAATATGGTGTGCGTGTCTACAATGACGCCGACGCCAACAAGACCCGGCCTGGCACGGGAGCGTTGATAGAACTCGATCCGCCTAACCATACCACCAACCGCAAACGCGTGAGCAAGGCATTTACGCCGCGCCAGGTGGGCTCGATGGAAGGCTCCGTGCGGGAGCATGCTCGTCGTTTGGTATCTCAACTGTCCGAAGGACAGGAAATCGATTTTATAGACGATTTGGCGGCGGTTCTTCCTTTCGAGATTATCTGTGACCTCGTTGGTGTAGATCCCGCAGACCGGCCGCATCTGCTTAAGTTGTCGTCGATCGGCCGCTCCGAGCAGGAGCCTGAATATGTCGGCAAACCCGAGATCCCACAGCAAGCCGTCAACGAACTTCGCGAATACGGCGTCAATCTCGCAGCAAAGCGTTTGCTCGCCCCCAAGGAAGACCTTATTTCAGAACTGGCTCAGGTCCGCGTCGACGGAAAACCGCTCGACAAGGAAGAGCTGGGCGGATATTTTGGTCTGATGATCTCTGCCGGCAGTGGTACGACGCGTACAGCAATTGCGCATGGGATGCTGGCGTTCACGCAGTTCCCGGACCAGCGCCGCCTGTTCATCAGCGATCCTACGGGGCTTGAGCGGACGATGGCAGAAGAGGTGATTCGCTGGGCGACGCCGCTCAAACATCAGGGGCGCGTTCTGACTCGAGACATCGAATTCAAAGGTGTCCAGATGAAGAAGGGACAAAAGATCGGCATGTGGTTTGTCGCGGCGAACCGGGATCCACGCCTCTTCGCAGATCCGTTCAATTTCGACATCACACGAGAGATAAATCTGCACCAGAGCTTCGGCGCAGGTGGACCCCACTTTTGCATGGGTGCGCACATTGCACGCCGTGAAATCTGGGTGCTGTTCCAGGAGTTGTTTGCGCGCTTTCCTAACGCGGAGGTCATTGCAGACCCTATTCGCGAACGGTCACTGCAATCGAATGGCTTCAGACAAATGAAAGTGCGTCTTTCGCGCTGAATCCGAGCAGGAGGAATATATGACCGAGCAAAAATGGACGGTTACCGTTGACCCCGAGATTTGCGACGGGTATGGGGTGTGCCAGCGTATCGAAAAATCGATCTTTCAGCCCGCTGAGGACGATGACGTCGTGCGCATTGTTTCTCAGCCCGAGACGCCGGAAATGCTTGAGCGTGTCAAGTTGGCCGTTCGCCGATGCCCAAAGCTGGCGCTGAAACTACTGCCGCGTGATAGCGCGGAGTAATTAACTTCATGGAAGTGAAATATTATGCCTAACGTGATTTTTATAGATGCCGGCGGCAAATCGAAAACCATCGATTGCACGGTTGGGACCAGTCTGATGAAGTCCGCGCAGCTCAACGGGGTCTCGGGTATCTATGCCGAATGTGGTGGCCAGCAGATGTGCGCGACATGCCATATCTACGTTGCAGAGGATTTTCTCCATACTCTGCCAGAGATATCCATCGATGAAGACGAAATGCTCGAGGCCACGGCATCTGATCGACTGCCCAACAGTCGATTGTCGTGTGCGATCATCGTCAAGCCGGAGCATGAGAACATGGTCATTCATCTTCCCAAGTTTCAGCGATGAGCAGCGTCCTTATCGTCGGGGGCGGACATGGTGGCGTCGATGTTGCATTCGGCCTGCGTGAGCGTGGTTACACAGGGCCCATCACTGTGCTGGACAAAAGTGGCTTTGTCCCCTACGAGCGCCCCCCCATGTCCAAATCGTGGATCAATGGGGCCGGCGGTCCGGCCGAGCTCATGTTGCGTGGCCATGACGCTTTCTCAGGCGCCAATATCGAGCTGATGCTTAACTGCGAGGTGTTGGGCATCGACAGGGATAAAAAGGTCCTGGAGACCAGCCATGGGAGCGTCGAATATTCGACGCTAGTGCTGGCTCTTGGATCCAGTCCGCGACAACTCCGGTTTTCGGGCGCCTCTCTGGCAGGCATGCACCACCTGCACACGCTCGAGCAGGCTACCGTGCTCAGAAACGACCTTACGTCCGCCACCAGCGTGGGCGTCATCGGTGCAGGTTTCATCGGACTGGAAATCGCGTCATCAGTGGCAAAACGTGGCATTCCCGTAACGGTCGTGGAGACTGCGAGACGCCCGATGCCCAGAACCGCTAGCGAGTTCACGTCAGCTTACATGCGCGCCCGGCACGAAGATGCCGGAACGAATTTCCGTTTCAACGCTTCTGTTCAGGAAATAGTTGGCCAATCAGGTCGAGTTTCGCGGGTCATGCTATCGGACGGGACGCACGTGAAGGCAGACCTGGTGGTGATGGGTGTAGGCGCCCTCGCAAATGGCGGATGGGTGACAGATTTCGGGCTCGATTTTGACAACGGAATCGTCGTAGACAGCACCCTGCGTACCAAGGATCCGGACATCTTCGCGATCGGCGACTGCGCGCGCTTCCTGGATGATGAAGGGGGCGCCACGCGGCTGGAATCCATCGGCAATGCCGCGGACCATGCGCGGCGAGTCGCAGCAACCATTGCAGGCAGTCCCGTGCCCGTACCGGATGTTCCATGGTTCTGGACCCTGCAAGCCGGCGTTCGGCTTCAGATGGCTGGCCGAGTCGACCGTGTGGAGGAATGGTTGCTGACTGGTTCTGTTGAATCGAACTCGTTCAGCGTGCTCGGTTGGCGAAACAGCAAGCTGGTTTATGGCGAATCTATCAACAGTCCAAGCGATCACGTAACCATCCGCAAGCTCCTTGCCGAGAATACGGCCCCAACGCTGTCGGAATTGCGGCCGATCGCTGAAATGGGCTTAAAGGCTGCTATCAAGTTCCTGGTGTCATTTCGATCTGCTCCAAAGGATGAGGTAAGCCGTCCCCAAATGGCGCGTTAAAAGCAGACCAGTCCGAGTGAGCCGTCCAGGGCCGTAGGTTGACACCGATGAAGGACTTGGCGCCGGTTTGCTCCCGCTGGCAAGAGGCGCTCGATGAACCTCATCGGACGTTATTACTTGCAGGAATGGGACGGCCTTTCCTGGTTGTAAATCTGCACGGCCTCCTTGGTGCCGCGCCTCGAAGGCGAAGCGCAGCTTCAGTTGCCTGGACGAAATAACCTGTTCCGTGCGTGAGAAGGCGATTGCCATTCAAGGCCCCGATGGCGATCAGCAGTCCGCCCTCCAGCTTTTTCTATTTCAGAAAGCTCTGTACGCCCAATCTGTGGCGGTTGAGGCAGACGGCCACCATGGGTCTGGTAAACAGCCGCTCGCTTGTGATCTCGCGGCGGGCAAGTCGAGGACCGAGACTGCAAAGTCAACCTCGCTGCGCGCTGCATCTCGCTGATTTCGGTGACGCAAGGAGGTCGAAAACCTGTATGTTATTGCTCGGGTAGCGTCGACCATACTCGCGCGCAATGCCCGCGAGTCGGCTGGCTGCGATCGTTGGCAGGGCAGCCGATGACAGCCTCTTCGAAATCCCGCGTGGCCTTGATTTTCAATTCATCAAGAGCGCTGGCCAGCTCGCGCACAATGCGGATGGCCTTGGGCAGGAATTCCATGCCGACGCGCGTCACCGTCATCGACCGGGTGGTGCGCTCGATCAGCGACAGCCCCAGCGCGGCCTCCAGCTTCTGCAGCCGGCGTGTCAGCGCAGTAGGAGAAATGTACAGATGGTGCGCGGCAACATTGAAGCTGCCAGCCTCGGCGATGCTGATAAAGGCTTGTACACCGAGCAGATCAAGACGTTGCATCCGGAAAGTTCCATGTGAGGCGTCCTTCTTGTCAAGTGCATCGACAAAGTGCATCTCCGAGGTGCCAGGATTCGTAAAGCACATATCGACAGGGTTGTCGATGAGCGTGCGGACAAGCTTTTCAGCGCCGTTCATAAGAAACCTCTCGTTGCAGTAAAAATCCTGCCTCACAGACGGGGACAGTGCAGCTCGACAAGCGGCGCGTACCCGTGCTGCTTGTTTCCTCAGTCAGTGGCTTTTTCTGCCGTATGCTGAATGAGCGTGGACGGCCGCTCAATGCGGCTCCACTCCTTGGTCGGTGCCCCTGTGCGGATCGCCTCCAGCTCGCGCGCGATAATCCGGCGCAGCATCGCAATGCCCAGGTCGGACGCGCCTAGCCGCTCGTGCACGCGATCGGCGATCGCGCCCTGGCCTATGAGTGCCACGTAGTCCTGGGCGCTGGTCAAACGCACCAGCGGATCGTCCGGGTAGTTGCCGGCAAACAGCTCATCGTGGTAGTCAGTGGCGCAGTAGTCATCGCAGCCGTCAAAATATTCCTGGAGCTTGGTATCGGCCTCGGGGTTGGTCGACGGTGCTGCGCGCAGCGAGACCCGCAGGGTGTGCGTGTCATCAATGGGCACCATCCAGTTCGCGCTCTCCATCCACGGCCCGCCTTCGTACACCGCGGGCATGGCAACGTGGTTGCCATAAGGAAAAGTCCAGTCGCTCACCCGGACCTGGGACTTGCCGCCAGAAACACGCACTGCGGTCTGCTGGATACCGGCGGAAGTTTCCTCATAGCGCAAGGTTGGGATATCGCTGGTGATGGCATCGCCGAAGACCCCGACCTTGCCCATCTGGTGGGCAAAACTCACGTGCACGGCATCCAGGGAGTTTTCCGCATGCTGGAGCCAGTTGCAAGGCCAGATTTCCTGGCGCGGGAACAACATGACACCTGGCTCCTCGAACTTGGGCTTGCGCGGCAGGTCGAACATCGGCGGCTCACCCTCTCCCAAGTAGGCAAAGATGAGGCCGCAGTACTCGTGGACGGGATAAGCCGTCACACGGATGCTTGCGTGGCTACCGGGCCGCTCGGCCGGCCGCTCGACGCACTGGCCACGGGCATCGTACTTCCAGCCGTGGTACATGCAGCGCAGCTCGTCCCCCTGGACCCAGCCGGTATGCAACTTGGTCAGCCGGTGAGCGCAGCGATTGGCCAGCAGATGGGCGCTACCGCCCTCGCCGCGGTAAAGCGCCAGATCCTCGCTCAGCAGGCGAACTTCACGGGCCTTTCCAGGGGCGACGCTCCTGGAAAGAGCGATGGGATGCCAGAATTTGCGCAGTAACTGGCCCATGGGGGTACCGGCCGAAGTCTCGGCCAGTTGAGCCATCCGGGCGGTCAACTGCTGGTGACGATCCTGTTCCATGGATGGGTTCCGGCTGTCATCTTGGCCCGGACGATTCAATAGTGCGTTTGTCATGGTGGTACTCGTGTTGTTTGTGATGTTGCGCCGCTGTACGGCAATGCTCTTTACTTCAGGGAGATTTTTGATTCATTGACCACATTGGCCCATCGGACGATCTCGCTCGCCATCAGTTCGCGCGCCTGCGCCGGTGTTCCCCCGGGCGCTCTGATGCCCATGTCCGCGAAGCGCTTCACCACGTCCGGCTGGCGCAGAGCCCGAACCACCTCCTGGTTCAGGCGCTGGACCACGGGGCCGGGTGTCTGCGCTGGCGCAACGAACATGCCCCAGGACGACACATTGAATTCGCTAACGCCCTGCTCGGCGACTGTCGGGACATCGGGAAGCACCTCGGAGCGCCTCGCATTGGCGATGGCCAAGGCCCTGAGCTGGCCGCTCCCGAGTAGAGGCAGCGCGGGTGGAACGTACTCGAACGCGAGGTCTATGTCCCCTGCGGACAGGGCAGTGGTCACTGCGGAGGCCGTCTTGAAAGGCACGATGGTGAAGTCGATATTGGCGCGCAGCTTGAAGAGCTCCGCAGTCAAGTGCTGGGTAGTACCCAGCAGGCTGACCCCGACCATCACATTGCCTTTTTTCTCCCGGGCTTCGCGGATGAAGTCTTCCATCCGGGCGAATCGGGAGTCCTTGCGCACCAGAAGAAGGACGTCATTGCTGCTAACGGTGCACACCGGCGCAAAGCTCTCCAGCATGTCGTAGGGCTGGGGTTTGAACAAGGCCTGGCTGATGGCCACCCCGGCGCCAATGTAGAGCAAGGTATGGCCGTCCGGCTTCGCGCCTGCGACCAGTTTGACGGCGCCCACACCACCAGCGCCAGGACGGTTATCGATGATGACCTGCTGCCCCAGGAAACCACTCAGATGATGGGCCACCAGGCGTCCAATGGTGTCGGCGGCATTGCCAGGCCCGAACGCCAACACGAGGGTGACCGGTTTGGTTGGGTAACCGTGGCTATACGCAGACGCAGCCAGGGAAGCGCCCCCTGACCACACGAGCGGCAGAGCGCCTGCGACCTTCAGGATGTCTCGTTTGCCGAGCATGTTCTTGCCTCCGCCTGGGTGCCTCAGCCCACCTTGACGCACAGCGTTTCAAGACCGCTGACCTCGATTTCCAACTGATCGCCGGTGGTCAGAAAGCGGTTGCGGGCCACGCCGACGCCTGCTGGGGTGCCGGTGGCGATGACATCGCCGGGCAACAGGGTCATGTAAGAGGACAGCGTTGCGATGATCTGCTCGGTCGAAAAGATCATCTCTTTCATGCTCTCGCTCTGCACCTGCTCACCGTTGAGCCGCGTGGTGATTCTCAAGCTGCGCTCGCGCAGCGCCGAGAGAATGTCCGGGCCGCAGGTAATGGTAGGACCCAGCGCGGAGCCGCCATCAAGACCCTTGTTGGCGGTCCAGTCAGGCCAGAGGACGGTCGCGGTCTCGGGATTTCCAAGTGCAACTTTGCTGAGGTCGCGCGCGCTGCCGTCGTCTAAGGCGCAGACGCCGACCACGAAGCTCAGGGCATTCTCCAAGGTCGCGTTCTTGCAGGTGCGGCCTATCACCACTGCGATTTCGCCCTCGTAGTCAAACTTGGCGGTGAGCTGCTTGTTCGGGTTGAGGCTATCGCCATGGCCCACAAAATTTGAAGGCGCTTTATAAAACATGAGAGGCCGCGAGGGCGGCAGCGCCTTGGCTTCGGCGCCGTGGGCGTGGTAGTTGATGGCGATGGCGAAGACGCGGGCGCGCGGATCGAGCGGCGCCAGCATCCTGGCACTGCCGGCCGGAATTCGCCGGATGACAGCAGCGGCGGATTCCGGCGAGGCCAGCACGCGCGGAAGGTCGTCGCGCTCGCTGACGATGTCGATGGCGTCCTTGTCGGCGCGTCCGATCACGATCTTGCCATCGAACAGGTAGCGGCCAAGGTTGAAATTCGCATTCGTCACGTAGATCCTCTGGTGGTGATTGGTGTAAGGCAAGTGTCAGCCGCACCACCGCGCCAAGCAACGCTTAAAACGCAGCGATTGTTGCGTTTGTTGCTATGCGCTGACCTCGCCCCCGGATTCCGCGACCCCTGACCGCGTTCATGATGAATTGGCCTGCCTGGGCTGAGTGGCAACCAGTCTTGCTCAAACCACAACGGACTGACATAGGCCTATGCCAAATGCAGGCGAGCGTTGTTGCAAAAAAATCAAACACTTCCTTGAAGGCATGATCAGTCCAGCACCGGTTGCCGTGAAAAGCCGCCTGATTGTTCTCTTTGCTGCCATGGAGCTCGTACCGTCGTTGTGCTCGGCCATGGCGGACCTGAAAATTCCCTCACAACCACAGAATGTTGATTTCTGCGCACACGTGGCCCATATTCCAGCGCACACGCCTCCATTACGGTGCCCCACTGCGCAAAAGTGCGTCAGCACTCGACGGAAAAATTGGTCAAGCGTGCGTGGAAATTGACATCTCGGGATTCAGTACTGATATGGAGTTCGCGTCTGCCGACGCGTTTTCTGCAGGCGGATGGGGACGCAAATTCGAACGACATAGATGCCGCTGCTGCGCCGATAAAGATAGCCGGACTTGGCCATGAGGCAACCCTTCGCGGGAGGGTTACGTTGCATTGATAGGGATGCTTTTGAAATCCCAATCAAATCAACAGACCAGGACAGGTATGGTGCGGCTGGCGGGGGTCTTTGTCCCGCCGACTTCTGCCTAAGCAAATCAATGACTTACGGCGGCATCCGCCACCTCTGCGTCCGGTCGTGTGTCCGGGTGCATTGTGGGAAATCATAAGCGCAAACAGCTTAAGCTACTATGACCCCATACGGGAGCATAGAGGAGACCAAATGGCGGAACTTGTTGACGACTGCCCACGTTTTCGCCAGTCCCACGGGGGCACCGCTTGGGCATCCTTCCAGAGCCCCTTACCAGCCTCCCGCGCCTTAGCTTCCGCCCTGGTGTATTCCAGGCGGTCCTCCAGGGGCGGCTCCTTCTGATACTTCTTGTAATGCCATGCGAGGCCTGCACGTACTTGCGCTAGCTGTGATTGATTGCAAGGGCTTCAAGACCCCATGCTAGGATGGGCTGTAGCAGCGTTTACAGGGGCTAAGAATCAAAAAAATCAAGGCACACCGTCTGCATGGATGGGTACTGTTCTCAGCCGGGGCGAGCGTTGGCGTTTTGCTTGCGTTTCCGTTCGCAGCCCCAGTCATGGGAAGTGTTATTCCAGAGTCCGCAGCCACTCTTTGGGGCTCTGCTTTGGGAGCCATTGTCGCCATCGCAGGGGCGCAGTGGGTAGCAAAGGAGCAGCAGAGAACACAACGCCACAATGCGGCTGCTCTTGTAAGAGAAAGCTACAGTCGTGTGTTGTTTTCTCTGGATGAGCTTTGTTACGTTTATGGTGCCCCTACCACCCGTGCGGACCATGCAGAAAATGACGATGAACCCAACCCGCTCAGTTGTGAAGATTGGGCAGAGATAAGCGACTTTGCGGGCGTTCTTCTGGAAAACTATGCTCATCTGAAAAGCAAAAGCCATCGCGTTGATGCCGCCGTGACTCTGCTGGGGCAGGAAGAACTAGAGGCGTTTCTCTTTTTAGAAACAGAAGTGGAAGCCATGATTGAGCTTGTCCAGAAGCTACATGAGAAAGCTAGGGAATCGCCCGTGCGGATGTATGGCAGCCCCGCAAGCTGGACGCAGCGGTTCGCGCTGGGGATATTTCTCAACCACATTACAACCCACATGGACAAGCTCACATAGAGGGCCATAAGAGGCTACTAAACAAGAGACGTGGAGAATACATGACGCTATTTTCAGAATTGGAGCAGGACCGTAAAGGCCGCATCGTTGCCCATGTTGACCGCCGATGGGGGCAACTTCACGGCATGGAGAAGGACTGGGGTGACAAAGCCTACAAGTTCCTACTGCTGACCAATTCTGGTGGGGCAATAGCTACGCTGAGTTTTCTGGGAGCCTTCGGAAAAGCATTGAACATTTTCCCCGCGAAACTGGCGCTCTTCGCGTTTGTGGCCGGGGTGATTTTTACTGGAGTTGGGCTGGCCTGTGCGTATCACCGCTTTGCACGGCTCTATCGGAGTTATCGCGGCGATGCCAATAGATTCTTCAAGGACGAGCTGACTTGGGAAACAGTGCTGGCAGAAGACGAGAAGCGTTCGCGGGGGCCAAACAGGCTCTCCACGACGATTGCCTACGGGTGCTTTGGCTTGTTCATCCTAGGGTGCCTCTCAGGGGGCTATGCGGTGTTTGTGGCAGCGGGAAACCCGTAACGAGTGGCCCTATACAGATAGGGAGAGGCCGACGGACCTTTATAGATAACCATACGGCGCAACCTATGTTGGAAGACCACAGGGATGGGAATATCAATGGTCATTCCCATCATCGAATCCCCTGCTGGTCACCTGCTGGACCACCGTGAGAACCCCTTATGCTGCAACAGCAGGCACACAGCAGGTGACAGTCCGACTCACCATTGGGTTCACCTTTTGGTATCTCTTATAAGGCGGTTGTTAAGGGGACTTCAGCGGTTACTAAGAACCATATAGCCGGTTAGTAGGGACAGTCTTCCGGGGCGATGCCCAATGCGCTCATTTGACGCAGGAAGTCAGCTTCCTCCGCCTCTCGCTGTATGCGGCTGTACTCCGCTGCTGAGTCCTCCTTTGGACCTTCGCTGCGTCCTCTGTATGAGTAGGTGGCCTGCTTGGGATTGCTCCACCGCGTTATCCACTTGGCCTCACACAGTTGCTCCAGAAGGGTTCGCATGGTCTGTCGAGTAGCCCAGGGAACGATAGTCTTCAAGATGAGGTTGACCCCACGAGCATCGGCGCGGGCCATGTTGCCAAGGACTACAGCCAGGGCTTCGAGGTAAGCGGTAGAGCATCTCTTCACGCCCAGCGATTGCATGGCCCACCCCCTCAGCACATCCACCGGATAGGTTGTCCGGTTCGCCTTAGCGAGATGCATCACATATGTGGTCAAGCGGAACCCGCAGCGTCGGCTACGGCTCCATACGCCCAACTGAGGAGCGCCGGAGCCGTCGGGAGTGAACTGGAGGACAGCATGGCCTCTATGCCGCTTATGTTGGTAGCCTGAATCATGGCCCCACCGCCGCCCTCTGGATTCGCCGCATTGGGCACCCAGCCAAGCACCAGCATGATGTCTTTGCGGTCGACGTGTTTTCGCAGTTTCGAGGTCTTCCCCTTTTCAAGTGCCCGGAAGATGTCCGCCAGGACGAACCACCGGCCACCATGGCCATCAAGGTGGTAGCGAACCTCATGACCTTTGTAGTCGAGCCGTTTAGAGACCCGTGGCTGGTCTGCGTAACGTTCCCGCCATGTTGCCTTGCACGTGCCATGAGATGCACCTATAGGCCCCGTTACGGACTTCGCGGAGCTTCTGTCATCTGTCTTTGCTTGTATGTCTGTCATAGGAATACAGGAAGGTTGTAAGCCTCCCCGCGATTGATTACTGTGTTGTTGATAAATGGGTGGACTAGGGCTTAGTCAGCATCCGCTTTTGACGGGCGTTCATGTCCTTGACGAAAGCCTCCCCCATGTGGTCAAGAGGGCGATTTTTCTGCGCATCTTTAGCCTGCTTGCGAGAGATGGCCTGCTCTACTTCTTTCGCCTGCTGGGTGGTGTACCAAGCCTGAATAGCGCCCTTCTGATAAACCATGAGGCCCCCGCTCGGGTCAGTGAGGGGGAGCCCAGCGACAAAGGCGCGGTAGACCCTTGAGCGCTCGTCAAACTCCATGCGTACATGCTCTCCAGCGAATCCAAGTTCCTTTGCTCTGGCCTTGGGCACGGCGTCTATGAACTTCTCAAGCCACTCTCCGGGGGTCCCCTCAGGGGGTGCCGATGGCAATTCAGAGCGGAGATAAAGAGTGCCGTTGACCTTGACCGACACGGCCGGATTGCTAACGTATTCCGCCGCCAGTTTCAGGGCCTGGTCAGCGTCTCCCACTTGCCCGCTGTGGGCTAGAAGGCTGGCGTATCGCTTCACCCAGCTATGCACCTGAGAGGTGTTCGGGGTGGTGTTGCGGTCTGCGGTGTCATGCTTGGAGCCCTTGAGCCAGGTTGGAGCCCTCTCCTCGCCCACGGCCACTCTGGCGACGCCATAGACCCAGGCCTTTCCCAGGTTCGCGGGGTTGTTGTTGGCAATGAAGTCATGGGTGTTGTCCCGCGCATTCGCAAGCCAGTCAAGCCAGGGCGTAGAGGTCAGCTTGTCAGCCTCGGCACGAATGGACTTCTCCAGTTTGTCCGCAGGACTGCCGAATGCCGCACCCACTGCGCTGTTCATGGCAATGGAGGCCGCATCGGAGGCGTCCCGTCCCATGTGCATGAGGAACGAGATGTCACTAAACCGCTTGTACGCCGTATCCCCTGCGGTCTCCTTCGCTGAATCCGGGTTGACGGCATCCAGCTTCTTGAACAGCTCGATGGCCTGCTTACCGGCCTCATTGAGTTCCCCCGCAGGTTTCCCATTCGTGCCCACCCCGATGGACGAGAGATTAAACAGGCCCGCCTTCAGGATGTTCTCCCAGTTCGGATTCTTCAATCCGTTCATCGCCCAGGTGGACACCTGTTGCTCAAAGGGCATCCCTTCGGTACGCCGTATGAGGCTCTGCTCTGCGTAGTCCTTCACCTTGAACTCCTGCACCTTGCCGGTGTCGGTGAGAACCTTCGGGTTGCTGGTGCCCTGGACACGCCAGAGGTTGCCATTTGTGAGCGCCGCGTCTACCTGGTCCTGTGCCGCACGGACGGAGGCCTCAGATTGACCTTGCAGCTTGGCCTTGTCGAGTGCCGTCTGCTGGTGAGCCAGTGCGCCCATGTTGCGGTTGAGGATGGAGTGGACCGTGGAGGCGGAGATGTAGTCCTTGTTGCCGGGGTCCTGCGCCCAGCCCATGAACTTTTCCACGTTCAATGAGCCGGTGTCGGATGCCAGCATGTGCGGCAGCACCTCATCATCCATGCGCTTGCGCTGGTCCTGGTCGAACTTGGCCCCAGCGGTAGCCAGGAAAGTTTGCGCTTTGGTCTCACCAAGGAATGCCCGCACGGTTCCCACATCGGGTAGCTCGGAATCCAGCAGGGCACCGAGGACGGCCTTCTGACCACCTCCAGCGGCTCGAGCGGCTACCTCTTGGAGGGCGCTCTTGGCGGCAGCATCGGGCATCACCTTGGTGTGGCGCAGTAGCTGGTACTGTTCCAGGAGAGCGCCTGCGGCTTCCTGAGGTGTCCCTTTGAAGTCCTTGCCGGTGACCTTGAGTAGCGTGTTCGCCAGGAAGTCGGAAGCCTGGTTACCGGCGTTCTCCACCATCTCCTTGTCGTTCACCTTCGCCACGCCATCCATGAGCTTCTGGCGCAGGGTGTTGTAGCCCTTGTCGAATCCGGCCACGCCGTACTCACTGGCACCTGAGAGAGCCGTGTTGCGGGCCTCCGTGAGGTACGTGTCTATCTCCTCCGGGCGGTTGAACTTGAGGGCTCCTGTGGTGACCTGAGAGAGGACATCACGCTCCAGGGCGTCATGCGTGTTCTGGCCCCATACGTGCTGCACCGTGGCGGCAAATACAGGGGATTCAGAAGTCAGCATGTCACCGGCCTTGATGCGCTTGCCCAGTTCGGAGACGGTCATGGAGTTGGCATAGGCGGTGGCCCGCGAACGGTCATCCTCCTGTTGCACCTTCTGACGTTCTGCCATCAGGAGTTCACCCTGGGCGAATGCTCCAGCGAGACCACGCCACGCGGAAGGGGTAGCCTGAGGGGCCACTTCGGCTTGAGCGATGGGCCGCGCCTGGGTCTGGAGACGGCCAGCGCCGAAGTCTTCGTTTATTTGCAGGCGGGGCATATCAGAGCTTCCCTTCCGCTGGTCGGGACACCACAAGGTCACCCAGCCACAGGGCGGTGCAAAGGTCATCTATGGTCAGGTCACGCCTGGCAGCGGCAAGACCAAGCCGCGAATGGGCGCAAAGGATGCGGCCTAGCGTCTCACTGTTTGTGACGGCCCGCCCAGGCTCCAACTCATCGGCTTTGAGTTGATAGGCAAGTTGGGAGTTTTTCAGATGGGAGAAAGCGACGGGTGTGAAAGTACAAACGCGGGTTACACGCGATTCAATATTGGTCATGTAGACAGGTAGTGATTAAGGGTTGTAGAGACGTGAAAAAGCCCCGGCAGATGACGCAAGAGATGCGGTCGGCAGGGGCCTTGGAGAGTTGGGCCTTACGGCCCCGGAGGATGCTTGAAGTGCAGTCCTGGAGGTGCGGGAAATCGGGAGGCTCTCCCAATGGGGGACTTTTATTAATCAGCTCTCAGGTCAATGAATATAAGCCTCTCTTGCTATCATTTTTGATGGTTATTGCAACCTATTTGCTTGCCGATGGTGTGACGTTGGACGTCCTCCAGCTAGCGGAAAAGGTGTGGGCGGGGGGCCTCCCTAATGTCGGACTTTTATTGCCCTAAGAAGACCCCGACGCCAGTTATAAAGGCCGTTTTTCGCCAAGCCATAAGACCAGGACCCGGCGTGCTCTTCTATATGTGCGGGTTATATTCCCTGCCCGACAAATTAATATCCAGCCCATGAACCTCAACGCCAATCCATCCATCACAGACCTCAAAGACCTAATAGCGTCGGCCAATGACTCCGCAGGGCATCACATACTTTGGGTAGATACCCAAGGCGATGTTTACCTCAACTGCCTGGACGGTGATTTGTCGCCCGTAGGGTTCGAGGACAAGGTGTCCAAGGTGCTAAAGCTGCGGTATGAGACTTTTGAACGTGGCAGCGGATATATGGGTCCGGAGGCCGCGCTCGACGAGGCTTGGGTTGGTCGTCTTTTCCGAAGCCTTGTGAAGGAGTGGCAAGACCGCCCGAGCGGCACTGACTCCGAATATATCGACGAGTATTGACTTGACTATTACCCGGTTCGATTAGGGTATGCCTCAACGCTACCCACCAAATAGGCCGAAAAATTGGTTCGCCAAATACCTTGACACCAGTTCAAGCGAACCGCTAATATACGAACCATCCAAAACGAACCAAAGGGATTTTGATGTTCATTCGCGCCTACCTCAGGGCATCCACCCAAGAACAGGACGCACAGCGTGCCCGTGCCGCCCTCGACGCCTTTGCAGAGGAGCGGGGGTTGGCGATTGCGGCTTACTACGCTGAGAACGAATCAGGGGCCAGCCTAAAGCGGCCCGAACTGTTCCGGCTGTTGGCTGATAGCAAAGCCGGGGATGTCCTGTTGATTGAACAGGTAGACCGCCTATCGCGCCTGAGCGATGCCGATTGGCAGACCCTCAAGGTCAAGATTCAGGAAAAGCGGGTGCGGGTTGTGGCGCTGGACCTACCTACATCATGGCAACTGGCGACTCCGGGCGATGAACTCACACGGCGCATGCTGGAGGCCCTCAACGGGATGATGCTGGACATGCTAGCGGCGATTGCCCGCAAGGACTACGAAGACCGCCGACGCCGCACCGCTGAGGGCATCGCTAAGGCCAAACAGGTGCCGGGCAAATACCGGGGAAAGCCTGAGGACGTAGAACGGAATACAGCCATCCTTGCGCTGCTGGCTGCGGGCAATACGTGGTCTCAGGTATGTGCGGCTACCGGGGCCTCAAGGTCTACCTTGAGCCGGCTTACCAAAGCCAAGGCTGCCGTCGTCATGGTCGCTTAATGGTGCCTGCTTGGGGGTACTCCGGACGGCCACACAATCGCCCGCCGCTTCCATTTGCTGGTTGGGCGGCTATCTACCCATAAAGCTTGATTAGGTCTTGGCAAGACGCTTCAATGCGGCCATGTATCTGTAGATTTGTTCTCGGTCTAGGGACGTACCTTGTTGAAACTCGTCAACTCCAAACCCCGCTTGAAGTTCATTGAGCTTTAGCCGCTTTAGGTATTGCCGTACAACGCCACCATCGAGTTGCTTTGTACTTTGGGAGATTCGGACTCCCATCCCATTTAGCAGGCAATGAGTGCCGCCTTTGGCCTGTTTGTACTTAACGCCCGCTTGCTTACAGCGCGAAATGAACTCGCTCGTCGTCATCCCCGGAGTGGTTCCTTTTTTCGCCACAGTGCGCTCCTTTAGCCACTTTGCAATCTCCTCGACAACGGCATCGGGTTCAAGCCGCTTAGTCGCATTAGGGAATTCGTCCGCAGTGACAGCGACAACAAAATCGAAAATCTCGTCATCATTCACGTCCTGCTTCAAGCGGCGATCATTTCTACTCAATGTAGTCAGCAGCGTAATAAGTGCTGTCCTCTTGTTCCCGTTGTGGAAGGGGTGATTTTTAGTCAGTGAATGAAAAAGTGCCGCAGCCTTTCGATACAGGGTGTCGTACTTATCTGTGTTGCCAATGCCGGTGTGCGGGCGGGAGCACGCTGAAGCCAGCATGTCCGCTGACTTGATCCCAGCCGGGGAAACCGGGTCTTCTTCTTTTTCAAATAGAGCCACAAGGCCATAGTGCACCTCCTCTACCGCGCTCACTGTAGGCATCCAAATCATTTCTGCACCTCCGTTGTTGCTATTTGAAGGATAACCAATTTCACCTGATTGCGGTTCGCACGGTGCTATGCGTGCCGGGGAGAGGTGACATAACATGGGCCTGCCATGTTCACTGAAGACTTCAACCCCGTCCAACGGTTAGCCATCGAGACGTGCCCTCGTTGTCATGCCGTGGGGCTGGCGGTACCGGACGCTGAGACCTACGCCAACACCCCAGAGGCCGATCACCACGTCGAAAAGATGACCATATGCCCCAGCATCGTCGCATGGTGCCCCGCTTGTGGTCTTGTTGGTGACTGGCCGGGGATGTGCTGGAAGCCTGAGGAGAAGCCCAAGCGGAAACGCAAGGGGTATTCTGAGATTGCCTGAGGGTGGTCGGTGGGGGGTGTCCTGCGACCCGGCCAGGGGGAACTGTCACCGCGAATCTTGTTCGAGGGGCCTCTCAGATTTTTAGCTGAAAATAACTCGATGTTTGCTACGCCCTGCCCGGAGTTGCCAAGCGGTCCAACACCTCCGTGACCCGATTGATAAGGCGGCGTCCATCCTCAGTCAGCAAAAGGGCCTTGGTCCGAGCATCTACTCCGTACCCCGTAACCACCAGCGGCGCACCTCCAGGGCTCACCTGACGGCCCAGCGCTTGAACATGCCGCGATGCAGAGGCTACGGTGGTTCCAGACACATTCGCTAGTTGAGTTACGCCCATTCCTGGAGCCGCTGCTATGTGCAGGAAGGCCACCGCTTTGACCACCGGCATGTGGGGGTCAAAGGCCTTCAGCTCATCCAGCAGTTGAATCAGTTGTTTAACCCTTACGCGGTCCTGCTGTTGCATCTGAAGGTTCCCTGTCGAGGTTGCGAAAGTGCGCAGACTACACCCGTCCACACTTTTCTCAAAACTGCGGATTTATTTGGGCACATCAAGGGAAAAATAAGTCCTACCTACGAGGGGAATGCTTTGAATACCCCAATGCTTCACCATGGTATTTAAATTGAATGTGACAACTCCCCTGCCCCTGTCGTCAAGGAACCCCCGCAGCTTGCCCTTCAGTACACCCCACAGGTTCCGCTGAAGGTTGCCGGTAGCGGCCCGCTGACGATGACCTCAAGGGAGATTGCGGAGTTGACGGGGAAGCGGCATGACCATGTGATGCGGGACATCCACTACATGCTGAACGCACTCGGTGAAAAAGATGTCCCCAAGTTTGGGGCGATCTATTTAGACGACTACGGACGTGAACAACCGATGTTGGCCCTCCCCAAAGACTTGACCCTAACCCTTGTCTCCGGCTACTCGATACCACTGCGTCACCGCATCGTTACCCGCTGGTTAGAGCTTGAGGGGCACCAAGCGGCACCTATTGCCATTGACGAAACTCCCCAGCGCCCTCCCCTGCACTCTCAGTGCAGCGCAAAACTCACCAAAAGGAGGAACGTGGCAGCGTGTGCGGGGTCATCGGTGAAGACCTCACCCTCCTCTAATTCCAGCGCACCATAGGACTCCGCAGCTAGGAAGGCGTCACTGTCCGGGATTACGCTGGCCCCCCACCATTCCGCATCACCGTTTTCGATACACGCAGCGGCGGCTGCTTGCAGTTCTGAGCGGAGCCTTTCGGTTTCCCGTTGGTGAAACTGTTGGAGGGTGGTGGGGGAGATTTGAGTCATGATTTCCTTGCTGGTCAATCGCGCAACAAGCGGCGCGGCAAGAGCGAATCATGCTGGGATGGAGCGAAGTTTGGTATGCGGAATTGCTCGAATTGAAAGCGGCCTCGTACAATCACAATCACGATGAGCCGCGAACATCTTCGAGCAATCGAGAAGGTCTCGCTGGCGGTAGAAGTCAGGCCCCACTTACTTGACCAACGCCCACGCTATCCGCCTCCCTTTCGGGGGTTTCTCCAACGGCGACCGTGCACAAGACCTCATGGCACCGCATGGGCACCCTCACCCCAAAGTCCAATTCTTTGAAAGCGCCGTAGAGATACGGCATATCCTCGGGGTTCTTCGTGGGGCTTGAAATGTAGGACTCCTGAGCAATCGTCTTGCCGGTCTCACCGTGCCCAATGAATGGCTCCACCTTTACGCCTTGTCTATCTCCATTGGTGGCAAACGTCTTACGGAACACGTACATACCCGTAACCTTCTCCGCCTTGGTCACATCGTCATAGAGTCCTGTCGCCCGCAATAGCTCCGTGAAATCCGCACCTGCCGCCATGTAGGGGTTACCCCCTTTTACGCGGAAGCTCGGGAACAGCCGGTCAGCACCTTCAGCTTTCATCCTCTCAAGGTACGCAGGGAGCCCCAAGCGGACAAGCTCAGGATGCAACGGCACTAGGCGGGTATCGCCGGTCTTGATGGACTTCGTAACGGCCTTGCCTGCGGGCTTGTTTTCGTTGAAATCCAAATACCAGACATCACCTTCTTTGCCCCAATCGCATTGAGGGTTCAATTGGCATATCTCGCGGGGACGAGCGCCCGTGTAGAGGCCAATCACAGGAAGCCAGTAATGGGCTTCTTGCGTCGGGTCTTGCGCAATGGATTGGAACTCCGCGCCATTGAACAGGCGCACAAGCTCCGCCGCTTTGAGGTGACGCTGCTTGTCCTGCACACCGCGCCGCTCCCCTGTGTATGGATAGTCCGCGCTCAGGTCGGGGAAGCCGCGCTTCTTCAAGTCCCGGTAAGACTGACGCAGGAACTTCGCGAACGTGGCCCGGTAGTTGTCCCGGTAGGTGCTCTCAGAGATACCTTCCCCGTCTTCGTCGTCAAGTAGCTGAGCTAGGGTCTCCCCCTTTTGCTGATAACGCGTGCCCGCATCCCGTGGAAGCCTGCATACCATCACAAGGAAGCGCTTGACGTGCTCCTGTTCCAAGTCACCCACCGGAAACAAGGTCCCCACGTCCTCACGAAACATCTTCAGACAGAGTTCGATCTTGCGCCTGTAATGGTTTTGCGGCAGCGAGGCCATGTAGTCGGCAATCACCGTGCCCAACGTAAGCACCACCGGGGTGCTCTGGAGGGACTCAGGAAGCGGCGGCGGTAGCACATGACGACCCGACAAGCGGCGCATGCTGGGCTCGGTGTAATGCTCATCTATCGCGGCGGCGAACTCAAAGACAAACGTTCGGAAACTCGGATGCTCACGATCAAAGCCAATGCCCGCAGCAGTCAGGAAAGCCTCCGCAACCGGCGACAGGCCGTCTGCTCCTTGGGCGGACAACACATCACCAGATATCTGCACAAGGGCCTCATGCAGGGACTCCAATTCGGAGCGCGGTGCCCCACCACGCAACGCCGCGTACTGTGTCCGGTTAAAGCCTTGAGCAATGTTCACAGCAAGCTCTCTCAGGTCCGCCTCAGTGCGCTCACTCAGTGGCTGGGGACGGGGCCGCATGGCCTCCTCGGCAAGCTCCCGGCGCTTGTCCGCGAACATGCCTTGCACAGCGATGTAATGCATGAGGGCCATCCGCTCAGCGTCTCTGCCCGCTTTCATTTTGAGGTTCACCACAGGCCATTGCACCCCGAAGTGGGGGTGGAGGTCTTTGGGTACGCGAAGGCGGAAGTAAGTCCGCCCGTCAGTCTTAACGTGATAGCCCGACCACTTAGGCATGGTCTCTCCTACATCGAACAGTCGGAGCAGTGAGGCCGGTTTAAGAGGCAAACCGTCCCGCAATGTGTCCGGGTTTGTGTCCGGGCGGGAGCGCGTAAGAGATTGATTCACTTCGAAACTCATACATATCAAGGAGATACGAGAGTTTCGCTGATGATTGGTGCGGCTGGCGGGGATCGAACCCACGACCCTTGGCTTCGGAGGCCAATACTCTATCCACTGAGCTACAGCCGCAATGCTGTGAGGTGACTTGCCCTCTTGTTGAGGACAGCCATCGATTCTACCAGCCGGCCATGACCTGCAGACACAGGGGCCGGGGATTTACGGGGCCACAGTTATAATGTGTGATTGCTGGGCAGCGTCTGTCCCGGCACACAACAAGCCCGATTCCCGCCCCCGATTCCTAGTTTTTTGAGGACGCCATGAGCGCAAACGATCACACCACGGCCCACGAAGAAGCCCACACTGGCCCGATCAAGACCCCCAAGCAGCTGCTGGCAGCGGTCTTTTTCTCTTTCGTTATTCCCATTTTCGGCATCATCGGGCTGGTTTATTACGTAGCCTCGGCCAACAAGACGGCCCCGGGCGCAGTGGATACCGAAAAAGCTGTGGCGCAGCGTATCCAGAAAATCGGCGCCGTTGAAATCCGCGATGCCAACCGCCCGCTCAAGGCTGGCGAAGAGGTCTACAAGGCCCAGTGTGCAGCCTGCCACGCCACAGGCGCAGCCGGTGCCCCGAAATTTGGCGATGTCGCCGCCTGGGCACCGCGCATCAAGACCGGTTTTGAAGCACTCTGGAATTCAGCACTCAAGGGCAAGGGCGCCATGGGTGCGCAGGGCGGTGGTGACTTTGCAGACACCGAAATCGGCCGCGCCGTGGTTTACATGACGGCAGCCGCCGGCGGCAAATTTGCCGAACCTGCAGCGCCTGTTGCTGCCGCATCCGCGCCCGCCGATGCAACTGCTGCTGCGGGCCCATCGGCCGATGTGCTGGCCGCGCTGGCAGCTGCCAACAAATCGGCTGCGCCCGCTGCCGGTGGCAATGCGGTCCCTGCGCTGTACACACAGACCTGCGCCGTCTGCCATGCCGCAGGCGTTGCCGGTGCCCCCAAACTGGGTGACAAGGCCGCCTGGGGACCTCGCCTGGGCGATGGCGTTGATGGCATGGCGGCCATCGCCATCAAGGGCAAGGGCGCCATGCCTCCCAAGGGCGGATCGACAGCATCCGATGCAGAAATCAAGGCGGTTGTGCAGTACATGGCCAACGCGGTGAAATAAAACTGCAGGGCCAAGGGCCCGACACATAAAAAAGCCGGTTCAACCCGGCTTTTTTTATGCAAAAAATGCCTGTGGCCGTCTAAATATGCACGCCACCAGCTATTGTTTTTGTAGCGCCTGCGGACTGCTCACGTAGCCATAGCGCGCCGGCAGGTCGCTGGCAGCGGCATCTTGCGGCACCCACAAGCCCTGCTCTATGGCATCGGCCGCGTACATCATGTCCTGTGTGTGGACCAGGCCAAAACCCAGATCGGTCTCCAGGTAGACGCGCCCTGCCTCATCAACCACACAGCGCTGCGGCCGGGCCGCGTCACCGGTATGTGCGGCCACTGAAAAATCGGCCGCAACCCGCCAGATCAGGGGCGTGGCTTCAAGCTCCACGTATACGCGCTGCGGTCCATTCTGGAAAAACCACTGGCCCTGCGCGTCACTTTCGTAGTTGCGCTGGATAAAGTCGATCAGCTTGTCGTGCTTCAAAATCGAGCCTTTGCTGGCCTTCTGGCGGGCGGGGTCCATGCCGGCCACGCCGCAAAACGGCCCTGCGGCCTGCGCCCTGTCGTCGCGCATGTACCAGTTGCCGCGCGCATCCAGTCCCAGCCAGCCGTAGCAGTCGGGCACGTTGGGCCATTTGGCCAGCGCGGCCTTGACGATGTCATCCATGGTTTTTCATTCCAGCGGTCAAAGGTGGGTCGCAAAAAAGTTTGCTACGGCTTCCGGCATGGCCCTGACATGTCCCGGGAACGGTGCAGAAGGAAAGCCCACATGCCCGCCCTGCTGCGGCTGCCACAAGGTCACGCTGGCGCTGACCTCACCGGCCTGCGGCAGGCTCCACGCGGGGATAAAAGGGTCATTGTGGGCATTGAGCGCCAGCGCAGGCACGCCGACCTTGTGCAGGTGCGGCTTGGCGGAGGCGCGCGACCAGTAATCCTCGGTGTTTTTAAAGCCATGAACAGGCGCGGTGAACACGTTGTCAAAGGTGTACAGGTCACGCGCTGCCAGCAAGGCATCACGGCTGAACAATCCGGGGTGTTGCTCCAGCTTTTGCAGTGCCTTGGGCACCATGGTCCTGAGGAACATCCGGGTGTAGACCTGCCGGTTGAAACCCCGGCCAATGGCCCAGCCGCCTGCCGCCAGGTCCAGCGGCGAACAGACGGCGGCAACAGCGCTCACCACGGCGCCAGCCGCAGCGCCCATCTCGCCGGCCCAGCGCATCAGGGCATTGCCGCCCAGCGATACGCCCACCGCCAGTACCGGACCGCGGTGCTGTGCCTTGAAGCGCCGCAAAATCCAGTCGATCTCTTCAAAATCACCCGAGTGGTAGGCACGCGGTGCGTGGTTCATCTCGCCCGAGCAGCCGCGAAAATGCGGCACGGCACAGTCCCAGCCGCGCAGCCGCGCAACATCGGCGAGCGCCTCGGCGTAATGGCTGGCAGACGAGCCCTCCAGCCCGTGAAAGACGACCAGCAGCGGCGCATCGGCCGTGCCGGCATGCTCCAGAAAATCGACGTCTACAAAATCGTTATCCGGCGAGGCCCAGCGCTCACGGCGAAACACCGGCTTGGGCCCCAGAAAACGTTGCGCGCGCAAGGCGGCCCAGATGGTTTGCAGGTTGCCGCCGGGCAGCCACCAGGGTGCGGAGTAGTTCATGACTGCAACACCATCTCAGTGAAGCACCTGCGGACTGTCAGAGAGTTCCTGCATCTCACGCGGGGTGCCGGGGCTGGCATGGTGCGCGATCATGCGCCAGCCCTGCGCTGTCTTCTGGTAGACATTGGTGGCGATCACGTAGGCGTGGCGCGGACCTTCTTCGGTCAGCACGTCTATACGTTCAAGCACGCTGTGCACACTGGCGCCCATGGATTCCACCGTGCGCACCTTTTCAGCACGTGCCTGGATGCTGCCATTGGCAAACATGGCTTCAAACGCCGCGCGTATGACACCCGCACCGATCAGCCGCGCACCGCCGGGATGGACACACACAATGTCGTCTTCGTCTGCCCAGCAGGCCATGAGTTTTTCGATGTCACCGCTTTGCAGCGCTTCATAAAAAGCGGCTTCGGTGTCGTCAGCGCTGCCGAGGGCAGCCGGGGTTTTTGGATTTCGCATGGGGTCATCCGGATAGGTGATGTGCCTGGGTGATGTGCTGGCGTCTCGGTGTCAATCCAGCCTTGTATTAAGCCACGCCTGCAATGCCGCACGGGGTTCGCTGCCCTGCCCCTGCGCAAACTGCCACAGAAGCTCGGGCGGGGCCACATGCGTTCCTGCCGGCAGCAACGGCAAGATGGCATCGACAAACTCTGCAAGCTTTGCCGGCCGGATGGGCCGCTCGCTCGCGGGAATCATGTAGCTGAGTGTGGAAAGCATCCAGGCCGCGGTCCGCGCCAAAAACCCGGAGGGTTTTTCGGCTGCCTTCTTCCGGGCCGAGCGCACCAGCAGCAGGCGCTCGAACCCCACGCTGGAAACGGCCTGCTCGTCCAGGTTGGCAAGGCCACGCTTGAGCGCTTCGGGCAAGCGGCCCTCCGCATGCGGCATGACCACCACCAGCGTCTGCACGCCGCAGCGGCCAAGCCACCGGGCCAGGCCCAGCAGTTGTTCAGGGCCGGGCGTCCACAACGCACGTTCGCGGTCATGGTACAGGCGGGGCGGCTCGAACATCACCACCCCAATCTGCGCGCGCAAGGCCTGCACCGGCCAGCTGTCGCAGGCACCCTGGGCCGCCAGTGTGATGCCGACTTGCAGCAGCCCGGTCGTGATGGGCTCCCTGGCCAGCACCTGCGTACGGGAAAAGCGGCCACTGCCTGCCAGGCGGCGCAAGACCTCACTGCCCAAGGCACCGGTGGCACCGGCGACGATCAGGCCCGGTTTTGCCGGAGCCGCAACGGCACCCCGCCGCAGTGCGGCCTGCAGTGCAGAGGAAACAGTATCTTCGGCCTGGCTGGAAAAATACGACATTCGACTATGTTAGTGTTGCGGCTTGAATTCAGGAGGCTTTTACATGAAATCCCGTATTTTGAGTTGGCTCATAGTGGGCTTTGTCAGCGCATTGCTGACAGGCTGCGGTTACAACGACTTCCAGCGCCTGGACGAGCAGACCAAGTCGGCCTGGTCCGAGGTTCTGAACCAGTACCAGCGGCGCGCCGATCTGGTGCCCAATATTGTGGCCACCGTCAAGGGTGAGGCAGCGTTTGAACAGGACACCCTGACCAAGGTTATCGAGGCGCGGGCCAAGGCCACGTCTATCCAGGTCACACCTGAAACGCTCAACGACCCGGCGGCTTTCAGCAAATTCCAGGCGGCGCAAGGCGAACTGGGCAGTGCGTTGAGCCGGCTGATGGTGGTCAGCGAACGTTATCCGGACCTCAAGGCCAACAAGGGTTTCTCGGACCTGCGCGTGCAGCTCGAGGGCACGGAAAACCGCATCACCGTGGCCCGCAACCGCTACATCCAGACGGTGCAGGAGTACAACGTGCTGGCGCGCAGTTTCCCGAGCAACCTGACGGCCATGGTTTTCAGCTACAACGTCAAGCCGAACTTCTCGGTGCAGAACGAAGCGCAGATTTCCGTGCCGCCAACCGTCAGTTTTGACAAAAAATAAGGCAAAAAGTGCCTCTGCCCGCCATTTCACGCGCGCGACTAGCTATACATTTAATAGCAATCCTGGCGCTCGCCATTTGCGGGTTTTTCGCGCCCATGCACCATGCGTCGGCGCAGGACCTGCAAGCCATACCGGCCCTGAACGCCCATGTGATGGACACCACAGGCACGCTGGATGCCGCTCAGAAACAGGCGCTGGAAGCCAAGCTCGCGGCATTTGAGGCCAGCCGGGGCGCGCAGATTGTGGTGCTGATGGTGCCCAGCACCCAGCCCGAAGACATCACGGCCTATACCCAGCGCGTGGGCGACAGCTGGAAAATCGGGCGCAAGGGCATAGGCGACGGCCTGCTGCTGGTCGTGGCCAAGAATGACCGCAAGGTCCGCATCGCCACCGCCAAGACACTTGAAGGCGCCATTCCCGACCTGGCTGCCAGGCAGATCATCGACAGCGCCATCACGCCGCGTTTCAGGCAGGGTGATTTTGCAGGCGGCCTGGACGCGGCAGCCGACCAGCTCATGGCCCGCATCAGCGGCGAGAACCTGCCGCTCCCGCCGTCCGAAGGCAGCCAGGGCAGCGGCAAACATGGCGACCAGGGTTTTCAATGGACAGACCTGGCGGTGTTTCTGTTTTTCGCCGTTCCCATAGGCGCCCGCGTGCTCTCCGGCATCCTGGGGCGCAAGGGCGGGGCCATCACCACCGGCGGCATTGTCGGCCTGCTGGCATGGGTTTTCACAAGCAGCCTGTTGCTGGCCGGTGGCGCGGCGCTTGTCGCGACCCTGTTCGGGCTGTTTGCAAGCCTGGGCTCCCTGGGCGGATTCGGCGGCGGAAGGTCGTCCGGCTGGGGCGGCGGTGCCATGGGGGGTGGCTCAAGCTGGGGCCGCGGTGGCGGAGGTGGCGGCGGATTCAGCAGCGGTGGCGGTGGGGACTTTGGCGGCGGCGGCGCCTCGGGTGACTGGTGAACAAACGATGAACATCAAGCAATTCAAACGTGTGTTGAAACACCTATGGCTGGATGCATCGGATGCCCGCCGCGCGATCCCGCCCGACATGCTGCAGCGGCTGGCAAAGCGGGTGGGCGCCAGCGAAAGCCGCCATAGCGGGCAGATACGGATTTGCGTGGAGGCTGCGCTGCCCATGAGCTACCTCTGGCGCCTGGGCGCCAACACCACCATCAAGCACCTGCTGCACCAGCGGGCCGTGATGCTTTTTGGCAAGCTGCGCGTCTGGGACACCGAGCACAACAATGGCGTTCTGATCTACCTTCAGCTGGCGGAGAGGGGCATTGAGATCGTGGCGGACCGCGGCCTCAGCCGCCAGGTGCCGCCTGCTGAATGGCGGGCCATGACCCAGCGCATGGGCGCGGCTTTTCGCGAGGGAAAGTTTGAGGACGGCCTGACGCAGGCGCTGGAAGAAGTGTCTGCCCTGCTGGTGGAGCACTTCCCGGTGACTGCAGGCGAGCCGCAGCGCAACGAATTGCCCAACGAACCGGTTGTGGGTTAAACGCCAGGCGCAACACCGCACCGGGGTCGGCCGCCCGGCTCAACGGTCGAAAATAACGCCGCTTTTGATCTGATGCGCGGCGTTCAACTCCTGCTGCAGCGCACGGCTCAGGCCACCCAAAGTCCGGATCTTCCGGTTGGCTTCGCGCAGGCGATCGGACAGCCGCTTGGAGATGGCGAGCATCAAACGCGCCGCGACAGCCGGGTTGCTTTTGATCAGCGTGAGCAGGGCTTCACGCGACAGCACGGCGACAGCAAGATCGGAAGTTGCCGTGCAGGACGCAGAACGCGGCGCGCCATCGAGCACGCCCATCTCGCCTATCAGGCTGCCGGGGCCGATGACGGACATCACCATGCTGTCATCCATGGACGCCACCTCGTTGTCGACCAGCACCTCGCCCTCCAGGATCAGCATCATGAAGTCGGTGTGCGTGACCTCGCCTTCCTTGATCAGCACCGTGCCTATTTCCACCCGCCTCAGCAGCATGAAACTGATGACCGTCCGTGCATCCGCCTTGCTGAGGTCCGCCAGCGCCGTCGGCGTCACCAGCAGGTGCGCCGCATTTTCCTGATTGGCATCCTTGAACGGTGCGGAATATCGGTTTCGGGAGAACAACATGGTCCGATTGTAAAGACTCGTGACAATCAGTCTTTGCCTTGTTGGCCGATTGCGCAACGCACCGACAGCACCCATCGCCGGCCGGTCGCTGCACAGTAGACTCTGGGCTTTGCATTCCTCTCAACTGCCGGACCTCCCATGAACCAGGAACCCTCCACCGACGGGGCGGCGCTTCGCCGCTACCATGACCCGGACTACGAACCGCTGTGCGCGACGCTGGCCGATGTACGCGCCAACATTGATCGCCTGGACCGGCAGATCGTCCCTTTGCTGGCCGAACGCGGTCGTTACGTCAAGGACGCGGCCCGCTTCAAGCGGGATGCCTTCCAGGTGTCGGCGCCGCAGCGCCAGCAGGAAGTGATAGACAAGGTGCTGGCACTGGCCAGCGAGCATGGCGCTTACCCCGAAGTCATCGAGGCTTGCTACAGGGCCATGATTGCCGGCTTCATCGCCCGGGAACAACAGGACTTTGCCGGCATGTCGGCCATAGAGGAGAAGCAGACATGAAACTCCCCCGTTTTTGGCTGATGGCTTTGGCCATGCCGGCGCTCGCCTGCACCCATGTTTCTGCGCAGGAATGGCCGCAGCGCGTGGTCCGGATTGTTGTGCCCTTTGCGGCCGGCTCCTCACCGGATATTCTTGCGCGCATCGTCAACGACAAGCTGGCGGCACGGCTGGGCCAGCCGCTGATTGTGGAGAACCGTCCCGGCGCGGGCGGAAACACCGGCACGAGCCAGGTGGCAAAAATGGCGGCCGACGGCCATACCTTTTTGCTGTCGGTGAATGCGCCCCTGGTCTACAACACGGTCCTCTATAAAAACCTGCCTTACGATCCGTTCCGCGACCTGGTGCCGGTGACGCTGGCAGCGACCACACCCAACGTCTGCGCAGTCTCCAACGGACTTGGCGTGGACTCCGTGAAGGGCTGGCTGGACACCGCGCGCCGCAACCCCGGAAAATACAACTTCGCCTCGACCGGCAACGGCTCCATCTCACACCTGAGCATGGAGCTGATCAAGCTAAAGACCAATTCATTTGCGGTGCATTTCCCCTACGCCTCTTCAGGCCAGGCCGTCACCGCGATGATCCAGGGCGATATCCAGTTTGCCTGCCTTCCGCCCGTGGCCATCATGCCGCAGGCCAGGGCCGGACGGCTCAAGGCCCTGGCCGTGACATCGGCGCAGCGTTCCCCGCTGCTGCCGGAACTGCCGACCCTCAAGGAGTCGGGGCTGGACGACATCCAGGCATCGCCATGGTTTGCCTACATGGCCCCCAGGGGCACATCACCGGCAGTGGTCCAGCGCATGAGCCGGGAGATTGCCGCGGTACTCAAGGACCCGGACGTGCAGCGGCATTTGCAGACCGCGTACTTTGACCCGGTCGGCAGCACGCCCGAAGAGCTGGCGAAATTCATGCGCGAGGAACTGCAGCGCTGGAAGCCGGTGATCGAGCGCATAGGACTCAAACCCGACATGTGACAAGCGCCGGCCGCGAGCGGCTGGCGCTTGTTCTTGGCAACAGCACAGAAAACAAAAAAACCGCCCGAAGGCGGTTTTTCTTTACCCGTTCGGGTGGCTTATTTTTTCTGGCGGTATTTGCGCAGGGCGGCGATTTGAGCGGCCATCACGGCAAGCTCGGATTGCGCCATGGCAATATCGATATCGCTCTTCGCGTTCTTCAGGGCTTCCTCGGCCGCGGACTTGGCTTCCACAGCCTTGGCCTCGTCGAGATCCTTGCCGCGAATGGCGGTATCGCTCAGCACGGTCACGCAATTGGGCTGCACTTCGAGCAGGCCACCGGCCACAAAGACAAACTCTTCCGAGCCATCGGCCTTTTCAATGCGCACTGCGCCCGGCTTGATGCGGGTGATCAGCGGTGTGTGGCGCGGGTAGATACCCAGCTCGCCAGCCTCGCCGGGCAAAGCCACAAACTTGGCTTCGCCGGAGAAGATCGACTCTTCTGCAGATACGACGTCGACGTGGATGGTGGACATAAACGTTCCTTAAATTGAAAAATTTCTGAGGCGTGAGCCTTAGACCTTCTTCGCTTTCTCGAAAGCTTCGTCAATGGTACCGACCATGTAGAAGGCCTGCTCTGGCAGGTGATCGCACTCGCCAGCCACAATCATCTTGAAGCCGCGGATGGTTTCAGCCAGGCTGACGTACTTGCCGGGGGAACCGGTGAACACTTCAGCAACGTGGAAAGGCTGCGACAGGAAACGCTGGATCTTGCGCGCGCGGGCCACGGCCAGCTTGTCTTCAGGGGCCAGTTCGTCCATGCCCAGAATCGCGATGATGTCGCGCAGTTCCTTGTAGCGCTGCAGCGTACCCTGCACGGCACGGGCCGTGGCGTAGTGGTCTTCGCCCACCACGTTGGGGTCGAGCTGGCGGCTGGTCGAATCCAGCGGATCCACCGCAGGGTAGATGCCCAGCGAAGCGATGTCACGCGACAGCACCACGGTGGAATCCAGGTGGGCAAAGGTCGTGGCAGGCGACGGGTCGGTCAAGTCATCGGCAGGAACGTAAACGGCCTGGATGGAAGTGATGGAACCGACCTTGGTGGAGGTAATACGCTCTTGCAGGCGGCCCATTTCCTCGGCCAGCGTAGGCTGGTAACCCACAGCGGAAGGCATGCGGCCCAGCAGAGCCGACACTTCGGTACCAGCCAGCGTGTAGCGGTAGATGTTGTCCACAAAGAACAGAACGTCACGGCCTTCATCACGGAAGGACTCGGCGATGGTCAGGCCGGTCAGCGCAACGCGCAGACGGTTTCCTGGGGGCTCATTCATCTGGCCGTAAACCATGGCAACCTTGGATTCGCCGAGGTTCTCGAGATTCACGACGCCGGAGTCGGCCATCTCGTGGTAGAAGTCATTGCCTTCGCGGGTACGTTCACCCACACCGGCAAACACCGACAGACCCGAGTGCGCCTTGGCGATGTTGTTGATGAGTTCCATCATGTTCACGGTCTTGCCGACGCCGGCGCCACCGAACAGGCCCACCTTGCCGCCTTTGGCGAACGGGCAAACCAGGTCAATCACCTTGATGCCGGTTTCCAGCAGTTCCTGCGATGGCGACAGTTCGTCATAGGCAGGAGCCTTGCGGTGGATGGGGGCGGTCAGGGTCTGGTCGACCGGGCCGCGCTCGTCGATAGGCGCGCCCAGCACGTCCATGATGCGGCCCAGCGTGGCCTTGCCCACCGGAACCGTGATGTTGGCGCCGGTGTTGTACACCACGTTGCCGCGGCGCAGGCCGTCGGACGTGCCCAGCGCGATGGTACGCACAATGCCGTCGCCCAGCTGCTGCTGGACTTCCAGCGTCAGTGCAGAGCCTTCCATCTTGAGCGCATCGTAAATCTTGGGCATCTGGTCGCGCGCAAATTCCACGTCAACCACCGCACCGATACACTGAACAATCTTGCCTTGAGCTTGAGCCATGATTGGATCCTTTTCTGTTCTTTAAGTCTTTAAATCAGGTGTGGCGGCTTAGACCGCAGCAGCACCGGCAACGATTTCCGAAAGTTCTTTCGTGATCGCCGCTTGACGCGTTTTGTTGTAAACCAGCTTGAGTTCGCCAATAACGCTGCCGGCGTTGTCGGTCGCGGCCTTCATGGCCACCATGCGGGCGGACTGTTCCGACGCCATGTTCTCGGCCACAGCCTGGTACACCAGCGCTTCCACGTAGCGGACCAGCAGGTCGTCAATCACGGTCTGTGCATCAGGCTCGTAAATGTAGTCCCAGCCATGCTGGTCCTTGTCAGCCTGCATGTTTTCTGCGGTCAAGGGCAGCAACTGCTCAACGACAGGTTCCTGGCGCATGGTGTTGATGAACTTGGTATAGCACAGATACACCGCCTTGATCTTGCCTTCGCTGTAGGCGTCGAGCATCACCTTGACGGGGCCGATCAGCTTGTCCAGATGCGGCTTGTCACCAAGCTGCGTCGCATGTGAAACCACCTTCGCGCCAACCCGGTTGAGAAAACTCAGGCCCTTGTTACCGATGGCAACAGCCTGCGCCTCTTCGCCTGCAGCCTGCAGGTCCTTGAGCCTGGCCGTGACAGCGCGCAGCACGTTGGTGTTCAAACCACCGCACAAACCCTTGTCAGTCGTCACCACGATAAACCCGGTGGTCTTGGTGTCGTTGGACTCCATGAACGCGTGGGTGTATTCGGGGTTGGCCTGAGCCAGGTTGGCCGCGATGTTGCGGATCTTGTCGCTGTAAGGACGGGCAGCACGCATCCGTTCCTGCGCCTTGCGCATTTTGGAGGCCGCCACCATTTCCATGGCTTTGGTGATCTTTTTGGTGTTTTCCACCGACTTGATCTTGCCGCGTATTTCCTTGCCTGCTGCCATAGTTGGTCCTAAGGGTTCCTGATGTTGTCTAGAAGCGCTTGCTTGAGTGTGCTTTTAGGCCAGGGCTCAGGCAAACGACTTCTTGAACGCAGCCACGGCAGTGGTCAGTTCAGCTTCGGCGTCCTTGTCCATGGCCTTGTTGGCTTCGAGCTTGGCCATCAGCGCAGCGTGCTTGTCCTTGAGGTAGCTGTGCAGGCCCGACTCGAAAGCCAGAACCTTCTTGACATCCACGTCGTCCATGTAGCCCTTGTTCACGGCGAACAAAGTGGCACCCATGTTGGAGATGGACAAAGGCGAGTACTGGGCCTGCTTGAGCAGTTCAGTCACACGGGCGCCGCGATCGAGCTGCTTGCGGGTGGCTTCGTCCAGATCGGAAGCGAACTGCGCAAACGCAGCCAGTTCACGGTACTGGGCCAGGTCGGTACGGATACCGCCGGACAGGTTCTTGATCAGCTTGGTCTGGGCAGCACCACCGACGCGCGACACCGAGATACCGGCGTTGATCGCGGGACGGATACCGGCGTTGAACAGGCTGGTTTCCAGGAAAATCTGGCCATCGGTAATCGAAATCACGTTGGTAGGCACGAAGGCCGACACGTCACCGGCTTGCGTTTCAATGATGGGCAGGGCCGTCAATGAACCGGTCTTGCCCTTGACGGCGCCTTTGGTGAAGTCTTCAACGTATTTTTCGTTCACGCGGGCTGCACGTTCGAGCAAACGGCTGTGCAGGTAGAACACGTCGCCAGGGTAGGCCTCGCGTCCTGGCGGACGGCGCAGCAGCAAGGAAACCTGGCGATAGGCCACGGCCTGCTTGGACAGATCGTCATACACAATCAGAGCGTCTTCACCGCGATCGCGGAAGTATTCGCCCATGGTGCAACCGGAGTAGGCGCTCACGTACTGCATCGCTGCCGATTCGGAAGCGGAAGCTGCGACAACGATGGTGTATTCCATGGCGCCGGCTTGTTCCAGCGAGCGCACCACGTTCTTGATGGACGAGGCTTTCTGGCCAATCGCGACATAAATACACTTAACGCCCTGACCCTTTTGGGCAATGATGGCGTCGATGGCCACAGCGGTCTTGCCGGTCTGGCGGTCGCCAATGATCAGTTCGCGCTGGCCGCGGCCGACGGGAACCATCGAGTCAATCGACTTGATACCGGTTTGCAGGGGCTGGTCGACCGATTTACGGGCGATCACACCAGGTGCAACCTTTTCGATCACGTCGGTCATCTTGGCGTTGATAGGGCCTTTGCCGTCGATAGGCTGACCCAGTGCGTTGACCACGCGGCCAAGCAGTTCAGGACCGACCGGCACTTCAAGAATGCGGCCCGTGCATTTGACGGTGTCGCCTTCGGCCAGGTGTTCGTATTCACCCAGAATCACGGAGCCGACCGAGTCACGCTCCAGGTTCAGTGCGAGGCCATAGGTAGGCGTGCCGTCGGCAGTGGCGGGGAACTCGAGCATCTCGCCCTGCATCACATCGGACAGGCCGTGAATGCGCACGATACCGTCGGTAACCGACACAACGGTGCCCTGGTTACGGATGTCGCTGTTGGCGGTCAGGCCTTCAATACGGCTCTTGATCAGTTCAGAAATTTCTGCGGGATTGAGTTGCATGACTCTTTCCTTCTTTCTTGGGTTATTGGCTAAAAGCTGGACTAAAAATTGAGGTTGAGCGCGGAGCGCAACATCACGAAATCAGCGCTGCTTTCATTTGCTCTAAACGGGCTTTTACCGAGGTGTCCAGCACCTCGTCACCCACCACGACACGTACGCCGCCTATCAGTTCAGGCTCCAGCTCCACCTTGAGGTTGAGCTTCCTGCCGAAGCGTTTTTCCAGCGTTGCCGCCAGATCGGCCAGCGCCGCGCCGTCGAGCGCAAAGGCGCTGTAGACGGTGGCGTCGGACGAGCCGCTCTGTGCGTTTTTGAGGGCGCGGAACTGGCTGGCAATTTCCGGCAGAACGCTGATGCGCCCGTTATCGATCACGGCGCGCAGGAAGTTTTTGGCGGCTTCCGGCAACTGGGCTTTCGCCACGCCGGAAATCACGTCAAACGTCTGCGCGGCGGTCACGCTGGGATTGCCCGCGTACTGCTGCAACTGCTCGTTGGAAGCAATGGCGGCCAGCTCATCGAGCCAGACAGCCGTACCCGCGAGGTCAGCCCCGGCGGTCTTGAACAGCGCTTCAGCGTAGGGACGGGCAATGGTGGCTAGTTCGGCCATAGTGATGCTCGCTTGGGTTCAGTCAAAGTTCAGTCTTCAGGCGGCCCAACAAGTCAGCATGCACGCCGGCATTGACTTCCTTGCGCAGAATCTGCTCGGCACCCTTGACGGCCAGTGCGGCAACCTGCTCACGCAGGGTCTCGCGGGCCTTGACGGTCTGCTGCTCAGCTTCAACCTTGGCGGCGGCAATGATCTTGCTGCCTTCTTCGGTTGCCTTGGCTTTTGCTTCTTCAACCATGGCTTGCGCACGGCGCTCAGCCTCGGCCAGACGCACGGCAGACTCGTTGCGCGATTTGGCCAGTTCTTCTTCAACGCGCTTGTTGGCGACGGAGAGTTCAGACTTGGCCTTGTCGGCAGCGGCGAGGCCGTCGGCGATTTTTTGGGCACGTTCGTCCAGCGCTTTCGTAATGGGCGGCCACACAAATTTCATTGTGAACCACACCAGGATCGCGAAAACGATCGCCTGGACGAACAGGGTTGCATTAATACTCACGGCAACGCCTTTCTGTCGGGGTTGTGACGATTACTTCAGCACAAAAGGATTGGCAAACGCGAACATCATCGCAATACCAACACCGATCAGGAATGCGGCGTCGATCAGACCTGCAAGCAGGAACATCTTGGTTTGCAGTTCGTTCATCAGCTCAGGCTGGCGTGCAGCTGCTTCGAGGTATTTGCTACCCATGATGCCGATGCCGATACAGGCACCAACAGCGCCCAGACCGATGATCAGGCCAGCGGCCAAAGCGACAAAACCGAGTACGTGTTCCATTTAAAAGCTCCTATGGATTTAAGTTGACTAACAAACTAACAAAAGAAAAGGAAAAAAGAAAACCAGACCGACAACAAACCTAGTGGTGATCGTGGGCCTGGCCCACATACACCAGTGCCAGCATCATGAAGATGAAGGCCTGCAAGGTGATGATCAGAATATGGAAGATGGCCCAGACCGTTCCAGCCAGGATATGGCCGATAGGCAGCAGGACACCCGACATCGACATGGCGGCAGTACCGCCCATGAGTGCGATCAGCATGAACACCAGCTCGCCAGCGTACATATTGCCGAACAACCGCATGCCGTGCGAGACGGTCTTCGCGGCAAACTCAATCATTTGCATCAGGAAGTTGACGGGCCACAGAATCGGGTGATTGCCAAACGGCGCGGTGAACAGTTCATGCACCCAGCCGCCCGCGCCCTTGATCTTGATGTTGTAGGCGATGCAGACCACCAGCACGGACAGAGACAGGCCCAGCGTGGTTGAAAGATCGGCAGTAGGCACAGAGCGCATATAGGCGTGGCTCGCGTCATGGCCAGCCGCGCCATAGGCCCATGCCCAGACCTTGGGCAGGAAGTCGACCGGCAACAAGTCCATGGCATTCATCAGGAAAATCCAGACAAACACGCTCAGCGCAAGGGGGGCGACCAGTTTGCGGCTTTGGGCGTTTTTGATGATGCCCTTGGCCTGGGTGTCGACCATTTCGACCAGGATTTCTACCGCAGCCTGGAAGCGGCCAGGTATGCCGGACGTGGCCTTGCGCGCTGCCAGCCACAAAAAGAGGCTGCCGACAACACCCAAAAGCACGGCCCAGATGATCGAGTCAATGTTGTAGACCGAAAAATCGATGACGCCGCTCATTGGCTTGTTTTGCCAATGCGTCAGATGGTGACCAATGTATTCACCAGCGGTCAAAGCGTTTCCGGAAGATTCACTCATCTCTCAACTCTTTATTTAGATTACGCTTAACTTCTTCAGTTTGGGCTGGAGCAACAGCACCAGCCAAACCACCTTCATTGTCACTACCAGGCCAACCAGCATGGCCGGCCAGCTCAAATCCGAAACTATCCGGGGCGCGGCGAACAACATGGCCACCGCAAGGCCAATCTTGACCATTTCCCACATGAAAAATCCGGCCACCGCAGCACCCGGATTCATCGAAGACACCTTGCTCATCAAACCACGCGCAAACAGGGCGCCCGGAATGACCACAGCCAGCGCACCATACAGCGCAGACCAGCCCTTGCTTTGCTGCCCGGTCAGACCCCAGGCGGCACACGCCACCAGAACCCCAACCACCAACTGACCCAACAACACCACCCAGGGGGATATTGAAGGCTTCGCCTCGCGAAGCTTCTGGGCCTCTTCCCGGCTCAGGGGCTTGAAAACCTCTTCCCCGGCACCAACATCCTCTGCTGGATGATTTTGCCGAGGCGCTTTTGCCACTCCCGCCGGATTGGCTGCCGAATCTTCTATTTTGTGCATCACAAATTACAGGAAGGTTACAGGGCAGTTACAAGCGGTTTACGCAAGCCGTATTTAGCAAAGCCCCTGATTATACGTAGAAACCCCTGAGCATCCCGAAAAACCCTCTAAGCCGGTTTGAAAGCACGCCATGACCGCATGGCTTTCAGGCTGTTGTGGGTCACGGGCAGGGACTCGTACACAATAGGAGAACCGGGCAAGCAATCGCCCCGGGCCCGCATCCGATCAAAGCAAAAACAAGGACCCGCCATGTCTGCCCTGATGAAATTCCTGCACATCGCCGCCGCCATCACCTGGCTGGGCGGCGCCGGTTTTATGCTGTTTGCGCTGCGCGCGGCCGCAGCCGAGCAACTTGCACCGCCGCAGCGGCTGCCTCTGATAACGCAGGTGCTGCGGCGTTTTTTTGCGATGGTGTGGCCGGCCATTGCCATTTTGCTGGTGACCGGCCTGGCCATGCTGCTGCGCGTCGGGACGAAAAACGCACCCATGGGCTGGCACCTGATGTTCGGCATCGGCCTTCTGATGTTCGCACTGTTCGGCCACCTGTATTTCGGGCCATTTCGCCGCCTCAAGCTTGCTGTCACAGCCTCCGACTGGCCAGAAGGCGGCCGTCGTGTCGGGCAAATCGCCAGCCTGGCGATGATCAACCTGGTACTGGGCGCGCTGGCGATTGCCGCAGTCATTTTCCTGGTCTGACACAGGAGTTGCGGGGCCATGCATATCGTGCGTACAGCACTTGCCAGTCTTTGGCTGATGCTTTTGGCGGCTTGCACTGCCGTAAACCCCGACTACGACCCGGCAAAACCGCACCATACGGCCAGCGGATTCAAGAACAACTACGCAGGCTCGGTCAACAAGAAGTTCAGCGAGCTGGTTCAATGGCAAATTGAACGGCGCCAGCAGGGTTTGCCGAAACTGCCGGCGCAGCCTGTATCCACGCAGGCACCGGACCTGACAGCCATCAGGAACTACACAAAGCCGGCAAATGACCAGCTCCAAACACCGGCTATTACCTGGATAGGTCACGCCAGCATGCTGGTGCAGGCAGGCGGCCTGAACGTGCTCACCGACCCGGTTTTATCGGAGCGCGCCAGCCCCTTTTCATTTTTGGGTCCCAAACGCGCACAGCCGCCCGGCGTGGCGCTGGCCGACCTGCCCTTGATCGATGTGGTGCTGATCTCGCACAACCACTACGACCACCTGGACAAGGCCTCCGTCCTGGACATCGCCGCACGCTCGGCAGCCGCCGGCAGCCCGACGCTGTTCCTGGTGCCGCTGGGCATGAAGTCATGGTTCACCGACCTGGGCATCAAGCAGGTCGTCGAGATGGACTGGTGGGACAAACAGGTCGTGAAAGGCGTGGAGTTCAACTTCACGCCGGTGCAGCACTGGTCGGCCCGCGGCTTTGGCGACCGCAGCCAGACGTTATGGGGCGGTTATGCGGTATTTGCGCCCGAGCTCCAGTGGTATTTCAGCGGTGACACCGGTTACTCAAAGGATTTCACCGACACGCGCGCGCGGTTTGCAGACCGCCAGACGGCGGCCAACGGCGGTGGTTTTGACCTGGCATTGATTGCCGTTGGCGCTTATGAACCACGCTGGTTCATGGCCAGCCAGCACGTCAATCCGGCCGAGGCCGTGCAGATCCACAAGGACCTGGGTGCCAAACGCAGCGTGGGCGTGCACTGGGGCACCTTCGAGCTGACCGACGAACCGCTGGACCAGCCGCCCAAAGACCTTGCTACGGCGCGCATCGCACAAGGCCTGCAAGATGCCGATTTCAGCGTGATGGCGATTGGCGAGACCCGCCTGTTACAGCCCCGAACCAAACCATGACGGCAGACAAAACACCCAAACCCGCAAAGGCCCCAAAAACCCCGAAAAAGGACGCGCAGTGGACTGAGCACTGGAAGGCCGCCATTCCGACCCGCGAGACACTGGCAGGCAACCGCTGGCTCAAACCCGTTGCGCACCGCGTGCTGGAGCCCCGGCTGTGGCACCTACAGCACGAGGCGGTGGCGCGCGGGGCGGCCATAGGCATTTTCTGGGCGTTCGCCATTCCCTTCGCACAAACCGTGGCGGCGGTGGCGCACAGTGTCTGGTGGCGCGCCAATATTCCGGTCGCGGCTGGCGCGACATTGCTGACCAACCCATTTACAGTGAGTTTCTGGCTCTGGCTGGCTTACCAGACCGGCAGCCTGCTTATCGACGCCCCGCCGCCAGCGCCACTGGCCGAAAGCGAAAGCGTGGTGGCCTGGATGGCATCTTTTGGCGGCCCTGCCATACTTGGCATGGGTATTTTTGCCGTGGGCGGCGGCGCCCTGGCCTATGTATGCGTCAAGCTCGCCTGGCGCCTGCGCATCTGGTTCAAACGACGCAAGCGCTGATTCCTGCCACTGACTTTTGAGGCCCCTGCCATGACAACACCATCATTGCCAGATTCACTTTGCTACCTCAATGGCGAATACACCGCACTCAAGGACGCAAAAATCAGCGTACTGGACCGCGGCTTCATTTTTGGCGACGGCGTGTACGAGGTCGTGCCCTGCTACGCCGGCAAGCTGTTTCGTTTTGCGCAGCACATGGCACGGCTGGACCGCAGCCTCGCCGAGTTGCGCATCAGCAACCCCTTGACACATGCCCAATGGCGTGAAATTGCTACAAAATTAGTAGCTGACTACGCTCTAGGTACGGAGGCCAGGGGCCTGAATGATGCAAAAAACGACCAGATCATCTACATCCAGGTAAGCCGGGGCGTGGCCATGCGTGACCACCCCATGCTGCCCGGCCTCACGCCCACGGTGTTTGTCATGACCAACGCCATGAAGCTGCCGACCGCACAGCAGCGCAGCGAGGGTGTGGCCTGCGTGACGGCCGACGACTTCCGCTGGGAAAAGGCCCACATCAAGAGCACCAGCCTGCTGGGCGCGGTGTTTTCGCGCCAGATCAGCGTGGACGCCGGGGCGCTGGAAACCGTGATGTTCCGGGGCGACTATCTGAGCGAGGCGGCCGCCAGCAACGTATGGGCGGTCAAGGGCGGCAAAGTCATGGGACCACCCAAAGACAGGCTGGTGCTTGAAGGCATACGTTACGGCCTGATTGAAGAAATGTGCCGCGCAGCGGGCATCCCCTTTGAATTGCGCCGCATCACACGCGCCGAGGTGCTGGACGCCGACGAACTGCTGCTGTCGTCCGCCACCAAGGAAGTGCTGCCGATTACCCTGCTTGACGGCCAGCCGGTTGGCCATGGGCTGGGAAAAGGCCGGCCCGGCCCCATCTATACAAAGTTATACGCTGCATACCAGCAGGCCAAACAGGAAACCCAGCCATGAATTCTTCCGTTGAAAACACGCCCGATCCCGACCTCACGCCGGAAGCACCCGCGCGCAAGGACTCGCTGATCGATTACCCGTCGCTGTTCCCCATCAAGGTCATGGGCATCAAGACGGACGGCCTTGTCACGGCGATCACCCATGTCGCCCACCAGTTCGACCCGGCGTTCGACGCCTCCACCATAGAGCTGCGCGAAAGCAAGGGCGGCAAATACCTGGGCGTGACCATCACCGTCACAGCCACCAGCCGCGAGCAGCTCGACGAGCTGTACCGCACACTGAGCACGCACCCCATGGTCAAAGTGGTGCTCTAGGGCCAAGACGCACTCCGGAAATCCTGCATGCAGCCTGATGTACGCCGCCTGGGCCGGGTCGACTATTTGCCAGTTTTTGAGGCCATGAAAGCCTTTACAGGCAGCAGAAACGCCCAAAAAACAGATGAAATCGGCCTGAGGCCCAATGAGAATGCGCGCGACCAGCTATGGATTTGTGAGCACAACCCGGTCTACACCCAGGGCCTGGCGGGCAAAAGCGACCACATCCTGAACCCCGGCGACATCCCCGTGGTGCAAACCGACCGCGGTGGCCAGGTGACCTACCACGGGCCGGGACAGGTGGTGGCTTACCCGCTGATAGACCTCAAACGCGCGGGCTATTACGTCAAGGAATACGTCTACCGGATCGAAGAGTCCGTGATCAAGACGCTTGCGCATTTTGGCGTGACCGGGCACCGCGTCACGGGCTCGCCTGGCATTTATGTGCGTATGGATGATCCGGCCTCACACGCTGCCCTCAGCGGCCCGCTGGACCCGACAGACCCTTTTCGCGGCCTGGGCAAAATTGCGGCCCTGGGCATCAAGGTCAGCCGGCATTGCACCTACCACGGCGTGGCCTTCAATGTCGCGATGGACCTGGAGCCCTTCACGCGCATCAACCCTTGTGGTTATGCCGGGCTGAAAACTACAGACCTTTCTACAATCGGCGTATCGGCAAGCTGGCAAGAGGTTGCGGATGTGCTGGGCCAAAAGCTCAGCACGTATCTGGCGCCTTGAAGCCGCACACACAACGAAACAAACCATGAGCACCACAGAAGTCGTACGCGATATCCAGAGCACTGAAGACTACAACCCCCTGGCCAAACAAAAGGCTGCGGCCAAGCTGTCGCGTATTCCGGTCAAGGTCGTGCAGGGCGAAGTGCTGAAAAAACCCGACTGGATTCGCGTCAAGGCCGGCAGTCCCACCACCCGTTTTTACGAGATCAAGCAGATCCTGCGCGAGAACAAGCTCAACACCGTGTGCGAAGAAGCCAGCTGCCCCAACATCGGCGAATGCTTCGGCAAGGGCACGGCGACCTTCATGATCATGGGCGACAAGTGCACACGCCGCTGCCCATTTTGCGACGTGGGCCACGGCCGGCCCGATCCGCTGGACGTGAACGAGCCGCTGAACCTGGCCAAGACCATTGCCGCACTGAAACTCAAATACGTGGTCATCACCAGCGTGGATCGCGACGATTTGCGCGACGGCGGCAGCGGCCATTTTGTGGAATGTATCCAGAAGATTCGCGAGCTCTCGCCCGGCACCACGATTGAAATCCTGGTACCCGACTTCCGCGGCCGCGACGACCGCGCACTGGAAATCCTGAAGGCCGCGCCACCCGATGTGATGAACCACAACCTGGAAACCACGGCACGCCTCTACAAGGAAGCCCGCCCCGGCAGCGACTACCAATTTTCACTGAACCTGCTGAAAAAATTCAAGGCCTTGCACCCCGGCGTGCCGACCAAAAGCGGCATCATGGTCGGCCTGGGTGAAACCGACGAAGAAATCCTGCAGGTCATGCGCGACATGCGTGCACACGACATCGACATGCTGACCATCGGCCAGTACCTGGCACCCTCAACCAGCCACCTGCCTGTGCGTCGTTATGTGCACCCCGACACCTTCAAGATGTTTGAGGCCGAAGCCTACAAAATGGGCTTTACCCACGCCGCCGTCGGCGCCATGGTGCGCAGCAGCTACCACGCAGACGAACAGGCCCATGCCGCAGGCGTGTCGGACAGGCCGGCCGGCGTACTGGACCAGTTCACCGCCGTCGCCCAGCCCAACCTTTGAGCGGGGACGGGCTACGGCTGAACCTGGCCTCGCTGTCCGCGCAGTTTTCCAAAGCCAGCTTCGAAACCGGCCTGGCGCTTTACCGCAGCCAGCAGGTGGAAGACTGCAGCATCAGCCGCGTCAACACCCGCGAATGGAGCCTGGCCGGCACGGTGCGCGCCGGCGGCAAAACCGCGCTACGCCATGAGGTCACGGCCGAACTCGAAGCCTCGGCCGACGGCGAGATCACTTTTTTCAGCGGTCAATGCAACTGCGGTGTGAGCCGCAACTGCCGGCACAGCGCCGCGCTGGCCGTCAAGGCCGCTTACCAGTCGGCCAACACGGTTAACCCGGACGACGCCCTCGCCAAACCTTCGCCCCGGCCTATCACCGCAGGCGTCGGTGATCTTTTCAGCGTGTTGCGCAACGAACCCTCCGCGCCCCTTGATCCTGTCACCTCGCAGGAAACGCCTGTCGGCCCCACCTCCAGTCAACGTTTTCCAAGCGGTCCTTCCCTAGACCTCTTTGGCGACCCAGCCCCGGACACAGCCAAAGCACCGGCATTGCCGCTACCTGAACCGGCGGACATGCCGACCGGCCCCGCGCCCATCCCGCACCTGCATATCGAAGCCGTTCCACCGGAACTGGTGGAGCAACGCGGCCTGTTTTGCGCCACCTTGCGTTTCAATTACGCAGGCCTGTTTCACTACGCGCTCAACGACCACAACCCGGTACGCATCGAAACCGCCGTTGCCGGTGAGCAGACCTTGCTCTACCGCGACCTGCCCGCCGAACATGCCGCAGACCGCGCGCTGCACAAACTCGGCCTGGCCGGCGATGCACGTGGCCAGTTCCTGCGGACCTTTATCTCCATGGCCCAGCAGCAAGCCTGGTTGCAGTGGCTGGACGACGATTTCGCGATGTTGCGCGCCGCCGGCTTTGAGGTAAGCGTAGCGCCCGGACTGGCAAGCTGGATCGCGCGGGCCGACAGACTGGACGCACGTATGGAGAACGACGCGGGTGACCTCGCCGATATAGGTGCCACGGGCAACAGTGCGTCCCAGTGGTTTCGTCTCTCGCTGGGCATGAACATCAACGGCGAGCGCCGCAACGTCCTGCCGTTGCTGCCCGAGTTGCTGGCGCAACTGGGCCTGGCCGCCAGCGGCACGGCCGACAACACGGGCCGACCGCTGGTCACGTTGCAATTGCCGACCTACATCTACCTTCGCCAGCAGGACGGCAGCTACTGGCGCCTGCCCTGCGAGCCCTTGCGGCCCTGGCTGCAGGCACTGCTAGATATCCTGGCCGAACGTGCGCAGCACAAGGACGCCAGTAGCGCCTTTCACGAAGGCAGCTTGCGCCTGTCGCGACTGGAGGCCTTGCGGCTGGGCATCGCGCTGCACGAAACCGCTGGCGACAACCCGGTCTGGCAAGGCGCACAAAACCTGCTGGATGCACTCAGGCCGCTAACCGGCGGCGCGCCCCTGCCGTCCATGCCTGCGCCCGCCGGATTGAAGGCCGAACTTCGCCCCTACCAACTGCAGGGCCTGCGCTGGCTGCAGTTCCTGCGTGCCCACAGCCTGGGCGGCATCCTGGCCGACGACATGGGCCTGGGCAAAACGCTGCAGACCCTGGCCCACATCCAGTGTGAAAAAGAAGCCGGTCGCCTGGATCGGCCAACACTGATCCTGGCACCGCTCAGCCTGATGGGCAACTGGCGGCGCGAAGCCACACGTTTCACTCCAGGCCTGCGCGTGATTGTGGTGCATGGTCAGAAGCGTCATCGCGCCGCGGCGCGCATGGGCGGCTGCGATATCGTGATTGCACCCTACTCGCTGCTGCAGCGCGACCGTGCGCACTGGCTGCAGCAGGCCTGGCACCTCGTGGTGCTGGACGAAGCGCAACACATCAAAAACGCCAGCAGCCAGGCCGCACGCGTCGCGGCCGAACTCAACACGCGGCACCGGCTTTGCCTGTCGGGCACCCCCATGGAAAACCACCTGGGCGAGCTGTGGAGCTTGTTCAACTTTTTAATGCCGGGCTTCCTGGGTAGCGCTGCGCGTTTTCGGGCCTTGTACCGCGCGCCGATTGAACAACAGGCTGACAACGAACGCCTGGCCCAGCTGCGCCGCCGCATCACACCTTTCATGCTGAGGCGCACCAAACACGAGGTCGCCACCGACCTGCCGGACAAACAGGAAGTGGTAGCCAGTGTCGAGTTCGACGACGCTCAAGCCGACCTGTACGAAAGCATTCGCCTGTCGACCGAAAAAACCGTGCGTGATGCGCTGGCCAACAAGGGCCTGGGCTCCTCGCAGTTCGAAATCCTGGAAGCCCTGGTGCGGCTGCGGCAAGTGTGCTGCGACCCTCGCCTCCTGCCAAGCTCCTCGGCCTCATCAACCGGCGCTGTTGTACCCGCCTCAGCCAAGCTCGACTGGTTGATGGAGACCTTGCCCCGCATGCTGGACGAAGGCCGGCGTGTGTTGCTGTTCTCGCAGTTCACCGGCATGCTGGCCTTGATCGAGGAGGCGCTGGCCGAACGCGGCATGCGCTGGGTCAAGCTCACCGGGCAGTCGCAAAACCGCGACGCCATCATTGATAGATTCACCTCGGGCGAGGTGAAGCTGTTCCTGATCAGCCTCAAGGCCGGCGGCACCGGCCTGAACCTGCCGCAGGCCGACACCGTGATCCACTACGACCCGTGGTGGAATCCGGCCGTGCAGGAACAGGCCACGGCGCGTGCCCACCGCATGGGCCAGACCCAGCCGGTGCTGGTCTACCGGCTGGTGGCGCAGGGCACGATTGAAGAACGCATACTCGCGCTGCAGGAGCGCAAGGCCGCACTCGCCGAAGGCCTTTACAGCGATGCAACGGCGCGCGGCGAAACCATGCTGAGCGAGGATGACCTGACCGCGTTGCTGGAGCCGCTGGGTGCCTGTAGTGACCAGATGGGTGTTTGACTTCATAAGCAACAGGGGGGCGGCCGAATTCATCTCCCATGACCGGGCGTTTCAGAGGATGCACAAGAGGACACACACCGACCGGAAACAGACGCGGACAGGCGGTCCAGGCTGCAATACCATGAGGGTTCTGGAACTCATTTATCCCCGCACATGGATACAACCCGTCAGGCATTGCCAGCATCGTTGTCACTGCGCCGCTACGGCGCGTCGCATGGCAGCCATGCGCATGATCATTTCCAGGTGCTGCTCGGGCTGGAGGGCACGCTTGAAATCGAGGTACAGGGACACGGTCAGCTTATCGCCGCAGGCGACGGTTGCGTCATAGCGCCCGGCGAACACCACGACTTTGAATCCCGCCTGGGCAGCCGCTGCCTGGTGCTGGACACCACGCAAGCGGACTGGGCCCGCTGCGCCGGCATCCCGGCAAAAACCACACAAGTGCTGGCACTGGGCAATTACCTGGCCGAAGCCCTGCGGCAGCGCAGCAGCCTGGCGCTTCACCATGGACCGGCCTTGCTACTGGAGGCCTGGCAGCCGCTGCGGCCCACGCCGCCAGCCCTGCGCCACCAACGCCCCATCGCGTGGGCGCAGTTGACTGCCTGGACGCAGCAGCGCCTGCATGAGCGCCTGACAGTGGCGCAACTGGCCGCGCAGGTTTTTTTAAGCCCCACGCAGTTTGCCGTGCGCTGCCGTCAGGAAACCGGTCTCAGCGTGATGCAGTGGCTGCGCCGGCAGCGATTGTTGCTGGCCGTGCAACTGCGCAGCCACGGCATGAGTGTCGCCGAAACGGCGCAGCACTGCGGCTACCAGTCGCCCTCGGCGCTGACGGCCGCGCTCAGGCGACAGCCGGTCGGGCGCGCATTGCCTCAGTTAAATCAATAACGGTTGGGGTCGTTAGGCCTGCGGTCATCACGGTTGCGCACGCCGTCGCGATCGCGGTCACCACCACCATAACCTTGACCGCCGCGGTATTGCGGCCCATGCCCGTCATAAGCCGGGTAGGCCACGCAGCCTGACAAGGCCATAAAACCAATCAGGGACAACAAGAGGATGGAAAGCTTTTTCATGAAGGGTCTCCTTGAGGGCTTCGTTGAAAACATTTGCAACACCATTTCAACCGCAAGCCCTTCTCTTAGTGTGTCTGCCACGCGCCTGAAGCGTGAAGCTTGTTACCGGGACATCCTGTAGGACGAGCCCGCGCACCTCGCAGGACCGTCGTTGCACGACAACAAGGCGTTGTTGTGCGACGACGGGAACCGCTGCCGGCCTCTATGCTTGCTGCCATGCCAGCCAATTTATATGCACTGGGCGCCATCGCGCTGTGGGCCATGCTCTCCTCGCTGGGTGTCGCGCTCAAACATGTGCCGCCCTTTCTGCTGACAGGCCTGGCGCTCATCATCGGCAGCCTTCTGTCCCTGCCCTTCGTGGTCAAGGACAGGCGGCAATGGGCTGTTGCGCCCCAAACCCTGGCGCTGGGCGTCTTCACCCTGTTCGGGTTTCATTTCCTGCTCTTCATCGGCCTGCGCATCGCGCCCGCCGTCGAGGTGAACCTGGTCAACTACCTTTGGCCGCTGTTTATCGTGGTCCTGGCGCCGCTGTACCTGCCCGGCATCCGGCTGCGCAGCGCGCATGTCCTGGCCGCATTGCTGGGTTTTTCCGGTGCAGCCATTGCCATTCTGGGCGGGCGCGAAAGCACCGGGCAGGCCTGGAACGCCAGTTGGGGTTACCTGCTGGCGCTGGGCTCGGCGCTTATCTGGGCCAATTACTCCCTGCAGACCAAACGCGCGGCGCTGACGGGCAGGAATTTCCCCACCGCGGCCATAGGCCTGTTTGGACTGGTATCCGGCCTGCTCTCGCTGCTGTGCCATTGCGCGCTGGAGCCGGCTGCAAACCTGAACCTGCGCGACGCCCTGTTGCTGACGCTGATGGGCCTGGGCCCTTTGGGTGCGGCTTTTTTCCTGTGGGACAGGGCGCTCAAACTCGGTGACGCCCGGCAGATAGGCATCCTGAGCTACATCACACCGCTGGCATCAACCACGTTGCTGATGCTGGTTAGCGGCCGGCCCTGGAACTGGAGCATCGCTGTCGCAGCCCTCATGATCGTGGGCGCTGCGGTGCTGGGAACCCGCGCGAAGTAAATCAGCGCCGTGCGGTGCTTGCCCGCCGGCATCCGGGCGTTCTCAAGCGAAAGCCCCCTGTATGACTCTTGACGAATCTGGTGATGCCGCCTGTCATGTCAGAACACAAAACACCGTAAAGCAATTGAATTTCTGCCTGAGGCATCATCGCTCCAGGCATGTATACCCGCCTTGTGGCGTATCGACATATTCCCCATCGTTCCCAAAAGATATGCCTCCGAAGCAGGCTGCCCACCTGTAATGCCCGCCGCTTTTTTGATGGATAGTCTCCTTCGCACCCGAATCAAGATTATTTGAATGGGTAAAAAACTGTCCCTTGGAGCCGCTGCCACATGTCTTCTTTGAATACATGAGATCGCCACAATAAATAACGAAAATCTTCGCGCCACAGTTGTTGGTCAATACGCCGTTAGTGTCAGATACACAGCCTGCAGCGTCTTTCCCGGGATTCCTCCTGGTGGAGCCTGGTTGGGTGCCAGTCGTGCCACCACCCGCGGAACCAGCCTTACCGCCTGACCCGCCAGCAGCGTTCGTCGAAGCATTAGCATCATTACTCGCAACGGACGGCGCAACGCAACGATTGCCGCTAAGCACGCTGGGTGGCGGACATGTCAGTTGCGATGGAGACATGGTGACAACCGGCGTTTGATAACCTGCAAATACCTTTCCGGGCTGCCTGTTGACATCGGTCGATGCCTGCCCTGATTGCAAGGTCTGCGGCATCAAGCGGTTCCCGGCTGACTGCGTACCCTCATTTGAGGTGTCGCGCGGCGGCGTCCCGGTCGGACGATAGGCATTGTCGCCATACCCAACCTGGGGCCGACCGGACGTCGGTGGCGGCGTGTATAGCTGCGCCCGCGCCGCCAGTCCGCCACTGGCCTGGATGCCGACACGATTCGGGTCCGCTATGGAACCAACCACGCCGGGAGGCAAACCCGACCGGGCGAGTGGATTTTGCTGCTGCTGTTGCTGTTGCTGTTGTTGAGGCTGTTGTTGAGGCTGTTGTTGAGGCTGTTGTTGAGGCTGTTGTAGTTGTGATTTCCCCAGGCTCTGCTGCTGCAACTGTTGGCGCTGCACCACCGACTGACGTTCTCTTTCAGCATCACGTTCTTGTGCCACACGCAGCTTTTCAGCCTGACGCTCTTTCTCTGCTTCTCGCGCTTGTGTCACACGTTGCTGTTGGCGTTCTTTTTCGGCCTCACGCTCTTGCGTTACGCGCTGCTTCTGACGTTCCCTCTCGGCATCGCGCTCCTGCGCCACACGCAGTTGTTCAGCCTGGCGCTCTTTCTCTGCTTCTCGCGCTTGTGTCAACCGCTGTTGTTGCTGACGTTCTTTTTCGGCTTCACGTTCCTGTACCACACGCTGCTGCTGACGCTGCTTTTCTACCTCATGCTGCTGTTCAGCACGCTGTCTCTGGACTTCTGCCTGATTGTCTTTCTTCGATTCACGCTGCCTGTCGGCGCGCTCACGCAACTGCTCGGCCTGACGCGTTCTCTCAGCATCCCGCTGATGCTCGGCTCGCTGTTGCTGGCTCTGCTTTTCTGCTTCACGTTGCTGCTCGGCACGCTGGCGCTGTTGCTCGGCTTGACGCTCTTTCTCAGCCTCGCGCTGCCTTTCAGCACGCTCACGTTGCTGTTCGGCCTGACGTTCTCTTTCCGCCTCACGCTGCCTTTCAGCGCGCTCACGTTGCTGTTCGGCTTGACGTGCCCTCTCGGCCTCACGCTGCTGTTCGGCTCTCTGCTGTTGCTGCTGTTGTTGCCGCGTATTACCGGAACCTCCATACTGGGCAAAAACCAATGTGGAAAACAGGCAGCCGGCCATAACTGAAGCAAAGCGTGAAATGCTCATTTCTTATCCTGCAAGGTGTTGAATATGGTTTAACCGTGAATTGCAAGCCTGGATACCGGCATCGTCCTGGACCCCCTGTTTATTTCTGGAGTCTTTTCCCCCGGGGCTTGCATTCACTCGCCGCTGAAAAGCGCATCACTGATTTTCAGTGTGTTTTTTGTCACGGGCTTGTTCCAGCAAAAAGGTACCGTATGCGTGATCCTATTTCTTGCAATACGTTGTATCCAGGGCTTTCACGACATAGGCACTATCGGTTGCAGGCAAATCGCCTTTGGCCCTGATCAGCCTTAATTGATTGCAGTAAGCATTCATGCGCCCGTCTATCGCTCCAAATACCATTTTTAATGGATTCGACGTTGTCAAGTTGTGATACGCGATGCGAAGCTTCGCCGAGTCTTCGTCAGCCTTTTCAAGTTCACTGATTAAACCTACCTGTCGTTGCAGCCATAAAAATGCGATTGCCGATGGCAACTTCACCGTATCAAAAATATCGAATTCGGCATTCATTGCATCGACGCTGCCAACCGCAATGGCTTTATCGAGCAAGTCCAGTGCAAGCCGCTGCCTGGAGTCAGGATCCGTCACATCAGGTAGCGCCTCATTGGCAAGAATTTTTTTGGCGGCAGCTACGCAACTTTTCACTTCTTTCTTGTCGCATGAAGCGAGCAAAGCGGCAAACTCTGTCCGACTCAGGTCCTTGTCAGGAGCGGGAGCCGATTGCACCGCCGGCACCTGGCTGTCATTGCCACGATTTATGGGATTGGAAGCAGGATCGGCCGCTACGCCTGTTGCGGCAAGCGCAGCACCAGGACGCTTACTTTCGGTCGGGATGAGGACCGGCACCGCGATCGAAGCAGTCACCCTTTGCCCTTCGTTCATCGTGCAGTCCTCCATCCCCCCGGCGGGCAATGCACATTTGCCAGGCCCATGCATGGCCAAGCCTTGCATGGGCCCTGAATACTCCACCAGCCACGCGATGGATTTGCCGTCCGCAGCCAGCACAGGACGCTTGATCGCTGCAGAGACAAAGTTAAATGGTTCGCGCAGCGGGCCTTCGATAACGATCCCCTGACGGAAAAGAGTCAGCACGCCCTGTTTGTCGTTAATTTGAAGTCGATCAAAGGTTTCGCGGTGGCTCAGGGCGGGAATGTTTCCATTTTTATCCTTCGCCAAACCTTGCCTGGTACACGTTCCTGCCAGCAATATCCAGCCGTCAAACTGGCCGTTGCATCCATTGGGACGATTTGACAGTGACCGCAAGTCGCCGGACGCCAGCGCCTTGACGCCCTTGACGAAGTATTCAGCATTGACCTCGCCATCACGCGCAGTTCGAAAGTTAAAACCGCTTCTCTCATCTTCGAACCAGTCTCCTTCAGACATCACCCCGTTCGCCCAGCGATAGGTACCAAAACCCTGGCGCCTGCCATTGACCCATTCGCCTTCATAACTATCGCCATTCACGAACTTCTGTATGCCCTTGCCATTCGGCTGGTCATTTTTGAATTCACCTTCGTAAGTGAAGGCCGATGTTTTTAATACGCCAACTCCGTTTTTACGGTCATCACTCCAATTGCCGACGTAAGTTTCTTCCGACCCGTCTTCGCTCCTGGCCCGCAACGTGCCTTGGCCCTGTCGCTTGCCGCCCACCAGGTCGCCGGCATACACCCCTTTTGTGCCCGTCACGACCCCCTTGCTGGAAACCGGGTTCTCACCCCGCCCCTGTATTCTTTCGTTGGGTTGTGCTGCGGCAAAAGCACAGGCAAATACAACGCCACCCATAAAAATCCACTTTGACTGTTTGATCATTTTTTCATTTCACTTCTTCAACAGAAACCAGAACCGCCCAAATGCATCGGAATACAGCGGGTCTTTTTTAAGGTGCGCCGATACAACATACCTGGCGCAGCCGGCGCAAAACCGGTATTGCAGGCGATCATGATGGTGTGCGACTTTCGTTGACGCCGTTTTGCACTTGTTTGTCGATCTTGTCTTGCACACACAGGCTTAGTGCCGTTCATGCCAGTCGCCAGAGCCATAGATGACCCTTTTTGTGGCGCTATCGCAAGTGGGTTTGCGCTGTTTTCTGCCGCGATGAGTTCGTTCACAAGGCATCTGACGAGTTGTATCAATTTGTGATTCTTGCCCAAAAAGCATGCAAGGGCAAGCACCGAATGGAGCGTGTCAAATCAATATCTGTTGTGCCTGAAGGCGGTGCCAGGCAGACCGGCATCCTGAGCTACCTGGCGCCGGTAGGTTCGACGGCACTGCTGATGCTGGTGAGCGGCCGGGCCCTGAGCGGGAGCATTGCGCTGGCGGCCGTGATGATCATTGGCGCCGCGCTGCTGGGGTCGCGCGCGCGGCAGCGCTAGCTAAAGCGGCAGCCGCACCTGCACCCGCAAGCCGGGCTCGGCATTGCGCACCTCCAGCTGCGCGCCGTGCGCCTGTGCCACCAGCTGGCACAGATACATGCCAAGGCCCACGCCGCCGGTTGCGCGCTGGCGTGCACTGTCGGTGCGGTAAAAGGGTTCGGTCAGGCGCGCCAGCTGGGCTGCATCCACACCGGGGCCGAAATCACGCACATCAAGCACCGCGGCGCAGTCCTGCGCATACAGCGCAATGCGCGGCGGCTGCGATGCGTCTGCGCTGTAGTGCAGCGCGTTGTCGAGCAGGTTGCGCACCAGCAGGCGCATGCGGGTGCGGTCCAGGGCCATCGCAGCCATACCCTCGGCCAGGTCGAGCGTGACGGCCCCTGCGCCCGGCATGTCGGCCACCGTCTCACGCACCAGCGCGGCCAGGTCAACCGGCTCACGCTGCAGGGCGGCATGCGGACTGGCCAGCCGCTCGCTCTCCAGCAGGTCGCTGATGAGGTCGCGCATTTCATTGAGGTCACGCAGCAGCGCCGCACGCTCGCGCTCGCCGGCCCCGCTGCCGTCCGGCGTGGAAGGCAGCAGCTCGGCATTGAGGCGGGCGCGTGTCAGCGGCGAGCGCAGTTCGTGGCTCAGGGCCAGCAACAGCCCACGTTTGGCATCGAGCATGCCCTCGATGTCGTGGGCCATGGTGTTGATGCGTTGCGCCAGGTCGCCCAGTTCGTCACGCCGGCGCAACGGAATCGGTGCATCAAATACGCCCCGCCCAAAACGCTCGGCCCCCGCGCGTATGTCGTCGAGCGGCCTGAGCAGGCGGCGCACGTAGGCATAGGCGGCAAGCACCAGCGCCAGCAGCAAGGCCAGTGTGATCCAGCCAACCGCATGCGGACCTTTTTGCCACGGCGCGCTGCCAAGGCCGAAACTCACGCGGTGGCCATCGGCCGTGCGGCGGCTGAGCCAGTCACCGGTACGCGCCTCAAAACCCTGCCGGCCGGGCTGGGACCTCCAGTTCACCTGCGGCCCTTCAATACTGATCGCAATCGGCAGCCTGGCCGCAAGCGCCTGCGCACGGGCGATATCGGGCGGCGTTCCCAGGTCGGCCACCAGCCGGTCCATATAGTCGGACACCAGCGGCCTGGCCGCGTCGCGCCAGCCTATCGAAAAAGCGCGCTGCATGCCGCCCAAGAACACGGCGCCCATGGCCAGCGCCAGCAGCACAAAAACGGTGATCAATTGCAGGCGCAGCGAATGGCGCCAGCGATGCCGCCAGCGCCCTCGCCGGAGCCCCGGGTTGCGCCCTTCCCTCACGACGCTTCCGCCGTGCCGACCGCCAGCGTATAACCGGCGTTGCGCAGTGTCTTGATGCAGTCCAGCGGCTCCAGCTTCTTGCGCAGCCGGCTCACTACGATGTCGACCGCGCGGGTGTACAGCTCGGCCTCGTGGCCGCGCAGCCGGTTCAGGATGTCGTCGCGGCCAAACACCTTGCCGGGCTCTGCGGCCAGCAGGGCCAGCAGCTCGAACTCCGTGCCCGTCAGTTCGACCCGCTCGCCCTGGCGCAGGACTTCACGCGTTTCCAGGTCCACCACCAGGCCCTGGAACACCCGGCGCTGGCCCTGCGCCGGCACAGGCGCGGCACGCTGGCGCCGCAATATGGTTTGCAGGCGCGCCACCAGTTCGCGCGGCTCGAAAGGTTTGGGCAGGTAATCGTCGGCCCCAAGCTCCAGCCCGACCACACGGTCCATCACGTCGCCCCTGGCGGTCAGCATGATGACGGGAATGTCGCTTTCCCTGCGGATCTCGCGGCACAGGGCAAAGCCGTCCATCTCCGGCAGCATGACATCGAGGATGGCCGCGTCATAAGCCCCGGTGCGCAACAGGGCCAGCCCCTGGCCGGGACGCAGGGCGCTGTCGAGCACCAGCCCAAAACGCGCCAGGTACGTCGCCAGCGGTGCGGCCAGGTGTTCGTCGTCGTCGATCAGGAGGATGCGGGGCATGTGGCCATCATAAGAACATAAAAAACCGGTAACCGCACAATCCCGCTGTTCACCATGGGTCGGCGCGACCCAGACGGCCCAGGTGGGTCTGCGCAAAACCTGCGGCGTATTTCAGTCCATAGCCAAGCGCACGGTCAAAACCGATGTGCGCACACCAGACCAGCGCGACTGCGGTGAGCTCCGGAGCGGCCAGCATGCCCGTCGCCAGCAAACCCAACGGACCGGCCCAGGAGTGCATGGCGTTGTAGGCTGCTGCGCCCATGCGCGGTCCGGCCAGGTAGGCCAGGAATGAGAGGTCCGGCAGCAGGAAGAGCGCGGCGAAAAATCCCCAGCCTGCATCCAGTTGTGCGTATGCGGCCACGGCCATCGCAAAGAAGGCCAGACCTTCCAGGCGCAGCAACCAACGCACACCGCCGGTCGCGCTGCCCGGCGCAGCTGCATTCTCGACGTGAGCGCGGCTTGCAGGGCCTCGCGTTTGCGGCACGCGGCCCGTCAGCGCCAGCAACGACTCAGCCACGGTAGCCCCAACGGCGGCCGCGCTCCATGAAGTCACGCACTTTTTGTTGCTGCTCGGGGCGCAGGTTGTCGAAGAAGTCAGCAGCGGCGCTGATCACCTCGGGGCTGCCGGACTGGATGGCCGCAGTCTTTTCTTCAATCAGCTTTTTGGCGCCGGCCTGGTCGAGCTTGCTGCCTGCAAAAAGGCCTTTGACGCTGTCCCGTGGGTCGCTTGTACCGCGCAATGCCATGCGTTGTGCATGGAGCTTGTCGGCGAGCACCGCCAGCTTCTGCTTTTGTGCAGCATCGAGGTCCAGCCGCGAGCCTACCTTTTCAACCATGCGGGCACGAAACTCAGGTGAGCCATCGGCGCCCGAATGCCAGCCGCCGGGGCCGCGCTGTGAGCAGGCGCCCAGGCTGCCGATGATGAGCGCCCCGCCGAAAAGGCCGAGCAGCGTTTTTTTAATGAAGCGTTTCATGGACAAACCTTGCAAAGAGTGGATCAGGCTTTGTATGGTGCCCGTGCGCGGGCCGCAGGTGTTTTCAGGCAGGTTGCGGCGTGTTTCGCTTTGTTTCGCCGACACCGGGTGCGATTGGCCGGATTTTTAAACCCTTTATGGCCACGCTCCGCGATTGACAGTCGCAGTCAGCTATATTTTTCATAGCAAAAACCTTGCCGTCGGGGCTGGTTTTGGCGCCAGCCGGCCGTGCCATGGAACATGGCCACCACCTGCAGGCAAAAAATAATTACCATCAGGGCACATTGATCTACTAGCCAGCCCCGGAGGACATCACATGGATCGCCGCAAATTCTTGCACCACAGCGCGGGCGCCGCGTCTGCACTGGCAAGCCTGATTTCCCCAGCCACCACCCTGGCACAGCCGGCCGGTCTCCCGTCGCGCACCGCCGCCATGGAAGGCTGGCGGCGGCGTTTGCAGGCCATCCTCGACAAAGGCCGCCTGCCCATCATCGACATGGAGGCAACCTATGTGGCCGGCACCACCAACATCGGGCAGATGGTGGCCTGGATGGACGAACTGGACGTGGCGCAGATCGCATTTGCCCCCGCCTTCTCACCGAACTCGGAGCCTTCGCTGGAGCTGCACCGCCAATACCCCGGCTACTTCATCCCCACCACCAGCAGTGGTGAGTTTCCCCGGTGGTGGAACAACCCCGACGCATTCGTGAGCCGCGTCGCAGCGGACCTGAAGACAGGCAACTATTTCACCATGGGTGAGCACGAATTCCGCCATTACCCGTCTCCCGAGCAGGTTGAGGCCAGAAACAATGCACGCGACATCACGATCGCACTGGACGGCCCTGCCGGCCAGGCCCTGTTCCAGCTGAGTGAGGACACGGGCACGGCCTTCCAGATTCACTACGAAATTGAAGACCGCTTGCTGCCGGTGCTGGAGGCCATGCTGGCGCGCTACCCCAAGGCGCTCGTCATCTGGTGCCATCTGGGCATGATTCGCTACCCGGACCGCGGCAAGACCTACGGCCCCGACTACGTCGCCTCGCTCATCACACGCTTTCCCGGGCTTCATTTTGACCTGGCGGTGCCACGTCCGGGGAACATCTACCACCCCTCGGGCGCACAGGATTCCACGCTTTACCGCTACGGCTGGCTGGCCAAGGACTGGCAAGCCCTGCTGGAAAAATTTCCCGACCGCTTTGTGGCGGCCAGCGACTACCGCCCGCCGGTTGAGAAAAATTACCCTGTAGCCATGGCTCGCCAGCGAAAGCTGATCCTGGAATCCCTGGGCGAAACTGCCCGCCACAAGATTGCCTATGCCAATGCCTGGCGGCTGGTGACGGGAAAGGCCTGGGAGGCCTGAAAGCCTGTTCGCGGCCTATACGTGGTCGCGTACAGGCCGTGAGCAGGCCCTAAAGCAGCGCCGCCGGGTCGTCGCTGGCCAGCACCTGCGCGGCCCAGATCGCGAGCTTGCCGGCATCGGCCCGCAAAACCTGTTGCTTGACGGCCAGGATTTGCGAGGGATGCATGGAAAAGCTGCGCAGGCCCATGCCCAGCAGCAGGCGCGTCATGCTCACGTCGCCGGCCATCTCTCCGCAGACGCTGACCCCCTTGCCCTGGGCATTGCATTCGGCAATGGTCTCCGCAATCAGGCGCAGCACGGCCGGGTGGCAGGGGTCATACAGGTGCGAGACCGTTTCATCGGCCCGGTCAATCGCCAGCGTGTACTGGATCAGGTCATTGGTGCCTATGGACAGGAAATCGAAATACTTCAAAAAGAGCTTGAGCGTGAGCGCCGCCGCCGGAATTTCTATCATCGCGCCCAGCCGCACCTGGCCATAGGCGATACCCTTGTTGTCCAGTTGCGCACGCGCGTGGTCTATCAGCACCAGCGTCTGGCGGATCTCGCTGGCATGGGCCAGCATGGGCACCAGCAGGTTCACCTGCCCGTGTGCCGCCGCCCGCAGGATGGCGCGCAACTGCGTCAAAAACATGGGCGGGTCGGCCAGGCTCCAGCGGATGGCACGCAGGCCCAGGGCCGGGTTCAGGTGCGTGTCCTGCGCCTTGCCCCGGCCATCCAGCGGCTTGTCCGAACCGATGTCCACCGTGCGTATCGTCACCGGCAGGCCCTGCATGCCCTCGATCGCCTTGCGGTAAGCGAGGTACTGCTCTTCTTCGTCCGGCAACTTTCCGAGACCCTTGGACTCGCGCCCCATGAACAGGAATTCGCTCCTGAACAAACCCACGCCCACGGCGCCGGCGGCGACGGCACCCAGCGTGTCTTCGGGCATCTCGATATTGGCCAGCAGCTCGACGCGCTGGCCGTCAATCGTCAGCGCGGGCGTGTGCCGGAGGCGGTTCAGGCGCTCGCGCTCGAGTTCGCCCTGGCGCTGCTTGAAACCGTATTCGGCCAGGATGATGGGGGACGGGTCAACGATCAGCACGCCGGCATCGCCGTCAATGATGACCCAGTCATCCTGCTCGATCAGCTGGCTGGCACTGCGCGCACCGACCACCGCCGGGATGTCCATGCTGCGCGCAACAATCGCCGTGTGCGAGGTCTTGCCGCCCACATCGGTCGCAAAACCTGCAAAGAGGCTTTGCTTGAACTGCAGCATGTCGGCCGGTGAAATGTCATGCGCCACCAGCACCAAAGGCACATCCACGGTGTCGTCCAGCAGCAGGCCCTGTTGCGACTCCTTGCGGCTGGCGCCGGCCTGCCGGACCACCTGTTGCGGCTGCAGGGGCGAGGGCACGCCTTTCATGCGCCGCAGGATGCGCTCGACCACCTGCTCGAGGTCGGCCTTGCGCTCGCGCAGGTATTCGTCCTCCATGTCGTCGAACTGGCGCGCGATGATTTCGTATTGCGTGGTCAGCGCCCATTCGGCGTTGTAATGCCGCTCGGTGATCCAGTGCTTGACGCCACTGATCAGCAACTCGTCCTGCAGCAGCATCAGGTGTACATCCAGCAGGGCCGCGAGTTCATGCGGCGCGTCTTTCGGCAGCTCTTTTTGTACCCGCGTGATCTCCTCGATCACCGCGTTGCGGGCCACCCGGACCCGCGTGATCTCTTCGTCGGTTTTGGCCGCATCCACAAAATAGTGCGCCACATCGGCGCGGCTGGACGCGACCAGCACGGCACGGCCAATCGCGATACCGCGAGATACAGCCAGGCCATGAACGGAGAAAGTCATCCGACACCCTTCAAAGAGAAAGACCAGCGATTTTCCGCCGGGCCGCCCCAAGGAAAATTAGCCCCCTCGGGGGCAGCGTATTACACGCAGTGAAAAGCGTGGGGGCCATTCATTCACCTTCCCCAAATTTGTCTGCAATTAAAGCCAGCAAAGCATTCATGGCCTCCTGCTCCTGCGCTCCATTGGTTTCAACCTGGACCGTGCTGCCCATGCCGGCGGCCAGCATCATCACACCCATGATGCTCTTGGCATTCACGCGGCGCTCTCCTTTGGTCATCCACACCTCGCACGGAAAGCTGCCGGCCAGTTTGGTAAGTTTGGCCGACGCCCTGGCGTGCAGGCCGAGTTTATTGCTGATGGTCGTGCTGGTCTGGATCATGTTTTCTACGTGCCTGATTTTGCGGTGCGGTGATGGCTACCTGCATCACGCCCTGGGTTGCGCCGGTTAGCGCGCGCGCAACCAGCGCATCCAGCGGCTCGTTCCGGTAGGACACCACACGCAGCAGCATGGGTAAGTTGATGCCGGTTAAAAGTTTGGAATTCACGCCATCGACCAGCCGCTGCGCCACGTTGCAGGGCGTGGCGCCAAAAACGTCCGTCAGCACCAGCGCATGCGAGGTGCCGAGCTGGTCAAAGATGATGCGGGCCTGTGCCAGCGTTTCTTCCGGCGGCATGTTGGGCTGCACATCCAGCGCCACCACACCTGCGGGATTGTCCGGGAACACATGCAGCACGCACTGCCGAAAGGCCGAGGCCAGCGGGGCGTGAGCGATGATGAAAATACCGTTCATTGAGGTGAATTATCGGCTTTCACGCTCACAAAATAGGCATATGAGGCGATACAACAACACAAATACACCCCCATTGCCGCCTGGAAACTGGCCACCTGGGCAAAGCCGATATCGGTAAAGGCATCAATCAGCAGGCCTATGCCCCACTGCACGACAAACACGCCGGCAAAAATGGCAAGGTTGTAGGCAGACAGGGCGCGCCCGGCCAGCGACGACCTGAAGGCCATGCCCACGGCCGGTTGCATCAGCCCCATGACACTGGTTGCCATGCAGAACACCGCCCAGCCCTGCCACCCGGTGGACGATCCGCCCAGGATATTCGCTGCAAGCAGCACCATGCTGACGGGTGCACCCCAGGTCACCAGCCGGTCGGTGCTCCAGCCGCGCGCGGCCAGCCAGGGATTGGCCATGCCCCAGCTCCAGAATGTCACCAGCATGGCGGCGTTGATGCAGAAAAGCCCTGTGGCCGCCTCCAGGGGCGTGTAGCCCGAAACCTTGATGAGCCAGGGACCGGCCCAAAGGGTCTGCATCGCGACCAGACCTGCGTAGTTGAAAAAAGCCAGCGGCACCATCTTGCGGAAATAGCGGTTTTTCCAGATTTCGGAATAACTGCCGGATGCGGCTGCCGCCTCCACATCCGTCGCCCCGGCCCTGGGTTTTGTATTGGCCTGCCAGGCAGGCACCAGCCAGACGATCGCCACCATGGCCAGCAAAATCATGGCCGCCAGAATCCAGAACAGCGCGCGCCAGCCGGTCAGCGGCAACAGCCACTGCACCGGCAAGGTGGAAGCCAGCATGCCCAGCGAGCCGGTCATCAGCATCCAGGAGTTGGCGCGCAGCAGGGTGGACGCATCAAACCAGCGCCGGTAACCCGTCAGCGGCGCCATCAGGCAGGCGCCAACGCCCATGCCCACCAGCACACGCGCAGCCAGCAGCCAGGTAAAACTGCTGGCCATCGAGAATGCCAGGCAGCCCAGCACCGCCAGGCTCAGGAACCACAGGATGACATGTTTGGGCCCATGCTTGTCCAGCCATTTCCCCAGCGGCAACTGGATGGCCGCAAAACCAAAAAAGTAGCCCCCGGCCAGCAAACCGAGGTCGCGCGCATGCAGCGTGAACTCCTGCGTCAGCACCGGCGACAAGGTGGCGGTGATGGCTCGCACCAGTGCAGAACAAAAATAGGCTGCGGCAAACGCCAGGAAAACAATGGCGCCGGTTCTTCTGTCCAGATGCGCCGGATCGGCAAGCCGGGGCAATATAGTCTGCGCAACAGTCATCGGGAGAACTGCCTGTAATAGCTGCCTGGTATCTGGTGCATGTCTCGTTTGCCCTTATTCAAATTTAAGACTGGAGAAAAAGGTTTCACTCACCTCCGGCGTGACCTTGTCGGCATACAGCACCACCTGGAAGACCTGCGAACCCCGGGCAAAGTAGGCGGCGTGACCAGTCACGGCCGTACCGTCGGCGCGCTGCCCGCGTGCCTTGAGCAGCACGGGCGGCGGCTGGAGCGCCGCACCTGCGAGCTTTAGCGGAAGAATCTCGGTGGCCCCGGTCGCCGGTACCGGACTGGCCCCCACCAGCGGGGCCTTCATGTTGGCCAGCGTCAGGTTTTGCCACTGGGCCAGCACGCCGGCCACCTGTGACGCGTCACCCATGTCCGCCACAGCCACGGCAAAGGTCGCGCCTGCGGCATCGCAGCCCAGCATGCTCAGCTCGGTCGGTTTGCCGCCCAGCGGCACGGTTCTTTGTGCCTTGTCGGGTTTGCAGGGCAACAGCAGGCTGAGCCCTGTGTTCTCCGGGCGCACATCGCGCCAGTTGAGGGCCGGGCTGCAGGCGGTGAGTACCCACAGGACTGCGCTGCTGGCCAAAAATTCGAACAGGGGCTTGGAAATCGGTCGTGGCATCAGGCGCTCGGGAATCCTGTAGTGGTTCGTCAAATTACTAGGCAAGCATTGCACTTTACAGGCATTGTGCCGCCCGATGCACCGGTTTGGACACATGGTGCAGCAGCGTGGCGCACGGTCTTGCCCCAATCGGCGGCACGATGTTTGCTCATTCGCTCACATCCCACAACACAGGAGCACATCATGAACCGCAACGACATCACCGAAAAAATCATCACCGCCAAGGTAGCCAAAGGCATCACCTGGGAATCGGTCGCCAAAAAAGTGGGCCTGAGCAAGGAGTGGGTCACCGCCGGTTGCCTGGGCCAGATGACCTTCGACGGCAAGCAGGCCAAAATCATAGGCAGGATTTTTGGCCTGACTGCCGAAGAGCAGAAATGGCTGCAGGTGGTGCCCTACAAGGGCTCCCTGCCCACACCGGTACCTACCGACCCGCTGATCTACCGCTGGTACGAAATCGTCAGCGTGTACGGCACCACCATCAAGGAGCTGATCCATGAAGAATTCGGCGACGGCATCATGAGCGCCATTGACTTCTCCATGGACATCGTGCGCCAGCCCGACCCGAAAGGCGACCGTGTCAACGTGGTGCTGTCGGGCAAATTCCTGCCCTACAAGCAGTACTGAGCTTATTTGCCGATCGCGGGCAGGATGGTGCCCTTGCTTTCGCCAAAACCAATCCGTGCATAACCAGGTTTTTCGCACCAGCCGCGCAGTATGACGGCATCGCCGTCCTGCAAAAAGCCGCGCGTTTCGCCATTGCCCAGCGGCATCGGCTTGCTGCCGCCGTAGGTCAGCTCTATCATCGCGCCGGCTTCTCCTTCGCCCGGGCCGGAGATGGTGCCGCTGCCCAGCAGGTCGCCGCTGCGCAGGTTGCAGCCGCCCATGGTGTGGTGCGTGACCATTTGCGCAACAGACCAGTACTGGTGCTTGAAGCTGGTGCCGCTCAAACGTGCCGGCCCCTTGCCTTCAGCGCGCAACTTGTCCGTCTCCAGCAGGACCTCCAGCGAAATATCGAGCGCGCCCTGCGCGCGGTTGGCAGGCGAGTCCAGGTAGGCCAGCGGCTGCGGCTCATTGGCCGGACGGTTCCAGGCCTGGCGGTAAGGCTCCAGCGCTTCCATGGTCACTATCCACGGCGAAATGGTGGTGCAGAAATTCTTGCCAAGGAAGGGGCCCAGCGGCGCCATTTCCCAGAACTGGATGTCGCGCGCAGACCAGTCGTTGAGCAGGCAGATGCCAAAGATGTGCGGCTCGGCATCGGCCAGCGCAATCGGCTCGCCTTGTGCATTGCCCTGGCCGATGTAAACACCCAGCTCCAGCTCATAGTCAAGCCTCGCGCAAGGCCCGTACACCGGCGCGCTGGCACCTGGCGGCATGGCCTGGCCCATGGGGCGGCGAAAGCTCTGGCCGCTCACGCCAATGCTGGAAACACGGCCATGGTAGGCAATCGGCATCCACTGGAAATTGCTGGAGACAGGATCATCCGGGCGAATCATCTTGCCGATGTTGCGGGCGTGGTCAATCGAGGTATAAAAATCGGTGTAGTCGCCCATGGCTGTGGGCACGGTGAACTCGACCTCGCTCTGCGGGATAAGGCAGCCGCGCAGTGCATCGACCTTTGGCCCGTAAAAAGCTTTTTCGAGCAACTCGAACAGGCTGTGCCGCAGCGCCTTCCAGGCCTTGGGACCCATGGCAAAAAAGTCATTGAGCGCGGGGCGCGCGCAGTTTTCCGCTGCGGCCTGCGCCAGGCCATCAAGGCAGGCGGTGCGTGCCACCTGGGCCATGTCGATCACCTGGTCGCCAATCGCAACGCCGCCCCGAAAAGCTTCGTTGCTGCCCGCGCGGCGGAACACGGAAAACGGCAGGTTCTGGATAGGGAAGTCGCAGCCCGCGACATTGGCAGAAGTGACCCAGCTTTGCGCATGGGCGTTGTGGGTGGGATTGGGCGAATTCATGTCTTGTGTCATGTGCGTACTCAAACAATCAAACAGGAGCGATCAGGCGGTCATCAAAAATCGCAACGGCACGGGTCCAGCCCGCAGACGCGCCGCGAATCTTGTGCGGGAAACATGAAATATAGAAACCGGTAGGCGGCAGCACTTCCAGGTTGTGCAGTTTTTCCAGGTGGCAATAACCGATATCGCGGCCGGCCTTGTGGCCTTCCCAGATCAGCGAGGCGTCGTGCGACTCGCTGTATTTTTGGGCGGTGTGCACAAAGGGTGCATCCCAGCTCCAGGCATCGGTGCCGGTCAGGCGCACGCCGCGCTCCAGCAAATACATGGTGGCTTCGTAACCCATGCCGCAGCCTGAAGACACATAGTTCGGGCTGCCATAACGCTTGCCGGCTGCGGTATTGACAACCACAATCTCCAGGGGCGACAAGGTGTGGTTGATGCGTTTGAGTTCGGCCTCAACATCGGCGGCGGTGACAACATAACCATCGGGCAGTTTGCTGAAGTCAAGTTTCACGCCGGGCTGGAAACACCAGTCCAGCGGCACCTCGGAAATGGTGGTGGCAGGTTCCTGCTTGCCAAGCGCCTTGTTCATGGTGCTGTGAAAATGGTAGGGCGCGTCCAGGTGCGTGCCGTTGTGTGTCGAGAGGTTGACGAGCTCGACAGCCCAGCCCTCGCCGTCGGGCAGGTCTTCCTTTTTCAGGCCGGGGAAAAAGGGCTCGATCTGCGCAAACGTGTTTTCGTGCGTGAAGTATTCGATCTTGGGTGCAAAGGCCGGCGGGTCGCTGATGACATCGTTTTCAAGATAGATGGAAAGGTCAACAATTTTGCGTGTCATGGGAAGTCCTGTCTTGTGATTTATGTGTTGGGCAATTGCTGTCTTGCGGTTTTTCAGGGAACTCGGGAAAACATCTCTGGCGTCAAAAGGACTGGTTCCAGTGAACCATGGGAAGTCCCGCCACAGGTGAGCGGAAAAATGGAATGCGGGTGCCCAGCAGGCTGCCCAGGTAGGCCGTGCGCAGGTCCGGCCCGCCAAAGGTAATGCTGGCCATCCACGGTGCGATGCTGCCGTGCGCACGCTGCATGTCGGCGGCGGTCACCGTGCCTGCGTCCATCTTCTCAAGCAGCACGCGGCTGGCCTCGGGATCACCGTCGTCCAGCAGCACACGCTTGTCGCCTTGCGGTGTGATGGCGATCAGCTGGTCCACCATCACCAGCGTGCACCACAGGTTGCCGTAGGCATCAAAAGCGATGCCGTCCGGGTAGCCTCCCAGGTGCGCCGGGCCATACACTTCGCGATCACGCAAGGCCACGCCGCCGCTGGCGCTCTCGTCCAGCCGCATGCGGGAGATGCAGGGACCGGTGGTCTCCACGATGTACAGCCACTCTTCACGCGCATCCAGCCGGATTTCGTTGGTGAAATAAAACCCGTCGGCCACCACGCGCATGCCCTTGTCGTCCACCACGGCGATAAAACCGTCACGCACGCGGCTGGCGGCGGCCGTGGTCCAGGGATTCATGCGCGTCGAAACGGTCAGCCAGATGCGGTCCTTCGAATCGCGCAACACAAAGTTCACCTTGCCTATGGGCCGGCCGTCAATGCGGTCGTGCAGTGTGCGGGTGCGTCCGTCGCGCGACATCAGCTCCAGCAGGTCAGTCCCGAAGTTGGAGATGAGGATGTCCCCATTGGCTGCAAATGCCAGGCCATTCGGCAAGGTGCCCTGTGTGAGCCTGGCCTCGAAAGCCTGGGCGCCATCCGCCACCGTGCCGGCGCCGAAACGTTCGTCAGCCTGCTGCCCTATGAACCGCTGCGAACCATCGGCGGCAATATGTGTGACACCGCCGCGCGCATCCGCCGCCCACAGGCTGCCGTCACGCTCGGCAAGAATGCACTCGGGCCGCTGCAGCTCGCGCCCGATATAGGCAATGGCTTCGCGATCAACCGTAAAACCGTCGAGTGGATTGGCGTTCATCATGGTTTTTGCCATTTCAAAAAGCGCTTTTCAACCGCCGCCAGCAAGGCGCTGCTGGCAAAACCAATCAGGCCCAGCAACACGATGCCGGCAAACAGTTCGCTGGCCCGGAAGGAGCGTGCGGCCAGCAGAATGGATTGCCCGAGGCCGGGCTGCGAGGCGATCATTTCACCGACCACCGACACAATCAGCGACACCGTGAGCGACAGCCGCATGCCGGCCAGAATATCCGGCAGCGCATTCGGCAAGCCGACTTTCCAGACAAAAGCGGAGCGCGACAGTTGCAGGCAACGCGCGACTTCCTGCAGGCGCGGCTCGACCGCAGCAAAACCATGCACCGTCGCCAGCAGCACCGGCCACATGGAGCCAAAAGCCACCACCGACAGCACCATGTTCGGGCTCAGGCCAAAGATGGAGATCGCCAGCGGCAACAGGGCAGAAGCCGGCAGCGGGCGCATGAACTCCAGCGTCGGCTGCAGGTAGGCGCGTGCGGTCGAAGAAATGCCTATCAGCGCACCCAGCGCAATGCCAATCAGCGAAGCCAGCAGCCAGCCCTCGAACATGCGTGTCAGCGTGGCCCAGCTGTAAGCCAGCAACTCGCCCTCATCCAGGCCGTCGCGCAGGCTAAGCCAGGTTGCCTCCGGCGTGGGTAAAAAGACTTTGCTGATCCAGCCGGCGTGGCTGGCAATCCACCACAAGGCCATGATGCCCAGGAACACGGCCACTGAACCGGCCCAGGACAGCATGCCGCCGCCAGGGGCAGGCAAGGATTTGCCGACGGCAGCCGGCGCCAGGGTTTGCGATGGTGTGCTCATGCTGCCACCCCCATCCGGCGCCCGACCCAACGCTCCAGACTGAGCGCCGCGACGTTGATGATGTAACCCACCACGCCTATCCAGAACAGCCAGGCCAGCATCAGGCCGGGGTCCATGCTTTGCTGCGCAATCATCATGGCGTAGCCCATGCCATTGGGGTTGGCCGCGACTTCAACCGTGACCGCCACCACCAGCGCCACCGACACGCCCAGGCGCATGGCAACAAACAGGCGCGGAACGATGGCCGGCAGGATGATCTTGAAAGCGCGTTGCGCCGGGCTCAGGCCCAGCACATGGCTGACCTCGAGCAGGCGCGGCTCGACCTGTTGAACGGCTGCCTGCGTCAGGATCATCAGCGGCCAGAAGGAAGCAAACGCCACAATGGAAAACTCCATGCGCAGGCCAAAACCGAAGATGAGCATGGCCAGCGGAATCAGCGCAACGGATGGAACCGGACGGAACACTTCGATTGAAAAGAAGGCCATGCGTGCCGTTCGTTTTGACAGGCCCAGCACAATGCCCGAGGCAATGCCCAGTACCGCAGCCAGCAGCAGGCCCATCGCCGCAGCGCCCAGCGTGAACGCCGTGGCGCTGAACAGCGAGCCGTCCGTGATGGCGCTCAGGAATGCGTTGATGGCTGCAGTTGGCGGCGCCAGCGCATCGCTGCTTTTGCCCACGGTGCGGGCATACCACTCGAAGCCGCCCAGTGCGATGGCAGGGAACCACCAGGGTCGCAGCCAGCGAAAGATGCTTTCAATCATGGCTTTGCTCGATAAATGCAAACAGCTCGCGGCGCAGCTTCACAAACTCGGGATGTTCCTTGGTGCTGAGCTGGTCGCGCGGGCGCGGGATCTGCACATCAATCATGCGCGCCAGGCTGGGCCGGCCCGGGCCTGGATTGGCCTGCAGCGCTATCACGCGGTCGCCCAGGTAAATGGCTTCTTCAAGGTCGTGTGTGACAAACAGCACCGTCAGGCCGTCGTCGCGCACCAGGCGTGCGAGTTCGTCCTGCAGGCTCTGGCGCGTCAGCGCGTCCAGCGCACCGAAAGGCTCGTCCATCATCAGCACTTCTGGTTTTTGCGCCAGGCAGCGCGCAATCTGCACACGCTGCTGCATGCCGCCCGAGAGCTGCGCCGGAAACTTGTGGGAATGCTTTGAAAGGCCCACCTTGGCCAGCACATCGCTGATGCGCGCCGGCCGCTCGCCCGCAGGCACGGCGGCGGCTTCGAGCGCCAGGCTGATGTTGCCCTCCACCGTGCGCCAGGGCAGCAGTGCCCGGCCGTAATCCTGGAATACAAAAGCCACTTCGCGCGAGGGCCGCGTGACCAGCTCGCCCTCGCGGCGCACCTCGCCGGCACTGGCAGACAGCAGGCCGGTGGCGGCGCGCAGCAAGGTGGTCTTGCCGCAACCGCTGGGGCCGACGATGCAGACAAATTCGCCCCGGCCCACGTCAAAGGAAGTCGGCGACAGAATCTCGCGCCCGCCCAGGTGGATCGCCACCTGGTTAAAAGTCAAAATCGCTTTTTGTGTCATTATTTTCAGTAAAAACGGCTGGCGGCCGCCGTGGAATGCGCGCCGCCAGCTATTTATTTCATAGCAATCGTTTTCCGGTCCGGCCTACTTGGCGATCAGCGTCGCGACTTTCGGATCGGTCTGCAGCATGCCCTGGTCCTTCATCAGGCCGACCCAGTAGCTGAGCTGCTTTTCGCTCACGGTCGGGCCGGGAGGCGAGATCTGGGTCTTGGCCAGGATTTCCGGCGGCAGCTTGATGTACTTGCCGATGGCGGCGCGCACCGCGGCATCGTTTTTCGGCTGGTTGATGAAGGCGGCGGCTTCCTGCACGGCCTCGCGGAACAGCTTGACCTGCGCCGCATTTTTTTGCGCCCAGTCACGCTTGGCTGCATAGATGATGGTGTGGTTGCCCGACTCCAGGAAGGTCGAGTAGTAGGACACGACATAACCCACGCCGCTGTCGACAATGCGGCCCATGAAAGGGTCGGCCGTCACGACGGCATCGATGGATCCGCCGCGCAGCAGGTCACCGTGCTGGGGGAAAGACGCCTCGACGAAGTTGACCTTTTTGTAGTCCACGCCGTTTTGTTTCAGCCAGGCACGGAAGGTCACATGCAGGAAAGCGCCCAGGCCGGGTACACCGACTTTTTTGCCGATGCAGTCCTGCGGCGTGCGGATGCCGGCACCGGCCCGGCCAACAAAACCGAAGCCGGTGTTGGTCTTGGAGGTCAGGCCGCCGCCGGCCACCACCACGTGGTCAAGCCCGCCGTCCACCGATTGCAGGTAAACCGAAGGGGTAGGTCCGCCGATCTGCAGGGAATCGGCCTGGATGGCAGCAGGAATGGTGGAGTTCAGAGGGATGAACTTCAGCTCCACATCCAGCTTGCGCTTGCTGAAATAGCCTTGTTCAGCCGCCACAAACACCGAGGCGAAGTCGGTGACGGCGGTGTAGCCAAAGACGATCTTGCCGCTTTGGCTCCAGGCCGGAAAGGCCAGTGCGGCGGAAGCTGCGCCCAGGCTGGACAGGACGGTGCGGCGGTTCATGCTGAAGGATTTCATGCTTGTCTCTTTCTCTTTGTGCAATTGCATCAGGGTTACAGGGTGGGAGGGAAAACGTCGGGAACGGGAAGGGCGGCGCGCAGGCCGCCCACAATAAAATTTGTCAGCAGGCCGGATGCAGCCGGGTCGCCCTGCAGGCTCTCGCCTTCGGAGAGCCTGTCCACGCGGTGGTCGCTGATGTGGTGCAGCAAGGTGCCCAGCGCAAACTGGTAGCCCCAGGCAACCTGCCCGCGCGTTGCATGCGGCAAGGCCAGGTGCAGCGCGTCAATGAAGGCATGTGCCAGCGGATCGAAAAAGTCGCGCAGCACGCGGTCGGTCTCCGGCCGCGAGATATACAGCTCGCGCGCAATCAGCAGCGCGTAGTACTCGCCTTCTGGACTTGCCCGCATGCGCAGCACCGGCCCGACAAACGCATCGATGATGCGCCGCAGCGTGTGCACGTCCAGCGGATCGCCGGTCACCGTACGCAGTGCCTGCAGCCGCTCTTCAATGGTCGGGCTCCAGTGCTCAAAAATCGCGTAGAACAGCTCGTGTTTCAGGCCGTAGTAATAACCCACCAGCGCCAACGGCACGCCCGCTTCGTCGGCAATCTGGCGGATGCTGACGGCGTGGTAACCGTGCTGGGCAAAAAGCTTTTCCGCCGCCAGCAGGATGTCGGCCTTGCGGTCCGGCCTGGCCGATGCCGGCAGCAGCGGGCGCGACGCACCCGGGTCGTGCGCGCGGCTGGTGCGACCGGTGGCGGGGGGCGGTTTGACGCTGCTTTGCATGCCGGTACTGTACGGCTGTACAAAAAACTGTACACCCGTACAAACCCTGAGTCCAGGCCTCTGAGGCATGCGGTCAAAATAGGACTCATGAATTCACTCGACGGCATCCGCATACTCGACTTGTCCCGCGTGCTCGCGGGCCCCTGGTGTACCCAGACACTGGCCGACTTGGGGGCCGACGTCCTCAAGATCGAACGCCCGGGTACCGGTGACGACACCCGCACCTGGGGCCCACCGTTCCTGAAAGACGACGAGGGTACGGAAACCCGCGAAGCCGCCTACTACCTCGGCACCAACCGCAACAAGCGCTCCATCACCTGCGACATTTCCCAGCCGGCAGGCCAGGCGCTGATTCGCGAACTGGTCGCCTATTGCGATGTGTTTGTGGAGAACTTCAAGGTCGGCGACATGGCGCGTTACGGCCTGGATTTCGACTCGCTGAAAACCATCAACCCGCGCCTTGTGTACTGCTCCGTCACCGGTTTTGGCCAGACCGGTCCCTACGCCGATCGCGCGGGTTACGACTACGCCATCCAAGGCATGGGTGGGCTGATGAGCGTGACCGGTGAACGCGACGACCTGGGCGGCGGCCCGCAAAAGGTCGGCGTGGCGGTCGCCGACCTGATGACCGGCATGTACGCCACCGTGGGCATATTGGCCGCCCTGCGCCACGCCGAAAAAACCGGTATCGGCCAGCAGGTGGACATGGCGCTGCTGGACACCCAGGTGGCCATGCTGGCGAACCTGGGCGCCAATTACCTGGTCAGCGGCAAGGCGCCGGGCCGCGCCGGCAATGCACACCAGAACATCGTGCCCTACCAGGTGTTTGAGGTCGCGCCGGCCCCGGACGGCAGCAAGGACCACCTGATCCTGGCCGTGGGCAACGACTCGCAGTACGTCAAGTTCTGCAAGGTCGCCAACGTGCCCGAGCTGGCTGTCAATCCGCTGTTTGCCCAGAACCGCGACCGTGTGCTCAATCGCGGCCAGCTGGTGCCGATTCTCGAAGCCGTCATGAAAACCCGCAGCAAGGCCGACTGGCTGGCCGCGCTGGAAGCCGCCAAAGTACCCTGCGGCGCCATCAACAACCTGGCAGAAGTGTTTGCCGACCCGCAGGTCGAGGCACGCAACATGGTCACGCATTGGCAACACCCTGTGAAGGATGACCTGCGGCTGGTGTCCAGCCCCATCAAGCTCAGCGCCACCCCGGTGCGCACCGACCTGCCGCCGCCGTTGCTGGGCCAGCACACCGATGAGGTGTTGCGCAGCGTGCTGAACTATTCCGAGGACAAATTGTCCGAATTAAGGAACGGTAAAACCATTTGAAGCGGCTAGCCAGCCGCCGGTATGGACGGACATTCGCTCAATCCATCAACACAGGAAAGCCCTTCGCATGATGCTTCGACGCCGGCTCATCAAGACAATGCTGTCCCTGCCTTTTGGCGCAGGGCTTTCCGGCCTGGGTCATGCCCAGGCCATTGCCGACTTCGGCGTACTGAAAGCCGGCTACGCGCAGCGCCTGAAAAAAATACTGGCAACGGGCGAGCTTCCGTATGTCGACATGGAGAGTTCCTGCAACCCTACCCGGCTTGACATTGACTTCGTGGCGAAGAACATGGATCAGCTCAACATCGGCTTGATGGCGCTGTCTGCGGACATCGGCCAGGCTGAATTCAAGAAGGGCATGCGCTTCAACGCGCTGTCGGAAAAACTGGTCGCGGCCTACCCGGACCGCTTCATCCCCGTTGGCAACGGCGGCCAGCCGCCAGCCCTCACGGACGCTCCCACCGAGTTTATGGATGCGCAGGAAGCCGCCATAGACAAGCGGCAAATCATGTGCCTGGGCGAGTACGAGTTTCGCCACTATCCATCGCCCCGGCAAGTCAAACGGGGCACGGGAGATGACCGCGACGTCAATGTCCCGATCGACGGCCCGACCGGCCACCGTGTCTTCGCCCTGAGCGAAAAAACCGGCATCGCTTTCCAGATTCACTACGAAATTGAGGACGGCTTGCTGGAGCCCCTGGAAAAAATGCTGGCACAGTATCCCAAGGCCAAAGTGGTCTGGTGCCACCTGGCGCAGATCCGCTATATCGAGCGGGCTTCCCGCTATTCGCCCACGTATGTCGATGGCCTGATCAAACGCTTCCCGAACCTGCACTTCGACACGGCATTCGGCGACTCGGCTTCAATCTATCCCCTTAGCCACCAGCGGCATGCGCGCATCTGGGCCAGCGATGGCAGCCTGGCCAGCGAATGGCGCGACCTGATAGCCGCGCATCCCGGGCGCTTCCTGTCGGCTCTGGACCTTGGCGGAGACCGCATGGACCGCATGGCCTCGTACGACCAGAAACACCGGTATTTCCTGAAGCTCCTGCCGGCGGACGTCCAGCACCGGGTCGCCTACCGGAACGCATGGTCGCTATTGTTCGATGAAGAATTTGCCTGATGAGACGCTGCAGCCCCAAACACCCCCCAAGACAAAGAATGACATGATGACTTCAGTAACCAGACGCCGTTTTACAGCCGCGTTAGCGTGCGGACTGACAGCGCCCGCCTTCACCTGGCCAACGCAGGTGCAGGCCAAAGACAGCGCCCTGCCCGTCCCCACATCCCTGCCCCAGGCCGCATCGGCTGCGGCGGCCAGGGGCGAGCCGCTGGTGTTGCTTGTCAGCCTGCCCGGCTGCCCGTTTTGTGAGCTGGTGCGGCGCAGCTACCTGCTGCCCATGCGGGCCGAGGGCCTTGCGGCCTGGCAGCTTGATATCACCAACAGCAACACGCCGCTGGTCGCCTTTGACGGCAAAACCAGCAGCGCTGCGCTACAGATCAGCGCGTGGAAGGCGACCTTTACGCCTACCGTGCTGTTTTTTGGCCCGCAGGGGCAGGAGCTGGCAGAGCGCCTGGTGGGCATCGCCGTTCCGGATTTTTACGGTGTTTACCTGGATGAACGGCTGGCCACAGCGCGCAAGGCGCTGGCTGCGCGCCGGTAGGCGCTGCAGGCCCTGGTTTTTTGCTACGCTTTTTATAGCTGGCAGCGCGCATTCCACCTACGCCAGGGCCCCTTTTCATCATGAAATCCGGACCGCAGCGGTCCGGAAGTCCTAAACCCTGGCCAGCGCAGCCTGCAGGTCAGCCAGCAGGTCGTCGATGTGTTCAATACCCACCGACAGGCGCACCATGTTTTCGCTCACGCCGGCCTTGGCCAGCTCGTCGGCATTGAGCTGACGGTGCGTGGTCGAGGCCGGGTGTGTCGCGAGCGACTTGGCATCGCCGATATTGACCAGGCGGGTAAACAGTTGCAGCGCATCAAGAAAGCGCGCACCGGCGGCACGCGGGTCGGCGTCACTGGACTTCAGGCCGAACGACAGGATGCCCGAGGCCTTGCCTCCCATCAGACGCTGCGCCACAGCGTGGTCGGGATGCTCCGGCAGGCCGGCGTAGCGCACCCACTCCACCTTGGGGTGTTTTTGCAGGGCCTGGGCCAGCGCCAGCGTGTTGTCGCAGATGCGGTCCATGCGCAGCGGCAGGGTTTCGATGCCCTGCAGGGTCAGCCAGGCGTTGAACGGCGACAACGCCGCGCCCATGTTGCGCAATGGCACCACGCGCGCGCGGCCTATGTAGGCGGCAGCACCCAGAGCCTCTGTGTAGACCACGCCGTGATAACTCACGTCGGGTTCGTTCAGGCGCTTGAAGCGCGCCTTGTGCTCGGCCCACGGGAACTTGCCGCTGTCCACGATCACGCCGCCAATGCTGTTGCCATGGCCGTTCATGTATTTGGTGAGGGCGTGCACCACGATATCGGCGCCGTGTTCGATCGGGCGGCACAGGTAGGGGCTGGGCACGGTGTTGTCGACAATCAGCGGCACGCCATGGTCATGGGCAACCTTGGCCAGCGCGGCGATGTCGGTGATGTTGCCCAGCGGATTGCCAATCGATTCGCAAAACACGGCCTTGGTGCGCGCATCGATCAGCACGGCAAAGCTGGCCGGGTCGCGCGGGTCGGCAAAACGCACCTCAATGCCCTGCTGCGGGAAGGTGTGGGCAAACAGGTTGTAGGTACCACCATACAAGGTGCTGGCCGAAATGATGTTGTCACCGGCCTCGGCAATCGTCTGGATGGCGGCCGTGATGGCCGCCATGCCCGAGGCCAGGGCCAGCGCCGCAATACCGCCCTCCAGCGCCGCGACGCGCTTTTCAAGCACGTCGGTGGTCGGGTTCATGATGCGCGTGTAGATATTGCCCTGCACCTTCAGGTCAAACAGGTCGGCACCATGCTGGGCATTGTCAAACGCGTAGGCCACCGTCTGGTACAGCGGCACGGCGGCAGATTTGGTGGTGGGCTCGGGGGAATAGCCGGCATGTACGGCCAATGTCTCAATTTTCATGATGGTCATCCTCAAAAGGGACAGAGCCTAACAGAGGCCCGCCATCGCTGTTAAATACCCAATAGTTGGAAGCTCATGCGCACGCCCGGGCGCCGCTGCGGCCAGCCCGAGAGCTCGCGTTTACAGGCAGGCCCTGGCTATTTTTTAAGCGCGCCAAAGACCTTGCTGATGATCGCGCTACCAGCTCCCACCGGGTCCTGGCGTATCTTCTTTTCTTCCTCGCCAATGATCAGGTAGAGCCCATCGAGTGACTTGCCGGTAACGTACTGCTGGATATTCGCATCTTCCTTTTTGACCAAGCCAAAGCCGGCGGCCTTGCCTGCAAACTCGTTGTATTTGGCGGCCAGGCCCACCTTCGCGGTAGCCTGGGTGACTACCGGCAAAAACTTCACGCCCAGCGGGGCACGGGTTTTTTCTGCAAAAAAACTGGTCACGGAGGTGTCGCCACCGGTCAGGATGTTTTTGGCATCGTTGACGTTCATGCCCCGTACGGCACTGACCAGCAGGTCCTTGCCCATGGGTACGGCGGCTTCGGCTGCACGGTTGATGGATGTCACCAATTCGTCAATTCGTTTGCCCTGGCCCAGGTTTTTCAACAATTTCGACGCATCTTCCAGGTAACCGGGCAAAGGAATGCGAACTTTTGGGTTACCAAGGAATCCATCTGTCTTGCCAAGCAGGGCAACGGCCGCGACGGCGCCTTTTTCAAGGGCGGTTTTCAGGCCCGCGCTGGCGTCGGCATTGCTGATACCCGCCAGGTCGCCCAGCGACACGGCATAAGCATGTTGGTAAGTGGCCAATACCAGTGCGCCCAGCGCGCTGGCGCCGGCCTGGTTAAACTGTCTGCGTTGCATGATGAGTCCTTCACAAATGAATAAAACTTCAAGCGTTTCAGTATGCCGCATCGTGGCGGTACTGGCGCTTTCAATTCTGTCAATTGCCGGCGTCGCCGGTTTGTCCGGTTGCAGCAGCGACCAGGCCGCGCCAAACTCCACATTTGTGTTGCTCGATGGCAGCAAACAAACCACGGCCGACCTGAAGGGCAAGGTCACCCTGGTCAACTTCTGGGCCACCAGCTGCGTGACCTGCGTGGCGGAAATGCCCAAGGTCATTTCGACCTACAACAAATACAAATCCCAGGGCTACGACACCCTGGCCGTGGCCATGAGCTACGACCCGCCCAGCTATGTCGTCAACTACACCGAAACGCGCAAGCTGCCCTTCAAGGTGGCGATTGACAACACGGGTGCTGTCGCAAAAGCCTGGGGTGATGTGCAATTGACGCCAACCACCTACCTGGTGAACAAGCGCGGCGAGATCGTCAAACAATACGTGGGCGAGCCGGACTTTGTGGCACTGCACAAGCTGATTGAAAAGCTGTTGGCCGAGACCTGAAAATATGGCCCCCACGGTCGCTCACTGCGTGTAGCTCCCTGCCCCCCGAGGGGGCCGCTCGCCTGCAGTCCGGCAAAGCCGGTCCTGCGGCTCAAACTTGAAAAGACAATAGCGCAATAAAAAAGGCCGGTCCCTTACGGGAGTCGGCCTTTTTCAATGGTTCACAGTGATGGTGCTCTCCCCTGTATTTTCAAGCAGGGGGCGCGGACTGGCTTCGCCAGACCGCAGGCGCCGCCCCCTTGAGGGGGGAACAGGCTACACGCAGTGAGCCTGGACAGGGGTGTTACTGATTTCTGAAAGCGTCGTGACAGGCCTTGCAGGTACCTGCGGTGGAGGCAAAAGCAGTTTTCAGGCTGTCGAGGTTACCGGTTTTGGCGGCAGCGGCCAGCTTGGCAGTTTCGGCCACCAGCTTTTCATGGTTTTCCGTGAACTTGGCCTGGTTGGTCCAGACTTCAGGCTTGGCCTTGGTATTGCCCTTGTCGCTGCCCGCGACAAACCCGGCCCACGGGAGCTTGGACATTGCAGCCACCACGTCGGCATTGTCTGCGGCGGCCTTGGCGTCAAACGGCACCTTGCCGTTGGCCATGGCGCCGATGCGGCCGAAATGCTGGCCCATGACAAACAGTGCGCTCTGGCGGTATTTGATGGCGTCTTCAGGCTTGGCAAACTGCGCGGAGGCCGGGGCGGCCATGGCCACCAGGGTGGCCGCTGCGGCGATACAGGCGAAAGCTTTCATGTTTTTCCTCGAGGGTTTTTTTAAAATTAATTGAATGGCAACGCTTTTGGCCTGTTGCCACCGTGCTGGAGTTTAGCCAGACCCGATAAGTTCCGCTGGAACTTCTGCACCAAGGGAAAGCACCAAGGAACAGCATGGGAGCCGGCAGGCCGCTCTGCTATAAAACCAACCACAACAAACAACAAGGAATGTGCATGTATGACAACGCGAGCCTGAGCAAGGTAAGGGTCTGGGATTTGCCGACGCGGATTTTCCACTGGGCGCTTGTCATAGGCGTTATTGGCCTGGCCATCTCCGGTACGGTGGGCGGAAATGCCATGGTCTGGCATTTCCGTTTTGGTTATGCCGTGCTCACGCTGCTGCTGTTTCGCATCATCTGGGGCTTGGTGGGTGGGCGCTGGTCGCGTTTCGGCGCGTTTGTTTATGCCCCGCAAAGTGTCATCCAGTACCTCAGGGGCCGGGGCAAGCCCGAACACTCCGTCGGCCACAGCCCGATAGGTGCAGGCTCGGTGTTTGCCATGCTGGCGGTCCTGCTCGCGCAGGTGGGCACTGGTTTGCTGAGCGATGACGAAATTGCTTTTTCCGGCCCGCTGACGCGTTTTGTGTCCAATGCCACGGTGAGCCTTGCCACCAATTACCACAAGAACATCGGCAAATGGTTGCTGCTGGCACTGGTGCTGCTGCACATTGCGGCGATCGTTTTTTACCTGTGGCGCAAGCACAAGCTGGTGCATGCCATGCTGCATGGCGACAAGGAACTCGTGGTGGCCGTACCGGGCTCCCGCGACGACGCCGTCTCCCGCGCAGGTGCAGTGGTCGTGCTGACCATCTGCGCCGCCTTTGTGGCCTGGGTGGCCAGCCTTGCAGCCTGAACAAGCCCGAGGCCAGCAGCAATCACCACAAATGAGATAAAAATCACACTAAAGCGACTCAAGCGTTGTAACAATACGTTATTACATCAATTTGGGGCGGCATGCGGCTTCGCGGTTTTACTTTGCGACTGCTCCGGACGGGGCTGGCAGCTGCCTTTTTGCTGGCCAGCAGCTGGGTTATCGCACAGGTGTGCGCCACGCCACAAAAAGATGGCAGCAAAACCTCCTCGGCCGGTGAAGTGGTCAACGGCTACTACACACCGGCCAATGGCAGTTACCCGGCAGGCACACAGCCGACCATTGCACTGAGCAATGCACGTGGCACGACCACGGTATTCGCCCCGGGCGACATGGCGCTGCTCATCCAGATGCAGTGCGCCGACATGAACCTGACGGACACCGACAGCTATGGCGACGGCGTGGCGGGGTTTCCGGCTTTTGGTTATATCGAGCCTCCTGGCAGTTGTAAGGCGGGCCAACATGAATATGTGCCAGCCGGCCCCGGCACAACCCCGGCCAGCTTTGTCGCCGGTGCGGCCCTGCAGAACACCTATGTGCAGGCCGACCCCACCATCAGCAGCACACGCCGGAGTTTCCAGATCGTCCGCGTGCCGCAGTACGCCAGCCTGACGCTGGGCGGCCAGCTCAATGGCGTGGCCTGGAATGGCCTGAACGGCGGCGTGATCGCGCTGGACGTCGCCAAAAACACCAACTTCGCCGGGCAAACCATTTCCCTGGCGGCACAGGGGTTCAGGGGAGCAGGCGGCAGGCCAAGCGGCGCTGTCGACGGCAACAACCCCTATCGCTACAACGACGGGCCTGGCCAGGCCCATGCTGGCAAGGGCGAAGGCATTGCCGGAACACCACCCTTGCTGTTCACCGACGGAACGCCGTTTGACCGTTCAGACACCACCGGCACGGTGACCCTGAATGTCGGCAGCTTTTACGGCTACCCCGGCAACACCGGTGCGCTCGCGAACTTCAACTACGCCAAGGCGGCCCCGGGCAATGCGGGCGGCGGCGGTGTGTACCGGGATGGCACGTACCACAATGGCGGCGGTGGAGGCGGCGGCAACGGCGGGGCCGGCGGGCGCGGCGGTTTTGGCTGGCGCAGTGCGGGCTGGGCCGGGGTGGCCTCCGACTACGCCAACATCGTGGCGATCACGGGCGACCATCTGGCGGCTTTTGGCGGCAGCGCGTTTGGCGCTGCGGGTGTATCGCGCGTCACGCTGGGCGGCGGCGGCGGCGCAGGCGACCAGAACGGCAACTCGAACAACACACGCGAGATGTCGGGCGGCACAGGCGGCGGTATTGTGCTGATGCGCTCCGGCTCCCTGAGCGGCGGCGGCACCATCGACGTGCGCGGCGGCGTCGCCAATACCAACCCATTGAACGACGGCGCCGGCGGCGGTGCGGCCGGCGGCAGCAGCGTCATCATTTCGCCCAACTGGACCTCAGGCGCGCTGACCATCAACGCGGGTGGCGGCCAGGCCGGCGATGCCTGGCTGAGCGGCACCGGCGGCGCCCACAGCGGCGGCGGCGGCGGTGGCGGCGGTGTGTCGGTACGCAGCGGCGCCGCCCTGGTGGATGTCAGCGGCGGCGCCAATGGCATCACCAATACCAGCGACAGCCCCCCGGGCGGCCCCGCCCACGGCGCATTTCCCGGGAACAACGGCCTGGACCAGCTGATTTCAGAGTCGTCCGATCCAGTCTCCAATTCCGGCTACAAATGCCTTCCACAAACCGACCTGTACATCAGCAAGAGCGCCGGCCCGGCCAGCCTGTCCGTCGGGCAAACCACCACCTTCACGCTGACCATAGGCAACAGCGGACCGCAGCAGGCCACCGCCGCATCGGTGCTGGATGCCTTGCCCGCCGGGCTGGGCGCGCTGGCCTTTGTCAGCGCCACCGGCACCAGCGCCGCAACCACGTTGACCGCCAGCAGCATCGCCGGCCTGAACACATTCACCGCCACCATCACGGTCCCCGCCAACCAGACACTCACCATCCTGTTGCGCGCCACGGCCAGCAGCAACGGCGCCCCCGTCAACTCCGCCAGCGTCGCTGCGCCTGCAAATGCCAGCGACCCCAACCTGGCCAACAACACCGGCACCGCCACCGTTGTGATAGGCCCTGGTGCGGACCTGGCCGCCACCAAGGTGGCCAGCACGCCCTCGCTGGCGCTGGGGCAGACCACCACATTCACCCTGACCTACGTCAACAACGGGCCGGCCGCAGTCACCGGCGCAACGCTGCGCGACACCCTGCCGTCGGGCCTGGGCACGCTGACCTTTGTCTCGGCCAGCATCGCTGGCGGCAGCACGCTTACCAGCCGGCTCACCAGCAGCACGGCGTTCAGCGGCACCGCCACGCTGCCGGTCGCCAGCACGCTGACGGTCGTCCTGCAGGCAGTGGCCGGTACGGCAGGCTCCTTCATCAACACCACAACAGTGGCGCCTCCGGCCGGGACCACCGACACCGACCCCAGCAACAACACTGGCATGGTCACGGTCAATATCGGGCCCCAGGCGGATCTGGGCATTTCAAAATCAGCCACGCCGACCGTCATCCAGGACGGCCAGACCACGGTGTTCACCATCACGATCAGGAATGCGGGGCCCAATGCGGCAACCGGTGCCACCGTGCGCGACACGCTGCCCAGCGGGCTTTTCGGCCTGGTGCTGCTCGGCGCGAGCAGCAGCGGCGGCGGTACCTTGACGGCCTCTGCCCTGACATCCACACAATTCAACGGCACGCTCACACTGCCGGCCTCAAGCAGCGTGACGTTGCAGCTTCGGGCAACGGCAGGCGCGGTCGGTACCCAGGTCAACCAGGCTACCGTGACGGCGCCAGCAGGCGTGATCGACCCCACACCCGGCAACAATACCGCGCAGGCGAGCGTCACGGTGCCGGTCAGCACCAACCTGAGCGTAGGAAAGACCAATGGGGTCACCACCCTGCCCGCAGGATCGACCACCAGCTACACCGTCATGGTGAACAATGGCGGTCCTTATTCGGCTGACAACAGCGTGCTGACGGACCCGCCTATCGCCGGGCTGAGCTGCACCGCCGTCAGCTGTAACGCCAGCGGAGGCGCGGTTTGCCCCGGCCCACCGGTGTCCTTGACGGCGCTCCAGGGAAGCGGGCTCAACCTGCCGACCCTGCCGGCAGGCTCAAACCTGACCTTTACCCTGACATGCGGAGTGACGGCGACCGGCTTGTAACAGGCCAGCCCCCAGCATCTGTATAGTGGATGGACCTGTCCGCTTTTTCATGCAACCAGTGCCCCCGCCCAATATCCAGCTCATCACACCCGGCACGCCGGAACAACTGCAAGCCACGCGCCTCATCTTCGGGGAATACGCCGCGCAACTCGGCATAGACCTGCAGTTCCAGAACTTCGATGCCGAACTTGCGGATTTGCCGGGGGACTACGCCGCGCCGCAAGGTTCGCTGCTGCTGGCACTGGTAGACGGCGAGATCGCCGGCTGCTGTGCCATGCGGCCGCTTTCCAGCGTGGACTACCCGAACGCCTGCGAGATGAAACGCCTGTATGTGCGCAAGGCCTTTCGCCGGTTCGGCCTGGGCCGGCAGCTGGCAGAAGCCATACTCGACGCCGCACGGATAGCAGGTTACCGCCACCTGCTGCTGGACACGTTGAGCGACATGGAGTCGGCCCGCGCGCTGTACGAGGACCTGGGTTTTGAAGACATCCCGCCCTACTATCACAACCCCATAGCCGGCGCGCACTATCTCAAGGTGGATTTGTAGGGAAAAGTGCTCGTAGCCTCCGCAGAATGAGCGCAACCAGCTATCGTATTAATAGCAAACATCCTGCCGAACACAGCACGCCCCGGAAAAGACAGGTACAAAAAATGCCGCTGAACTTACGCTCAGCGGCATTTCAGCGGAGAACTCAGCCTGCGCTGTCTTATGCCTTCGCTTGCGCCAGCAAGGTGGCGGCATCGCTCACTTCAAACTTGCCTGGGCCTTCAACGTTCAGGCTGACGACCTTGCCGTCTTTCACCAGCATTGAATAACGGTTGCTGCGCAGGCCCATGCCGCGCGCGGTCAGGTCCAGGGTCAGGCCGGTGGCCTTGGCGAAGTCTGCGCTGCCATCGGCCAGCATGCGAACCTTGCCGTCGGTCTTCTGGTCACGCGCCCAGGCACCCATGACAAACGCGTCGTTAACGCTCACGCACCAGATTTCATCCACGCCGGCAGCCTTGAATTCGGCTGCTTTCTCGACATAACCGGGCACATGCTTGGCCGAGCAGGTCGGCGTGAAGGCGCCTGGCAGCGCAAACAGCGCTATGGTTTTGCCTGCAGTGGCCTCGGCCACATCAACCGCATTGGGGCCTATGCTGCAGCCATTGCCTTCGACTTCTGAAAATTCCATCAGCGTGGCTGCGGGAAGGGTATCGCCTACTTTGATCATGGGGTGCTCCTTAAGAATATAAAACGGGAATGTGATGCGGATCAGCCCGCCATTTTCAACGATTCTGCCCAGCCCTTCAAAAACCCGGGACAAAAACAAAAACGGCCCACACAGTGAGCCGTTTTTGATGACCTGACGTCGAAGTCTTGCGACTTAAACGATGGCAGCCTTTTCCACCAGACGGGTCACAACCCAGTTCTTGGTTTTGGAAATAGGGCGGCTTTCGGTGATCTCGATCACGTCGCCGGTGTGGTACTCACCCTTTTCATCATGGGCGTGGTACTTGCTCGACAGGGACACAATCTTGCCGTAGAGCTCGTGCTTGACACGACGCTCAACCAGCACCGTCACGGTCTTGGCGCGCTTGTCGCTCACCACCTTGCCAATCAAGGTGCGCTTGAGGGATTTTTTAGCTTCCGTCATTATTTGGCTCCTTGTTTGACGATGGTCTCGGCCAGGATGGTCTTGGCACGAGCGATGGAACGACGCGTCGAACGCAGCGTTGAAGTGTTGTTGAGTTGTTGCGTGGCTTTTTGCATGCGCAGGCCAAAGTGGGCTTTTTGCAGCTCTTTGACTTCAGCTTTCAGGCCGGCAACGTCTTTTTGGCGCAGTTCAGTAGTTTTCATGTCTTCATTCTCCTGATTACTGGCCGATCATGCGGCTGACGAACGTGGTGCGCAGCGGCAGCTTGGCAGATGCCAGGCGGAACGCTTCGCGTGCAAGTTCTTCAGGCACACCGACGATTTCAAAAACGATCTTGCCGGGCTGGATTTCAGCCACGTAGTATTCCGGGTTACCTTTACCGTTACCCATACGCACTTCAGCAGGCTTTTGGGAAATCGGCTTGTCCGGGAAGACACGGATCCAGATACGGCCGCCACGTTTGACGTGACGGGAAATCGCACGGCGTGCGGCTTCAATCTGGCGAGCAGTCAAACGACCACGATCGGTGCATTTGAGACCGAAGTCACCGAACGCCACCGAGTTTCCTCGTGTGGCTATGCCGGTGTTGCGGCCTTTTTGCTCTTTGCGGTATTTTCTGCGAGCGGGTTGCAGCATTTATATTCTCCGTTATTCTGACCGATTACTCGGTCTTGGCACCGTCAGCTGCTGCAGCTGGCGCGGCTTTACGGACGCGCTTAACGGTGGTTTTCGGGGCGTCGCTACCAGGGGTAGCTTCAGCCGGCTTGTCGCTTCCATCCGCCGGAGCGGTGTTGGTACCTGCACCACGGGGGGCACGGGCGCCGCGCGGCGCAGGACGGTCGGAACCAGGACGATCGCCAGGGCGTGCGTCACGACGCGGGCCGCGTGGCTTGCGCTCTTCATCAGCGACTTCGATCATCTTGGCACCGGTACCGTCGTTACGGCCCAGCGTGTCGCCTTTGTAGACCCAGACCTTGACGCCGATCACACCGTAGGTGGTCTTGGCTTCGGAGGTGCCGTAGTCGATGTCGGCGCGCAGGGTGTGGAGGGGCACGCGACCTTCGCGGTACCACTCGCAACGGGCGATTTCAATGCCATTGAGACGGCCGGACGACATGATCTTGATGCCCAGGGCACCCAGACGCATGGCGTTTTGCATGGCGCGCTTCATCGCACGGCGGAACATGATGCGTTTTTCAAGCTGTTGGGTGATGCTGTCTGCGATCAGCTTGGCATCAATTTCAGGCTTGCGAACTTCTTCGATGTTCACGGCGACTGGCACGCCCAGCTGGCGGCTCAGTTCTTTTTTCAGCGCTTCGATGTCTTCGCCTTTTTTGCCGATCACGACGCCCGGACGTGCCGAGAAAATCGTGATGCGGGCATTCTTGGCAGGACGCTCGATCAGAACGCGCGAAACCGCGGCGTTCTTCAGCTTGGCTTTCAGGTACTCGCGAACCTTGATGTCTTCAGCCAGCATGCCGGCGAAATCACGGTTGCTTGCGTACCAGCGGCTGGCCCAGTTGCGGCTAACTGCGAGGCGAAACCCGGTTGGGTTGATTTTTTGTCCCATATCCTGCTGCCTTTAGTTGCCAACCACCACGTACACATGGCACGTAGGCTTGCTGATGCTGTTGCCGCGGCCTTTTGCGCGCGCGGAAAAACGCTTGAGCGTGGCGCCTTGTTCGACGTAAATGGTTTTCACCTTCAACTCGTCGATATCGGCACCATCGTTGTGTTCAGCGTTGGCGATGGCGGACTCAACCACCTTCTTGATGATTCCAGCAGCTTTTTTCTGCGTGAAATTCAGGATGTTGAGCGCTTGATCCACTTTCTTGCCGCGGATCAGGTCAGCGACCAGACGGCCTTTGTCGACCGACAGACGAACGCCCCGGAGGGTTGCACGTGTTTCCATGGTCTTTTCCTTACTTTCTCACAACTTTTTTATCAGCCGGATGACCTTTGAAAGTCCGGGTGAGTGCGAACTCGCCCAGCTTGTGGCCAACCATTTGATCGGTGATATAGACAGGGACGTGCTGCTTGCCGTTATGCACGGCGATGGTCAGGCCGATGAACTCGGGCAGGATCATGGAGCGGCGCGACCAGGTCTTGATCGGCTTTTTGTCTTTATTGGTAACGGCCTTGTCGGCCTTGGCTACCAAATGATGGTCGACAAAGGGACCTTTTTTGAGTGAACGTGTCATGGGTTAGCCTTACTTCTTGCGACGCGAAACAATCATCACTTGCGTGCGCTTGTTGTTGCGGGTGCGGTAGCCCTTGGTCAGGTTACCCCATGGATCGACAGGATGACGGCCTTCGCCGGTCTTGCCTTCGCCACCACCGTGTGGGTGATCGACAGGATTCATGACCACGCCGCGAACGGTCGGGCGAATACCCATCCAGCGCTTCACACCGGCCTTGCCGAGACGGCGCAGGCTGTGTTCTTCGTTGGCGACTTCACCGATGGTGGCGCGGCATTCGATGTGGATCTTGCGAACCTCACCGGAGCGCATGCGCACCTGGGCGTAAGTGCCTTCACGTGCCAGCAGCGTCGCGGACGTACCGGCGGAACGGGCGATTTGCGCACCCTTGCCGATTTGCATCTCGATGCAGTGGATGGTGGAGCCAACCGGAATGTTGCGGATAGGCAGGGTGTTACCCACGCGAATCGGCGCTTCCGAACCGCTCACCAGCGTTGCGCCAACTTCAAGGCCACGAGGGGCGATGATGTAGGCACGCTCGCCGTCGGCGTAGCAGATCAGGGCAATGTGGGCCGTGCGGTTGGGGTCGTACTCGATACGTTCGACCTTGGCCGGGATGGCGTCCTTGTTGCGCTTGAAGTCAACCACGCGGTAGTGGTGCTTGTGACCACCGCCCTTGTGGCGAACCGTGATGTGACCGTTGTTGTTACGGCCGGACTTCTGGAATTGCGGCTCCAGCAGCGGTGCGTGAGGCTCACCCTTGTACAGGTGGTCACGCGAGATCTTCACCATGCCACGCATGCCTGGTGAAGTCGGTTTCATTTTAATGACAGCCATTACGCAGCCTCCCCGCCGAGGTTGAGCTCTTGACCTGGCTTGAGCGTCACATAGGCCTTGCGAATGTTGTCGCGACGGCCAACGGACTTGCCAAAGCGCTTGGTCTTGCCTTTGATATTGAGGACGGCGACAGACTGGACATCCACCTTGAACATCAACTGCACAGCGGCCTTGATTTCAAACTTGGTAGCGTCCTGCAGCACCTTGAAGGTCACGGCATTGGTCTTGTCCGCGATCATCGTTGCCTTTTCAGACACGATGGGTGCGACCAGAACCTGCATCAGGCGGCCTTCGTCGAATTTCAGTTTTGGAGAAGATGGGTTACGGGCGCTCATGCGAACATCTCCTTGAGTTGGTCCATGGCAGCCTTGGTGACCAGAACCTTCTTGTAGTGGACCAGCGACACCGGATCGGCGTAACGGGGTTCAACCACAAGGATGTTCACCAGGTTGCGGGATGCCAGGTACAGGTTTTCATCAACCACATCAGCGATGACCAGCACCGAGTTGAGGTTCATGGCCTTGAATTTGTCAGCCAGGACCTTGGTCTTGGGGGAATCCACAGCCAAAGAATCAACCACAGCCAGGCGGCCTTCACGGGCCAGCTGGGAGAAGATCGAAGCCATGCCGGCGCGATACATCTTCTTGTTGATTTTCTGCGTGAAGTTCTCGTCAGGCATGTTCGGGAAGATACGACCGCCGCCGCGCCACAGTGGCGAAGACGTCATACCAGCACGTGCACGACCCGTACCCTTTTGTTTGAAAGGCTTCTTGGTCGAGTGGCGGACCTGCTCGCGGTCTTTCTGGGCCCGGGTACCCTGGCGGGCATTGGCCTGGAAGGCCACGACCACCTGGTGAATCAGGCTTTCGTTGTATTCGCGACCAAACACGGTATCCGGCACGTCCACTTTGGACGAAGCCAGGCCTTGGTCATTCAGGAGTTCGACCTGCATCAGTTCGCTCCTTTGGCAGCTGCTACTGGTTTGGCTTTGATCGCGGCACGAACCGTGACAAAACCGCCTTTGGAACCGGGCACAGCGCCACGGATCATCAGCAGTTGACGGGCTTCGTCAATGCGAACGATGTCGAGGTTTTGCGTGGTTTTGGTGACGTCACCGAGGTGGCCCGTCATGCGTTTACCAGGAAACACACGACCAGGATCCTGCGCCATACCGATGGAGCCGGGAACGTTGTGCGAACGGCTGTTACCGTGCGACGCGCGCTGCGAGCTCATCTTGTGACGCTTGATGGTACCGGCGTAGCCCTTACCAATGGAAGTGCCCTGCACGTCCACCTTCTGGCCCACTGCAAACACGTCGGCGGCAGGTACAACCGTACCGGCAGCGTATTTGCCTGCGACGTCAGCCGTCACGCGGAATTCTTTCAGGATTTCACCAGCTTCAACGCCTGCTTTCGCAAGGTGGCCGGCGGCCGGCTTGGTCACGCGCGATGCTTTGCGCGCGCCGAATGCCATCTGGAGGGCATCGTAGCCGTCATTTGCTTCGGTTTTAACCTGGGTCACGCGGTTGTTGGATACATCCACCACCGTGACAGGAACTGTGTCCCCATCATCGGTGAACAGACGCATCATGCCAACCTTGCGGCCCAGCAACCCGAGGGAGTTGCTCAGACTCATGATGTGTTCTTTCGTAACTTCCACCGCTGTGACTTCAATTGGCCACAGACGTTTTGATGTGAAAGACTGTTAATAAAACCGTCTTTTTCATGCGGGCAAAAATGCACGCATGTCGAGGACAGCCGAAGAGTATAGCCCAGACTGCCTTTTCAGGCAAGTCCGGGCTACAACCCATGTTTTGATGGCCTGGGCACTGGATTTTTACATCCGGCACTCAAACCATACGACTTTTTGCTTATTGCAGCTTGATTTCGACGTCCACGCCGGCAGGCAGGTCGAGCTTCATCAATGCATCAACGGTTTTATCCGTTGGGTCAACGATGTCCATCAGACGCTGGTGCGTGCGGATTTCCAGCTGGTCGCGGCTCGTCTTGTTGACGTGGGGCGAACGCAGGATGTCGAAACGCTTCATGCGGGTTGGCAGGGGCACGGGGCCCTTGACAATCGCGCCGGTGCGCTTGGCGGTGTCAACGATTTCAGCTGCCGACTGGTCGATCAGCTTGTAGTCAAACGCCTTCAGGCGGATGCGGATTTTTTGCTTGGTGGCCATGGTAATTCCTTAATGTTTTACAGGATTACGCAATGATCTTGGCCACGACGCCGGCGCCAACGGTCTTGCCGCCTTCGCGGATGGCGAAGCGCAGGCCTTCTTCCATGG
>NZ_JBHSRS010000079.1:0-160612 GCF_042659145.1 Polaromonas aquatica | reverse complement strand
TGTAAAGCTCAACCGCTCGAATCCTGTCTTTGTACGAATACATGAACTACCTCCTGGTAGTCCAAGTTTTTGTCCGCATCCCCAATTCAACAGTGCTCGCAATCTGCCTTTTACGGGCAACTTCTTTTAATGATGACACTCTAAATGGCGCATCCATCGCGGTACCGTTGTGAACTAGGGTTCGCTAAAAATTTAAGTAGATTCTCTTTTCAGTACGGCACATCGTTTCACAATCCAGCTAGATAACTTTTGCCTAGCCCCTTCCAGGGGCTGTTTACCTTGCCAAATAAGCCCATACTCGCTGCCGTCGGCCTGAAATCCTGCTGGCGCTATTAGCCGTCCTCTTGCAACGTCATCGACAACCAGCACTTGCGGAGCGATCGCCACGCCAAGGCCTGCAGCTGCAGCTTCAACCGCCAGAAAGTGGTGATCGTGGTAGCGAATTTCCGAAGGGCGGGGTGCTGAGGGGGTAGCTGTAAGCCACTGCTTCCATGCAACAGGTCTCGTCTTTGAACCCAAAGCGATGTACGCCCCGCGATTGAATGCGGGTAGAAGATCGGGGATCATCACAGGCCCAACTTTCTCGGGGAACAGGCGCCTAACTTGCCAGTCACTGGGTAGCGCAAAGTCGAGTCTTCGAATGGCCAAATTGATGCGATCGCGTCGAAACTCCACCGGACCACCACCCACCGACAGATGGAGTGCGATGTCTGGATGCATGTTCTGGAAGTCGGCGAGGCGAGGGATAAGCCAGCGCATCGCGACGGAGGGTTCACATGAGAGTACCAACGTACTTTGTTCGGAACTGGCTGCCCGCAAGTTCTCCACCGTGGAGCCCAGTTCACTGATGAACCTGCTCACCGTGAGATGGAGTGTCTGCCCGGCTGGTGTCAGTTTCAGTCCTCGCCCATCCCTTTCAAAGAGTTGAAAGCCCAGGTTATTCGCCAGGTTCGTGATGCGGCGACTCACTGCCCCATGCGTAAGCGCAAGGCTATCCGCTGCTTCACGGACTGAGCCTGCTCGGGCGACTGCTTCAAAAGCTCGCAGGTCATCGAGCGACGGAATGATTTGACGATTCATTGGTTAGATTTTGTCACCAAAATTGATCAAAAACAATCGCTATTCAGAGAGGAGGCTGGCTTTCATAATTTACCTATGAACACCAGTCGTGTTTTCGAATTCGGTATCATCGGGGATGACTTAACGAGCGCAGCTGACGGCGCCGGTGCCTTTGCTACCTACGGTCAAGTGGCTCGGATCTGCAGAGGTAGGGCTCCAAGCAGGGACGCTCTGATCGTAGCTGTCGATTGCGGTTCACGCGCTGTGGGGGAGCCCGAAGCGGTCCGGCGCGTCTCTGATTCGACGCTGCTGCTGAAGTCAAAGCATATTCTTTACAAGACAGTAGATTCCACTCTGCGTGGTCATGTTAAGGCTGAGCTAGCGGCCTGCCTGCAAGTCAGCGGCCGAAAGACTCTGGTGTTCGGTCCCGCCTTTCCCGCAGCTGGTCGTACGACGGTAGCTGGAATTCAATTGGTTGATGGGATACCGGTCGCCGAAAGTTCCTATGGCAGCGACCCCGTACATCCGGCTCGGCATTCGAGCTTGGCTGAGTTGGTACCTGACTCCGCGACAGACGTCATCATTCTCAATGCGAGTACCCAGGATGAGCTGGATGCCAAGGTAGCTGCGCTGCCCGAACCGCAAAACATTTTGTGGGCAGGATCGCCGGGCATGGCAATGGCGCTCGCGAGCCGATTTGCATTGTCATCGGATGTCCCGGTCACTTTGCCCAGGGTCAAAGGCGGCTTTCTGATCGTCGTTGGCAGTGCCAACAAGCGCAGCCACTGTCAAGCCAACGCCGTGGCACAACACCCCGACGTCACTGTGTTGTGCGCGCCGCGCGAGCGTAGAGCCGAACCGAAGGTATTGCTGTGGGCTCTCGCAGAACAGTCCATTGAAGTGCTGCGCACCCGGCGCATCGGTGTCGTCATTGCAACTGGCGGCGACACGATGGAGGCGATTCTGGACCGGCTGGGAGTCGGTGAGTTTGAAATCCTCCACGAGATCGCTCCCGGCTTTCCCTTGGGCCGAGCCTTACTTGATAACGGAAGCGAATTGCTCATCGCCATGAAGGCAGGCGGCTTCGGCGATGACCAAGTCCTGGTGCGCGCCGTAACGCGCCTGCGCGCGACCTCGGCGGTTGCCCACTCCTCATAACCAGCAAGAGAAACCGATATGAAAAGCTCCCCTCCATTGGCAATCACCATGGGCGATCCCTCTGGCATCGGTCCGGAAGTTATTGCTAAGACCCTAGCCCACGGTGGAGAGCGGGCGGTCGTGTTCGGCAGTTATGCCGTCATGGAATTCATCGTGCGTTTGCTGGGACTGGATGTGAAGGTTCGACAGATTGAAACACCTGCGCAAGCGCATTTCGAGCCCCGCACGATTGAATTAATTGAGTGTACACGAATCAGCGTTCATCCTGCTTTCGGCCGCATCAGCGCCGTTGCCGGTCGAGCCGCTTTCGACGGCGTTGTCGCCGCCATTGAAGCGGCCAAGAGTGGAACTGTCAGCGGCATCGTCACTGCGCCTCTCAACAAGCAGGCGATGGGAAGCGCGGGCATCCCCTATCCAGGTCACACCGAAATCCTCGCCCACTACACGGGTTCCAAGCGCGTTGCCATGATGCTGGCGAACGAAGATATTCGCACCGTGCTGGTGACGGTGCACACCTCGCTGCGCAGGGCCATTCAAGAGGCTGACTATGAGGCACAGATGTCAGCCATCCGACTGGCTCATGAAGGCGGCAGGACTTTGGGTTTCGCCAGGCCTCGTATCGCTGTGGCTGGACTCAATCCTCACGCGGGCGAGGGGGGGAAGTTTGGAGATGAGGAAGGCAGGATCATCCGGCCTGCGGTCGAGGCCGCGCGCGCCGAGGGTATTGACGCCAGCGGTCCTCACCCAGGCGACACGGTGTATATGCACGCGCGCAAGGGCCACTTCGACATCGTCGTCGCCCAGTACCACGATCAAGGTCTGATTCCCGTGAAGTATCTGGGACTGAGGAAGGGCGTAAACATCACGCTCGGACTGCCTTTTGTGCGTACCAGCCCTGACCACGGCACCGCATTCGACATCGCAGGCCACGGCATTGCCGACCACACAAGCTTTCAAACCGCGTTGGCGTACGCCAGGCGGCTCATAGCCGCGCAGCCGGCATGACCGTCAGGAAAGGAACATTGCGATGACGCTGCGCTTTGTATTCATGCTCACTCGCCACGATCGCACCGTTCCGGATGCAATGGTTTACTTGAAAGCGGCCCAAGCTGTGGGTATCCAGGACATAGGTTTCAAGGACATCGGACTGCCGCCGGCACAGCTCAAGGACCTCAACGAGGCCATCCATGCCGGTGGTGCAACATCGTATCTGGAAGTTGTGTCGTTGGATCGCGAATGGGAAATCGAATCTGCGAAGGCCGCCACAAAAATCGGAGTGGATGCCTTGCTTGGCGGCACGCGAGTCGGTGACGTACTTCCCATCCTGCAGGGGACCGGCATCCGCTACTACCCCTTTCCGGGGCGTATCACGGGCCACCCGAGTGTGCTGGAAGGCAGCATCGAAGAAATCGTAGACAGTGCACGGGTCCTTTGTAAATTTGAAGGTGTGCACGGGCTGGATCTGCTTGCCTATCGGTCCAGAGAAGACGCCCCCACTCTGATGAAAGCTGTCTGCGAGGCAGTGGACAAGCCCGTCATTGTGGCTGGTTCCATCGACACGCCCGAGCGGATAGGCGTGGTCCAGCGCTCGGGCGCGGCGGCGTTCACGATTGGCACCGCGGTGCTGGACGGCAAGTATCCAGCGACACGCAAGGATACGCGCGGCCAACTATCGGCAGTTCTTCGAGATATCCGCAGGTTATGCAAATGAGCAGTGCCATGCCTCTTTTTCAGCGTCCAGTGAGATCAGCCAGAATTGAAGTGATTCGCGCAGCAGCTTTGCGTGCGTGGGGACGCGATCTTCGGCGGTTACTCTGTGTCATCAGTCTTGCCCTCGGCATGCCAAATGTGATGGCTCAGGTGTGCGCGGCACCCGGCGCTGAGGGGGCTGTCACGGTCACTGCGGTCAGCGTACTCAACCGCTACTACTCCGGCACTGGCTCCGGGGGTAGCGGCAGCACTGTAGGCTATGAGAGCAACGTGTCACAAGGGGCCGGGCCATCCATTGCTGCAGGTGATCTGGTGCTGGTGATGCAGATGCAGGACGGCACCGGCGGCAACAATGCGAACTCGGCCGCTTATTCATTTCCCGCGGCGGCGGCAGGCAAGTACGAGTTTGCACGAGTGCGGTCGCTGGGCACCAACCTGCTTAACCTGACATCCAATCTCACCAATACCTACACCCAGAACAGGTCAAGTACAAATAACCAGACCTATCAAGTCATCAGGGTGCCTCAGTATTCAAACTTGGTGATCAACTCCGGCGCGTCGATCGTACCGGTAGCGTGGAATGGCACTTCCGGCGGCGTGGTGGCGGTTGATGTGGCCGGCACCTTCACGAATAACGGTCGTGTGGATGTTTCCTATGCCGGCTTTCGCGGCAACGCTGGGGTGAATCTCGGCGGTGTTTCGGGTGCTAGCGCCCTTACAAGCAGCAGCTACGACCGCGTAAGACCTGACAACTACACTGCTCATGGCGGCAAGGGCGAAGGAACGGCTGGCACACCAGATCAAGTACTTGCAGTTTTCTCCGCGCCGGGTGTCCTGCTCACTTCGGGCAGCACTTCGGCCAACGGTTCAGTGACCAATGCCACGGTGAGCTCCCAATCGATCGCGACCAACAACACCTACCTGTCCCCGCAATCACCACGCAGTTACAGTGGCGGCTCGCGAGCGGCTGGTTCGCCTGGAAATGCGGGGGGCGGAGGTGATGACGCACTTCCAAGCACTAACGGGCAAAACTCGGGTGGTGGTGGGGGCGCCAACTTCGGGGCTGGCGGCGTGGGCGGGGTTAGCTTCCTCAGCGCCCAGAATGTAGGGGGCCGTGGCGGGAATACGGCTGCGCTCAGCATTAACAACAAACTCACCATGGGTGGGGGCGGTGGCAGTGCCTCCGGGAACAATGGGTACGCATTGGACATGTCCGGGGGCGCGGGCGGGGGAGTGATCTTCATCAAGGCGGGCACTGTGGCCGGCACAGGTGCGTTGGTGGCCAACGGGCAGGCTGGCCGTTCGATTCCTTTACTGGGCGGCAACTGCCCGGCCAATACTTATACGGGTTGCGTCGGGGCCGGCGGCGGGGGAGCGGGAGGAGCGATCGTCGTGCTGGCCTCTTCAGGAACGATTGCTTCAGCGCAGGCGGCGGGCGGACAGGGCGGTAATGTCAATGGCAACACCCATGGGCCAGGAGGCGGTGGCGGTGGTGGGCTGATTGTGCGAAGCAGCGGAGTTGGATTGACCGCCAATACTGTCGCGGGGGGCATCGGTGGCCTCGCCAACAGTGGCGGCACGCCCACGGACTACGGCGCGACTGCCGGTGCAGTCGGCTCCTCAACCACAGTGACTAACACGGGGTTGCCGGCTACCGCTGGCGGGCTACCGGCCAACTGTTTGCCCGGCCTGATCACGACCAAATCCACCTCAACGCCGGCCGCTACCACGCCGATACTGACGCCAGGAACCACAACTTACTCAATCGCGGTGGCCAACCCGGCTGGCGAGGGAGATGCACGCGGGGTGGTAATCTACGACCCGACACTTCCGGGAGGCTCAGGGACATTTGCTGCGTTGCCAGCGCCTGTATTGAGCTTCAGCACAAACCCCACTGTGTGCGCGCTGAGCACTCGTACGGCGGTCTTGAACCCGACCGTGGGTACATCAACGGCTTTGAATATTGGCACTTTCAGCCTGCCCGGCGGGTGCGCCCTCACCTATACCTTTGCCGTTAACCTTCCGGTGACGATACCTAGTGGCACCTACCAGAACTCCGCTGTTGCCTACTTCCTCGATCCCACCGACAGCAGCGGCGCCCGAACGGTGACGGCCGCGCTGCCACCAGCCGCTAGTGGACTCACGGCCAACACAACCTTCAGCACCGGCGGGGCGGTAGGAGGCAGCAACTACGACGGGAACAACATTGCCGCCACAGCCGATGATATTCGTTTGCAGAGGACTGCCAATTTACAGATCACGAAGACAAACGGCACAACTTCTGTCGTGGCTGGCCAAAGCACGACCTATACCGTCACTGCGAGCAATTTCGGGCCCGCTGATGGGTCGGGGGTTTCGCTTCAGGACCCCGTGTCGCCCGGCCTCCAATGCACGGCAGTTACCTGTGTGGCGGCCAGCGGAGGAGCAGCATGTCCATCTCCTTCGAATGTAAACATGGCCAATCTGCAGGGGGCAGGCATTGTTCTCGATGCATTTCCTGCGAATTCATCGCTTACCTTCTCGATCGGTTGCGGCGTAACGGCCACTGGGCAACCACCCTGAGATGTACCGCTATGAACTGAGATAATTCACGACTGGATAAGCGGCACCGGTTGTCTGTGGGCGGCAATGTGCGTGTGGGCTTGGAAGACAACCTCTGGATTGGACTTCCCACGGTCTGGTAGACAGTTCGGGCCTATGATTTTTTCATAGGAGCAAGCCATGAGCATTCAACGTTTTCCACCGGAATTCAAGGAAGAAGCAGTACGCCAAATCGTCGAGCGAGGTTACTCAGTTGCCGAGGTATCGGCCCGGTTAGGAGTTTCAGCCCATAGCCTTTACAAGTGGGTGAAGGCGATCAAGCCAGACAAGACTGAGCAGCATGCGACAGAGCTGATTGCCGCCAAAAGTGAAATTCTCAGGCTTCGCGCGCAACTTCACCGCACCGAAGAGGAGCGCGATATCCTAAAAAAGGCCGCTCGGTACTTTGCAATGGAGCAAGAGTAAAGTACCGCTTTATCAATGAGCATCGCAATGAGTATCGGGTTGCGACCATGTGCCGTGTCTTAAAGGTCGCTCGCGCCGGCTTTTACGAGTGGCTGCACAAACCCTTGTCAGATCGAGCCATGGAGGACCAACGTCTACTGAGCCTGATCAGGGACTCCTATGTGGCCAGTGGTGGTGTTTACGGCTCACCACGCGTCTTTGCTGACCTACGTGAAGCTGGTCAAACATGCGGCAAACACCGGGTAGCCAGAATCATGCATGCCAACAAGATCAAGGCGGTGCGGGGGTACAAGTCACCCCGAACTGTCATTGGACGCCCCTCGATTGTCTCGCCCAACAGGCTCAACAGAGAATTCACCGTTGATGAACCTGATCGGGTATGGGTGACCGACATCACTTACATCCGTACTTGGCAGGGGTGGCTTTACCTGGCAGTGGTCATGGACTTGTACGCGCGCAAGGTAGTGGGCTGGTCAATGAAGCCCACCATTGCCCGAGAAATCGTTCTGGACGCTTTGATGATGGCGGTTTGGAGGCGACGGCCTACGAAAAGTGTCCTCGTTCATTCAGACCAGGGCAGCCAGTACGGTAGCGATGACTGGAAACGTTTCTGTGATGCCAACAACCTTGAACCCAGCATGAGCCGGCGAGGCAACTGCTGGGATAACGCAGTGGCCGAGTCCTTCTTCAGTAGTTTGAAGAAGGAACGAATTAGAAAACGGATCTATAAAACGCGTGACCTGGCCCGTGCAGATGTGTTTGATTGCATTGAGGGTTTCTACAATCGAGTCCGCCGTCACACTCACTTGGGTGGCGTCAGCCCTGAAGCATTTGAACGTGCCTCAGTTTGAGGCCAGGATTTGTCAACCGTTCCGTGGGAAGTCCACAAGCGTGCGTGGAAATCTACATTCAGGTGCTGCCTGGCTGCTGGTCAGGACCAGTGTTGCGCAGAAAATCAGCCGCCAGCCTGATAAGAGTGGAAATTGCTACCCAAAAAATGGCTAACTGGCAAGCTCATTTTCACCTACATTTTCCACTTTTTTTTTGATTCCAAAAGATCTGAAACTGATATGCTTTGTTTACTTACCTGTCGGCATGTAAGTTTGCAGAATCCATGGTTTTACAGGCTTCCGGCGGTGCTTTTTAGGCTGGGTAGGCGGTCATCAGGCTGCTAGCCCTGGCGTTGGATACGAAGAAAGAAGAGACGAAGATGACAATTTTGGGTTTGATGCAGCAGCAGCCGCTGCTTATTTCCGGGTTGATAGAGCACGCGGCCATGCACCATGGCGGCGTGGAGATCGTCTCGCACGTTTCTGACAACAGCATTTACCGGTCGACATGGGGCAATGTGCGTAACCGGGCCAAAAAACTGGCCAACGCGCTGACCGCCCTGGGCGTCAAGCCGGGGCAGCGTGTTGCCACACTGGCATGGAATACGCACCGGCACCTGGAGTTGTACTTTGCGGTGTCCGGCATGGGCGCTGTGTCGCATACCGTCAATCCGAGGCTGTTTGCCGAGCAGATCAGCTACATCATCAACCATGCGGCTGATGAATATGTGTTCTTTGATCTCGGGTTTGCGGACCAGCTGGTGGCAATTGCCGATCAGCTTCCATTGGTCAAGGGTTTTGTCGCGCTGTGCGAACGCAGCGAGATGCCGGAGCTGGCATTGGCCAATCTGCTTTGTTATGAAGACCTGATAGACAAGGCCTCCCCCGACTACGAATGGCCCAGGCTGGACGAGCACACCGCCTCCTCGCTCTGCTACACCTCGGGCACCACGGGCAATCCAAAGGGTGTGCTGTACAGCCACCGTTCAACCGTCCTGCATTCGTGGACTGCCTGTACTGTTGACGGCCTGGGCCTTTCGACGCGCGACAGCGTGCTGCTCGCCGTTCCCATGTTCCACGTCAATGCCTGGGGCATTCCTTATGCTGCGGCCATGTGCGGTGCCAAGCTGGTTTTGCCCGGGCCAGGCGTGAGCGGCGACAAGCTCTACGCGCACATGCGCGATGAAGGCTGCACCTTCTCGCTGGGCGTGCCGACCGTCTGGCTGGGCTTCTTCAACTACATTGAAACCAACAAGGACAAGCTGGACCTCAAGCAGATCAAGCTGGCGCGTGTTGTGGTCGGCGGCTCAGCCGCACCGCGCGCCATTGTCGAAAAGTTCCACGACCTGTTCGGCGCCTACCTGATCCATGCCTGGGGCATGACAGAAACCAGCCCGCTGGCGACCATCGGTAACCTGCTGCCCGCGCACGATGCGCTGCCGCTGGCCAGCCGCTTTGACATCCAGGCCAAACAGGGCCGTGCCATTTTCGGCGTTGAAGTGGACATCTTCAGCCCTGACGGCGAGCGCCTGCCGCATGACGGCACCTCCGTTGGTGAAATCAAGGTCCGCGGCCCCTGGGTGGTGTCCGCCTACTACGGCGACAAGCCCGGCGCCGCAACGAATGAGGACGGCTGGTTCGGCACTGGTGACGTCGCGCAGATAGACAGGGACGGCTTTGTGCAGATCACGGACCGCACCAAGGATGTCATCAAATCCGGCGGCGAATGGATTTCGTCCATCGACCTTGAAAATGTTGCTGTTGGCCACCCCAAGGTGCGCGAGGCTGCGGTCATAGGCGTGGCGCACAGCAAATGGCAGGAGCGTCCGCTGCTCATCATCGTGCCCAAGCCGGGTGAAAAAATCACCGCAGCAGAAATGACCGACTTCATGAAGGACCGCGTCGTGCGCTGGTGGTTGCCGGACGATGTGGTCTTTGTTGAAGACCTGCCGCACACGGCGACCGGCAAGCTGCTCAAGACCAAGCTGCGCGAACAGTTCAAGGGGCATCGCCTGAGCACGGACCGGGCCTGACCGGGCGCGTCTTGGCGGACGTTTTCGGCGGGCGAATGCCCCTGAAAGCGTCCCTGGGGTTTTATCGAAAGTCAGTAAGTTAATCAATTACCAGGAGACAAGCATGAAAGTTTTCCCATCATTGAAGAAGATGTCCCGGCTGGCCCTCGCGGCTGCCGGAAGCAGTGTCCTGCTGGCTGCGATGCCTGCGCAGGCCCAGATCAGCGACGATGTGGTGCGCATAGGCGTGATGGCCGACCAGACCGGCACCTATTCCGGCAACGGCGGCCCGGGCTCTTCCGTCGCGGTGCGCATGGCGGTTGAGGATTTCGGCGGAAAAGTGCTGGGCAAGCCGATTGAAGTCGTCACCGCAGACGACCAGAACAAACCCAACGTGGGCATCAACATGGCCCGCCAGTGGATAGAGAACGACAAGTTCGACGCCATCGTGGGTGGCTCGGCTTCGTCAATCGCATTTGGCGTATCGAGCATGATGAAGGAAAAGAAAAAGCCCTACCTGATCGCCGGCACGGTGTCGTCCGACCTGACGGGCAAGCAGTGCTCCCCGATGACTGTCCAGTTCATCGTTGACACCTACCAGTTGGCCAATGCCGGCGTCACGGCGCTGTTGAAGCAGGGCGTCAAGTCATTCTTCTTCATCACCGTGGACTACGCTTTTGGCGCGGCTCTGCAGGCAGATGCCACCAAGTTCATCGAAGCCGGCGGCGGCAAGGTGGTGGGTTCCGTGCGCCACCCGCTGGGTGCCTCGGACTACTCGTCCTACCTGCTGCAGGCACAAGCCAGCAAGGCCCAGGCCATCGTGGTATTGAATGCCGGCCTGGACCTGACCAATGCCCTCAAGCAGGCGGCTGAATACAAGCTGGCCCGCAACGGCCAGAAAGTCGGCGTGTTCGGCATGACTATCAACAGCGTCTCCGCCATGGGCCTGGATGTTGCGCAAGGCCTGCAGATCACGGCACCGTTTTACTGGGACCGTGACGCTGATTCGCGTGCGTGGGCCAAGCGCTTCACGGAGAAAAACGGCGGCGTGATCCCGACCTATATCCATGCCGGTGCCTACAGCGCTGCCATGCACTACCTGAAGGCTGTGCAGGCAGCCGGCACCGACGAGGGTGTTGCAGTCATGGCCAAAATGAAGGCAACGCCCATCAACGACTTTTCAATGAAGAATGTGAAAATCCGCGAAGACGGCCAGGTCATGCGCCCCACCTATGCGATCACGGTCAAGACGCCTGCAGAATCCAAGGGCAAGTTCGATTTGTATAAAGTCGGCGCGGAAATTCCTGGCGACCAGGTGTTCCGTTCGCTGGCTGACGGCGGTTGCGACTTCGTGAAGAAATAAGGACCCGGGCATGCCAGTCAGCGGAGTACCCCTGCAGGAAGCGGATGCCCATGGCGCCGCGCTGTTCCAGCCCTACAAGGTGCGCGGCGTCGTCGCGCGGAACCGGGTCGTGATCGCGCCCATGCAGCAGTACTCTGCTGTGGACGGCCATGCGGCCGACTGGCATGTCGTGCACCTGGGCCGTTTCGCGCTCGGTGGCGCCGGTATCGTGTTTGTCGAATCGACGGCCGTGGAAGCGCGTGGCCGCAACGCGCACGGTGACACGGGCTTGTGGAAAGACAGCCAGATTGAGCCGCTTCGCCGGGTGGCGAAGGTGCTCAAGGACAACGGTGCCGTGCCTGCCATACAGCTGGGCCACACCGGCCGCAAGGGCGCACTGCAGCCGCCCTGGGGCGGGCACAGCCACCTGAATAAAGATGATGCCGCTCGCGGCGAAGGCGCCTGGCCGGTGGTGGGGCCCAGTGCGCTGCCGGTCGGTGAAGGCTGGCAAGTGCCTGCGGCTCTGGGCACCGACGAAGTCAAGGCGTTGGTACAGGCCTGGGGCGACGCGGCCCATCGCGCGGCCCAGGCCGGTTTTGAAATGCTGGAGGTGCATGGCGCACACGGCTACCTGATCCACCAGTTCCTGTCGCCCATATCGAATGCGCGCACCGACGAGTACGGCGGCAGTGTGGAATACCGCCACCGTTTTGCGCTGGAAGTGGCAGAGGCGGTGCGTTCCAGGTGGCCTGCGCACCTGCCATTGTTCTGGCGCATTTCTCTCGCAGACCTGGACCATGAATTGAGCATGGACGAACTGGTCAGCCTGCTGAGGGCGCTGAAGTTGCGTGGTGTCGATGTCGTGGACTGTTCGTCGGGCGGCGGTATCTCAAACTACCCGACCGATGGCCCACGCGTGCCGCGCGGCCTGGAGTTCCGTGCCGGAGACGGTCAGAAAATCAAGGCCATGACCGGCATGGATGTGATGGCCGTGGGCCTGATCATCGACCCGCAGCATGCCGAGGCCATACTCAACGCCGACCAGGCGGACCTGATCGCCATCGGCCGCGAGGCGCTGTTCAACCCGAACTGGGCAGTGCATGCGCAAATATCGCTGGGCGCCAATAAGGATTACGAACTCTGGCCACGGCAGCACAGCTCGTATCTGGCCAAGCGCGCCGGCCTGGCCGATCCTCTGCGCAACACCGTCCTGCAACGTGACGCATCGCGCATGCTTTCCTCTACCCCGCGAGTTGCAGCATGACCCGCATCGACATCGTTACCGGTAAACGCGACGAGCTGGGCGAATGCCCGCTTTGGGATGAGCGCACGCAGTCGCTTTTCTGGATTGACTCACATGCACGCCTGGTGCGGCGCCTGACACCGGCCAATGGCGAATACCGCGAGTGGCTGCTCCCATCGGCCATAGGCTCCATCGCCCTGTGTGAAAGCGGCCGCCTCCTGGTCGCGCTGGCCAGCGAGTTCAGCTACCTCGACCTTGCCACCGGCCAGCTCCAGAAAATCGCCGGCGTGACGCACGCCGAAGAAAAAATCCGCATGAATGACGGCCGTACCGATCGGGCCGGGCGTTTTGTGGCCGGCTCCCTCGTGATGGGCCGCAATGAAAAGCTGGGCGCACTTTACCAGCTGGATTCAGGCGGCAAGGTTCAGGTGCTCGACAAGGGCTTTGCCATTTCAAACGGTACCTGTTTCAGCCCGGACGGGCGCTGGCTGTATTTCACCGACAGCCGTACGCGCAAGATCATGCGCTACAGCTACGACATTGCGAGCGGAAAAGCGGGCACGCCAACGGTTTTTATAGATACGGAGCCGCTCGGTTCTGCCGGTGACGGTGCCACGGTAGACCGCGAAGGCCATTTGTGGACTGCGCTGGTCGAGATCGGCAAGCTGGGCCGCTTCACACCTGAGGGCAAGCTGGATCGCCTTATCGACATGCCGGTGCGTTACGTCACTTGCCCCTGTTTTGGTGGCCGGAATCTCGACATTCTTTATGTCACCAGCATCAGCAACAGCGGCAATGTATTGAAGGATGACCATCCCGATGCCGGCGCGCTGTTTGCCATTCACGGCATGGGCGTGCAGGGCCTGCCCGAAGTGCGCTTTGCCGACAAGACCTGAAACATTCAAACAGACAAGGAAACAGAAGTGAACGAAGCTAAAAAGCGCCTGGAAGGAAAAGTTGCCCTGATTACCGGTGGCGCACGCGGCATAGGCCGCAGCATTGCAGATGCCATGGCCGCCGAAGGTGCGGTGGTCGGCGTGCTGGACCTGCGCGAAGACCTGGCCCAGGCGGCTGCCGACGAGATCAAGGCAACAGGCGCCCAGGCCATGGCTTTTGGCGGCAATGTCGCCGAACGCGACACCTTCGTCAAGGCCGTCACGGCCATGAAGCAGGCGCACGGGCACTTTGACATCATCGTCAACAACGCCATCTGGGTCCGCTACGGCCCCATCGCCGACATCACACCTGAAATGCTCAACCGCATGGTCGGCACTGGTTTCAATTCGGTGGTCTGGGGCATACAGGTCGGGGCCGAAGCCATGACAGAAGGCGGCAGCATCATCAATATAGCCTCTGCTGCAGCTTTTCTTGGTGTGCCTGAAGCCATGGTGTACGGGGGCGTCAAGGCCGGTGTGCTGGGCCTGACCCGATCTTCGGCGGTAGACCTTGGCCCGCGCGGCATTCGCGTTAACGCCGTCTGCCCCGGTTCGGTGCTCACTGAGGGTATGCAGAACAATGTCACGCCAGAAAAGATCGCCGTGCGCGCCCAACGCACACCGCTGCGCCGTCTTGGCGAGGTGCAGGACATTGCCAGCGCGGCCATGTTCCTCGCATCATCCGAAAGCAGCTGGATCACCGGCACGTCCATCCTTGTGGACGGCGGCGTGACACATGCGCTGCTCTGATCCGCCGGGACAAGTACACCAAAGAAAAACGGGAGACAAGAATTGAACGACCAGGCTTTTAAAGGGCCGGCCGCTGTACCGGGAGTTAGCCATGAATGAGCCCTTCATTCTTGAGGCAACCGGCCTGAGCAAGCAGTTCCGCGGCTTTTATGCCGTGAAGGACGTGAACCTCAGCGTGCGCCGCAATACCATCCATGCCTTGATTGGCCCAAACGGCGCCGGAAAGACGACATGCTTCAACCTGCTGACGACTTTTCTCACGCCGACGGCAGGCACGATCCTTTTTAATGGCCGGGATATTTCCAGAAGCGACCCAGCCACAGTGGCCTCCAAAGGGCTGGTGCGCTCCTTCCAGATTTCTGCGGTGTTTGGCCAGATGACGGTGCTTGAGAACGTACGTGTCGCGCTGCAGCGCAAGGCGGGCATGACCTGGGCCTTCTGGCGCAGGGATAAATCGCTCAAGGTGCTGGATACCCGCGCGCTTGAGTTGATAGAGATGGTTGGCCTCACGCGTTATGTTGACACGCCGGCGGTGTCGCTGTCCTACGGGCGCAAGCGCGTGCTGGAGCTGGCTACCACCATCGCCCTTGACCCGGAGATGATCCTGCTGGACGAGCCCATGGCGGGCCTGGGCCATGAAGACATAGGCCCTGTGATGCAGATCATCCGCGATGTGGCCAAAGGCCGCACCATCCTGATGGTTGAGCACAACATGAAGGTCATTGCCGAACTGTGCGACCGTGTCACGGTGCTGCAGTCGGGGCAGATCCTGGCAGAAGGCACGTACGACGAAGTCTCGCGCGACCCGGCAGTTATTGAAGCTTATGTGGGAGGCGCCAATGACTGAAGCAAACAGCATGGCATCTGGCCAACCGCTTTGCCTGTCGGTGAAGGGCCTGGTAGGCCACTATGGCGAGAACCTGGCACTGCATGACATCAACCTCGAAGTGCGCAAAGGCGAAGTCGTTTGCCTGCTGGGGCGTAACGGAGCCGGCAAGACCACAACACTGCGTGCGGTGGTGGGCTTGCTCGAAAAACGCTCGGGACACATAGAGATCAACGGCCAGCAGACGACGTCCATGCTCCCGGAAGCGATTGCCAGACTCGGCGTTGCCTATTGCCCGGAAGAGCGCGGTATTTTTTCCAGCCTGAGCACCGAAGAGAACCTGCTGTTGCCGCCTGTGCTGCGCCCGGGCGGCCTGACTGTCGATGAAATCTACACGCTGTTTCCCAATCTCAAGGAGCGCCGGCACAGCCAGGGCACAAAGCTATCCGGCGGCGAGCAGCAGATGCTGGCCATCGCGCGCATCCTGCGCACCGGTGCGAACTTCCTGTTGCTGGACGAATGCACCGAAGGCCTGGCTCCTGTGATTGTTTCCAAGATAGGCCAGACCATACGCATGCTCAAGGAGCGCGGCTTCACCGTGCTGATGGTGGAGCAGAACTTCAGGTTCGCCTCCAAGGTGGCGGACCGGTTTTACGTGATTGAGGAAGGTGTCGTGGTTGACCACTTCCGCCGTGAAGACATCGCCGGGGACCTGGCGCGTATTGAAAGCCTGCTCGGACTATGAAGCTCAACAAACAACAACCCGCATGTTCCGGTGCTGCATACCGCAGGGGAGCACGCCATGAATGATATTTTCGGCATCCCAATGTCTGCCTTTGTCGGCCAGCTTGTCATCGGCCTGATCAATGGCTCGTTCTACGCGCTGATGAGCCTTGGCCTGGCCATCATCTTCGGCCTGCTGCATGTGGTCAATTTTGCCCACGGCGCGCAGTACATGCTGGGCGCATTTGTAGCCTGGGGCCTGCTGGAGTACTTTGGAATCAATTACTGGTACGCGTTGCTGATCACCCCCGTGGTGGTTGGCGCCGTCGGGCTGGTGATAGAGCGCTTGATGCTCAGGCGGCTGTACAGCGTTGACCACGTTTATGCATTGCTGCTGACTTTTGGACTGGCCATGCTGATGGAAGGCGCTTTCCGCTGGAAGTTCGGGGCTACCGGCCAGCCTTACCCCAACCCCATGTCGGGCGGGCTGGACATCGGCATCAGCTTCATTCCCGCCTACCGCATCTGGGTGATCGCCGCCTCGCTGATGCTCTGCATCGGAACCTGGTTTGTGATCGAACGCACCAAGCTCGGCTCTTACCTGCGTGCGGCCAATGAAAATGCGTCGCTGGTGCGTACCTTTGGCATCAACGTGCCGCGCATGCTGATGCTCACCTACGGCCTGGGCGTCGGCCTTGCCGGCTTCAGCGGGGCCATGGCTGCACCCATCTACCAGGTGAATCCGCTGATGGGCAACAGCCTGATCGTGGTGGTGTTTGCCGTGGTGGTGATCGGCGGGATGGGCTCCATCATCGGCTCCATCATCACCGGCTTCAGCCTGGGGGTGGTTGAAGGCCTGACCAAGCTGATTTATCCGGACGCCGCGGGCGTTGTTATTTTTGTCGTGATGATCATCACGCTCGCCATCCGGCCCAACGGCCTGTTCGGCCAGGAGGCCAGATGAAAAATTTTTCCCAAGGTACCGTGCGTATCCTGCTGGCGATCTCGATTGCCTTGCTGATTGCCGCACCGTTTGTGCTGTATCCGCAGTTCCTGATAGAGATCCTCTGTTTTGCGCTGCTGGCTGCAGCCCTTAACCTGCTGGTCAGCTACTGCGGCCTGTTGTCCTTCGGGCACGCCATGTTTTTTGGTGCGGCTGGTTATGTGACGGCGCACGCCATCAAGGTGTGGGGCTTTGACCCCGCCCTTGGCATCCTGGCCGGTGTTGGCGTGGCCGTGGTGATAGGCGCACTGACGGGTTCGCTCGCCATCCGCCGCCAGGGCATCTACTTCTCAATGATCACGCTGGCGTTTGCGCAGCTGATTTATTTCATGGCGCTGCGCCTGCCGTTTACCGGCGGTGAAGACGGCCTGCAGGACGTGCCCCGGCGCGCCATGTTTGGCCTCATCAACATGGGCAACAACTATGTCATGTATTTTGTGGTTCTGGCCCTCACGGCGTTTGGCTTCTTTGCCATCCACCGAATCGTCAATTCGCCTTTTGGCCAGGTGCTGAAGGCAATTCGCGACAACGAGCCGCGAGCGATCTCGCTGGGTTACCGTACCAACCGCTACAAGCTCGCCGTGTTTATCCTGTCCGCATCATTGGCTGGCCTGGCGGGTTCCCTCAAGGCTGTGGCCTTCCAGGTCGTGACCCTGACAGACCTGACCTGGGTGACCTCCGGCGAGGCGCTGCTGATCTGTATCCTGGGCGGCATGCAGACCCTCGTGGGTCCTGTCGCCGGCGCCATCCTGATCGTCTCCATGTCCCACTACCTCGCGTCGTACGCCGAATGGGTGTTGATGATCCAGGGACTTGTTTTTGTACTCGTCGTGCTGCTCTTCCGAAAAGGCCTCGTCGGCGAGTTTTATGCCTGGCTCGAAAGGCGTTCGCTGAGAAATGCGTCGCCCACACCGCCGGCTTCTGGCAAGGAGTAAAACATGACAGCAACATCCCGTGACGCCGTGATGGGCGCGCTCAAGGGCGGCCTCTGGCTTGAAGGAAAAACTGCGCTGGTCACCGGCGCCGCCAGTGGCATAGGCCAGGCGATTGCCGTGGGTTTTGCCTCGGCAGGCGCGCGTGTCATCGTGACCGATGTGAGCGCCGAGCGGTGCGAGGAAACGCTGAAGCAGGTGCGCGCAGCCGGTGGCGAGGGCTGGGCCTTTGCCCTGGACGTGACGGATGCGGACGCCTCCCGTGCGCTGGCCGCACAGGTTGAAAAAGACATCGGCTTGGTCGATACACTGGTCAACAACGCGGGTGTCATCATCCGTGAAGGCATCGACAGCCCGAAGGCGCAGGAAAACATTCACCGTGTGATGGACGTCAACCTCTTCGGCACCTTCAATACCATCCATGCCTGGCTGCCTGCACTGCGCAAGACACGTGGTTGCATTATCAATGTCGCTTCGGGTGCGGCCTTCATTGCGCAGGCGAACTGCCTGGGCTACTCGGCCTCCAAGGGCGCTGTGAAGATGCTCACGCAGTCCATGGCCGCAGACCTGGGCGCCGACGGCATCCGCGTGAATGCGCTGGCGCCGGGTGTGATCGAAACGCCGATGACCGATGCGACTCGCGCCAACCCAGAGCGCCTGGCGCGCTTCATGGTGCGCATTCCCACGGGCCGTGTTGGCCAGCCGCAGGAACTGGCGGGTGCGGCTGTGTTCCTCGCCTCGCCGCTGGCTTCCTACGTCAATGGCGTCACGCTGCCGGTGGACGGCGGCACTCTCGCCGTATAGCCATTTTTGCAATCAAATTTCTGGAGACGATATGAGCAACAAGGATGTAAGCCGATCAGGAACCGGCGGGGTCAAGCGGCTGGATGTGATCATTGTCGGTGGTGGTTTTGGCGGCATGTACGCGACTTACAAATTCCGCGAAATGGGGCTCAAGCTCCAGAGCTTCGAGGCGGGCGGTGACCTGGGCGGTGTGTGGTACTGGAACCGTTACCCCGGTGCCCGCGTGGACCTGCCCAGCATCGACTACAGCTACTCTTTTTCGCCCGAAGTCGAGCAGGAGTGGACCTGGTCCGAGCAGTTCGCAGCCCAGCCCGAACTGCTGCGTTATATCGATTTCGTCGCAACCCGACTGGATCTTCGCAAACACTTCCAGTTCAAGACCCGCGTGACCAGTGCCGTCTGGGACGAGGAGCGCCAGCTGTGGACCGTGGAGACCGACCGCGGCGAACGTTACGAAGCGCCGTTCTGCATCATGGCCACAGGCCCGCTGTCGGTGCCAAAGGTGCCGGACATCCCCGGTGTCGAAAAATTCAAGGGCCGCCTTCTGCATGCTGCGCGTTGGCCGCATGAACCAGTGTCTTTTGCCGGCTTGCGCGTGGGCGTGATCGGCACGGGCTCGACCGGCATCCAGATCGTGCAGGACGTGGGTCCGCAGGCCGGCGAGTTGTTTGTGTTCCAGCGCACACCAAGTTTTACGATGCCGATGCGCAATGTGCCGCTGACGCAGGAATACGTCAGTGAAGTCAAGCGCAACTACGCTGGCATCCGCGAGGCGGCACGCAACAGCACCGTCGGCGGCACGCGGCCCCAGTCCACGCGCGCATTCTTCAGCGTGACGCCGGAGCAACGCCAGTCCTTGCTGGAGGACGCCTGGAAGCAGGGTGGCCTGGCCATGCTGGGAACTTTCGGCGACCTGATGGTGAATCAGGAGGCCAACGAGCACGTGGCCGAGTTCGTGCGCGGCAAGATCGCCGAAGTCGTGCAGGATCCGAAGACGGCAGAGGCGCTCAAGCCCAAGGGTTACCCGATCTTTGCGCGCCGGCCGTGCCTGGATTCGAGCTACTACGAGACCTACAACCTGCCGAACGTGCACCTGGTGGACTGCCTGACGGACCCGATCGTCGAAGTCACCGAGCGCGGCGTGCGCAATGCTTCCGGCGAGACCGAACTGGATATGCTGATCCTGGCCACCGGCTACGACGGCCTGACCGGCGCGCTGATCGCCTTCGACGTGGTGGGCAAGGGCGGGCGCACCGTGAACCAGAAGTGGAAAGAAGGCGGACGTTCACACCTGGGCATCATGATGGAGGGTTTCCCCAACCTCTTCATGACCACCGGCCCGAATGGTCCGTCGGCGCTGGCCAACATCATCCGTATCAGCGAACATGACGTGGACTGGATTGCCGCCGCGATAACGCATATGCAGAAAAACGGCCTGGCGACCATGGAGCCCACGACGAAGGCCGAAGACGGCTGGATGGATGTCGTGCGGGGACTGGCCCAGAGCTCGCTGATCAACAAGGCAAAGACCTGGTGGGTAGGCGCCAACGTCCCGGGCAAGTCACAGGGGCTCACCATGTTTATTGGCGGCTTTGCCAAGTACCGTGAGCTTTGCGCGGCTGCCGCCAGCAATGAATACGGTGGCTTCGTGTTCCAGCACGCAGAGGAACGGGCCGAGGCCTGATGGTCACGCCGCCCGGCAAGGGCGGGACAGGCGGCCGCGCTTCCCCGAAAGGGGCATGCGGCCGTTTTTTATTTCTGGACAAGGAGACATATCATGCGTGCGATTGTGACCGGGGCAGCCCGCGGCATCGGCCGTGCCATTTGCCTGAGGCTGGCGCGTGACGCCCAGGCTTCGGGTGGCGCGAAGCTGGTGCTGTCGGACCAGCATGCCGATGAACTCAAGAGCCTGGTAGACGAAATACGCGTCCTGGGCGGCCAGGCGGTTGCAGTACCGGGCGATATGTCGGACCCGGCGCTGCCGGCCGCCATCGTCAAGGCCTCTGAAGCTTTTGGCGGCCTGGACGCGCTGGTCAGCAATGCAGGTTTTGCGATTCCCGGGCCGCTGGCCAGCTATGAGATGGAGAACTGGGACAAGGTGTTTGCCGTGCACGTGCGTGCGCCGTGGCTGCTGGCGAAAGCTGCCTATCCTGCGCTTAAGGAAAGCCGAGGTGCGATTGTGGTGACTGCGTCTATCTCCGGCACCAACGCGCAGACGCCGCTGGGACCCTACAGCGCCAGCAAGGCCGCGGCGCTGATGCTGGTGCGGCAACTGGCCAATGAGTGGGGACCTGACGGCATTCGGGTCAACGCCTTCTCGCCGGGCCTGACCATCACCCCGGGTACGGCTGCGGCTTACTCGACACCCGATGCACGCGCGCAGCGTGAAGGCCGCGTGCCCTTGCGCCGCATGGCCGAGGCCGAGGACATGGCGAATGTTGTGGCGTTCCTTTTAAGCAAGGACGCCGCGTATGTTCATGGCGTTGACCTGCTGGTGGATGGTGGCTTGTCCAACACCGTGATGGCATCGCTGGATATGAACGGCTGGAAGAAATAACTGGTAGCTGTGCCTGCACATTCAGTAAAAAAACCGGCTTGATGCCGGTTTTTTTGCAGTGACGTTCAGCTTGAAAAGGGTGCTTGCCCCAGCAGCTTGTACCAGGCGTCATCCGGTTTCATCCTGCCGTTGGGGCTGCGTTCGCCAAAGCGTTGGGATTCGTTTCCGTCCGTTGCGGGTGTTTGTTTGATCCAGTCGTAAATCAGGGTGCGTTCTGCGATACGCCATTCCCCGCCACGGTTCTCAACGCGGTTGATATAGCGGCCATTTAAAAGTGTCTCAAGCAGCCCACCCTGTGGGGTGCCGTCGTACTGAAATGCCTGGAAATAACCTTCGACCGCAGCCTGCTTGCCTTTGAGAACGATGGAAATATTGCTGACATGGTGGCTCATGCGCAGCCCGTTGCTGCGAGCCTTCATGGCGTAGTCGACAAAACTGCTGCCGCTCTCGCTGTAGGCACCCTGGCGGTGGGTTGCATCCGGCCAGTAGACGGAACGCAGGGCGGCTTCATCGCAGCGGTCAATGCCGCGGCAATAGGCATACATGAGCTCGCGTATGGCTTCTCGGTCCAGCAGGGTCTGCAGCAAGTCTTCGCCTGATTCAGTCATTGTGAAGCCTTTGGTTCGAGGTTCGCGGGATTGTCACTGCACAGTGGCGCCCCCGAGCCGCCAGGCATGCCTGAGGCCAGCGCTTGCGGCAAGCTCAGGTCGTCGAGAAGGGCGCTTGCCCCAGCAAGGTGTACCAGGCATCGTCCGGTTTCATCTTGCCGTTGGGGCTGCGTGCACCGAAGCGTGTGGCCTCGTCACCTTCCGGTCCAGGGGCTTCCTTCATCCAGTCGTAAATCACGGTGCGCGCCGCAATCCGCCATTCTTCGCCGCGTTTTTCAAAATGGTCGGCATAACGGCCGCACAGAAAGGTTTCGCGCAGCTTGCCTTGCGGATCGTTGTCGTACTGGAAAGCCTGGAAGTAGCTTTCAACGGCCGCGTGCCTGCCCTTGAGGACGATGGAGATGTTGCTGACCTGGTGAATCATGCGCGGGCCGTTGGTGCGCGCCTTCACGGCATGGGCGATAAAACCGCTGGCGCTGCCGTTGTAGGCGCCGTGCCGGTCCGTCGCATCCTCCCAGTAGGCCGAGCGCAGGGCGGCTTCGTCGCAGCGGTCAATGCCGCGGCAATAGGCATACATGGCCTCGCGTATGGCTTCGCGGTCCAGCAGGCCTTGCAAAAGGTCTTCTTTTGATTTGTCCATATTGCTTTTGTCTCCTTCTTTTTGTGCGGGGTTCAACGCAGTGTGATCACCGCATCCAGGCAGACCGCGCCGTTCTCGCGCACCACCAGGGGGTTGACATCAATGCTCTCCAGCACGTCGGCATGTGCTTCGCCAAACTCCGAAAGTTTGCAGATCGCCTTGACCAGTGCCTGTTCGTCGTATTGCGGACCGCCGCGCCATTTGCGCAGCAGCCGGGATGACTTCACCGAGTCGATCAGTTCGCGCGCACGGGCTTCGGTGACAGGCGCCGAGGCAAAAGCCACGTCCTTGAACAGCTCGACGGCGGTGCCGCCGGAGCCGAACATCACCATGGGCCCAAAGGTGGGGTCCATGTGTATGCCCATGATGGTCTCCACGCCGCCCTTGAGCATGGGAGTGACCAGCACGCCGTCTATGTGTGCATCGGGCACGGCTGCCCTAGCACGTCTGATCAGTTCGTCATAGGCTAGGCGCACTGCATCGGCATCCTGCAGGTTCAGCATCACACCGCCAACCTCGGTCTTGTGCGGGATGTCTGGCGAGGAAATTTTTGCGACCACGGGGAAGCCGAAAGTGGTAGCTGTTGTAGCGGCTGCCTCGGCACTTTTGCAGACGCTCTCGGGCAGCATGGGCAGTCCGGCATCGGCCAGCACCTTTTTGGCGGCGGCTTCGGTTGACACATCGCCCAGCGCCTTGGCCGAAGGTCTGGCACCAGGTGGCGAAAAGAGCGTCGCACGCCGGCGTGCCATCTGGTACGCGCCCGCCATCGCCAGCACCGCGCGCGAGGGGTCGGCAAAGGTCGGGATGCCATGCGAATCAAGCACTGCGGCAACTTCTTTGGTTGCCAGCATCACCATGATGATGGCGCGCTCAGGGAATTTGGCCTTGAGCGCAATCAGCTCGTCACTTGTGGACTGGAAGCGGCTGGGCGACAGGCCCACGTGCGCGAGGTAGGCGAATATGGTGGCGCAGGACGAGTGGCTCAGCAGCGCGTCGAGCGTGCGTGTCACGCCGCTTTTGACGGCCGTTACCTGTGCCGTGGTGTCCAGCGGATTGGCCGCAACGGCAAAGGGCAGCACTTCAAGCACGGCCGCGCTGCCTTCTGCTGACAGTTTGGGCAGTGCCAGGCCATGGTCGCTGGCGTGGTCGGCCATCAGGATGCCAATGCCGCCCGAGCCGGTCAGGATGGCGACGTCGGCGTTGGCCGGCAGCGAACCGGTGACTGCGCAGACATAGGCGATGTCCAGCATTTCTTCAATCGACTGTGGCCTGAATGCGCCGCACTCCGCAAAAACGGTGTCATACACCGTGTCATTGCCGGCCAGCGAGCCGGTGTGTGTGGCCGCGGCGGTCGCACCGACTTCGGTGCGGCCAGCCTTCATGATGAGAACGGGTTTACCGGCTTTGGCTGCTTTCAGCAAAGCCAGCCGCAGGCGGTTGCCGTCCTTGCAGGACTCGACGGCGGCGCATATGACTTTGGTTTCAGCGTCTTCGGCCAGGTAATCGATGCACTCGGCCACATCAACGTCGGCCTCATTGCCCGTCGCCACGATCTTCGAAAAGCCCAGGCCGCGCAGCGATGCCATGCCATAGGTTGCCGAGCCAAAGGCGCCGCTCTGGGTGGCCAGTGCGATATGGCCCTTGACGGGCCGCAGGCCATTGAGTGCAGTCGAGAAGGTAGCCGAAAATTTGTTGGACAGGTTGAGCAGGCCAAGCGAATTGGGGCCCAGCATGCGCACGCCGTTTTCGCGGCAGATGTCCACCAGCTTTTGCTGCTGCTGCTTGCCGGCTTCATCGATTTCGGCGAAACCCGCGGTCAGGATCTGTACCGACTTGATGCCCTTGCTCACGGCTTCGCGCAGCGCGGTTTCCACACCCGCTGCCGGGATGATGATCACGGCCTGGTCAACCGTGCCGGGTACGTCCGTGATGTTTTTATAGGCTTTCAGGCCCTGCACCAGTGCTTCCCCCTTGTTGATCGGGTAGATGGTGCCCTGGTAACCACCTTCGAGCATGAAGCGCAGCACGCGGCCGCCTATGCGCTCAGGGTCGGACGAGGCGCCTATCAGCGCGACCGACCCCGGGAAAAAAAGAGAGTGAAGTGTGTGCATGTTGAAGGCCGTGCAGGTAAGTTTCAGGCCGGCAGGGCGGCGGTTTTTGCATCTGCCGCCATTTGCGATGACAGCGAATCGAGGTAGTAAAAACGATCACCATACTGCAGGTTGCACATCAGCGTGTGCATGGCCAGGCGCGCGGCAGGCATTTCCACCGTCATGCCCATGCCACCGTGCAGCTGTATGGCGGACTCCGCCACGGTACGGCCCACGGTCGCCAGATACAGCTTGGTCAGCGCAGCATCGCGGCCACCCGATGCGGGGCTGGCTGAAAGTTCTTCAGTCACGTCCTTGACCAGGCCGCGCGCACTTTCATAGGCAACGTACATTTCGACCACGCGGTGACGCAGCGCCTGGAAGGTGGAGAGCGCCACGCCAAACTGCGTGCGCGTTGACAGGTATTCAATCGTCTGTTCAATCATGGCGCCCAGCGCACCTACGGTTTGCACGCTGGTCATCACGGCCCCGGTTGACATCGCGGCCTTGACCGCAGCGGTGACCGCATCACCTTGCAAAAGCACCTGGTCGGCTTCGACGGTGACGCCATCCAGCGTGATGTCCGCGGTACGGCGGCCATCCAGGCCTTCAAAATAACGAACATGCTGCGTCAGCTCGCTGGTCGGCAACAGGAGCAGCACCGGCGTTGAGCCGTCGCCGGAAAAGGCGTTAAACAACAGGTGGCTGGCGGGCTCCGTCAGGTCCGCGCCGCGAAGCACGCCCTTGAGCCTTAGGCTGCCGCCGCTGGCGGGGCTGGCCTGCAGCGAGTCCGCATGGCCCGATTGCAGTACCGGGCATACCGAGGCCTGCCCGGCCGATACCTGCTCAAGCAGCTTGAGCGTTGTGGCGGTGTAGCCGGCAGCTGCCAGCAGCATGGGCGCCACAACGCAGCGCGCGGTCAGCGGCAGGGCCATCGCATGGCGGCCGGCTGCTTCGGCAATGGATGCAAACTCGGCCAGTGTGGCGCCCACACCGCCGGCTTCTTCGCTGACCAGAACGCCTTGCCAGCCCAGTTCTAGTATTTGTGTCCATTTGGCACTGCCCTGGTTTTTGCCATCGGGCCATGCCGGTGCGGCAGTGGCGGCCATGCGATCCGTGGTGTCGTACAAATCACCGGGGAACATCGGGGTAACGGTAAAAGGCATTTTTCTCAGGCTCCAAACAGGTCGCGGGCAATCACGTTTTTCTGCACTTCACTGGTGCCGCCGGCAATGGAGCGTGAGCGGTAGAAAAGATAGGTGTGGGTCAGCTGGCGTTCGATGTCCATGTCATCGGCACCATCGGGCGCTTCAATTTCAGGCACAAGGCGTGCGGCGTATTCAGGACCGGCAATGTCAAAGGCGATGCCTACGATTTGCTGCGAAAGCTCCGATGTGTGGAGTTTCAATGCAGACGACTTGGACGATGCCAGCGTGCCGTGCATTTCTTCCTGGATGGCGCTCAGCAACATCTGGCGCGAGCCCTTGGCAGAGGCTTGCGCGATAAAGAGCCGCTCCTGCAGCGAATGGATGCTGGGCAGCTCGGGATTGTTTTTCATCTTCTGTGCCAGCAGTTCCGACACCTGCTCCAGCTGGCGCGCAAGGCGTGGCACGGTCGCAGGCGACAGGCGTTCGCGGTCCAGCAGGAACTTGGCGCATTTCCAGCCTTCGCCTTCTTCGCCGACCAGGTACTTTGCAGGCACACGCACGTTGTTGAGGAAAACCTCGTTGACATGGTGCCACTGGTCCACGGTGTGGATGGGCCTGATTTCTATGCCCGGCGTGTTGAGCGGGACCAGCAGCAGCGAGATGCCGGCCTGCTTGCGGCCTTCGCTGGAGGTGCGCACCAGGGTGTACATCATGTCGGCTTCATGGGCGTGTGAGGTCCATATCTTCTGGCCGTTGAGCACGTAATCGTCACCGTCGCGTACGGCAGTGGATTTGAGCGAGGCAAGGTCAGAGCCGGCGCCCGGTTCCGAATAACCCTGGCACCAGTGTTCGGTGCCATCGAGGATGCGCGGCAGGAAGCGGCTCTTGATCTCGTCGCTGCCGAAATGCATGATGACCGGCCCGATATGGCCTATGCCGTGGTGGTATTGCGGCGGGCAGTCCGCCGCTGCCGTGACTTCCTCAAACAGGTAGCGCTGCTGCAGGTCCCAGCCGGTGCCGCCGTACTCGAGGGGCCAGTTGGGCGCGCCCCAGCCTTTTTTGAAGAGTGCCTTTTGCCAGGCGCTGAACTCCGCGCGTGACAGTTTCTGGTTGGTGCGTACCACTTCTTTGAGCTGCGCCAGTTCGGGTGCCTCGGTGAACTTCACGAGTTCCTGCCGGAAGCCTGCATAGGGGTCTGCTGTCGTGCCGGCCAGCTCGGCAGAGGTTGGGGGGAGGGTGTTGGTCTGTGTCATGGATGCGGTTGAGGATTGGTCAGTGGTAGCTGCGACCACCGTCAACGGCCATCGCTATGCCGGTGACGAAGGATGATTCGCCGCCTGTGAGGAACAGGGCAGCCCGTGCAATTTCGATGGATTCAGCCACGCGGCCCAGTGCGTAGCGTGTGCCGACCTGGGTGCGCAGGGCTTCTTCGCTGTAGCCGGCGCGCACCATGGGGGTGTCGACCGCGCCGGGGCAAATGGTGTTGACGCGTATTGGCGCCCATTCCATGGCCAGGGTTTTTGAAAGCGAAATCACGCCTGCCTTGGAGGCCGCGTAGGCGCCGCGCCGTACAAAGGGCTGAAGGCCCTGGCCCGAGGAAAAATTGACGATGGTGCTGTCCTGCACCTTCTCCAGCCAGGGCAGGCAGGCACGGCACACCAGAAAGCTGCCGGTCAGGTTGATGTCTATGGTGCGCCGCCAGTCTTCCAGGCTCACATCGCGCAGCAGGTCTGTGTTCGAGACACCGGCCGCATTGACGAGGCCATCAATGCCCCCCAGTGCTTCAGCCGCACGCTTGACGGCATCATTGACGGATTGCTCGTCGGCAATGTCGGCCTTCAGTGCAATGCCTTGACCCGCCTTGAACCATGACCCGATGCCCTCTTCATTGCGGTCTATGGCTGCTACCTGTGCGCCTTCGGCGATGAAAAGTTGTGCAATGGATGCGCCTATGCCGGAGCCGGCGCCCGTCACCACGATGCGCCTGCCCTTCAGGCGGCCGAGTGGTGGCATGTCGGGGATGGAGCTTGTCTTGTGTTCCATTTGTTGCTGGTCTTTCTTTATTGATTTTTTGCCTTGCGAAAGATGTCGGGGTCACGACCCGGCGGGTCAGTCGAGGCGGATCTTGCGTTCGCGGATCACGGGGCCCCAGGTCTCCAGGTCTTTTTTCAGGTAGGCGGCAAAGTCGGCCTGCGACATCAGCGCGGGCTCCAGCCCTGCCTTGAGGATGGCTTCATGCACCTCTTTGGTTTCAAGCACCGCGCGCACGTCGGCATAAATCTTCTTTTGCAGCTCGACGGGGGTTGAGGACGGCAGAAACATGCCAAACCAGCCGCCGGCCGTGAAGTCCGCGAGCGCCGGCACGCCGGATTTTGCAATCGGCACCACATTCGGTGAACGGGCAATGGGCTTGGGACTGCCAATGCCCAGCACCTTGAGCTTGCCGCTGTTGACAAAGCTCATGGTGGCCACCGTGTCGAACAACGCACTTACCTGGCCGCCCACCAGGTCGTTGATGGCGGGGCCGTTGCCCTTGTAGGGCACGTGGATCATGTCGATGCCGGTGCGCCAGGCAAACAGTTCGGCGGCGATATGCGGGCTGGAGCCGTTGCCGGAGGATGCAAATGTGAGCTTGCCGGGGTTGGCTTTGGCGTAGGCAATCAGCTCCGGCACGTTGTTGGCGGGCACAGCCGAATTGACATAGAGATAACTGTAGGAGTCGGCCAGGATGGACAGCGGCGCCAGGGCCTGCGGGTTATAGGGCAGGTTGGGCACCAGGATCTGGTTGGCCGTGTAGCCGAATGCGGTGATCAGCAGGGTGTGGCCGTCGCCGGGCGCGCGAGCGGCGGCTGCCGTGCCTATGACGGTGCCGGCACCGGGGCGGTTGTCAACGATGACAGGCTGTTTCCATTTGTCCGTCAGTCGCAGTGCCACGATGCGCGCCAGGATGTCCGTCACGCCACCGGCTGCATAGGGCACGATGATCTGGACGGGTTTGGTTGGAAAGTTCTGTGCCGGCTGGGCGTACGCTGCCGCTGCGCAAAAAAGGGCGGCGATACCGATGCTGAAACGTCGAGTGAACATGGCTGCGGCAATCCTTCTTTCAAAAAATGCAATGGCATGCACCACGATGCCCAGGCAGGGCTGGATGCCTGATTATGAATTTATTTTACCGTTCGGCAGGTAAGTAAAAGATTGGTGATAACCCTAGAGTTTGATGCGGACCCGATGAATGGGCCTGCTTTAAAGAGGTTGCCGGCAGGTGGCAGGAAAGGCCGAAAAACGGCCAGAGGATGGTCTGCGCCCGGTCAGCGAGGCTATTTTTTATATGAAAAGTGCCCGTGGCCGCCTAAATATGCGCGCAACGAGCTATTGTTTTGATAGCGTTTTCAAGGCGGCATGTGCCGCCTTGAGTCCCACATCCATAGGCGCATGGATGGGTCGCCGGGTCAGATCAGGCCCTGGCCGTTGCCTGTAGCCCGTGCAGGGCCATGTCCAGGTATTGCTCAACCACTTCGCGGGTAGACATTGCGCCTTTGGGGTTGTGCCAGCGGCTGATCTGGTTCAGTGTTGAAAGCAGAAAGCGGCCGGTCAGGGCGATATTGCTGGGCCTGAATTCACCGGCGTTGATGGCATCGGCGATGCAACTGCGCAGCAGGGTCTCGTATTCATTGCGCAAGGCGATCGCCAGCGTGCGCGGTTCGCTCTCGGCGCCCATCCAGAATGCATTGGAGCCGGCCATCCAGGAATCGCGGTCGGCATCCATGAAGTCGGCGGAGACCAGCATGTACTGGCGTACTTTTTCCAGCGGTGTGGGCGCGGCGTCAACCGCAGCACGTACAGAGTCAATCAGGGCGCGCAACGAGTCCAGCACGATGCGGTGGTACAGCGCTTCCTTGTTCGGAAAGTGGTAGTACAGCGCTGCCTTGGTGATCTGTGCTTCTTCCGCGATGTCCCGCAGGGATGTGCCTTCGTAACCACGCTTGGCAAACAGCCGGCAGGCTATGCCGATGATCTGTTCCGGGCGATTGTCGACACGCGGCCTGAAACCCTCAGTCGCTGCTGCTGTGTCTTCTGTCGGACGACGAGTTGCCATCGTGTACCCATGTTCTTCTATTGGAGGAAAAAGTATAGGCGAACTTCACAGCCCGCCTGTTTCCGTTGTCTGGGTCAATGGCCCCCGGCTGGCCGGGGGCCTGCAGCCTATCGGCCAGTGTAAACAGGTGCGCGTTTTTCGAGAAAGGCGCGCTGTGCTTCCTTGGAGTCTTCGGTTTTGGACAGGGCCACCGTGTTGCCCTGTTCATAGCGGTAGGCATCGCGCGTAGGCATCACCTCGGTCATGCGTGCGGCTTCTTTTGCCAGGCGCATGGCGATGGGGCTCTTGGCGGCGATCTCTTTTGCGATCTCCATGCAGTAGGGCATCAGTTCGGCGGCAGGCAGGCATGCTTCCACCAGGCCGAGTCGGTACAGCTCCTGTGCCGAGACCTTCATGCCGGTGTAGAACATGCGGCGTGCGCGTGAGCGGCCAAACACCTTCTGCAAAAAGGTCACGCCACCGGCCAGGCCGACGTTGATTTCGGGCATGGACACATAGGCGTCCTCAGAGGCGACCCAGATGTCCGAGCCCATGACCAGGCCAAAGCCTGCGCCCAGTGCAGGGCCGTTGATGGCGGCAATGATGGGCTTGGAGCACTCGACCACGGCGTAGTAGGACTCGCGCACGCGGCGGTTGTGTGCGCCGTAGGCGCCCGGTGTGTCGGCCAGGTTGGGGCGTTCGCGAATGTCGGCGCCAGCGGAAAAAGCCTTGCCCGCGCCCGTCAAGATGACGCAGGCCACGTCCGCGCGGTCGGACAGCACGTCAAACACGCGGGTGATTTCCTCGCGCAGTTCGATGTTCTGCGCATTGACGGGCGGGCGGTTCAGGGTGACAACGGCGACGCCTGCGTCAACGGTCAGGGTGATGGTGTTGAGTTCCACTTTCAAAGTCTCCTTGTGTTAAGTCAAATTAATTTACCTGCCGGACGGTAAGTTATGGACAAATGCTAACCGCTCATTGGGACGTCTGCAAGTTCTCCAAGGCGAAAAACATGGCTGTTGCGTCACAAAAGTGACCTTCGCCAGAGGCTGGCCCGGGTGTACTAAGTGTTTTCCCCAGGGTGCCTGGCCCGCCGGGAAATCGGCGCTACAAAACAAAATGCGGTGCCCTTTCGGACACCGCATCGGTATTTTGGGACTGCTGATCTGATAGTCAGCGCGGCCGAATCACTTCGCCTTGGCGCCCACACCGGTGATGGCGGAGCGTTTGGCCAGCTCGATCTTTGCAATCGCATTGCGGTGCACTTCGTCCGGGCCGTCCACGATGCGCACCGTGCGCTGGTGCGCATAGGCCTCGGCCAGCGAGAAGTCGCCGCTCACACCGGCTGCGCCATGCGCTTGTATGGCCCAGTCCACTACCTTGCATGACATATTGGGCGCCACCACCTTGATCATGGCAATTTCGGCCCGTGCCGCCTTGTTGCCGGCCACGTCCATCATCTGCGCCGCCTTGAGGGTGAGCAGGCGGGCCTGGTCAATCATGCAGCGCGACTCGGCAATGCGTTCATGCCAGACTGACTGCGTGGACAGCGCGCTGCCAAAGGCGGTGCGCGACTGCAGGCGGTCCACCATCATCTCCAGAGCACGTTCGGCAGCGCCAATCGAGCGCATGCAATGGTGAATGCGTCCCGGGCCAAGGCGGCCCTGGGCGATCTCGAAGCCGCGGCCTTCACCCAGCAGGATGCTGCTGACAGGCACACGCACGTTTTCCAGCAAAACCTCCATGTGGCCATGCGGCGCATCGTCATAACCAAACACCGTCAGCGGGCGCAACACTGTCACGCCTTTGGCGTCGCGCGGCACCAGCACCATGGACTGCTGCGCGTGGCGCGGCGCGTTCACGTCGGTCTTGCCCATCACGATAAAAATCTTGCAGCGCGGGTTGCCCGCGCCCGACGAGAACCACTTGCGGCCGTTGATGACGTATTCGTCGCCGTCCCGGACTATGCTGCACTGGATGTTGGTCGCGTCCGACGAGGCCACGGCAGGCTCCGTCATCAGGAAGGCCGAGCGGATCTCGCCGCGCAGCAGCGGCTCCAGCCACTGGTCCTTCTGCGCCTTGGTGGCGTAGCGTTCCAGAGTCTCCATGTTGCCGGTATCGGGCGCCGAGCAATTGAAGACTTCGCCGGACCAGGACACCCGGCCCATGATTTCGCACAGCGGTGCGTAGTCGAGGTTGGAGATGCCCTCAATGTCACCATGGGCGTGGGGTAAAAACATGTTCCACAAGCCGGCCTTGCGGGCAATCACCTTGAGCTCGTCAACCAGCGGCACCGGCTGCCACGGGTCGCCTGCGCGGCGAAAGGCGTTCATCTCTTCGTGGTGCCGGCCTTCGTTGGGATAGATGTGCTCTTCATAAAAGGCATTCATGCGCTTGAGCAGATCGGTGGTTTTGGCGGAGTGTTCCCAGAGCATGTCTATTCCTTGGTGTGAGTCGGGTCGGATCGGCGGATTGTCGGTCTTGCAGGGCTCAATTCAAACATTGACTTCACGTAAAGGCAGTCACAGACGTGACCAGCCGTTTCACGACCCGGCCGGCGGGTTTGAAGAAGCGAAAAACCGTATCACATGGCGGATGCGATAAAAACACGCTATTTGATTTACTTGAAAGCAGCCATGGGCAAACCTTTTTCAGGCAACATCGTCCGCAATACGGAGGCCATCACACGCTGGCTGGCACTAACGCCGCGCGAGCCGGCACTGGAACCGGAACTGCCCATCATCGACGCACACCACCACCTGTGGGATGTCAGGGCAGCGGCCAACCGCTACCTGCTGGACGACCTGCTCGCCGACATTGCGCAGGGCCACAACATCTGCGCCACGGTGTATGTCGAAGCCCATGCCATGTACCGCGCGTTTGGCCCGGTGCACATGAAGCCTGTGGGCGAGGTCGAGTTTGCCAATGGCAATGCGGCCATGGCGGCCAGCGGCATTTACGGCAAATGCCGTGTGGCCGAAGCCATCGTCGGCCATGCCGACCTGATGCTGGGCGGCGCCGTGCAGGAGGTGCTCGAGGCGCAAGCTGCGGTTGCCGGTGGGCGTTTGCGCGGTATCCGTTATGCGGCGCCTTATGACGACGACAGCGAACTCAAGCGTTTCCTGGCCAGGCCCGTGCCCCCGCACCGGCTGTCGGACCCGGTGTTTCGCGAAGGCTTTGCGCAGCTGGCAAAGTTCGGCCTGAGTTTTGACGCGTGGCTGTACCACCCGCAATTGCCGGATTTGCTGGCGCTTGCCAATGATTTTCCAGACACGCAGATTGTTCTTGACCATATCGGTACCGTGCTGGGTGTTGGCCCATACGATGGCCAGCAGGCCGGATCGCTCAGGCGCTGGGCAGCCGACATGCGCCAGCTGGCCGGGTGCAAAAACGTCACGGTCAAGCTCGGCGGCCTGGGCATGCCTGTTGTGGGCATGGACTTGCATGAGCGTGAGTTGCCGCCATCGTCGCAAGACCTGGCCACGGCGTGGCGCCCATATATGGAAACCTGCCTGGACATCTTCGGCACGGAGCGCTGCATGTTTGAAAGCAACTTCCCTGTCGACAAACAATCCTGCGGCTACAGCGAACTCTGGAACGCATTCAAGCAACTGACGGTGAGTTACTCAGACACTGAACGTACAGCACTTTTCAGCGGTACCGCAGCCAGGGTCTACAGGCTGTTGCCTGCCGATTCCCCGGCCGGCGCCTGATGGGGCCCGGGTGAACCTCGCATGAAGGCCACGATCGCAAGGGCCACTTCAGCGCCCTTGTCTTCCTGCAGGAAATGCCCTGCATTGCGTGTGATGGCATGCGGCTGGCCTTGTGCGCCGGGCACCAGTTTTTGCCATGCCTTGTAGCCGCCGCGCGTGACAGGGTCGCGGTTGCTGAACAAGGTCAGAAAGGGTTTGTCCCAGCGTTTGAACAACTCCCAGGCGCGCTGGTTGTTCTGGTGTTCGGGGTCTTTGGGGCTGGTCGGTACAAAACCGGGGAAGGTGCGGGCCGCTACCGCGTAGCGACCGGACGGGAAGGGCGCGTCGTAAGCCGCGACCTCCTGCGGGCTCAGGCCTCCCACGCAACCGGTCTTGACGATGCGCCCTATCGGAAACCAGGGGCTGAAGCGGGCAAAGGCGCGCCAGATTTTGAAAGCACGGGGCACCTCTTCGCTGCCGGTGGGCAGGCCGCCGTTGGCCAGCACAATGCGGTCAAAGCGGTCTGGTGCTTCGGCCACCATGCGCAGGCCGACAAGCGAGCCCCAGTCCTGGCAAAACAGGGTGATGCCGCGCAGGTCGTTGGCCTGCATCCACTCTTTCATCCACAGCACATGGTTCAGGTAGGAGTAATCCGATTTTTTGGCAGGTTTGTCGGAACGCCCAAAACCTACCAGGTCCGGCGCGAGCACGCGGTAGCCGGCCCCCACCAGCACCGGAATCATCTTGCGGTACAGGAAGGACCAGGTCGGCTCCCCATGCATCAGCAGCACGATGGGCGCATCACGCGGCCCTTCGTCAATGTGGGCCACACGCAGTCCGCCGATTTCGGTGTAATGCGGTGTGTAGGCAAAGTCTGGCAGGTCGGCGAAGCGCGCTTCCGGGGTACGCAGCGCCTGGGTCACAACAGGTAGTTTTTGCATATCAGAAACGCCTGCCAACTTTGATTTCAGTTGATCCTGCGGGCAGGCTCAGGAAGTCGCCATCTATACCGACACGTATGGGGCCGTTGTAGATCTCGGGTGCTTTCCCCAGAAACGCTTTTTCCATGCCAGGCAGCGGCAGCGGCGGGACGATGTGGTTGAGCAGCAGGTAGCCCACTTTTGCGTCGCGTGCGGTCTCGGCGGCTTCTTCGGGCGAGGCATGGTAGTTCAGTATGTCGTCGAATATTTTGGCGAGGTTCATGCGCCCGGCCTTGACTGCGCCGTCTTTCAAAATGCCCACCATGGGGGTCGACAGTGCCTCATGCACCAGCACATCCACGCCCGCAGCTTCGCGCTGCACGGCGGCTGATTTTTTGGTGTCGCCGCTGATCACCAGGCTGCGGCCCTTGTAGGCAAACCGGTATCCCACCGCTGGGTGCGCCGGGCCATGGTCCACCGTGAAGGCGGTGATTTCCAGGCCGCCGTCTTTTAGCACCACGACGCGGCCGTCGGCGCCGGGCGTGAAGGGCATGGGCTTGCCGCCAAAGCCGCTTGAGGGTACTGCGGCTTCGCCATGGTGCGCCACCCGGTATTGGCTGTCCTGGCGGTAGGCCTGCATAAAGCCATTCACCACCATGTCGACGCCCTGCGGACCATACACGGGCACGGGTGAGGTGTTGGCTGCAGTACCCCAGCGCTGCAGCATCAACTCACCCATGCCGTCGATGTGGTCGGAGTGAAAGTGGGTCAGGAAAATGGCCTCGATACGGCCATGCTGGAAACCCATCTTGCCGATGTTGCGCGCGCTGCCGCTGCCTGTGTCAATGATGAACAGGCGCTTGCCGGCCACCACCAGCGTGCAGGGACCGGAGCGCTTGTCATCGGGGAAAGGCGAGCCTGCGCCGCACAGGCCCACGTGCAGGCCGTCGGGCAGCTCATTCATTGCATCGTAAGCGAGGCGTTCGGCCGCGGCTTTTTTTGCAAGCATCAGGCTCAGCGGTGTCCTGAAGAAAAAGGCTGCGCAGGCGACTAGGGCAACGACCGCCAGCAGGGAGAGAAGGAATCTTTTCATTTCAGTAGCCTTTTGAGAACACCATGGTGCCGTCATTGACAGGGCCAAAACGCAGGGTGACGAGATCCAGCGCGTAGTTTTGATGCAGTCGCCAGGGTTTCTTGTTGCCCTGTGTGGGGAATTTGTCGAGCGAGCGCTGGATGTAGCCGGAGCTGAAATCTATCCAGCTTTCTTCCGTGACGCTGGGGTCGGTGAGCCTTGGCGTGCATTGTCTGAAGCCCTGTTTTGCCATGCTGTTCAGCAGGCGGCAGAGGTAGTCGCCCGTCAAATCAGCCTTCAGGGTCCAGGAGGCGTTGGTGTAGCCGATCACATAAGCGAGGTTCGGCACGCCGGCCAGCATCATGCCCTTGTAACTCATGGTCTTGTTCATCACGACGGCCTTGCCATCGACCACGATATCAATGCCGCCCAGCGCCAGCAGGTCCAGGCCGGTCGCCGTCACGATCACGTCGGCCTCCAGTTCCTGGCCCGAGCGCAGCCTGATGCCCTTTTCGGTAAAAGTTTCGATATGGTCGGTGACGACGGAGGCCTTGCCTTTCCGGATGGCCTTGAACAGGTCGGCATTGGGTACCAGGCAAAGGCGCTGGTCCCAGGGTTTGTAGCTGGGCGTGAAGTGTTTGTCCACATCACAATCAGGCCCCACGGCCTTTTTCACGCCTTCAATAATCATCTTCCTGACACGCTCGGGCTGGCGTTTGGAGAGCCTGAAGAAAGCCATGCCGAGGAGTACGTTCTTCCAGCGTGTGATGCCATAGGCCAGCCCGGATGGCAGGTGCCGGTTCAGCCAGCCGGCGAGCTTGTCCTCGGCGGGGCGTGACACCACGTAGGTGGGTGAGCGTTGCAGCATGGTTACATGCGCGGCCTTGTCCGCCATCGATGGCACCAGCGTGACGGCTGTGGCGCCGCTGCCTATCACCACCACACGCTTGCCGGCGTAATCAACGTCTGCGGTCCACTTCTGCGGGTGCACGATGCGCCCGGAAAAACGCCCGGTGCCGGGAAAGTCCGGTGTGTAGCCATGCTCGTAGTTGTAGTAACCGCTGCAGACGTAAAGGAAATTGCAGGTGATCTGGACCGGTTCGCGTTGCGGACCCTTGTCGATGTCTATGGTCCAGCGCGTATCGGCGCTTGACCACGATGCCTGTTTTACCCGGTGCGAATAGCGGATGTGGCGGTCTATGTCGTGGTCACGGGCCGTATCTGCGATGTACTTGAGGATGGTCGCGCCGTCGGCAATGGATTTCTTTTCTGTCCAGGGCCTGAAGGCGTAACCCAGGGTGTACATGTCCGAATCCGAGCGTATGCCCGGATAACGGAACAGGTCCCAGGTGCCGCCAAGCGCTTCGCGCCCTTCGAGGATGGCAAAGCCGCGCCCTGGACAGTTCTGTTTGAGCTGCACGGCAGCGCCTATGCCTGACAGGCCCGCGCCCACGATCAGGATGTCAAAGTGTTCCGGGGTCATTTTTTCCAATCGAATCTTCAGAGGGCCCGAGCCTTCATCCTCATCTTTTTGCGCCTGCGCACAAAGACAAAAATGACCGTCAGCAAAACCAGGCCGGCCAGGATGGGCAGGCCGGTGCGTTTGAATCTTGGGATGTAGACGTTGATCAGCGCATTGGTCTGCACCTGCCGTATCGGGTCGTAGCCCTCTGGCATGGGCAACACGCCATTGGCTTTTGCATAAGCCGCATAGTCGGCCTGCATGGCCGTGAACACGTCGGGCATCTGGCTTTGCAGATCTTTGGTTTCGCCCGGGTCCTTGCGTATGTCGTAGAGGTGCCACTGCCCGTCGCCCACAGGCGGTATGTTCCTGATCAGCTTGAGGTCGCCCTTGAAAACCGCCTGGTTGCCGGACAACTCATAACCGATGGCCTCGTCCGGCGCGTGTACCCGCTGCGCCTGCCCCGTGAGCACGGGCAGCAGGCTGGTGCCCGTCATGGCCTCGACGGCCTTGCCCTTGTAGCTGTTTCCCGGGCGCGGAACCTGCGCCAGTTCGAGCAGGGTGGGCGCGATGTCGTTGACATGCGCCAGGCCGTTAAAGGTCTGGTTGTGCTGTATGCCGGTGGCCCCCGAGATGATCAGGGGCACGCGTATGCCTCCTTCGCCGGAATAAAACTTGTAGGTGCTGAGCGGCGATGCCGCTGCGCTGGCCCAGCTTGGCCCGATGATGCTGTAAGCGCCCTTGGCGCCCAGCTGGTCTATGCCCTTGTTGTATTTCCAGTCCAGCCACAGGCGCCCGCTCAGGACGGTGTAAGGGTCAGACGCTTCGGCGCCGTTGTCCGACATGAAGACAAACACGGTGTTGTCGTACTGGCCGGTTTCCTTCAGGTAGGACACCAGGCGGCCCACGTGGTAGTCCATCGCATCGGCCATGGCCGCATAAACCTCCATGCGCCTGGCCTGGTATTTCTTGTCTTGCTCGCTCAAGGCGTCCCAGTCGGCGGTGGTGCTCATGGTGACCATGGGCGTGTCCTTGGGGATGATCCCCAGCGCGATGGCCTTGTCGCGCCGCGCCTGGCGCAGCGCGGTCCAGCCCTTGTCGTATTTGCCTTTGTACTTGTCTATGAATTCCCTAGGCGCCTGAACCGGGATGTGGTTGGCCTGGAAGGCGACATAGGCAAAGAAGGGCTTGCTGTCTTTTGCACCGGACTTGAGGTAATCGATGGTCCTGTCCACAAAATACTGGGACGAGTAGTAGTCCGCGGGCATGACGGCTTCCTTGCCGTCTTCGAACCAACTGACCTTGTCGGCCAGGTCCAGGTAACGTTTGGCGGTTTCCCAGTTGTCCGAGCCGCTGTCGCCCTGCACGATGGAGCGGTCAAAACCGCGCGCAGGCGGCAGGTTGTGCGGCTCCTTGCCGATATGCCACTTGCCCGCGACATAGGTACGGTAGCCGCTGTCCCTGAGCAGGCTGGCGACGGTGACCACATTGGTGTCGAGCACGCTCAGGTAGCCCGGCTTGCCCACATGCGACTGTGGAATGGTCTCGCGCATATTGCCTACGCCGTTGCGGTGGTTGTCCACGCCGGTCAGCAGCATGGCGCGTGTAGGCGAGCACGATGCGCTGACGTGAAAATTGGAAAAACGCATGCCGCGCTGCGCCAGCTCATCCAGGTTGGGTGTGGCGATCTCGCTGCCAAAGGAGCCGACATCACTGAACCCCCAGTCGTCGGCCAGCAACAGGACGATGTTGGGCCGTGCCTTGTCGGCGGCCATGGCGGCGGCGCAGATACCCAGGCCGAGCGCAGCTACAAGAAGTTTTGTTTTCAGCAGTCTGGTCATGGCCTCAGTTCCCTTTTTGCATCCTGGCGTGTCCATCCGCCAGGGGTTTCCAGTGCAGCAGGCCAAACAGCATAGTCAGCAACACGCTTGTGGCCAATGGGCCGCGATAAAGACGCACATGTTTGAACATGACAAGAAGCTCCAGTGCATGGACCAGCAGCATCACGGCTGCGATGTTGCGCATGGTGTGCGCAACACCGTCCGGCAGCAAGCCCGCCAGGCCAGCGAGCGCCAGGGCATAAATGGCCAGGCAGACCGCTTTCAGGATAAAGAACATGACTGCATTCCTTTCAGTAATTCGTCTTCCACGGCCCACAACCGGTCCTGGCCCCACACCGCAGTGTCGCCCACGCGAAACGAAGGCACGCCCCACAGGCCCAGGCTGAACAATTCTGCGCGGTTTTGTTCTGCCGTCTTGCGCCAGCCCTCGTCCTTCAGGGCGAGGCGGGCCTCGTCCCAGTCCAGACCTGCGCGTTCAGCGATCTGCCGCAAGCCGCGATCGCTTCCTGCGTCCAGACCTTCGGCCCATACGCCGTGCATGAAGGACAAGAGGTAGCTTTCGCCTTTACCCGCACGCTCTGCAAGTGGCATCAGGGCCAGCCCGCGTTCCGTGGGGCGGCCCACGGGATCGTTCAGCCGGCCAAAGGGAATGCCCCGCACAAAGGCTTCCCTTGCCGCGTCCTGGCTGATGTAGTTGCGCTTTTCGCGCGGCACCGGCAGGCCACGCATGACCATGGGCAGTACGAAACGCAGTCGGACCTGCGCACCCGTGCGCCGGCCCAGTTCAAATACGCGCGGCGCAACGATGGCCGAATAGGGGCTGCGCAATGAAACAAAAAAATCGATCGCAGCAGGTGCTGTGGTGCGCACGGTGGTCTGCAGGTCGTCGGCGGGCGGAAACAGCAGGTCCTTGCCGTCGAAGCGCTGGACTCCAAGCGCCTGCAGGCGTTGCTCAAGGTGGTGCAGGCGGTCGACGCCCCAATACCATTCGCCGCCATAAAAGAAGGTCGCGCCCAGGTAGTGGCCCAGCTTTCGCCGCAGTGCACTGGATGCCGTCAGGTGCGCGCAGGCCTCGGCAGGCGTGACCGTCGCCTGTTGTTGGGTGCTATCTGCAAGTGCCTGCGGGTTTTGCCAGAGGCTGGACGTGATTCCCCCCGCCGCCTCAACGAACCTGCCGTCCCGTATGGCCGTGACGAGCAAGCGGGTGGCCAGCTCCACATCCTGACTTGCCGGCTGCGCCCCGCCATCGTGAAACTCCAGGCCATTCAGGCGGTAGTGGCTGGCCAGCAACTGTGCGTCCCTGCGGCTGTAGGCCACCAGCCTTTCGCGTTCTGGCGCGGCGTTGTCCGGCGGCGGCCCGACCACATGCGCTGCAATCGTGATGTCATAACGCGCAAGCAGCTGCGGCAGGCAGGCTGCGGCCAGGGCGCTGTAGGGGTCGTCCGCCTGGTGAAAGTAATGAACCCGGTGTGGCTCGCCCCGCGCGGCCCGTGCGCGTTCTGCACGCGCGCGCCGCTCCAGCAGGCGGTCCCTGGCGAGAACCCTCTGGCTGATCGCAGGCATTAACAGGCTTTTGAGCGACATGACACGGTTTCTTCCTATGCTTCAGTACACTTGTGTATTGATTTCTCTAATATACCATTTCAATACATATGTGTATTGTGTGGGTCGAGCTGAATTTGTCACGAATCAAGGGGCTTGTGGGTACCGCCGGACAGAAACTGGAGCTGCATCCAATCGATAATCGGGAACATCATGAATGCAAAAAAACAAGCAGCCAAGTCGGGGAAGCCGGGCAAGCGGGCCGGGCCGGTCGAGGCCTCCAGGCTGACGCGGGATGACTGGCTGGATGCGGCTTTCCGGGCGGTGGTCGAGGGCGGCTTTGACAAGGCGCGTGTACTGATGATTGCGGATGCGCTGGGTGTCACGCGCGGGAGTTTTTACTGGCACTTCACCGACCACGCCGAGCTGATTTCCGCGCTGCTCGCTCGATGGGTGGCGCGGGAGCTTGCGCTGGACAAACAGTTGCGTGCCGAAGCCACGTCCGATCCCCGGGCGGACCTGGAGCGCCTGCTGGAGGCTGCGCTTGCCCACGGCGGCCCGGATCTGGAGAACATACGTTTTGAGCTGGCCTTGCGCGGCCTTGGCCGGCGCGATCCGACGGTCGCGCAAATGCTGGTGGAAGTGGACGAGGCGCGCATGGGCCTGTTCGCACAGAAGTTCCAGCGCCTGACAGGCGATCCGAAAAAGGCGTCCGAGCTGGCCGCCCTGTTTTACCTGGCCATCGTCGGCAGCAACCAGGCGCTGAGCCGGCCTGTCAACCCGCCGCAGGTGAGCGAGTACCTGATGGGCATTATTTCGACTTACCTGATTCACCAGCAGGCGCCGGCACCGGCATCACCCGCGCGGCGGCGCTCCGGCCCCAAGGCTGCCTGATGGGCTGAAAAGCCCGGGGAGTGCTATTTATTTGATAGCTTACTGCGCGCATAAACAGGCGGCCCCGGCCATAAAACATCGTTAAAATGGCATAAACGGCAGCTACAAGGCCGGGTTTTGGCAAAAAAACAGCCTGAGCAGGCCTTTCAGGCACTGAATACCCCATTTTTAAGCATCATTTATGCTCACGGCCGCCTGTTTATGCGCGCGGCCAGCTATTAAAACCGTAGCGCCAATCAGCCTTCACCGGCGCCAGGGCGAGCAATGCGTTGCTGCCCCCAGCGGGCCAGCGCGGAAAACCAGGCCGAGGCGTATGCCGGTGTCATCCGGAACAGCCAGTCCCCCAGCCGGGCATCTGCACCTATCAGCAGCCGCGTTTGCCTGCCGCGTATGGCCCGCACGATGGCGGTTGCGGCCTCGTCCGGGCTGGTGCGCGCCAGCTGCCGGAATTGCGTATGCAGGGCCTGTGGGCTGTCGGCGATGGCCGTGATGTCTCCCAGGCGCGCCTGCTCGACAAGGCGCGTGCGTATCCCGCCCGGGTGCACACACAGCACCCGCACGCCGGCTTTGCCGTTTTCTTCGCGCAGTTCCTCGCGCAGCGCATCCGAGAAGGCGCGCACCGCCGCCTTGCTGGCGTTGTAAATCGATTGTGTGGGTAGCGACACCATCGCAAAAACGCTGGAGAGGTTGACGATCACGCTGCCGGGGCGGGCCTGCAACTGCGGTGTGAAGGCGCGGCAGCCGTACACCACGCCCCAGAAGTTGATGTTCATCAGCCAGTGCGCGTCATGCAAGGCAAGGCTTTGCGCCGGCGCGACCAGTGCCACGCCGGCGTTGTTGATGAGGATGTCGGCCCCGCCCAGTTCGCGCAATGCGCGTTCGGCCAGTGCATCCAATGCCGATGCCTGTGACACGTCGCAGGCTTGTGCGAGGCAGGTGATCCCTTGCTGTTGCAAGACTTCTGCAAGCGATGCCAGCCGTGCGGCATCCACATCGGCCAATAACAGGCGCGCGCCCTGGGCGGCCATGGCATGGGCAAGCGCCTCCCCTATGCCCGAAGCGGCGCCGGTGATCACCACCGTCTTGCCCGTCAGCGATGTCATGTGGATGTCCTGGAAAGGGGGACTATTTGGGCGGCGCGTGCGAGCTGCTGCCCAGCACCGTCTCCGCGCGGCGTGAGCGCTTGAGCGGGTACACAAACTGCGCCAGCCAGGGCTCCGGCCCGTGTGCACGATCGTCGGTCAGGCCGTAAGCCGGCGGGTAGCGCCGCGTGATGTGGGCGGTGCCAAAAAGCACATCCCACAGGAACAGCAGGTTGCCGTAGTTGCCGGTGTAGTGTCCAACGCCGTCATCCTGTACCAGGGCGTGGTGGGCGAAATGTGTGGCCGGCGTCGAGATCAGGCGCTCAACCACCCAGGCGACGGGGCGCAGCACGCGGTAGCGGTAAAGCCACTGGTCCCAGCGTACGGCGGAATGTGCGCCAATGATGACCGTCAGCTTGACGATGGTGTAGCCGACATAAACCCAGCCGAAACCCATGTAAAGCAGCACGCCCGACAGCCACAGCCCGGGCATCAGCGCGTAATAAAAAGCGTTGTTGCGGTAGACGATGCGCACGCTCATGTAGGCAGCCGAATGGTGCGCGCGGTGCAGCGGCCACATGACGGAGGTGTGGCTCAGGCGGTGCCAGAAATACTGTGTCAGGTCATCGGCCAGCAACAACACCAGCAGCATTTGCCACACCGGCCAGTGGGCCAGCGCGTCGCGTTGCGCCGGGATCAACCAGGCGCACAGGGCCGTGGAGGCAGCAAGCACCGCGCCGGATATCAGCGGGAACAGCAGTGTGACGGCAATGTCGAGCCGGTTGTCTTCCCGTGTTGCTTCGCTGGGGAAAAAGCGGCGCTGCGCCAGCTCGGCCAGGCCGAAGGCGCACAGGACGGCAACGATGGCCAGCGCCTGCACGGTTTGGGGTTGCATAAGTTCGACCTTGTTCATTGGGCTCAGCCCGGCGTATTGAAAGTGGCGTGTCCCGGCTCATCGCCTCGCAGAAAGGAGCTTCTTTTGCCTGGCAGTCCTGTTTGGAAATTTTCAATACATAAGTGTATTGAGTGCGTAATCCACTGTCAAGAACAGCGGCCAGGCGGCCACATGGCTGTCATCGGCTCTGCAGCCTGCGGCATTTGACAGCCGGCCGTTACATCAATACAGTACACTTGTGTATTGATGCTTTTCGCTGCTGCCGATGGATGCCGTGAACAGGCCGGACAGCAAGCCATATCCCTACCCGCAAGACCATGGAAAAAATCTGGCTTAAAAGCTATTCAGCCGGCGTGCCTGCCGAAATTGATGTCAGTGCGCTGCGATCCATTGCCTCGTATCTGGACGAAGCGGTAGCGCTGTACGCTGATCGTGACGCGTTTGTCAGCGGGTCCACCGGTGTGGCCATCACCTATGCCGAGCTCGACGGCCTGAGCCGGCGGGTGGCGGCCTACTTTCAGTCTGTCCTGCGCCTGCCCAAGGGCACCCGGGTCGCGCTGATGATGCCCAACCTGCTGCAATACCCGGTCTGCCTGTTCGGCCTGCTGCGTGCGGGTTATGTGGTGGTTAACGTCAATCCCATGTACACCCCGCGCGAGCTGGAGCATCAGCTCAGGGATTCGGGTGCCGAGGCCATGGTCATCGTTGACATGTTTGCGCACACGCTGGCCAAAGTCATTGACAGGACGGCGGTCCGGCATGTTGTCGTCACCGGCCTGGCGGACATGATGCCCTGGCCCAAACGGGTGCTGGGCAACTTCCTTGTCCGCAAGGTGAAAAGGCTGGTGCCTCCCTACGAACTGCCCGGCAGCGTCAGCTATTCCGACATGCTGTCGCGCGGCGCTTGCGCCGTTTTCACACCCGTCGACATCAAGCCGCAGGACCTGGCCTTTTTACAGTACACCGGCGGCACGACGGGGGTTTCCAAGGGGGCGATGCTGACGCATCTCAACGTCCTTGCCAATGCCAGGCAGGGGCAGGCCTGGAGCGATCCTTTCCTGGACAAAAGCGAAACGCTGGTCAGCATCACAGCCATTCCGCTGTACCACGTCTTCGCGCTTGGTTCGTGCCTGGGTTTTGTGGGGATGGGCGGCACCAATGTGCTGGTGGCCGACCCGCGCAATATCCCGGCCTTTGTAAAGGTGTTAAGCCAGCACCGCTTTGTTTCCCTGCCCGCAGTGAACACGCTTTTCAACGGGCTGGTTAACGACCCGGATTTCGCAAAGATTGATTTCAGCAAACTGCGTTTTGCCATTGGCGGCGGTGCAGCCGTGCAGCGCCCGGTTGCGGAACGCTGGCAGCAGATTACCGGTGCGCCGCTTGTGGAGGGTTATGGCCTCACAGAGTGCTCGCCCACCGTGACCGTCAACCCCCTTGATGTCAAGGCGTTCAACGGCAGCATTGGCCTGCCGCTGCCGTCGACGGAGGTTTCCATTCGTGATGCCGAAGGCCGTGAGCTTGCCCCTGGCGAAGCCGGCGAATTGTGTGTGCGCGGCCCGCAAGTGATGCAGGGCTACTGGAACCGGCCCGGCGAAACCGCTGCCGTGATGACCGAAGACGGCTTTCTGCGCACTGGCGATGTGGCAGTGATGGATCACAATGGCTTCTTCAAGCTGGTGGACCGCCTGAAGGACATGATCCTGGTCTCGGGCTTTAACGTCTACCCGAACGAAATCGAGGAGGTGGTGATGATGCATCCCGATGTGCTTGAGGTTGCGGCCGTCGGCAAGCCCAGCCAGGGCAGCGGTGAGCTGGTCAAGCTGTATGTGGTCAAGAAGACGCCAACGTTGACAGAAGAAATTATTCTCAAACACTGCCGTGAGAACCTTACGGCCTACAAGATGCCGCGCGAGATTGACTTTTTGGCGGAGCTGCCGAAAAGCAATGTCGGCAAGATCTTGCGGCGCGAACTGCGCGAGCGCGCCTGACAGGAGAAAACATGACAGACCTTGTTGTAAGACGCCTCCTGATCGACCTGACGACGCCCATTCCGGGGCGCTGGAACGGCGGCGATGCGTTTCGCTCCGCTTTTTTCAGCGCCTTGTCCATGAGTTTCCCGGTGGGCGAGCAGTACTTTATCGACTCGGTGCGCGACGGCCTGAAAACCCTGCCTGAATCCGTGCAGGAAAAGTACGCCACCGAGGTACAGGGTTTTGTCGGCCAGGAAGCCACGCACAGGCGTATTCATTTTTTGTTCAACGGCCACCTGGAAAAACTTGGCTACCGCAATGAAATAGAACGCCGGGCCCGCAAGCGTCTGGAAGCCAATGCCCATCGCGACCCCCGCATGCATGTTGCCGCCACGGCCGCGACCGAACATTTCACGGCCATCTTTGCCGACTGGATGCTGCGCCACCCCGAGGCACTTGAAGGTGCTGAGCCGCGCCTGCAGACCTTGTGGCTCTGGCACAGCGCCGAAGAGTCCGAGCACCGCAGCACTGCCTTTGACATCTACCAGGCGATGAGCGGCAACCACGAGTGGCGCATCCGTATCTTCCGCTACATCACCGTCGTGTTCCTGACCGATGTGCTGCGCCAGACGGTGCGCAACCTTTGGCACGACGGCAGCCTGTTCAGCTGGGGCACCTGGCGCAGTGGTGCCAGGCTGCTGTTTGCCAGGGACGGCATGGTGCGCGGCAATTACGGCCTGTGGCGCGATTACTTCTCGCCCGACTTTCATCCGCGCCAGCATGATGCGGGCCTGTCGGGGCAGTGGCTGCGCGACAACGCGGCGCAATACACCGTGCTTGGGCAGGCGGGCTGAACGCAACTTTTTTTCTCAGGGACGTTTTATGTACGTGGTTTTGACCATCGCGGTAGTGCTTGTGCTGTTTCTCTGGCTTGGCTTGCCGGCCTTGCTCCGGGCGTTCGGGCTTCATCCGGCATACCCTGGCCAGCTCTACACCTTGCCGGGCGGCCGCGCATTGGTCATCACGACCAGCCATGCGACGCTGGGGGAGGGCGGCAAGGCCACCGGCGTTTTTGGCTCGGAAATGACGGCGCCTTATTACGCCTTCCTGGATGCCGGCATGCAGGTGGACCTGGCCAGCATCCGTGGCGGGGAAATACCGATCGAGCCGGACTCTTTCCGCTGGTTTCTCGCGGCGCCTTCCGACAAGCGCTACCTCAAGGATGAAACCTTCCAGGCCAAGGTCAAGGCTTCCAGCAGGATAGACGCGCTGGACTTCAGCCAGTACGACATCATCTTCCTGGCGGGCGGTTGGGGCGCCGCCTATGACCTCGGCACTTCCTCTGTGTTGGGCCAGAAGATCACGCAGGCCTGGGCCGCAGGCAAGGTGATTGGTGGCGTTTGTCACGGGCCGCTGGGCCTGCTGCTGGCCACGGAAACGAATGGTGAACCCCTGGTCAAGGGCAAGCGCCTGACGGCGGTCACCAATCGGCAGGTCAAGCAGCTGGGCATCACCATCACGCCGCAGCACCCCGAGCGTGAGCTCAGGGCAGCGGGCGCCCTGTTCGAAAGCGCCAGTGCCGCCCTGGAGCCTTTTGCCAACCTCACCGTTGTGGATGGCCGTCTTGTGACGGGGCAGAACCAGAATGCCGGCGTTGAAACCGCCCAGAAGATGCTGCGTGCCGCAGGTGGCAAGCCCAGGCCCTGAATCCATAGACGTGAGAAAAATCAATGAAAATTCGCACCGCCCTGATCACCACTGCAGTGGTTGTCGCGGGCCTGACAGCCCTGGCCTATGCCAACCGGATCTACCTCCTGCAATATTCACTGGGCTGGTACACCGACATCATGCATCCGCGTGATGCCAACCATCCGGTGCCCTGGGCGACGGGGCCTGCAACAGCGGACAAGCCCGTGGCACAGCGCCCGCCCAACATCATCGTGATCCTCGCCGATGACATGGGTTTTAACGATGTCACGACCTACGGCGGCGGTTATGCCCAGCAGGGCGTGCCCACACCGAACATAGACTCCATTGCCCGCGACGGTGTGCGCTTCGACCAGGGCTACGCGGGCGCCGCTGTGTGCACTGTGTCGCGCGCAGCGCTGATGACCGGGCGTTATCCATGGCGTTTCGGTGTGGAGTTCACGCCCACGCCGGGCGCCATGGCCCGGGTCGCGGGCGAACTGTATTTCAACCCGAACAGTCCGCACCAGGTCATTGTTGACGACCAGAAAGCCCGCGCGGCCAAAAACTTCAACGATCTCGGCATGCCTGCGTCCGAGCAGACCGTGGCCGAGCTGCTCAAGGCGCGTGGTTACCACAACATCCATATCGGCAAATGGCATCTGGGCAGCACGCCAGAGATGCGGCCGAACAACCAGGGTTTCGACGAGAGCCTGTTCATGGAAAGCGGGCTTTACCTGCCGGAGAAGGATGCCAATGTCGTCAACGCAAAACAGGACTTCGACCCTATCGACAAATTCCTGTGGCCCAACATGCGTTTTGGCGTCAGTTACAACGGCGGCAAATGGTTTGAGCCGAGCAAGTACCTGACCGACTATTTCACGGACGAGGCGGTGACCGCGATCAAGCGCAACAGGAACCAGCCCTTCTTCATGTACCTGGCGCACTGGGGCGTGCACACGCCGCTGCAGGCCAGCAAAGCCGACTACGACGCATTGGCCAATATCCCCGATCACAGGCGCCGCGTGTATGCGGCCATGGTGAAGTCGGTGGACCGCAGTGTGGGCCGTGTGCTCCAGACCTTGCGTGATGAGGGGCTGGATGACAACACCATCGTCATCTTCACCAGCGACAACGGTGCGCCGGGTTACATCGGCATTCCCGATGTCAACAAACCCTACCGCGGCTGGAAGCTGACGCAGTTCGAAGGTGGTGTGCGGGTGCCTTATGTGGCCAAGTGGCCGGGCCATATCCCGGCGGGCACGCGTTACCAGCAGCCGGTGTCCAACATCGATATCCTGCCTACCGTGGTTGCGGCGGCGGGTGGCAGCCTGCCGACGGACCGGGTGATAGACGGTGTCAACCTGCTGCCCTTTCTGGGCAGGAATGCCGCGCCCCAACCCCAGAGGCCATTGTTCTGGCGTGACGGCCCGTACCGCACTGTGCAGGACAAGGGATGGAAACTGATTGTTTCGGAAAAGCCCAAAAAGGACTGGCTCTTTGACCTCAGCAAGGACCCGACCGAAAAGACCAACCTCGCGGCAACGCAGCCGCAAAAGCTGGCGGAGTTAAAAGCCGAATTGCAGGCGCATCACGCCAAAATGCCGCCGCCGCTTTGGCCGTCCTTTATCGAAATGCCGATTGCGATCGACAAAACGCTGGACCAGAAGCAGACCCCAGAAGACGAATACACCTATTGGTATAACTGAGACCGGCTTGCAGCGCTGTTGACAGCGCTTTCCAGCCGTTTCCTTTAATTCAGCGGAGCACCACATGGCCATTACCGTTCCTTTTGACCTGGCGTATGAGTTTGAAGTCAACGCCCTCGCGCCCGAGGTATTTGAAGTCCTGTCGGACGTGCCGGCTTCGGCCAGCCATTTCCCCAAGGTGCACCAGCTGGTGGATCTGGGCGATCAGGCCTACCGCTGGGAAATGGAAAAAGTGGGCACTGCGCAAATGAACATCCAGACCGTTTATGCATCGCGCTACGTGGCCGACAAGAAGAAGGGCACGGTGGTCTGGACGCCTGTTGTGGGTGAAGGCAATGCCCAGGTCGGCGGTAGCTGGACGATCACGGACAAAAAGAAGTTCACCCACCTGGTGCTGAAAATCAGCGGCAAGCTCGAAGTGCCGCTGCCCAGCCTGATGAAGGGCATTGTCACGCCTGTCGTTGTGGGTGAAAACGAAAAACTGGTTGAGAAATACATCGCCAACCTGATCAAGCGCTTTGGCGGCGAACACTGAAAAAAAAGCCTGTACCAAGCCAATGCCTGCGCGAAAAATAAAAATCTTCTGGAGCCTGGGGGCTGCCCTTGTGGGGCTGACTCTTCTGGTGGGGGCATGGATGGGGTGGGGTGCGCAGGGCCAGCCTGTCGCAAAACGTCAGGTGGCCGAGGCCACGTCTTGCGCATTGCCTGCACAAACCGCGCAGGATCTGCACCCCGGCATGGTGTGGGTGCCCGGTGGCAGCTTTGAACTGGGCGACACGGTTTACCCGGAAGAGCTGCCGCTGCGCAAGGTCAGCGTTTCAGGCTTCTGGATGGACCGTACCGAAGTCACCAATGCCGAGTTCGCCGAATTTGTAAAGGCCACGAACTACATCACCGAAGCCGAGCGCGGGCCCGACCCCAAGTTGTACGCCGGCCTGCCGCCCGATATGCGCAAGCCCGGCGCGGTCGTGTTTGTGATGCCGCGCGAGGTCAATACCCAGGGTAGCCCTGCCCAATGGTGGCGTTATGTGCCGGGCGCCAGCTGGCGCCATCCCGGTGGTCCGGCCACCAGCCTGGACGGGCATGAGTCGTTTCCCGTCGTGGCCGTGACTTTTGCGGATGCCAAGGCCTATGCAAAATGGAAGGGCCGCGCATTGCCCAGCGAGGCGCAATGGGAATGGGCCGCCCGTGCGGGCCAGACGCAGGCTGCAAAGGACCACGATCAACCCAGGGATGCCAACACCTGGCAGGGGATTTTTCCGGTGGTGAACTCGGCGGAAGACGGCTTCCTGGGGCTGGCGCCTGTGGGGTGCTATGCGCCCAACGCATTGGGCCTGTTCGACATGATCGGCAATGCGTGGGAGCTGACATCTGACGCCTATAAACCCGGTCACGGTGATTCCGGTGACGGCCCGCCCGACCAGGTGCCGCGCGGCATGGGACCAGGCACTGCCGCGCAGCGTGTCATCAAGGGCGGCTCTTACCTGTGCTCGCCCGACTACTGCATGCGTTACCGCTCCGGCGCACGCCAGCCGCAGGATGATGACCTGGGCGCCAGCCACCTGGGTTTTCGCACGGTCCTTTTGGCCCCCGGGCCTTGATAAACATCGCCATGAAAAAATCAACCTTGTCACCGGCCAGCCGGCTTAAACGCCTGAAGCGTGTGTTGCTCATCCTGCTGGTGCCTTGCGTGCTCATCGCCGGTGTCCTGTACACCAAGGGCGAGCAGATCCTGCTGGGTGCGGAGGGCTACATCTTTGGTTACCCCCTGGTGATCATGGACGCCACCCGGGCCAATGCCGCATTGACGCTGGCCCCGGAAAACACCCTGCACAGGGTGCGCCAGTTCCCCGATGCCAGCTTCAGGGACGTGGTCAGGCCCAACGTCGATACGCTGTACACCAGCGGTTTTATCGACATGGCCCGAGGCCCCTGGGTGTTCGAGATGAGCGCCAACGACAAGCGTTACGAGGTCATGCCCTTTATGGATGCCTGGACAAATGTTTTTGCGGCGCCGGGCACGCGCACCACCGGGACGGCAGGCGGGCGCTTCCTGCTGGCCGGCCGCGACTGGACTGGCCAGGTGCCGCAGGGCCTGACGTTGCTGCGATCACCCACGCAGATGGTCTGGCTGATAGGGCGTACCCAGACCAACGGCGCAGCCGACTACCCGGCGGTGCATGGCCTGCAGGATGGCATCAGTTTGCGGTCCCTTGCGGAATGGCAGGCCGGTAAACCGGCGCCTGTCGTGGCGTGGCAGGCGGCGGCCGTCAAACCCGTACCGCCGGTTGAACAGATGCGGGCGATGGGCGTGGAAACTTTTTTTACACGGCTTGCCATGCTGATGGTGGGCAATCCCCCGGCTGCGGCAGATGGCCCCATGCTGGTCAAACTCTCACGCATCGGTGTCACGGCCGGCCAGGCGCCCAACTGGAGCACGCTGGACCGCTGGGCGATAGCTCTGGGCCGCTGGCTTGCCGACTTCACGGTGGCAAAGGAACTTAAAAAGCCGCGCGACCTGGTGCGGGGCTGGTCTACCCCGCCGGCCATCCTGGGCAACTACGGCACGTTCTACAACGCCCGCGCCGTTGTGGCCATGATAGGGCTGGGCGCCAACCTGCCGGCGGACGCGACGTATCCCAATACCGCTGTTGACGGCAGCGGGCAGGCACTGGACGGCAGCCGCAGCTACCGCCTGCATTTCAAGGCCACGGAACTGCCGCCCGTGAATGCCTTCTGGTCCATCACCGCCTACGGCAGCGACAACTTTTTTATCGACAACCCGCTGCACCGTTACGCCCTGGGCGATCGCGACCCGCTGGTCTACAACCCCGACGGATCGCTGGACCTGTGGATGCAGGCTGAAGCGCCCGCAGGCGACAAAACCAAAAACTGGCTGCCCGTCAAATCAGGCAAGCCATTTTTGCTGAACGCGCGCCTGTACTGGCCCAAGCCAGCCGCACTGAATGGTGCCTGGGGCATGCCCGCGGTTGAGCGCGTGGACCAGTAGGCCCGATGCGGTCACCGGCGCACTCTGCCTTGCGCTGGATGAGGGCAGGATGCCTCGCCGAAAACTGAGCAGAACCTGACCCGAAGGGCTTGGCGGCAGGGTCTTCGCGGAACTTTACATGCCCCGCCATTGGCGCTCCCACAGGATTTGCAGTTATTTGTGTGAGCGGGCTTTTCAGGTCGTCCCGGCATTGGTCTGCCGCGTTGGGAACAGGCAAACTGAATTCAAATTATTCGGCCATGAAAACTTACTGCCTTTCACGCACGTCACATCCTGCACACTGGACGCGGCTGGTGCTTCTGCTTGCCTTGTCGGGATGCGCCGCCACAGGCCCTCTGCCCGGTGGTGGCATGGTTACTTCGGCAGCGCCCGTTGCGGCAAACGGCGACGGCTACAAATGGCTTAACCGGCTCACCTGGGGCGCTTCACCTTCTGCGGTGGATGCCAATGCAAACAAGGGTTTTGACGCCTACCTGACGCAGCAACTGCATCCACCGGCAGCCCGCCTGCCCGAAGCCGTCAATACACAAATACAGGCCATGACCATCAGCCAGCGCCCCATGGTTGTGCTGGTGCAGGAACTGGAGCAGCGCAACAAGGACGCCAACGCGCTGACCGATGACGAAGCTAAAAAGGCCGCGCAGCAAAGCTACCAGCAGGAGCTGAACCGCCTCGGCCGCGAAGCCGCCACGCGCCACATCCTGCGCGACCTGTATTCACCCAACCAGGTGCAGGAGCAGATGACATGGTTCTGGCTCAACCATTTCAGCGTCTTTCAGTACAAAAGCAATATCCGCCCCATGCTGGCCGATTACGAAGACAGCGCCATCCGGCCGCGTGCACTCGGCAAGTTCCGCGACCTGCTCAAGGCCGTGGCCTTTCATCCGGTCATGCTGCGTTACCTGGACAACGAGCAAAACGCATCCGGCCGCATCAATGAAAACTTTGCGCGCGAGCTGATGGAGTTGCACACGCTGGGTGTGGGCTCGGGCTACAGCCAGCGCGACGTGCAGGAACTGGCCCGCGTGCTGACCGGCGTGGGCGTCAACCTGCAGCCAAACAACCCAAACCTCAAACCCGACCTGCAGGGCTATTACGTGCGTCGCGGCCTGTTTGAGTTCAACCCTGCGCGGCACGACTTTGGCCCCAAGCAATTGCTTGGCCAACCCTTGCATGCAAAGGGTTTGGCCGAGGTAGACGAAGCACTTGACCGCCTGGCGCGCCAGCCCGCCACTGCCACGTTTATCAGCCGCAAGCTGGCGCAATACTGGCTGGCTGACGAGCCGCCCAGGGCCCTGGTCGAACGCATGGGCCAGACTTTCCAGCGCACCGATGGCGACATTGCCGAGACGCTTAAAACCATGTTCACCGCACCCGAGTTTGGACAAGGCGCAGGACGCAAGTTCAAGGACCCGATGCGTTACGTCATCTCCGCCGTGCGCATGGCCTACGACGACAAGGTCATACTCAACGCGGGACCCATCCTGAACTGGCTCAACCGGATGGGTGAACCCCTCTATGGCCGCCAGACACCTGACGGCTATCCGTTGAATGAGGCCGCATGGGCCAGCCCCGGCCAGATGGCCACGCGTTTTGAAATCGCCAAGGCGATCGGTACGGGCAATGCAGGGCTGTTCAGGTCCGAGGGCCCGCAGCCGGTAGAGCGCGCCGCATTTCCACAGCTGAGCAACGCGCTGTACTACCAGTCCATTGCCCGCACCCTGAGCCCGGGCACACGCAAGGCGCTGGACCAGGCCGCGTCCCCGCAGGAGTGGAACACCTTTTTGCTGTCATCGCCGGAGATGATGACGCGCTGAGATCGCCAGGCAAGCCAACGTGCAAGGAGTCCCCATGCAACGCCGTCACTTCGTCCAGTCCCTCACCGCCTCCGGCCTCGCCATGGCCGGCGGGCAGCTTTTTGCCGCCGGCACGGCGCAGGGCAACCAGCCGCGTTTGCTCATCGTGTTTTTGCGCGGCGGTTACGACGCGGCCAACCTGCTGGTGCCCGTGAGCAGCAGCTTTTACTACGAGTCGCGGCCCAACATTGCCATTGCAAAACCGTCGACAGAACTGGATTCGGCCCTGCCGCTCAACGCTGACTGGGGCCTGCACCCCGCGCTGCGCGAGACCATTTACCCCATGTTCAAAAGCGGCGAGGCGGCATTTGTGCCCTTTGCCGGCACGCCGGACACCTCGCGCAGCCATTTCGAAACACAGGACAGCATTGAGCTGGGCCAGCCGTTGGACCAGAGCAAAAACTACCGCTCGGGTTTTCTCAACCGGCTGGCGTCCACGCTGCGCGACGCAGAAGCCATGTCCTTTACCGATCAGTTGCCGCTGATCTTTCAGGGCAGCACACGCGTGCCCAACACGGCGCTCAAGTCGGTGTCCAGGCCTTCGGTCGACAACCGCCAGAGCAGCATCATCGCCGCCATGTATGGCAACACGCCGCTGGCCGCCACGGTCAACGAAGGTTTTACCGTGCGCGACGAGGTCATGCAGGACATGAAAACCGAGATGGATGCCGCCAACCGCAATGCTGTCTCAGCCAAAGGTTTCGAGCTTGAGGCCAGGCGCATTGCACGCCTGATGAAAGACCGCTACAGCATAGGTTTTGTGGATGTGGGCGGCTGGGACACCCACGTGAACCAGGGCGGCGCCAGCGGCTACCTCGCCGGCCGTTTTGACGAACTTGGCCGAGGTTTGCTCGGTTTCTCACAGGAGATGGGCACCATGTGGAAGAACACCACGGTTGTTGTGGTCAGTGAGTTCGGCCGCACCTTCCGCCAGAACGGCAATCGTGGCACTGACCACGGCCACGGCACCGCCTACTGGGTATTGGGCGGTAGCGTACGCGGCGGCAAGGTCGCGGGCGACCAGGTAAAGGTGGATCAATCCACGCTGTTCCAGAACCGCGACTTCCAGGTGCTCAACGATTACCGGGCCGTACTGGCGGGTTTGTTTGCCCGGCAATATGGTTTGAGCGCTGTGCAGAATGAGCAGGTTTTTTCGGGGATCAAGGCCAGGGATATTGGCCTGCTTTGACGGCAGCGCCTGTCTTCGGGGTCAGGCCGATGCAAACTTTTCGCTTTTCCTGCTGACTGTTGATTCCCCTGGCGCGTTGCCGGGATGCCGGTGTTTGGTCTAATTGGGGTCAAGAAAGAAAGGGCCTCAGCATGCATACCTCAGCACTCGTTTTATTTTCCGGTGGGCAGGACTCCACCACCTGCCTGGCCCAGGCGCTCTCCAAATACGAGCGTGTTGAAACCGTGGCGTTTGACTACGGCCAGCGCCACGTGGTGGAGCTGGAGGCGCGGCTGAATGTGTTGCGCGAAATCAAGGCGCGCTTTCCGCACTGGGCCCACAAGCTGGGCGAAGACCACCTGCTGGACCTGGCGGTACTAGGGCAGGTCAGCGACACATCGCTGACGCGTGATGTCGCCTTCAGGATGGAAAGCTCGGGACTGCCCAACACCTTTGTGCCGGGGCGCAACCTGCTGTTTTTGACGCTGGCGGCGGCGCTGGCCTACCGGCGTGACCTGCAGGTGCTGGTCACCGGTGTTTGTGAAACCGATTTCTCAGGCTACCCGGATTGCCGCGATGACACCATCAAGGCCATGCAGCTGGCCCTGTCGCTGGGCATGGACAAGCGTTTCCTGATTGAAACGCCGCTGATGTGGATAGACAAGGCCGACACCTGGCGGCTGGCGCATTCGCTGGGCGGCCAGGACCTGGTGGAGCTGATTGTGGAGCACACCCATACCTGCTACCTGGGGGACCGCACGCACCGCCAGCCCTGGGGTTACGGCTGCGGCAAATGCCCCGCCTGCGAACTGCGTGCGCGCGGCTACGAGCGTTACGCCGCGGCATTAAAAGCCTGACGTTAACTTCTCACCAGGTCTTCGATGACGCAGCGGCGAACGACGGGCGGCTCTTCCCCGATATGGAAAGCCAGCTTGCGTTCGCGCAGCGTCACGTCGCTGGCCGTCACGCGGTCAAAGCGCCGCAGGTGTTCCGTCCATGACTCGTCGGTGATCTGCTCCAGGTAGCGGCCGGGATGGCCTATGTCGCGCAGCAGCTCCCACTCCAGCGCGCCCTGGCGCAGGCGGCTGCGGCGGCTTTCCTGCATCAAGGCGTGGAAACCGTCGCTGCGCGCCGGGTCTATCAGGTATTCAATGGTCACAACCACATTGCCTGCGCCAGGCGGCGCATGAGGCACAGGCACCTTGAATTCGCGTGAAGGCGTCAGGTCTTCTTCAATGCTCAGGTCCACGATACGTCGCTGGGCCAGCAGCATGGCGGCGGTGCCGCTCACTGCCGCAACCAGCAGGCCGACGGCAATGCTGGTCATGGTGGCGATCTGGCCCCACAGGGCGGCGCCCAGGGCGCTGGCACCCATGATGGACATCTGGTACATGGACATGCCGCGCGCGCGCACCCAGTCGGGCAGCGACAGCTGGGCCGACACGCTGAGCGAATTGGCGCAGCTAATCCAGGCCGCGCCGTTGAGCAGCATGGCCGGGACCGCGACATAGATATTCGGTGCAAACGCCACAACGGCGGTGGACAGTGATTGTGCGATGGTCGAGCGCAACACCAGGGTGTCGCGCGGCATCAGCTGGCGCAGCCGCGCCAGGTTCAGCGCGGCAACAATGGCGCCTATGCCCATGGAGGCCAGCAGCAGCGTGAAGGTACCGGCGTCACCGCCATGCATGTTGCGCGCCACCAGGGGCAGCAGGGCAAGCAGGGCCGTCGAATGAAAAAAGAACAGCGACACCTGCAGCAGCACGGCCCGCAGGCGGCTGGATTGGCGCACAAACTGCAGCCCCACGCGCATGGCGCTGACCAGCCGCTCCCGGCCCAGCGGGCTGGGCACATGGTTGCGGCGCCAGCGCATGATGACCAGGCCCGAAATAACCGAGAGCACGGCATTGAGCACAAACACGTATTCGGTGCCCGCGCTGGCAATCAGCGCGCCGGCCAGCAGCGGGCCGATGATGCGCGAGGCATTCATGGCCACGCCGTTGAGCGCCAGCGCGGCAGGCAGGTGTGAGCGCTTGACGAGTTCCGGCACGATGGCTGAAAACACCGGCCAGCGCATGGCTAGGCCGATACCGTTGGCAAAGGTCAGCGCCAGCAGCAGCGGCGGTGTCATGACGCCCGAGATGACGGTGACGCACAGCAAGGTGGCCACCGCCGCAACCCAGAACTGCGTCATGATGAAATAACGCCTGCGGTCCAGTATGTCGGCCAGCGCGCCGCTGGGCAGGCCGAGCAGGAACACCGGCAGGGTGGAGGCCGACTGCACCAGCGCCACCCAGATCGGCGAAGTCGTCATGGAGGTCATCAACCAGGCGGCCGCGACATCGTTCATCCACATGCAGGTGTTGGCGACCAGCCAGGTGCTCCACAGCATGCGGAACACAGGGACCTTGATGGGGTCCCAGGCCGACAGTTTTTCAGGTTCGGCAGGCATTGCAACGGCTGTTTGGGCGATATCCTCTGGCATTCAGGTACTTTTCAGGGGTGTTGGGGGCAGGGCATTGTCTGGCAGCGTGCTTTCCTTCAGCGTGTATTGCGCCGCAGAGCCGTCGGGCTGTTTTACCAGTTCCCATTGCCTGCTGTGAAAAGCCGCCACGCTGGGCCGGTGGGCAATGGACACCATGCCGCCGTGCACCGCCCTGACATGTGCCTGCAGTTTTTCATACAGCGTTTTTTCGGACACCTCGTCCAGTGCGGCGGTGGCCTCGTCGGCAAATACCCAGGACGGTTTTTTCAGCAACACGCGTGCAATCGCCAGGCGCTGCTGCTCGCCGCCCGAGAGCTTCTGGCTCCAGGCGTCGCTGTCATCCAGGCGGCTGGCCAGTTGCGGCAACAGGGCATCGGCCAGCGCCCTTTGCAGCGCCTCGTCGCTGTACTGCGCGGCCGGCTCCGGATAGGCCAGGGCATCACGCAGGCGCCCGTCGGGGAAGTAGGGCCGCTGGGGAATGAACATGGTCTCGGGCGGCAGCTGGCTCCGGCCTTTGGCAAACGGCCAGATGCCGGCAAACGTGCGGAACAGCGTGGACTTGCCGCTGCCCGAGGGGCCCTTGAAGAGCACGCTGTCGCCGGGGCTGGCCTGCAGCGCGACACCGCTGAGCAGCGTCAGGCCCGTGGGCAGGCTAACGGTCAGGTCGCTGGCTGAAAGCGTGCCGGATGCGGTAGCCGGATTTTGGCTGTCTGCTATTGAATTTGTAGCTATTTGCGCCCTTGTCTGTTGGGCTGCAGCCGAAATATTGTCTTCAAAACTGGTCAGGCGATCGGTTGTGGCGCGCCAGGCGGCCAGGCTGCTGTAGTTGTCAACCAGCCAGCTCAGGGAGTCCTGCACGCGCCCGAAGGCCGATGAAATCTGCATCAGCTCACCCAGCTGGATGGCGCCGCTGAAAAAGCGCGGCGCCGCCACAATGAAGGGGAAAACCACGGCGGCCTGACCGAAAAAATTGGTGAACCAGACCAGGTTTTTCTGCTTCCTGATCAGCGCCAGGTAATTCGCCAGCACCGTCGAAAAACGCGTGTCCAGCTGGGCCCGCTCGACCGGCTCGCCCTTGTCCAGTGCGATGGCTTCGCTGTACTCGCGCACGCGGACCATGTGGTGCCGGAAGTCGGCCTCGTAACGTTGTTGCAGGAAGTTGAGCCTGATCTGCGGCCGGCCTATGTAGTGGGTGATCACGCTGCCGACAACACAGTACAGCACGGCCATCCAGACCATGAAACCGGGGATGTTGTAGCTTGTGCCACCCAGCGTGAAGGCAAAGGCGCCAGAGAGCGACCACAGTATGCCGACAAAACTCACCAGCGTGACCACGGCATTGAGCAGGCCCATGCTGAGTGAAATGCTGTAGGTGGTGAACAGGTTGATGTCTTCCTGGATACGCTGGTCGGGGTTGTCTGCGGTGGTTTGCTGGGTGCCTGAAAAACGCGCCAGCTCCAGGCTGTAAAACGCGTGGTCGGCGAGCCAGCGTTGCAGGTAGTTCGCGGTCATCCAGGCGCGCCAGCGCACCTGCAGCAGTTGCGTGAGGTAAAAGCGGTACACCGCGATGATGATGAAGGCGAAGGCCAGGTAGGTGAAACGCCCGAGCTGCGTCCAGAACACCGCTTCGTTCTTGTTTTGCAGCGCGTCGTAAAACACGCGGTTCCAGTCGTTGAGCAGAACCAGCATGTAGACCGCGGCCAAGTTTAGCACGATGATGGCCAGCAGCAGGCCGCGGGCCTTCCATTTGTCCTCGGACTTGAAGTAGGGTGCTGACAGGGCCCAGACACGTGTGCAGAACTGCCTGAATGCGCTGAGTTTGCCGGTGATGCCGGTGCCCGTGCTGGTGGTGGGGTTCATGGGGGATGCACTCATGTCGATTGGTTGGATACACCGCTGGCCACATGGCCGGCAGGAACATGCTGGGCGGCGGCGTCTACATGGCCGGTTTGGTCGTCAAAGAAGAAATCGGGTTCGAAGTCGCGCAGAAATTCGGCCTTTGCCAAACCGCCCAGAAACATGGCTTCATCGACCTCGATGTTCCAGCCCATCAGCGTGCGGATGGCGCGGTCGGCCGTAGCCAGGCCGCGTGCCGTGACCAGTGCCGTGCGTATGCGTATATGCGGCGTGCCCGCCTGCTGCAGCCGGTGCAGGGCTTGCAGCAGGGGCATGAAAGGGCCTGGGGGCAGTGGTTTGCTGGCCAGCTTGCGTTCATGTTTTTGAAAGGCATCCAGCCCGTCTTTTTGAAACACCCGCTCGGCCTGGTCTGAAAACAGCACGGCGTCGCCGTCAAATGCAATGCGCACCTCGTTGGGGTAGCTGTTTTTTGCGTGTGCCGCGTGTGTCGCCACGGTGGCGGCGGCAAACCCGGCGTTGAGCGCGGCGCGCACGTCTTGCGGATTGGCCGATAAAAACAGGTTGGCCTGCAACGGCCGGAGATAGTCGTACGGCGCACGGCCCTTGGTAAATACACCGCGTTCCAGCGGCAGCTTGTTCACCTCGGCAGAGCGAAAAATCCTCAGGCCCGAGACCGGGTCGTTGCGCGACAGCATGACCACTTCAACACGCTTTGCATCGGTATTGAAAGCCAGCAGCTTCTTGACCAGTGAAAAAGCCACGCCGGGTTTGGCGGGCTGGTCCAGCCGGTCCAGCTGCAGTTTCATGTAGGCGCGGTCATCGGACTGCTCGAAAACGCGGTTCTCTTCTTCAAGGTCAAACAGGGCGCGCGAGGAAATCGCCACGACCAGTTGTCCGTCCAGGTTGGTTGCCATGTGGTGCTTTGTTATTGGGTTTTCGTCCGGGCTTTGCTGGCTGATCTAAAGGCTCAGTTTGCACCATTGTCCACAAGCCGGCGCAGTCGCGGGCCACTGGTCGGCGCGGTCTATATGGCGCACGCCGCGCGCAATCAGCTCCACGGCACGGATAACACCGGCGTGGGTGATCCACAAGGTGTCGGCGTCGCGCGGCAGCGCGTCAAACGCCGAGGCGACGCGGGCCATGAACTGCGTGACGCTTTCGCCGGTTTGCCCGGCCGCATAGCTGTCGAAGCTGGCTGACCAGCCGTCCAGTTCGGTTCTGGGAATGTCCGCCCAGGCCTGGCCTTCCCAGTGGCCGAAGTTCATTTCCTGCAGCCGGTCATCGGTTTTACAGGTCAAATCAGGCCTCAGCCCCCGTAGTACGTGCGCAAGCTGCTCACATCTTTGTAGCGGAGAGGTGGCGATTGAAATGGCTGCTGGCAGCACTTTGGCCAATGCCTGGACGCTATCGTGCGTTGCATCAGCATCCGCTGGAACGTCAAGCTGGCCGTAGCAGGTGCCCGGCGCCACCAGCGGCTGTGCATGGCGGACTAACCAAAGGCTCATAAACTGATGGCCAAACCCAGGTAAAAAGCGATTTCACAGACCTGCTGCGCGGCGCCCAGGCAGTCGCCCGTAAAGCCCTGCAGGCGGCGCCTGAAAAGCCGGCCCATCCACAGCAGCGCGATGGCGGCAAAGCTGCAGGCTACTATTAAATTAATAGCATCCAGCACGCTGAGGACGGCCAGCAGCACCACAAAACACCATGCAAACGCGAGCAGCAGGCTGCCCGGCGCTATCTGGTCGGCGAGTGGTTTGGATTTGGAGCTGGCCGTGTCACCCACATGCGGCAACAGGTAAATCAGCAGCAGCGGCAGGCCGCGCGACACCACATGCCCGGCCCACAGGGCGGCACAGATGTACCAGGCGCTGAAGGGCGCTTCTTCCCATCCGGTGGGCGCGCCATCAACCGAACCGAGGATGGCCAGCAATGCGATCTTGCTCAGCAGGGCCAGTACCAGGGCCATGGCGCCGAAGGCTCCCACGCGCGAGTCTTTCATGATTTCCAGCGCGCGATCCCGGTCACGGCTGCCGCCGAGTCCGTCGGCCACGTCGGCCAGGCCGTCTTCATGAAAACCGCCTGTCATCAATACCGTGACCACTGTTGTCAGCGCCGCGGCCACCAGCGGCGTGAAGGTGGTGTCGGGCAGCAGGGCCAGCAGCAGCGCGTACGTCGCAGCCGCCACGGCACCCACCAGGATGCCTACGCCGGGAAAATGGCCGGCGCTGGCGCGCAGCATCTCGGGGCTGAAGCCGACCCAGTCCGCCAGCCGTCCCGTGATGGGAATACGGGTGAAAAACTGCACCGCGAGAAGGTATTCCCGCACAAATTGGCTGATGGCTTTCATGGTGGCGTCATTGCGGCTTCAACGCTTTCTTTCCCGCTGATGCCGGCGGAGGCAAAGCTGGCCATCTCGTTCATCAGGCGTGCGGCCGACTGCACCAGCGGCCAGGCCAGCAGCGCGCCCGTGCCCTCGCCCAGGCGCATGTCCAGGTCCAGCAGCGCCCTGGCCTTGAGGTGGTCCAGCAGCAGGCGGTGGCCGCGTTCGGCTGAGCGATGGCAGAACACCATGTAGTGCAGCACCTGCGGCACCAGCTTGTACGCGACAAGCGCCGCCGCGCCGGCGATAAAACCGTCAACCAGAATCACCCGGCGCTGGCTGGCAGCCTGCAGCATGGCGCCGGTCATCATGGCGATCTCGAAGCCGCCGAGGGCGGCAAGTGCCTGCAGCGGCTCCACGGCATCCGGATGGCGCAGTATGGCAAGCATCAATACCTTGCGTTTGTGCCTGAGCTGGGGATCGGTCAAACCCGTACCGCGTCCGGTCGCGTCTTTCAGCGCGATGCCTGTCAGCCGGTTCAGGAGCAGGGCCGCGGAAGAGGTGTTGGCAATGCCCATTTCACCAAATGCGATGACATTGCCTGGCAGGCTTTTCACGATGTCTGCACCGGCCTGCAGGGCGGCATGCAACTGCTCTTCGGACATGGCCGGATTTTTACAGATGTTTTTGGTGCCGTGGCCGATTTTCCGCTTGATGAGTTGGGGGTGGTCCTCCAGGTCGGCGGCCACGCCGGCATCGACCACCTGCAGGGCAAAGCCATGTTGCCTTGACAGCACATTGATGGCGGCCCCTCCGGCCAGCATGTTGGCTACCATTTGCACCGTGACGGCTTGCGGGAAAGCCGAAACGCCGTCCGCCGCAATCCCGTGGTCGGCGGCAAAAACCACCATTTGCGGGTCCTGGAAGGTCACCACGTCGCTGCGCTGGATCAGGCCCAGCTGCAGGGCCAGGTCTTCCAGTTGGCCGAGCGAGCCGACGGGTTTGGTCTTGTTGTCTATCTTGTGCCGGAGCTTGGCTTCAAGCCGGACATCGGTGACGGCCTCAATCGGCGGAAGGGCGAAGGTCATGGCTGGGCATCAATCAATTGTTGAAGGCAGGCCGGGCAGAGGCAGCCCGCCTGTTTTGTTTTGTCCGTGGAGGGCACGGGGATGGCATGGGGCATGGCAAAACACCAGCATGTCGCGTCCCCGGTAACCATGCCGCAGCGCAGGCCCGCCCCGCACCTGGGGCAGCGTGACGAGTCTGGCAACTCGACGTTTTCTGGCAGGCCCGGTGCAGTCATGGCGGGCTTGCTCAGCTTTGCAGAAACAGCCGGTACACCGGGTTGTCTGTTTCTTCCACATGGGGGTAGCCCATGGTGTCCAGGAAGGACTTGAAGGCCTTGTTGTCGGCCTTGGGCACCTGCAGCCCGACAAGGATGCGTCCGTAGTCCGCGCCCTGGTTGCGGTAGTGGAACAGGGAGATGTTCCAGCCCGGCTGCATGCTGGATAAAAACTTCATCAGCGCACCCGGCCGCTCGGGGAAAACAAAACGCAGCAGACGCTCGTTTTTTGACAGCGCGCTGTGCCCACCCACCATGTGGCGGATGTGCTCCTTGGCGAGTTCGTCATGCGTCAGGTCAAGTGCCTTGAAGCCGTGGCGCGTGAAGTTGGCCGCGATTTTGGTGCTCTCGCCTTTGGCTGAAGTCGTCAGGCCCACAAACACATGCGCTCTGGCGTCGTCGCTGATGCGGTAGTTGAATTCGGTCACCGAGCGGGGGCCGCCCGGCAGGTCGCCGATAACTTCACAAAAACGCCTGAAGCTGCCGCGCTCTTCGGGGATGGTCACCGCGAACAGCGCTTCGCGTTCTTCACCGACTTCGGCGCGCTCAGCGACAAAACGCAGGCGGTCGAAGTTCATGTTGGCGCCGCACAGAATGGCGGCGTAGGTCTCGCCCTGCGTCTTGTTCGTCGCTACATATTTCTTGATGGCGGCCACGGCCAGTGCACCGGCCGGTTCGACGATGCTGCGCGTGTCGACAAACACGTCCTTGATGGCGGCGCAGACGGCATCCGTATCCACACTGATGAATTCGTCAACCAGCTCGCGGCTGATGCGGTAGGTTTCCTCGCCCACCAGCTTGACGGCTGTGCCGTCGGAGAAAAGGCCGACATCGTTCAATGTCACGCGCTTGCTGGCGCTGACCGATTGCATCATGGCGTCGGAATCGTTCATCTGCACGCCGATGACCCGGATCTCGGGACGCACGGCCTTGATGTAGTTGGCTACGCCGGAGATCAGCCCGCCGCCGCCAATGGCTACAAACACGGCATCGAGGCGGCTGGAACCCAGGCTTTGCAGCTGCATGAGGATTTCCATCGCAATCGTGCCCTGGCCGGCGATGACATCGGGGTCGTCAAACGGGTGCACAAAGGTCAGGCCGCGCTTTTTCTCCAGCAGCAGGGAATGGCTATAGGCGTCTGAATAGCTGTCGCCATGGAGTACCACTTCCGCGCCCCAGCTTTTGACGGCATCAATCTTGAGTTGCGGGGTCGTCGTCGGCATGACCACGACGGCGCGCGTTCCCAGCTTTTGTGCACTCATGGCCACGCCCTGGGCGTGGTTGCCGGCAGAGGCGCAGATCACGCCTTTCTTGAGCTGGGCCGCGCTGAGGTGGGCCATCTTGTTGTAGGCGCCGCGCAGCTTGAAACTGAAGACCGGTTGCTGGTCCTCGCGCTTGAGCAGGACCGTGTTTTTCAGCCGGGCACTGAGGGTTTTGGCTTTTTCGAGTGCAGATTCAACCGCGACGTCATAAACCCGCGCCGTCAGGATCTTTTTCAGGTAGTCGGCAGGTTGAAGGTTCTTGTTGCCTGCCTTGATGCCGGGCTTGCGTGCGGGTGCAGGATGTGCTTTCGCGGGTGTTTTGGCGGCTGTGCTGGTGTGTGTTGGCATTGTTTTCTCGCAGCCTCACATCATATCGGGCGCGGTCCTCGCGCCCTGTGGAAGGGCGCAGGCAAGAAAAAAGGCCCAGACCGTGAGGTCTGGGCCTGTAAATCCACCTTAGAGGAGGTGGAGGAGACAACCAGTGCAAAAATATCATTGGATATTGATGCGATGATTTGAAGTATATCGAGTGATGTTGCGCTGCACAATTGCCTTTGTCGTGAAAATTACACACTTGTGCAGTTTTTAGATGTGATTGACTATAAATTTTTTGCATAAGGAAAGATGGATATGGAATGCACAGTGAGCTGGACCGGTCCCAGCGCTACCACCGGGTCGCGCTCAGGCATGACTTTCCTTGCTGAAACGGGGAGCGGCCACACCCTGGTGATGGACGGTGCTCCTGATGAGGCCAAGCCTGAAAACGGCGGCGCCAATCTTGCCCCGCGCCCCATGGAGACTGTGCTTGCAGGCACGGGCGGCTGTACGGCTTACGACGTGGTGTTGATCCTCAAGCGCGGCCGGCATGATGTGCGTGGCTGCTCTGTCAAACTTACGTCGGAGCGCGCCACGGTTGACCCCAAGGTATTCACAAAAATCCACATGCATTTTCTCGTGACTGGCAAAGCGCTTGCTCCCAGTGCAGTGGAGCGGGCGATTGCCATGAGTCACGACAAATACTGCTCCGCCACCATCATGCTTGGCAAAACAGCTGAAATCACCACCAGTTTCGAGATCCAGGAAGCCTGAACCTGCTTGCCCGCTTAACCTGGAGCTGGCCTGGAGCCAGGCAGGGTCAGATTTGGGTCAGATGTAGTGCGCCGTGGTGGTCATCACCCTGGCGGCTGCACTCATCAGGGCCCTGACTGGTGGCGGCAGCTCAAGTGCGCCTGCACTGGATGCTTCCTGCGCATGGCGGGCCTCATCGTCTTTCATCTGCGCCACGATGGCGCGCGATTCATGGTCACCGGCAGGGAGTCTTTCAAGGTGGCCCGCGAGGTGCGCTTCCACCTGGCGTTCTGTCTCGACCACGAACCCCAGACTGAGCCGGTCGCCCAACCGGCCCGCAACCAGCCCGAGGCCGAATGCCCCGGCGTACCACAGCGGGTTGAGCAGTGATGGGCGCGCATCCAGCTCATCCAGCCGCTGCCTCGTCCATGCCAGGTGGTCGGTTTCTTCCTCGCTGGCAGCCAGGAACTGTTGCCTGAGGGCGGCATCGTTCGTACTGATGGCCTGCGCGGCATAAAGCGCCTGCGCACACACCTCGCCAACGTGATTGACCCGCATGAGGGCGCCTGCGAGCGTCTTTTCGGGTCCGGTCAGCTGCGTGATGTCGCCAGCCACTGTTGGGCAGGGGCGGCTCGCCCGTGGTTTGGCAAAAAGCGTGCGGAGTGCGCCGTCAGCGGCGTTGATCAGGGAATCCATGTGCGGGGCACCTTTCGTGAGCATTTGGGCAAAGTCTATGGCAATTGGCCTCTCCCGTCCCCGCAGGGACACAGTTCAGGTGTTGCGCGGCTTCAACGCGGTGTTTTGGGTTTGTTGCACGGGTGCAACGAAATAGCCTTTTTCTGGACAAATCCGGTCCAATTCCTTTGCCATAGGCTGCGGGGTCTGGTGCAATACATACAACTTCCTAAACGGAGGTTGGCCCGGGGATCCAAAATCCTGGAGCCCTATGTTTAACCTTGGAGAAACTCTCAATGAAAAAATCCCTGATTGCTCTGGCTGCACTCGCAGCTGTTAGCGCAGCATCTGCCCAGTCGTCCGTGACCATGTACGGCTTGCTGGACATCGGTTATGGCGCACAAACGACTAAATCGCGTGATGGCACTCTGGCATTTAAGAGCCGTGGCGTGATGGACGGTGCCAATGCTGGAAGCCGTATTGGCTTTCGTGGTACCGAAGATCTGGGCGGTGGCTTGAAAGCAAACTTCGTATTTGAACAAGGCGTGAGCCCCACCAGCGCCAATGGATTCGCGAACCGCCTGTCCTTCGGCCAGCCAATTCCTGGCGCGCCATCAGCAGCTTCAGGCTTGAGTGGTGCTGGCGGTGGTTTCAGTGCTAATACCAATCGTCAGTCCTACATCGGTTTGTCCAGCGCCACCATGGGCACGCTGAACATTGGTTACCAGTACACCAACCTGTACGAATTGGGTACCTTGTCCGGTTACACGGTCAGTTCTGAAGGCATGCCTGGTGGTGACAAAGCTCACTTGTTTGGGCTTTTGACCGTAGGCAGTGCTCGTGCCAATGGTTTAACCTACATCAGCCCTGATTTCTCAGGCTTTACTGTGCGCGCGCAGTACGGTGCGAGCGGTTTTGGTTCTGCGTTGGAGAACCAGCAGACTGGTGCTAGTAATCTCACATCATCAGGCAAACGCTTTGGTCTGATGGGCAAGTATGCAAACGGTCCTTTGTCTGTTGCATTGGCATACACGACATTAACTTCCCAAGGCAATGCGACGGCGTTTGCAGTGCCGACTGTCCCCGTGAACCCTGCTGATCGTAAAAGCAGCATGACCCAACTGGGTGCTAGTTACGACTTTGGTGTTGCCAAGGTGGCCGGCACATATTTGAAAGCCAAAAACGGTGGCGTCTCAACCAGCTTGACCTTGAATAACAGCTATACCGCGTACCAGATTGGTGTTTCAGTACCATTTGGAGCCTTCGTTCCCTTCGTTGCCATTGGTCGCGCAAAGAACACCGAAAATTCATTAAATACTGTTGCTGAAGACTTCAAGACTGCGCAGATCGGTGTGCGTTACAGTCTTAGCAAACGCACAACTGCTTATGCCATGTACGGTAAAACCACGGATGCCGCTGCGCCTGCCAACCCATTGGCATATAGTACCGACACTAAAACTATTGTTGGTGTCTCTCACTCGTTCTAATAGCTGACTGGCTAGTACAGTCGCCTGATGACCGATAAAACCCCGCTGCTTGCAGTGGGGTTTTTTATTTTTCACAACCATCATGATTTCTCAATATTCCCTATCTTTCAGTCCTTGGCTGCTTGGTTTCCCCTGGTGTGGCTTTGCGCCTGCGCATCGCGCCCGCCCGTAGCGGTTAAACCTGTAGACGCCTTGAACACGCGCATCGCGCCACGGGTACAAGCAGCGGGTACCCATAGCAAATCTGTGGTCTGGGAGCATTTCAAGTTGCCTGGTAAGCGTCCCAGCACATTTGATTTTGTACTTGAGGACAGGCGAGTTGCCATCGCAGCCCACGCACAATCGTCCGCCAGCATGCTGTGGCAGGTGACACGGGTAGAGCCCAGCGATCTGGGGACTGTCAAATTTTCATGGAAACTGCCAGACCTGATTCAATACGCCGACGTGTCGGTGCCCGAGTTTGACGACTCACCAGTCCGCGTGGTGCTGGCGTTTGAGGGTGATCGAGGCAATTTTTCAGCCAAAAACGCCATGCTGTCCGAGCTGGCGCGCCTGCTGACAGGCGAAGAACTGCCTTATGCAACGCTGATGTACGTCTGGAGCAAGACGCGCCCGGCGGGCAGTGTGATCATCAACCCGCGAACTGACCGCATACGCAAGCTGGTAGTTGAGTCTGGTAATGGCAAGCTCAACAGCTGGGTGGACTATGAGCGTACCATTCGCGCCGATTTTGAGAAAGCGTTTGGCGAGGCGCCGGGAGCCCTCATGAGTGTCAGCGTCATGACCGACAGCGACAACACCCAGAGCAACACGCAGGCCTGGTATGGCCCGCTCACCATCACGGCCGCCAAACCCTGATCCCTGCCGCGTTTGCGGCGTTGCGGCTCACGTGTAGCGCTTGTTGCGCAGGTTGTTTTTCATTTCCTTGAGCAGCGGCTGCAGCTTGCCGCCTATGCGCAATGCCAGGCAGGTGGCCAGGACGTCGATGATCATCAGGTGCAGCAGGCGCGACACCATGGGGCTGTAGCGGTCATACCCTTCCGGGTGGTCGGCGGCCAGGTGGATGTTTCCGGCCGTGGCCAGCGGGGAGCCGGTCGCGGTGATCACGATGGTGGTGGCGCCGTTTTTGCGCGCGATGTCGCAGGCGTCCATCAAATCCCGCGTGCGGCCCGAGTTCGAGATTACCACCACACAATCACCAGGCCCGAGCAGGGAAGCGCTCATGACCTGCATGTGGCCGTCGCTGTAGGCGATGGTGTTGACGCCCAGGCGAAAGAACTTGTGCTGCGCATCCTGTGCCACGATGCCGGAGTTGCCGACGCCAAAAAACTCTATGCGTTTGCCTGCCTTGCAGGCAGCTTCCAGCGCATCGGTGGCCTTCTGGATGACCGATGACGAGGCGTCGTTGCGGTATTTCAGGAAGGCCGCAACGGTGTTGTCTATGACCTTGACCACGACATCGCTGGTCTTGTCGTCCACGTCCACGCTGCGGTGGATAAAAGGTACGCCCTCGCTCACGCTGCCGGCCAGTTTGAGCTTGAAATCACTCAAGCCGTCATAGCCTACGCTGCGGCAAAACCGTACCACGGTCGGTTTGCTGACGTGTGAGCGCCTGGCCAGTTCGGTGATGGGCAGGTTGGCAAAAGCCCGCGGGTCGGCCAGCACCAGGCGGGCCACGCGCTGCTCGGCAGGGGCGAGTGAGGGCAGCGACGCTTTGATTCGATCAAGCAAGGATGTTGCCCCCACGGTCGCTCACTGCGTGTAGCTCCCTGCCCCCCGAGGGGGCCGCCCGCCTGCGGCCCGGCAAAGCCGGTTCCGCGGCTTGACCTTGCATGGAGAATGATTCTGCGTAGTGTGCCTTCCTCATCTTCAGCATTCCTCAGTCCAGCAATAGCCATCTCTTGCAATCATCGCGCTGGACGCACTTGGCCCCCACGTGCCGGCTGCGTAAGGCCGTGGTCCTTCGGAATCATTTTTCCAGGACTCAAGAATTGGCTCAACCCAGCGCCAGGCTTCTTCCTGCTCGTCGCTGCGCACAAACAGGTTCAGCCGTCCGTCAATCACGTCCAGCAACAGGCGTTCGTAGGCCCCGACGCGTTCTGCGCCAAAACGCTTGTCGAAGTCCAGGTCCAGTTGCACGGGCGCCAGCGTCTGGCTGGTCTGCTGCCGGTTCTGGCGGTTGTCCTGGCCCTGCGCCAGCAAATGAAGTTCCAGACCGTCCTTGGGTTGCAGGTGAATCACGAGCCGGTTCGCCGCGCCCAAAGGGGATTTGAAAATCGCATGCGGTGCAGGCCTGAAGTTGACTTCAATGTAGGCTGAACGCGCCGCCAGCCGCTTGCCGGTGCGAATGTAAAAGGGTACGCCCGCCCAGCGCCAGTTGGCGATCTCGGTGCGCAGGGCCACAAAGGTTTCGGTAGGGCTGCCTTCGCTCACACCATTTTCCTGGCGGTAAGCGGACGCCGGCAGGCCGTCTATGGTGCCCGCACTGTACTGGCCCCTGACAACATGCTGGCGCAGCGTCTCAGGGGTCCATGCCTTCAGCGAGCGCAGCACCTTGAGCTTTTCGTCGCGTATCGCATCGGCATGCGCATTGATGGGTGGCTCCATTCCGATGGCGCACAGCAACTGCAGCGCATGGTTTTGCACCATGTCGCGCAGCGCGCCTGTGCTGTCGTAAAACGCGCCGCGCTTTTCAATGCCCAGCTCTTCGGCAATCGTGATCTGGATGTTGGCGATGGTTTCGCGCCGCCACAGGGGTTCAAAAAGCGCATTCCCAAAACGCAGCGCAAACAGGTTTTGCACCGACGGTTTGCCGAGGTAGTGGTCGATGCGGAATATTTGCCGCTCACTGAACACCTTGCGCACGCTTTCGTTGATGGTGCGGTTGGAGGCCAGGTCATGGCCCAGGGGCTTTTCCAGTACTACGCGCATCTGCGGGCCGTTCAAGCCAGCTACTGCAATCTGTTCGCAGAAGGTTGTAAAAAGCCCGGGCGCCGTGGCCAGGTACATCACCACCGTATCGGCTGTGTGCTCCTGCAGTTTTGCAGCTAGCCGCGGGTAATCCGCCGGGCTGGAAAGGTCCATGCGCAGGTAAAACAGCAGGTCGGCAAACCGCGCAAACTCTTCTTCACTGGGGCGTTTGGCGAGTTCAACCTCGTCAAAGCGTGACTTGATCAGCGCACGGTATTGCGCATCGGACAGGTCGTCGCGCGCCACACCGACGATGCGGCCGTCCTTGGGCAGCGAGCCATGGCGGAAGGCCTGGAACAGCGCCGGCATCAGCTTGCGCCAGGCGAGGTCGCCGGTGCCGCCGAACAAGATCAAATCAAAACTCATGGTTCAGGATTCCAGCCGAAAAGGTAGGTGAATGTAATAAAGTTTCGTGGATGCTGGGCATAATGGTAACTCACGCGAGCCGCATACGGGCTTCTGCCTGACAGACTATCCAGCGATTGCCAAATACACTTTTGCCATGAACCAACTCGACGCACTCAAACAGTACACCACCGTTGTTGCCGATACCGGTGACTTCAAACAGCTGGGGCAATTCAAGCCGCAGGACGCCACGACCAATCCCTCGCTGATTCTCAAGGCCGTGCAAAAAGCTGATTACCAGCCCCTGCTCACGAGCACGGTAAGCCGCTTCAAGGGCCGCGCGCTTGATGAAATCATGGACCGGCTGCTGGTGCGCTTTGGTTGCGAGATCTTGTCCATCGTCCCAGGGCGGGTGTCAACCGAGGTGGATGCCCGCCTGAGTTTTGACGCGAACGACACCTATACGCGCGGCGAACGCATCGTCGAGCTGTACCAGGCCGAGGGCGTTCACATTGACCGCGTGCTGATCAAGGTCGCCGCAACCTGGGAGGGCATACAGGCCGCCGAAAGGCTGGAGCGGCGTGGCATCCACACCAACCTCACCTTGCTTTTTTCGTTCTGCCAGGCCGTTGCCTGCGGGCAGGCCAGGGTGCAGCTGATTTCGCCTTTTGTGGGCCGTATTTACGACTGGTACAAAAAGTCTGCGGGCGCCGCGTGGGACGAAGCGGCCATGGCCGGTGCCAACGATCCGGGCGTGAAGTCGGTGCGCGAGATCTACAACCACTACAAACACTTTGGCATCAACACCGAGGTCATGGGCGCGAGCTTTCGCAACGTGGGCCAGATCACGGCGCTGGCCGGCTGCGACCTGCTGACCATCAGCCCCGAACTGCTGGCACAGCTTGCCGCATCGGATGCACCCCTGGCCCGCACGCTGGATGCCGGTGCGGCGAAGGCGTTGGGCTTGCCGGCCGTGAATTTTGACGAAGCCGGTTTCCGCCATGCACTGAACCAGGATGCCATGGCCACCGAAAAACTGGCCGAGGGCATACGCGCCTTTGCGGCAGACGCGGTCAAGCTTGAACAACTGATGCTGGCAGCCTGATGCGGCCACGCGCGGACCAGACCGCAGCCTGGACTGCATTGCGGACGCTGTTTGATACGACGGGCAAAAATTTTGACCTGCGTGAAGCCTTTGCAGCCGATCCGCGGCGTTTTGAAAGTTTTAGCCAGGACGCGCCCCACGTGTTTGCCGACCTGTCGAAAAACCGGCTGGATGCAGCCGCACAGACACTGCTGTTTGACCTGGCGCGGCAATGCGGCCTGGAGCAATACCGCGACGCCATGTTTGCCGGAGAACTGATCAACAGCACCGAACAGCGTGCCGTGATGCACTTTTTATTGCGAAATCATGCCCAGTCCGTTGGACAACAAGCGCAGCCAGCTATTAAAAACATAGCAAAATTGCAGTCCGAAGTGGACGAGGCGCGCGAGGCCATGCTGGCTTACGCCGAGCAGGTGCGTGCCGATGCAGCCATCACCGACATCGTCAACATCGGTATAGGCGGCTCGGACCTGGGCCCGCAGATGGCCGTGCTGGCGCTCGCTGAATTTGCCACCACGGGCAAACGTTTTCACTTTGTCTCCAACGTCGATGGCCGGGAGCTGGGGGATGTGCTGGCGCAACTCAGGCCGCAAAACACGCTGTTCCTGATTGCCTCCAAGACTTTCACCACAGCCGAAACCATGACCAACGCACAGTCCGCAAAGGCCTGGTTCGAGGCAAGCGGCGGCCGTGATATTGGCCGGCATTTCGCGGCGCTGACGAGCAACGTGGCGGCGGCAAAGGCTTTTGGCATCAGCACCATTTTCGGGTTCTGGGACTGGGTTGGTGGCCGTTACTCCCTGTGGTCTGCGATCGGCCTGCCCATTGCGCTGGCTGTCGGCAGCCAGGGCTTTCGCGAATTACTGGCCGGTGCGCATGCGATGGACGAGCACTTTCGTACTGCACCGCTGGAGCGCAACCTGCCGGCCCGCCTGGGCCTGCTGGATATCTGGTACCGGAATTTTCACGGTTTTACCAGCCGCAGCATCGCGCCCTACAGCAGCGCCTTGCGGCGCCTGCCGGCGTATTTGCAGCAGCTTGAAATGGAGAGCAACGGCAAGCGGGTCGACAGTCAGGGCAGGGCCTTGCCGTTTGAGACCGCGCCGGTTTTGTGGGGTGAGCCCGGCACCAACGGCCAGCATGCTTACTTCCAGGTGCTGCACCAGGGGACCAGCGTGGTGCCGGTCGAGTTTGTGGCGATTAAAGAATCGGGCCCCGTCTTCAAGAGCCATAACCACAAATTGCTGGCCAATGCGCTGGCGCAGGCGCAAGCACTGATGCAAGGAAAAACCGATGTGGGTGGCCACAAACATTTCCCCGGTAACCGGCCCAGCACCTTCTTGCTGCTGGAGCGGCTCACGCCCGCCAGCCTGGGGGCCCTGCTGGCCCTGCAGGAGCACCGCGTGTTCGTCAGCGGAGCGATCTGGGGCATCAACAGTTTTGACCAGTGGGGCGTGGAGCTCGGCAAGGTGCTGGCGCAAGACATTGAACCACGCCTGCAAAGCGGGGATCTTTCCGGCCTTGATGCCTCCACGGCAGGGTTGTTGCAACGCATGTTGTAGCGTCAGAGGTAGCGCCGGGGAGGTAGTACTTGCCCCGGCTTGTGTGCACGACATATGGTGAAGCGTAAAACATGAATCCTGGACAATCCATTTCCAGCTGCTTTAGAAAATACGCGACTTTTTCCGGCCGTGCATCGCGTTCGGAGTTCTGGTGGTTTTTTGTGTTTCAAATCGGCACGATGGTTCTTGCTGCCTTGATCCATGAAATCGCCTACTACCTCGTCTCGCTGGCGCTTTTGCTGCCGGCTGTGACCGTGTCGGCGCGCAGGCTTCATGACATTGGTAAAAGCGGATGGTGGATGCTGATTTCAGCCGTTCCCGTACTCGGCCTGATTTTTATCGCCTGGGCGGCCAAAAAAGGCGATGAAGGCGTCAACACTTATGGCCCGGCCCCTGTGCCGCCCGTAGCTCAGGTGGCACCAGGCGCGCAGTGAACCTGACATAGGCATGTCTTGCGTCTAGCCTTATCATGGCGTGGGGAATCCACCCCGCACACATCCTGAGGAGGAGGTTCTATGAATTTCGGACAAGCCATATCCACGTGTTTTTCCAAGTACGCAACTTTTTCGGGCCGCGCATCGCGCTCGGAGTTCTGGTGGTTCATGCTTTTTGAAGTGATACTTCTTGGCGTCACGAGTGCCATCAGCGACATCCTGTACGGCATCGTGGCTCTGGCGCTGGTCTTGCCGGTTCTGGCCGTAGGCGCACGCCGCCTGCATGACATCGGCCGGACGGGCTGGTGGCAACTGCTCTCGCTGACCATCATCGGCTCCCTCGTGCTGCTTTACTGGTTTGTGCAACCCACGGTTGAAGGCAGTAACGAATACGACGCTGTTGCAGCCTAGTTTTCCCTGGCATTCCAGTGGAGGCTGCGGCATTTTGGCGTTGCGGGCTTTCGGGACGGATGTTTTCCCGCTTGAACCAGGGTCAGGTCCACATTCAAACAGTCCTGGCTCGAAGCAGCTTTGGTAATTCGATGCGGTGACCGGCTTCGAATACTGCCTGAATCGCACATTAAAAAACCCGCAGGGCTTGCGCCCTGCGGGTTTTTTTGTCAGTGACTCGCACCTCACCTGTATTGCTACAAGCCGGGTGCGAACTGGACAGCAGGCAATTACATGCCCATGCCGCCCATACCACCCATGCCGCCCATGTCGCCGCCCATGCCGCCAGGCATGCCGCCAGCTGCTTCGTCTTTTGGAGCTTCAGCAATCATGGCTTCGGTCGTCAGCATCAGGGATGCGACGGAGGCTGCGTTTTGCAGTGCAGTGCGGGTCACTTTCGTTGGGTCCAGGATACCCATTTCGATCATGTCGCCGTAGGTGTCGTTGGCTGCATTGAAGCCAAAGTTGCCCTTGCCGGCCAGCACGGCGTTCACCACCACAGAGGCTTCGCCGCCTGCGTTGTAAACGATTTCGCGCAGGGGAGCTTCGATGGCGCGCAGGACCAGCTTGATGCCGGCTTCCTGGTCAGCGTTGTCACCCTTGATGACGCCGGCAGTTTGCTTGGCGCGCAGCAGAGCCACGCCGCCGCCAGCCACGATGCCTTCTTCCACGGCAGCGCGGGTAGCGTGCAGTGCATCTTCAACGCGGGCTTTCTTCTCTTTCATTTCGACTTCGGTGGCAGCGCCAACCTTGATCACGGCAACACCGCCGGCCAGCTTGGCCACGCGCTCTTGCAGTTTTTCACGGTCGTAGTCGCTGGTCGCTTCTTCGATCTGCACGCGCACTTGCTTGACGCGTGCCTCGATGTCGGCAGCAGCACCTGCACCGTCGATGATGATGGTGTTTTCCTTGCCCACTTCGATGCGCTTGGCAGAACCGAGGTCAGCCAGCGTTGCTTTTTCAAGCGACATGCCGACTTCTTCAGCGATGACCTTGCCGCCGGTCAGGGTGGCGATGTCTTCCAGCATGGCTTTGCGGCGATCGCCGAAGCCTGGAGCCTTGACGGCCACCACTTTCAGGATGCCGCGCAGGGTGTTGACCACCAGCGTTGCCAGGGCTTCGCCATCAACTTCTTCAGCGATGATCAGCAATGGACGGCCAGCTTTTGCGACTTGTTCCAGCGTAGGCAGCAGGTCACGGATGTTGCTGATTTTCTTGTCGTAGAGCAGGACAAACGGGTTGTCCAGGATCGCCGACTGCTTCTCTGGGTTGTTGATGAAGTAAGGCGACAGGTAGCCGCGGTCAAACTGCATGCCTTCAACGACGTCGAGTTCGGATTCGAGGGATTTGCCGTCTTCAACGGTGATGACGCCTTCCTTGCCGACTTTGTCCATGGCATCAGCAATGATCTTGCCGATGGTTTCGTCAGAGTTGGCGGAAATCGAGCCTACCTGGGCGATTTCCTTGGAAGTGGTGGTGGCTTTGGAAGCTTTTTTCAGTTCGTCGACCAGGGCCGAAACAGCCTTGTCGATACCGCGCTTCAGGTCCATAGGGTTCATGCCGGCGGCGACATACTTCATGCCTTCGCGAACAATGGCTTGAGCCAGAACGGTAGCGGTCGTGGTGCCGTCACCAGCGATATCGGAGGTCTTGGACGCAACTTCCTTGACCATCTGCGCGCCCATGTTCTGCAGCTTGTCTTTCAGTTCGATTTCCTTGGCGACGGACACACCGTCCTTGGTCACGGTGGGGGCGCCGAAAGAGCGCTCGAGCACCACGTTACGGCCTTTGGGGCCCAGGGTAACCTTGACTGCGTTGGCCAGGATGTTCACACCCTCGACCATGCGTGCGCGGGCTTCGCCGCCGAAAATGACGTCTTTTGCTGCCATGTTTAATTCTCCAGATTCAGTTAATTAGGGATTGAAAGAGCTGAGAAATTACTTCTCGACCACTGCGAAGAGGTCTTCTTCTTTCATGACCAGCAATTCATCGCCATCGACCTTGACGGTCTGGCCGCTGTATTTGCCGAACAAAACGCGGTCGCCGACTTTCACGCCAACAGGCTGAACTTCACCCTTGTCGTTTTTCTTGCCTGGGCCAACGGCCAGGATCTCGCCTTGATCAGGCTTTTCAGCAGCGCTGTCAGGAATAACGATGCCGGAAGCGGTTTTGGTTTCGTTTTCCACGCGTTTGACGATCACGCGGTCGTGCAAAGGACGAAGTTTCATGAGAGCTCCTTGTTTTTAAACAATGGTTTTAAGAAAACAAAAATGCCAACTAAAGAGGGCTGGCACTTGTCAATCTGCGGCTTGGGTGCGTTTGTTAGCACTCATGGCCGTCGAGTGCTAATCATAGGGGCATTTGAGCCCCTTTTCAAGGGTGGCAGGCTCGCAGAAGGGTAAATCTGTTTGCGCCAAATCAATTCTGATGGGGATTCCGGGCGTTCAGGGCGCTTTTATCGGCAGTCCGGTTTCTTGGCCGACCCCGGGCTTTCCGGATCTGCCGGGCCAAAGCTTGCGCTGGATCAAGCTGGGTTTTCATCAGTCGCCTAAGATTTTTATCTCTTGGGACGCCAGGCCCCTGGATGGGCAGGATCGTCACATGGGCGTGAGGCGCCACCAATGGGGGACAGTGACCTTTATGTGCAGAAAAATTTTTCTTGTGGTGGATGGCTGTGAAATGGCTGCTGCGGCTTCGGGTGATCGGCCATCGGACGCGTGCCTGGGCATTTGGAGCCTGGTTCGGTACTATGCCTGGCACAGACATGACGGCTTGGAACCGATATGACTCAGGATGCAAACTCCATGAACCTTCAATTTCTGGGGGCAACTGGAACCGTGACAGGGTCCAAGTACCTTCTGCAACACAAGGGTGTCAAGATCCTCATTGATTGCGGGCTGTTTCAGGGTTACAAGCAACTGCGCCTGCGTAACTGGGCGTCATTGCCGGTGCCGGCCAGCGAGATTGACGCGGTGGTACTTACCCATGCCCATATTGACCATAGTGGCTACATTCCGCTGCTGGTGAAGCAGGGATTTGCCGGGAAGGTCTTTTGCACCGAGGCAACGCGCGCCCTTTGCGGGATTCTGTTGCCTGACAGCGGTTATCTCCAGGAGGAAGAGGCCAACTACGCCAATCGCCACGGCTTTTCAAAACACCAGCCGGCATTGCCCCTGTACACACGTGCAGATGCGGAAAAATGCCTGGGGCGGTTCGCGTCGGTTGATTTCCACACCAGCTGGCACCTGTCGCCGGGCCTGGAGGCCGTCTTCATTCCTTCGGGGCACATGCTGGGCTCGGCGTTTGTGCATATCCGCAGCGAGCAGCGCTCCATACTGTTTTCGGGTGATATTGGCCGGCCGGAGGATCTGGTTCTGGCCGCCCCTGAAAAAGTGCCGGGAGCTGACTACCTTGTTGTCGAGTCGACTTACGGAAACCGCCTGCATGAACAAGGCGATCCGATGGACAAGCTTGCCGAGGTGATCAACCGTACGGCCGCGCGCGGCGGCGCCGTGATCATTCCGGCATTTGCCGTGGGGCGGGCGCAGAGCCTTCTTTATTGCCTGTACCTGCTCAAGTCCAGGGGGGCGATTGCACACTTGCCGATATACCTGAACAGTCCTATGGCCGCCAATGCGACTGAAATTTACCGGAAATATCGCAGCCAGCATCGCCTGACGCCTGAGCAGTGCGAAGCCATGTGCAGCGCTGCGCATATCGTGAACAGCCCGGAGGAGTCCGAGTCGCTGAACCGGAAAAAGGGTCCAATGGTGATCATTGCCGCCAGCGGCATGGCCACGGGCGGGCGGGTCGTGCATCACCTCAAGGCCTTCCTGCCGCATGAACGAAATACCGTTTTGTTTGCCGGGTACCAGGCGGGTGGCACGCGGGGTGCCGCGATGCTGGCGGGGGCCAGGACCATCCGTATCCACGGCACCGAAGTGCCTGTGCTTGCGCACATCGATGCGTTGACAAGCTTTTCTGCCCATGCCGACGCGGCCGAGATCATCCAGTGGCTGAAAGCCTTTGCCAAACCGCCCCTGCGGACCTTCATCACGCATGGCGAGCCTGACGCAGCCGATGCCATGCGACAGCGGATTGAGCGTGAGCTCGGCTGGGCTTGCCACCTGCCCGACTATCTTGAGTCGGTCGCCCTGGAGTAGGTTGTGCCGGCCTGCCCTCCGGTTTTGCCGGCCAGCATGCGCTTGTTGAAAGGCTGTGTTTCGATTGTTTATTGAAAAGGACTTGATCATGTATAAAAAAATCCTGGTTCCCATCGACGGAAGTCCCACCTCCCGCCTTGGCCTGGGCGAGGCCATCAAGCTGGCTGCGGTCATGGGCGCGCAGTTGAGGCTGCTCCATTTTGTGGACCCCTTTGCCTATGTGGGTGGCTTTGAGTCACCCGCTGTGTTCATTACCGATCTGCTGCCGCTGTTGCGGGAGGGCGGGCAAACGATATTAAAAGAGGGGCAGACCCTCGCCGCCTCAAAAGGCGTGCAGGCGGAAACGGTGCTGATCGATGATGGCGTGGGCCGCTTGAGCGACCTGGTTGTTTCACAGGCCCTTGGCTGGCCCGCCGACCTGATTGTCATTGGCACGCATGGACGGCGAGGTGTTCGCCGGGTTTTCCTGGGCAGCGACGCGGAACAGATTTTGCGTGTTGCACCCGTGCCGGTACTGCTGGTGCGCGGCACTGAAGAAGCCGAAGCCGGCAGCAAAAGCGCTGCCTAGGCTGATGGGTGTCTGGCCAGGGTTGCTCACCATGAAGGGTGGTGTGAGCGGGGTCTGTCGCACCAGACAAATACATCAACACAAGAAAAAGCCACCCGCAGGTGGCTTTGTCCTGGGTGGCGTGTGCTATCTCAGAGGCCTGCTGCTGCACGCAGCGCGGCTGCCTTGTCGGTTTTTTCCCATGAGAATTCCGGCTCGTCGCGGCCAAAGTGGCCGTAGGCGGCAGTCTTCTCGTAGATCGGGCGCAGCAGGTCCAGCATCTGGATGATGCCCTTTGGACGCAGGTCAAAGTGTTCCTGCACCAGCGCCGAGAGTTTCTCGTCGGAGATCACGCCCGTGCCTTCGGTGTAGACCGTCACGTTCATGGGGTGCGCCACGCCGATGGCGTAGGCCACCTGGATCTGGCACTGCTTGGCCAGGCCGGCTGCGACGATGTTTTTGGCTACGTAACGTGCTGCATAGGCGGCCGAGCGGTCCACCTTGCTGGGGTCCTTGCCGCTGAAGGCGCCGCCGCCGTGCGGGCAGGCACCGCCGTAGGTGTCCACAATGATCTTGCGGCCGGTCAGGCCGCAGTCGCCCTGCGGGCCGCCGATGACAAAACGGCCGGTCGGGTTGATCAGGTACTTGGTGTCTTTCAGCCACTCCTTGGGCAGCACCGGCTTGATGATTTCCTCAATGATGGCTTCGGTGAACGAGGCCTTCATTTTTGTCTGTGTTTCGCTCTGGTCCGGGCTGTGCTGGGTGGACAGCACCACGGTGTCAATGCTGTGCGGCTTGCCGTCCACATAACGCATGGTGACCTGGCTTTTTGCATCGGGACGAAGAAAGGGCAGGCGGCCGTCCTTGCGCAATTGGGCCTGGCGCTCGACCAGGCGGTGTGCGTAATAAATCGGCGCGGGCATCAACTCGGGCGTTTCGTCGCAGGCGTAGCCGAACATCAGGCCCTGGTCGCCGGCGCCGGTGTTCAGGTGGTCGTCGGATGCGTGGTCCACGCCCTGGGCGATGTCGTTGGACTGCTTGTCATAGCAGACCATGACCGCGCAGCCCTTGTAGTCGATGCCGTATTCGGTGTTGTCGTAGCCGATGCGCTTGATGGTGTCGCGTGCGACCTGGATGTAGTCGACGTGTGCGTTGGTGGTGATTTCACCGGCCAGCACGACCAGACCGGTGTTGGTCAGGGTTTCTGCGGCCACGCGTGACAGCGGGTCCTGTTTGAAGATGGCATCGAGGATGGCATCGGAAATCTGGTCGGCTACCTTGTCTGGATGGCCTTCGGAGACGGATTCGGAAGTAAAGAGAAAATCGTTCGCCATTGCGTACACTCCATTTAGTTTGTCGGCGCGTTGCCGGCTGGGGTGCCTCGGCGAACGCTTTAGCAGTTTGGTTTAATGTCGCTCTGCAAGTTGTTCAATAACTCAGCGACAGCCGCAATTATATGATGCGGTGCTTTTTGCGGCATTTGCCGTATTTTTAATTCCCTGCCCGCATATCCCTCAATCTCTAGATGCTCTGGCTTTTCCGTTTTTTCGCCCTCTGGCCGTTGTCGGCCCTGCACACCCTGGGCGGTGCGCTGGGCTGGCTTGTCTGGGCTGCAAGCCCCGGGTACCGTGCGCAATTCCGTGCCAATGTCGCGCAGGCGGGCCTGCCTTTTGAGTCGGCAAAACCGGCGATTGCGGAGGCCGGGCGTTTTGTGGCCGAGCTGCCCAAGCTGTGGATGCGGCCGCAAAACGAGTCCTGCCTGGGCAATGTACAGCTCGAGGGCCAGGAACATGCCGTGCAGGCTTTTGCCCAGGGCCGGGGCGTGATCTTTTTTGGCCCGCACTGCGGGAGTTTCGAGCTTGGCCCGCAGGCGCTCGCGGAGCTTTACGGCCCAATCACGGCGATTTACCGGCCCGCCCGCAAACGCTGGCTGGCCGCGATTGAGCAGGCCACCCGGCAGCGTCCGCAGTTGACGGTGGTACCCGCCAGCCTGAGCGGCATACGCCTGATGCATAAAACCTTGAAGGCCAACCAGGCCGTGGCCTTGCTGACCGACCAGGTGCCGCCCGAGGGCCTGGGCGTCTGGGCACCGTTTTTTGGCAAGCCGGCTTACACCATGACCCTGGCCGCGCGCCTTGCCCTGCAAAGCGGCGCGGTGCTGCTGCCGGTGAGCTGCGAGCGCCTGCCGCGCGGCCGCGGGTATTTCGTGAAAATCTGGCCGGCGATTGGCGGGCCTGCTGAAACGCCAAAAGAAACGCTAAAAACCGATCTGCTGGCCGTCGTGACACGCATCAACCAGGCGATTGAGGCCATTGTGCTGAGCCAGCCCGGCCAGTACCTGTGGGGTTACGGGCGCTACAAGACGCCGCGCAACGAAGCCGCACATCACGACGATGAACCCAGGAAGGATGTCCATTGAGAACGCCGCGCCAATGGGCCAGCTACCTTTTCACCCGGGCTGGCATTATTTTCATGCAGGTGCTGGCTGCTTTGCCCCTGGGCCTGGTGCGGGCCATGGGCAAGGCTTTGGGCTGGTTCCTTTATTTTGTGGTGGTTTCGCGCCGCCGCGTTGTCCAGACCAATTTATTGCTATGTTTTCCGGAGCGATCTGACGAGGAGCGGCAGGCGCTGACGCGGCAAACCTTTATTTATTTTGCGCAGGCCTGGCTGGACCGTGCCTGGTTGTGGCACGCATCGCCGGAGAGGGTGCGCCAGCGTGTGCAGCTCACGGGCGCTGTTGAGGAACTGGGGGGCAAGGAGCCGACCGTTTTTTTTCTGCCGCACTTTTTCGGGATGGATGCCGCCTGGGTTGCGGTGGTCCTGCGATCGCCGCCGCGGCAGTCGACCACCATCTATACCGACCAGTCCAACAAGCTGGTGGACCGCTGGATCTTGCGCGGCCGCCAGCGTTTTGGTTATTTGCGTCTGTTTGGCCGGATCGACGGCGTCAAACCCATCGTCAGCGCATTGCGGGAGGGCCAGCCGCTTTATTTGCTGCCGGACATGGACTTCGGGCCGGAAGACTCCGTGTTTGTTCCCTTTTTTGGCATGCAGGCGGCCACCGTGCCTTCGCTGCCGCGCTTTGCCCGCCTGGGTCGGGCAAAGGTGGTGCCGCTGTTGTCACGCCTGACCGCGACTGGTTATGAGGTGGAAGTGCTGCCGGCCTGGCAGGACTACCCCAGCGATGACCTGGTGGCCGATGCAGCGCTGATGAACCAGCGCCTGGAAAGCTACATCAGGACCATGCCGTCCCAGTACTACTGGGTGCACAAGCGTTTCAAAAGCCGGCCCGAAGGCGAAGCTTCGGTTTATTGACCCGTTTTACTGCTTCGGCAGGGCTGAGACCGCTTTTTTCTCGTATTTTTAAGCCAAAAGTGTCTGTGGCCGGCGTTGAATGCGCGCAGTCAGCTATCGTTTTAATAGCGCTTTGCGGCTTCTTTCGTTAAGCCAGAAACTGCTGCAGGCAACGTGCCACCAGTTCGGGCTGCTCATGCACGATCCAGTGCGTGGCACCTTCAATGCGCTTGAGCGTCATCTGCGGCACGTAATCGTCCAGGCCGTCCAGCAGCGCAGGCGGCAGGGCGGTGTCGTTCATGGCCCAGAGCACCAAGGTGGGCAGGTGGACTTCCAGCATCTCGCGTGGAATCGTCACAGCCGCTGCCGCCGGGTCGTTGTGGGGCGGACCCGGCCGGGGCGGGCGCAGGGGCGAGGCCCGGTAGTAATTGAGTTGGCCGGTCAGTCCGCGCTGCCAGACCTCGCGGTACTGCGCCCTGACACTGTCCGTCAGCCACGGATAGGGACCATCGGCTGCGCCCATATTGGTAAAAAATGTCCAGAGCCTTTGGTAATCGTTGGCCGCCAGCAGTGTTTCAGCGTCTGGTCGAATCAAGAAATTCATGTACGCGCTGGCCGCCTGCTGGGCTGGGGAATGTTGCAACTCACGCAAGAAAGTCCCGGGATGCGGCGAGTTGATGATGGCCAGTTTTTTCATCAATTGCGGTTGGCCGGCTGCCAGGTTCCACGCGACGGCGCCGCCCCAGTCGTGGGCAACAAGACATTCGATCTGTGGACCTTCAATAGCGATAAGCGCCGCAATGTCCTGCACCAGGTGTTTGGGCCGGTAGGCGGCAATGTCGGCCGGCGCGCTTGACTGTTCGAAACCGCGCAGATTGGGGGCAATGCAGCGAAAACCGCCGTTTTCCGGTTTGGCGAAATGCTCCAGCAGTCCGTCCCATACAAAGGCCGCCTCGGGGAAGCCGTGCAGAAACATCAGTACCGGCCGGCCCTTTTCGCCGCTGCTGCGGCACGAGAGCGTGATGCCGTGGGGCAGGGTTTGCAGGCTGGTTTCAATCATGGCGCTACTTTTTTGATAGCTGATTGCGCAGGATTTACGGTGGCCAGGGGCAGTTTTCCCTTTAATTTTGCTGAAAAGAGGCTCCGGAGGTGCTCAGTCAGCCGCTTCGCCGCCGGTTTCGCCATCGGCATCGGCCTTTTTAGGTTTTTCAGCTTTTTCCGGCGGGTGCGCCCAGTCCCACAGGTGCTGGGCGACTTCATCGATACCTTGTTTTTTCAGCGCCGAAAAGAGTTTGACGTCGCCGCCGCCTGCCTGCAGTTTGACAATCTGCAGGGCCTTTGCCGCTTCGGTCTTGTTGAGCTTGTCGGATTTGGTCAGCAGAACGAGGAACTTCAGGCCTTCCTCCACCCGTGGCCGGATCACGTCCAGCAGGATTTCGTCAAGCTCCGTCAGGCCCAGGCGCGGGTCGCACAGCAGCACCACCGCCTTGAGGTTGTCGCGTGTCTGCAAATAGTTGCCCATGACCTGCTGCCAGCGGTATTTGGCTTCTTTCGGCACGGCCGCATAACCATAACCGGGCAGGTCGGCCAGCACCGCATCGGTCACGCCCTGTTTGCCCAGCGTGAACAAATTGATGCTTTGCGTGCGCCCCGGCGTTTTTGAGGCGTAGGCCAGCCGGTGCTGCTGTGTAAGGGTGTTGATGCAGGTGGATTTGCCTGCGTTGGAACGGCCCACAAATGCAATCTCGGGCACCTCCAGCCGCGGCAGATGTTTCAACTCCGGTGCGGTGGTCAGGAATTTGGCCGTGTGCAGCCAGCCCATGGCGATCTTGGGATCGGCAGCGGACGTGGTCTTGGCCGGTTTGGCGCTTGCGGAGGAGGCAGGTGTGGATTCGGTCATGGTCGGGCGGTCCCTGAAAGTGTGTCGCCAAACGCGGCGCGGCGTTGGCATGTGGTGGCGGGCTACCGCAGCAATCCTCCAACAAATGGGGAATGCCTTGAAGCCATTGTAAAATCAGAAAGTTATAAGTTTTGTGCGCCAACCCATTAAAACATCCCCCGATATGAAGCTGTTTGTTACTTCCCTCCTGGCCGCCGTTCTGGTTGTGCCCGCCATGTCGTCGTTTGCTGCTGGTGAAGCCGCACCTGCTGCGGCCGCCAAGGTGACCAAACCTGACCTGGTCAAAGGCGGGGCCAGCTTTGCCGCCGTGTGCGCCAGCTGCCACGGAGCCGATGGCAATTCCGGCACGCCGGCCAACCCCAAGCTGTCACAGCAGCACCCGGAATACCTGGTCAAACAGCTGCAGGAGTTCAAGTCCGGCAAGCGCAAAAACCCCATCATGCAGGGTTTTGCTGCGGCACTCTCCGATGACGACATGAAAAACGTCGCCTATTGGGTTACGGGTCAAAAAGCCAAGCCAGGTTTTGCCAAAGACAAGGACCTGGTGGCGCTGGGCGAGCGTATTTACCGCGGCGGCGTCGCCGATCGCCAGATTGCCGCCTGCGCCGGTTGCCACAGCCCCAACGGCGCCGGCATCCCTTCGCAATACCCGCGCCTTTCGGGCCAGCATGCCGACTATGTCGCCACGCAACTGACTTCTTTCCGTGATGGCAGCCGGACCAACAACCTGTCCATGAGCCAGGTGGCGGCCAAACTCAATGACCGCGAGATTCGCGCGCTGGCCGATTACATCGCCGGCCTGCGTTAAGCAAAGCCGTATTGGCAGGTTGACGGTTTTTTTCTGAAGAAGCGTTCAGATTCCCGCCAGTTATTGAACCCACAGGCGTAAAACCAGTCACAGCAGGGCGGGTCTTTCTGACGAAAGCCCGCCTTTGTCATTTTTCAGCTTCCCTGTCCAAGTCCCAAGCCCGACCAACCCAAGATCCATACGCATGACAGTTTCCACCCAAGGCATGAACGTCAACTGGGGCTCCCGCACTGCGCGGGCGTCGGTGGAGTTGTTGTCCTCCATGCGGTTTTCGATTTCGCTGCTGACCGTCATCTGTATCGCGTCGGTGATTGGCACGGTGCTCAAGCAGCAGGAGCCGCTGGGCAATTACGTCAACCAGTTCGGCCCGTTCTGGGCGCAGGTCTTCAGCCTGGTGAGCCTGAACACGGTCTACAGCGCCTGGTGGTTTTTGCTGATTCTGGCTTTCCTGGTGATCTCGACGTCGCTGTGCATTGCCCGGAATGCGCCCAAGATCCTGGCGGACTTCAATGAACTGAAAGAAGACCTGCGCGAGAAAAGCCTCAAGGCTTTTGGCCATCGGGCCGAGGGCACTCTGGCAGAGTCGCCAGAAGTGGCCGCACGCCGCATCGGCCAGACGCTGGTGCAAAGCGGCTGGAAGGTCAAGCTGCAGCACAGGGACGCCGGCTGGATGGTGGCAGCCAAAAAAGGCACGGCCAACAAGCTGGGTTATATCGCGGCACACAGCGCCATCGTGCTGGTGTGCATAGGCGGCCTGCTCGACGGCGACATGATTGTGCGTGCGCAGATGCTGCTGCATGGAAAAAGCACCTACACCGGCGGCGGGCTGATCGCCGATGTGCCTGCGCAGCACCGCCTGAGCGACAGCAACCCGACCTTTCGCGCCAACCTGCTGGTGTCGGAAGGTGCGCAGTCCAGCACTGCCATCCTGAACCAGCCGGGCGGCGTCCTGCTGCAGGACCTGCCGTTTTCGATTGAGCTCAAAAAGTTCATCGTCGAGTACTACTCCACCGGCATGCCCAAGCTCTTTGCGAGCGACATCATCATCCACGACAAGGAAACCGGCGACAAGATCCCGGCGCGGGTCGAAGTCAACCATCCGGCCAGCTACAAGGGCGTGGAGATTTACCAGTCCAGCTTTGACGATGGCGGCTCCAGCGTTACGCTCAAGGCCATACCCATGGCTGCCGCCAGCAAGCCGTTTGAAATCCAGGGCACGATTGGCAGCTCCAGCGCGCTGACCAACGGCAGCGAAAAACTGACGCTTGAATACACCGCCTTGCGTGTCATCAACGTCGAGAACTTTGCACAGGGTGCGGGTTCAGGCGCGGACGTGCGCAAGGTCGACCTGCGCCATGCGATTGACACGCGCCTGGGCGCGGCCAACAAGACAGCGACGCAGAAAGAGCTGCGCAATGTGGGGCCCAGCGTGAGCTACAAGCTGCGCGATGCGTCTGGCCAGGCCCGCGAGTTCAACAACTACATGCTGCCGGTCAAGGTGGACGAGAGCGAAAGCAGTCCGGCGGTGTACCTGCTGGGGGTGCGTGAAAACCCCATGGATGCCTTCCAGTACCTGCGTATCCCGGTCGATGCCGAGGGCGGCATGAACACCTTTTTGCGCATGCGCGCGGCACTGGCGGACCCGGTCCAGCGTGAGATGGCCGTCAAACGTTACGCTCGCATGGCAATTGACGAAGACCGCCCGGAGCTTGTCCGGCAGCTTGCAGCCTCGGCCTCGCGTGCCATGGCCTTGTTTGCGGGTGCCGGGCCCGAGGGGGGCTCGTCCGGCGATGCCGCCACAAAGGTCGCGGGTTTGCAGGCCATCTCCGACTTCATGGAGGTCAATGTTCCCGAGGCCGAGCGCAATCGGGCCGGCGAGGTGCTGGTGCGTATCCTGAACGGCGTGTTGTTTGAGTTGACCCAGATGACGCGGCAGCAGGCGGGTCTGCAGCCGCTGCCGCAGGACGAAAAAACCCAGGGCTTCATGGCCCAGATGGTGCTCAGCCTGTCCGATGCCCACCATTACCCGGCGCCCATGGCCTTTGAGCTCAAGGACTTCACGCAGGTCCAGGCCAGTGTGTTCCAGGTCGCGCGTGCGCCCGGCAAGACTATTGTTTACCTGGGCTGCGCCTTCCTGATCCTGGGCGTGTTTGCCATGCTGTATGTGCGTGAGCGCCGTGTCTGGGTCTGGCTGGCGCCAGGCGGCGGCAAGCCGGACAATAGCGGTGATGACAGTGGTGCCGCGCAATCGGTGCCAGAATCTGCCGGAAGCAGCCACGCCACCATGGCCTTGTCCACCAATCGCAAAACCATGGACGGGGACAAGGAGTTCGAGATGTTGAAAACGAAACTGTTGCAGGCGCCTTTATGAATACCACGAGCATCAAGACCACCACACTGAGTGCAAAGCGCAATTCCGGTGCTGGCAGCACGCTGAGCCTGAACCAGGGCTACTTCGCCAGACGCAACGCGCTTGACTGGGTGTTCGCCGTGCTGGTGACGGTAGGTTTGCTTTATGCATTCGGCCGCTACGGCGCGTTCATGGATGTGTATGAAAAAGGCATCCTGCTGGCAGCCATTCCGGCAACGATTGCCATGGGCTGGTTCTGGCGGCCTTTGCAGGTACTGATGGTGGTGGTTGCCGGTTTTGCCTTGCTGGGGATCGCGTCCTACCAGGTAGATGGTGCGGGTAGCCTGGCGCGGTCTGAACAGGTGTTCTGGCTCAAGTACTTTTTGTCCAGCCAGTCGGCAATTTTGTGGATGAGCGTGCTGTTTTTCATGAGCACCATTTTTTACTGGCTGGGCATGTTCAGTAAAAACCAGAGCAATGCATTCGAATCCCTGGGCTCCAAAATTGCCTGGGTGGCCATAGGCATGGCGCTTATCGGCACGCTGGTGCGCTGGTACGAAAGCTACCTGATTGGCGCCGATGTGGGCCATATCCCGGTCAGCAACCTGTATGAAGTGTTCGTGCTGTTTTGCTGGATGACTGCGGCTTTTTATCTTTATTTTGAAGCGCAGTACAAAACCCGCGCGCTTGGCGCTTTCGTGATGCTGGTGGTCAGCGCCGCCGTCGGTTTCCTGCTCTGGTACACGGTGATACGCGAAGCGCATGAAATCCAGCCGCTGGTGCCCGCCCTCAAAAGCTGGTGGATGAAACTGCACGTGCCGGCCAACTTCATCGGCTACGGCATGTTCTCGTTGTCGGCCATGGTGTCGCTGGCCTACCTGGTCAAGCAGCAGGCGGATGAAACGCGCTGGTACAAACTCACACCCCTGTGGATGCTGGGCGTTGTGCTGTGTTTCCTGCCTGTCGTGTTCCGCAGCAAATCGCCGGCAGAAGTGGGCGGCAGCTATTACTGGGTCGGCTACCTGGCGGTTTCAGGATTGATCGCAGCCGGCATCCTGCTGGGCCGCAAACGCATTGCGGCGCGCCTGCCCAGCTTTGAAGTGCTGGACGACGTGATGTACAAGGCGATCGCTGTCGGTTTTGCCTTTTTCACCATTGCCACGGTGCTGGGCGCGCTGTGGGCGGCTGAAGCCTGGGGCGGTTACTGGAGCTGGGATCCGAAAGAAACCTGGGCGCTGATTGTCTGGCTGAACTACGCCGCCTGGCTGCACATGCGCCTCATGAAGGGCCTACGCGGCACCGTGGCCGCCTGGTGGGCACTGGTCGGGCTGGCCGTGACGTCGTTTGCCTTCCTGGGTGTCAATATGTTCCTCTCTGGTTTGCACAGTTACGGAACCTTGTAGCGACAAGGTGAATCCTTGCAACAAGACGCCGCGTATAAAGACCAGGCCCTACGGGAATTACCCGGATTTACAAGGATTCCACCATGCTCATCAAGACCAACGCCAGCGGGTTTGACCACCCGTTTTCCAGCGAGATCACTCCCCAGGCGGCTTACCAGGGGCGGCGGGACATGATCCGGTTGATGGCGACAGGCGCTGCGGGCGCCGCACTGGCTGGCTGGGCCGGGCGCGAGGCATTGGCGCAGACCGTGCAGAAACCCGGCAAACTTGCTTCCTTGCCCGGCGGCAAGTCGGCTGTGTCCGGTGCGGTGACCATGGAGAAGGTCACCGATTACAAGGACGTCACCTCGTACAACAACTTCTACGAGTTCGGCACCGACAAGGCTGATCCGGCCAAAAACGCCCACACGCTGGTCACAAAACCCTGGTCTGTCGCCATTGAAGGGCTGGTCAAGCAGCCCAAAAGCTACACGCTGGAAGACCTCATCAAGCTCAGCCCGCAGGAAGAGCGCATTTACCGCCTGCGCTGTGTCGAAGGCTGGTCCATGGTGATTCCGTGGGTGGGCTATTCGCTGTCCGAGCTGATCAAAAAAGTGGAGCCGCTGGGCAGTGCCAAATACGTGGAGTTTGTCACCCAGGCCGACCCCAGGACCATGCCTTTTGTCGGCTCACGTGTGCTGGACTGGCCCTATGTCGAGGCCTTGCGTATGGACGAAGCCATGCATCCGCTGGCCTTGCTGACTTTCGGCATGTACGGCGAGGTGTTGCCGAACCAGAATGGCGCGCCGGTGCGTATGGTGCTGCCCTGGAAATACGGCTTCAAAAGCGGCAAGAGCATTGTCAGGATACGCTTTACCGACAAGGAGCCGCGCACGGCCTGGAACAAGGCCGCCGCACAGGAGTACGGTTTTTATTCCAACGTGAACCCGAACGTGGACCATCCGCGCTGGAGCCAGGCCACAGAGCGCCGCATTGGCGAGGACGGCCTGTTTGCCAAGAAGCGCAAGACGCTGATGTTCAACGGCTACGAAGCGCAGGTTGGCCAGCTTTACGCGGGCATGGACCTGAAAAAGAATTTCTAGAAATGTTGACCCCCACGCTCCCCACTACGTGTGCTTCGCTGCCCCCTGAGGGGGCCGTCGCCTGCGGCCCGGCAAAGCCGGCTCCGCGGCTGGTTGATCCGTACGGCGCGCTGCCCTTCGGTGATTTCCCTCGATGGTGATGTCGCGTCAGAAATTTCTGCTGCATCCTGCGGCAAAGCCCATCCTTTTTCTGATTTGCCTGCTGCCTTTTTCCTGGCTGGCCTGGAATGTTGTGCAGGCCCAAATGGGCAATGCCAATGTGTTGGGCGCCAATCCGGCGGAACACCTGATTCGGGCCACCGGCGACTGGACGCTGCGTTTTATATGTATCGTCTTGGCGGTCACGCCGCTGCGCGTGATCAGCAACACGCCGACGCTGGCGCGCTTTCGCCGCATGCTGGGGCTGTTCGCCTATTTTTATGTCGTGCTTCACCTACTGAGTTACAGCTGGTTCGACATGGGCTTTGACGCAGCCGACATTGCGAAAGACATCGCCAAGCGGCCTTTCATTCTTGTGGGCTTTTCGGCTTTTCTGCTGCTCACGCCACTGGCCGCTACATCGTTCAACGCCGCGATCAAGGCCATGGGCGCCAAACGCTGGCAGACGCTGCACAAGCTGGTCTACCTGATCGCAGGCCTGGGGCTGCTGCACTTTTTCTGGATGCGCGCCGCCAAAAACAACTTTGCCGAAGTGTTTGTGTATGCCGCCATCATCGTCGTGCTGCTGGGCTGGCGCGTGATGCAATATTTAAGGAAAAAGAGGCTGCAGCTCAATAAGATAGGGCGCAGCCAGCTATCAGGTTGATAGCGATTCAGACGCTTATCCAGCCACCAGATGCTCATGGCGCATCTGGTCTTGCGAGCTTTCGCGCTGCCTGATCAGGTGCACGGCTGCGCCATCGACCAGAATCTCGGCGGCCCGCCCCCGGGTGTTGTAGTTGCTGGACATGCTCATGCAATAAGCACCGGCTGACAGCACGGCCAGGCGGTCGCCGGCCGCTACGGCCAGTTCGCGGTCACGCCCTATCCAGTCGCCGCTTTCACATACCGGGCCCACCACGTCGTAGGTGGCTGCCGGGGTTTCCTTGCCATTCACCAGGACCGGAACAATGGCATGAAAGGCCTGGTACATCGCCGGGCGTGGCAGGTCGTTCATGGCTGCATCGATGATGCAGAAGTTTTTATGTTCGCCGGGTTTGACGTAGAGCACCTCGGTCAGGCAGACGCCGGCATTGCCGACCAGCGAGCGCCCGGGCTCTATCATCAGTTTTTTGTTTCCGTAACCCCGCGCATCCAGCTTGGCCAGCAACTGCTGCCAGAGCACGTCGGCCTCGGGTGGCGTGTCGTTGTTGTAGTTGATGCCCAGCCCGCCGCCGAAGTCGATGTGCTCCAGCGGGATGCCTGCACCCTCGATCGCGCCTACCAGGTCCAGCACGCGGTCCATGGCATCGAGGTAGGGTGTAGTGTCCGTGATTTGCGAGCCGATGTGGCAATCGATGCCGACGATCTTCAGGCCTTTGAGCGAGGCGGCGTGTTGGTAAATGCGCAGGGCGTCCTCATGCGCCACGCCGAACTTGTTGTCCTTCAGCCCTGTGGAAATATAGGGGTGTGTTTTCGGGTCTACATTGGGATTGACGCGGATGCTGACGGGCGCGCGTAGGCCTGCGGCCAGGGCCACTTCCGACAGTACGTCCAGCTCTGCTTCACTCTCGACATTGAAGCAGCCGATGCCGGCCGCAAGCGCCTGGCGCATCTCGGCGCGGGTTTTGCCAACGCCCGAGAAAATGATCTTGCCGGCTTCACCGCCAGCGGCCAGCACGCGGTCCAGCTCACCGCCCGAGACGATGTCAAAGCCGCAGCCGGCGCGGGCAAATACCTGCAGCACGCCCAATGAGGAGTTGGCCTTCATGGCGTAGCAGATTTGCGCATGACGCCCGGCAAAGCCGCGCTGATAGGCGGCCAGCGCTGCCAGCATGGCGGCTTTGGAGTACACAAACAGTGGCGTTCCATGGGTGGCGGCCAGGGTATCCAGTGCGATATCTTCTACATGGAGGGTTTTGTCACGGTAGGCCACAAACGGGTGGCCCGGGAGCGCGGCGTGCAGGGGGGACTGGCCCAGTGGAGCGTAAGGGTTGCTCATCTGGAAGCCGATGCGGGCAGTGCGGGGGCTACGACTGCGGGTTGGGGTGCAGAAACCGCAGGGACAGGTTTTACCGGTGGCGGCAGAAACAGGGGGCCCTTTTGCCCGCAACCGGCCAGGCCTGACAATCCCAGAACTGCAAATGCAAGTCCATGGCGCCATGAGGCACTTGGCTGGCGGCCTAAAATTTGAAATGAAAAAACCATGATGGGATTGTAATGACGGACCTTGAATATCTGGACCATGCCGAGAAGGCCCTGAAGGCTGTTGAACTGGCATGCGACCGGATCAACGATGAGACCGACGCGGACGTCGACAACCAGCGCACCGGCGGAATGATCACGCTGACGTTTGCCAACCGCAGCCAGATCGTCATCAACCTCCAGAAGCCCTTGCAGGAAATCTGGATGGCTGCCCGGGCCGGCGGTTTTCATTACAAATTCAATGGCCGCCAGTGGACGGACACGAAGGACGCCAGCGAGTTTTTCAGCGGACTATCGCGTTACGCCAGCGAGCAGTCCGGGCAGACGCTGGGTTTCAAACCGCTGGACTGACAAGGCCAGTCCAGCGGTTGACCGGCCTGGCTTCAGTTCTTGAACAGGTCCAGAATCCGTTTCTTTTCATCCGCAGGCGGTAAAACGGAAATTGGCGCACCGGGCGTGCCGGGAGTCGTTCCCGGCTGGGCCGCATTGGCTGCGGGGTCCTGCTGTCCCAGCCCCACGCTGCTCACCCCGGCGCCCTTGGCGTACTCGTCGTAATACCACTCGCCGCCCACATTGACCACGCCCTCGGGTACGGGGATGTCGGTGACCGGCACGCCCTTGAGGGCATAACCCATGAAGTCGATCCAGACCGGCAGGCTCAAGCCGCCGCCGGTTTCCCGGTCGCCCAGGTTTTTAGGTGTGTCAAAGCCCATCCAGACCGCGGCGGCCAGGGTTGGCTGGAAGCCGACAAACCAGGTGTCAATCGAGTCATTGGTCGTTCCGGTCTTGCCGTAGATGTCCGGGCGCTTGAGGGTTGCCTGTGCCCTTGCAGCCGTACCGGATCGCGCTACCTCCTGCAGCAGGCTGGACATGATGAAGGCATTGCGGGCATCAATGCCGCGCGTGGCTTCGCTTGGTGCCGGCGTTTTGGTTTCAACCAGTACCTTGCCTTTCTGGTCGGTAATTTTGGTGACGAGGTAGGGATTGATGCGGTAGCCGCCATTGGCAAATTCCGAGTATGCGGTGACCATTTGCATGGGTGTCACCGAGCCGGCACCCAGCGCCATGGTCAGGTAGGCGGGGTGCTTTTCGGCGTCAAAGCCGAAGCGGGTAACCCACTCCTGGGCATAAGGCGCGCCTATGGCCTGCAGTATGCGGATGGAAATCATGTTCTTTGATTTCTTCAGGCCGTTTCGCAGGGTCATGGGGCCTTCAAACTTGCCGTCGTAGTTTTTGGGTTCCCACGGCTGGCCGCCGGTGACGCCGGCATCAAAGAACAGCGGTGCATCGTTGACAACCGTGGCGGGTGTGAACCCTTTTTCAAGGGCGGCAGAATAAATGAAGGGTTTGAAGCTGGAGCCCGGCTGGCGCCAGGCCTGCGTGACGTGGTTGAACTTGTTTTTCTCAAAGTCAAAGCCGCCGACCAGGGCCCGGATCGCACCATCGCGCGGGTCCAGCGCGACGAACGCACCTTCCACTTCGGGCAACTGGGTGATTTCCCAGGTACCTTTTGGCGTTTTGGCGACGCGAATCACGGCTCCCCGGCGAATCTTGATGTTGGGCGCGGCTTTATCGGACAGGCCGGACTGCGCGGGCTTGAGGCCGTCACCTGTGATTTCAACGCTTTCGCTGTTCTGCCGCATTGCCAGGATACGCTTGGGATTGGCTTCGAGAACAACCGCCGACATCACGTCGCCGTTGTCCGGGTTGTCGGTCAGGGCGTCATCGATGGCATCTTCAAGCTCCGCTGCGTCTGCCGGCAAATCCACAAACTTTTCGGGTCCCCGGTAAATCTGGCGGCGCTCGTAATCCATGATGCCCTTGCGCAGCGCCTTGTAAGCCATGGTCTGGTCGGTTGCGCGCAAGGTGGTGTACACATTGAGTCCGCGCGTGTAGGTCTGGTCGCCATACTGGTTAAACACCATCTGGCGCACGGTTTCCGCAACGTATTCGGCATGTACGCGGCCCGCGTCGGGGCCTGACCTGACGGAAAGCTCCTCTGCCTTGGCGGCCGTGGCCTGAGCGCTGGTGATGAAGCCGTTGTCTTCCATGCGCTCAATGATGTAGAGCTGCCGGGCGCGGGCGCGCTTGGGGTTGATGATGGGGTTGTAGGCCGACGGCGCCTTGGGCAGGCCGGCCAGCATGGCAGCTTCTGCAATCGTGATGTCCTTGAGCGGCTTGCCGAAGTAAGCCTCGGAAGCGGCCGCGAAGCCATATGCCCGGTTGCCCAGGAAGATCTGGTTCATATAGATCTCAAGGATCTGGTCCTTGGTCAGCAGGTGCTCCAGCTTGAAGGTCAGCAGGATCTCGTAGATCTTGCGGGTATAGCTTTTTTCGGCCGACAGGTAGACATTTCGGGCTACCTGCATGGTGATGGTCGAGGCGCCCTGGCTTTTGGCCCGGCCCACGTTGGCCAGGCCCGCACGAATCACGCCGAGATAGTCCACACCGCCATGTGAAAAGAACCGTGCATCTTCAATGGCCAGCACGGCATCTTTCATGACCTGGGGAATGTCCTTGATGGGTGTCAGGCTGCGCCGCTCTTCGCCGAATTCGCCAATCACAACGCCATCAGCGGAATAGACCCGCATGGGCAGCTTGGGCCGGTAGTCCGACAGGTCGGAGATATCGGGCAGGTTGGGGTAGGCCACTGCCAGCGCGACGGCGACCACCATGAGAATGCTCAAGGCGCCGGCCGCCGCCAGGCCCGCCCCCCAAAGGGAGAGTTTGATCAGCCAGCGAAGCCAGGGCGGACGGCTTGAAAGGCTGGATTTTGGGTCGGGAGAGGCTGAAGTGGAAGGGTTTGGCGGCATGTAGGCAATCGTAAAGGCGCGCAGCTATTATAAAAATCAGGGGGACCGGAAACTGTGGCCGGGTAAGCGCAAGGCCGCACTTTTACCTTTTGAAGCCCTAAAGTGCTTGAGCACGGATTCTCCCCGCCTGGTAAAAAGCGTCGGGTTTTGACAACGGTAATAGTAAGCGAAACAGGAAAAATCCATACTGTACAAAGGGCTTGCTGATAGTATTCAAGTGATTTCTTAAGTATGCAAGGCTACTCATTAGCCGTCATTTGGGGACCGTCTTGATCTCTTTGGGGTCTTTATTCAACCGCCAGGAACCGCCATTGCTGGGTCTTGATATCAGTTCGTCCAGCGTGAAGCTGGTGGAATTGAGTCGGGACAAAGCGGGCCAGCTTGTGCTTGACCGCTGTGCCATCGAGCCGCTGGAGCGCGGCTGGATTACCGATGGCAACGTCGAAAAGTTCGACGAAGTGGCCGAGGCTGTGCGCCGCGTGGTCAAAAAGAGCGGGACGCGCACAAAACATGTGGCCATGGCCCTTCCTGCCTCGGCCGTCATTACCAAGAAAATCATTCTACCGGGGGGCTTGAGTGAGTCCGAGCTTGAAATCCAGGTGGAGTCCGAGGCTAACCAGTACATCCCTTTTTCGCTCGACGAGGTAAGCCTGGATTTTTGCGTGGTGGGGCCAAGCGCCACCTCCAGTGGTGACGTCGAGGTGCTGATTGCCGCATCCCGCAAGGAAAAGGTACAGGACCGCCAGGGTTTGGCTGAAGCTGCGGGCCTCAAGCCCGTCGTTGTGGATGTGGAGTCCTATGCCTCCCGGCTGGCCACTGCGCGCCTGATTGAAAGCCTGCCCAACAAGGGCGTGGATACCATGGTTGCGCTGTTCGAGGTCGGAGCCCTGACAACCAGCATGCAGGTCATCCGGAATGATGAAGTCCTGTATGAGCGCGACCAGGCCTTTGGCGGTGCCCAGCTGACCCAGTTGATTGTGCGCCAGTATGGTTTTTCACCTGAAGAGGCCGAAAATAAAAAACGTAGCGGCGATTTGCCTGATGACTATGAGTCGGGTGTTTTAAAGCCTTTTGTGGAAAGCATGGCCCAGGAAATCGGGCGTGCCCTGCAGTTCTTCTTTACCAGTACGCCGCACAACAAGGTGGACTACGTCATGCTGGCGGGGGGGTCTTCGGCGCTTCCCGGGCTCACCGAGTCGGTGACGCAGCAGACCTCGTTTGCAAGCATGCGGGCCGATCCTTTTGACGGGATGACGATCGGCAACAACGTCCGTGAAAAAAAGATGCGGCGTGAAGCTGCATCGTATTTGACGTCGTGCGGTTTGGCTCTGCGGAGGTTCTTGCGGTGATTCTGGTCAATCTGCTCCCCCATCGCGAGGCGGCGCGCAAGCGCAAACGCGAACTGTTTTTTACGACACTGGGTGTCGCCGCCCTGGTGGGCGGGCTGATTTGCGGTGCCGTGTATTCGTGGTACCAGGCACAGATCTCGAGTCAGAACGACAGGAATACCGTACTCAAATCCGAAATTACCAAGCTCGAAGGGCAGATCAAGGACATTGCCGGGCTGCAGCAGGAAATTGCCGCACTTCGTGCGCGCCAGAACGCGGTCGAGGATTTGCAGGGCAACCGGAATTTGCCGGTCTACCTGTTGACTGAGCTGGTCAAGCAGTTGCCCGACGGCGTGTATATCAACAGCATGAAGCAGGACAACCAGGTCGTGTTGTTGACTGGTGTTGCCCAGTCCAACGAGCGCGTATCGGAACTGCTTCGCAATCTTGGCAACAACAGTCCCTGGCTGACCCGGCCCGAACTGATTGAAATCACCGCCGCGAATGTGGCGTTGTCCGCTCGTGACCAGAGGCGGGTGTCCAATTTCTCCATGCGTGTTGTGCTTAAGCGTGCAAGTGATCAACCCAAATCCCCTGCGTCGGCTGCGAGCGGGTCCGGATCCACGGTCCCGGCGCCTGCCAAGGTTTGAATCAGAGTTGACCATGGCAAAAATTCCCAAACCCAATATTGATTTCGCAGGCCTTCAGGCCAGCCTGAAGGCACAGTTTTCAGGCCTGGATCCCAATGATCCGCCGTCGTGGCCTGCCTTGCCGCGCTATCTTCTGTGTGCAGCGGTGGCTGTGTTTGTCATTGTCGGCCTCTGGTTTGTATGGCTGAGCTCCTCGGATGAAGAGTTGACTGCGGCGCGCGAAAAGGAAACCCAGCTCCGGGGCGATTTCACAAAAAAACTCTCGCAGGCTGCCAGCCTGGACGCCCTGAAAAAGCAACGCGAACAGGTTCAACAGTACGTTACACAACTTGAAAAACAATTGCCCAGTAAAGCAGAAATGGACGCCTTGCTGTCGGACATTAACCAGGCCGGTCTGGGACGCAGTTTGCAGTTTGAGCTGTTCAGGCCCGGCCAGGTGAGCGTGAAAGAGTATTACGCCGAGTTGCCCATCGCGGTGCGTGTGACGGGCCGTTACCACGACATCGGTGCCTTTGCCGCGGATATTGCCAATCTCTCCCGAATCGTGACCTTGAACAACCTGACGCTGGTCCCGGCCAAGGAGGGTACGCTGACGATGGATACCACCGCCAAAACCTTCCGCTACCTGGATAACGACGAAGTTGCCCTGCAGCGTAAAGCCGGGCCTGCCAAGGGAGAGAAAAAATGATCTCCTGTAAACAGGTATCCACCCGGGCATTGCTGATCGGTTGCCTATTGGGGCTGGCCGGTTGTGGTGCGTCGGATGAGGAGCAATTGCAGCAATGGATGACGGAGCAGCGCAACCAGACCAGGCCCAGGGTTGAGCGTTTGCCCGAGCCCACCAAATTTGCTCCGCAGCCTTATACCCAGGAGGGCTCCACGGAGCCTTTCAGCAGTCAAAAACTGGCACAGGCCCTGAAACGGGATTCAAACCAGGTGACGGCCAATGCCGCCTTGATTGCGCCGGAACTGGCAAGGCGCAAGGAGCCCCTGGAGGCTTCCCCGCTGGATGCGGTTGTCATGGTGGGCAGCCTCATCAAGGTGGGGCAACCCGTTGCGCTGGTGCGCGTTGACAACCTGCTTTATCAGGTTCGTGTGGGCAATTATCTGGGCCAGAACTACGGCCGTATTACCAAGGTTTCGGAGACGGGCCTGACTTTGCGTGAGATTGTCCAGGATGCCGCCGGCGAATGGATAGAGCGAGCGGCGACTTTACAGCTTCAAGAGGGATCAAAATGAACAAGCAGGCATCGACATCCAAAACAGTTGCCCGAAGAGGCAGCCGGCAGGGCTTGCTTGGGGTTGTGCTGGCTTGCGCCTCCATTTCGATTGCAATATTTGCGGCAGCGTTTTCACCCTCTGCGCAAGCTGCCAATGCGATCCAGTCTGTGACTGGTTCTGTCCAGGGTGGCTCTGAGGTTATCCGGATTGACCTGGCTGAGCCCCTGGCTGCAGTTCCAACGGGTTTCAGCATCCAGACGCCGGCACGCATTGCGCTTGATTTCCCTGGGGTTGACAGCGCCATGGGGCGCTCGGCTGTTGATATCAATTTGGGCAATATGCGTTCGGCCAATGTGATCCAGGCCGGAGGACGGACCCGAGTAGTCCTGAACCTCAAGGCTTCAACAGCGTACAGGGCCGAGATACAGGGAAAATCCCTGCTGGTCACGCTGGACCCCGTGGTTGCTGCGGCCCCTTCGGCTGTTGCGGCGCCTGTATTCGCTGAAAACCGCAATCGTGACATCCTGCCTTTGAAGGACCTCGATTTCAGGCGTGGCCCTGACAGTTCCGGGCGTATCGTGGTGGACCTGCCCAATAACCAGGTGGGCGTTGACATTCGCCAGCAAGGCCAGACACTGGTGGTGGAATTTTTGAAGACCGCGCTTCCTGAAGGCCTGCGCCGTCGCCTGGACGTGGCCGACTTTGGTACTCCGGTGCAGAGCGTGACAACTTTCCAGTCCGGCGACAAGGTGCGCATGGTGGTCGAGCCAAAGGGCTTGTGGGAGCACAGCGCATACCAGAGCGATAACCAGTTTGTGCTGGAAGTGCGTCAGCAAAAAGTTGACGCCAACAAACTGACGCAAGGGCCGGGTTATAACGGCGAAAAATTGTCCCTGAATTTCCAGAATATTGAAATCCGTTCTCTCCTGCAGGTGATTGCAGATTTCACCAACTTCAATGTCGTGACTTCCGATACGGTCACTGGAAATGTCACGCTGCGTTTGAAGGATGTACCCTGGGACCAGGCGCTGGATATTATTTTGCAGGCCAGAGGGCTGGGAATGCGTAAATCGGGCAACGTCCTGCTTATCGCGCCCAAGGATGAGCTGGCTGCCAAGGACAAGCTTGACCTGGAGTCTAAAAATGCAATTCAGAGCCTGGAGCAGTTGCGTACCCAGGATTTCAAGCTGAACTATGCAAAGGCATCGGATATCGCCGTCAATTTGCGGGGCGTGGGTATTGGCGCAACCAAGATGCTGTCGGCCAGGGGCAGCGTGATTGCTGAAGTGCGAACCAATCAGTTATTTGTAACAGATGTGCCTTCCTCGCTTGAGCAGGTGCAGGCCCTGATCGCCAAACTCGATATTCCCGTGCGACAGGTGTTGATAGAGGCGCGGATTGTGGAGGCTGCTGACACATTCGGGAAATCTTTGGGCGTCAGGCTTGGAGGACAGCCGTTTAATCAAAATGCCAACTCGGCTTTCGGAGGTAGCTACAACGCCACCACCGCAGGCACGACAGCTGGAGAATTTGTAAGTTTGCCTGGGGTCGGGCAGAACGGGTTTCCCGCAGCCACATTTGCTGTATCTTTATTCAACGCTGCAAAAACACGCTTCCTGAACCTTGAGATATCTGCTGCGGAGGCAGATGGCAAGGGAAAAATTGTGTCCAGCCCCCGCATCGTGACGGCCGACCAAGTCAAGGCGATCATTGAGCAAGGCACTGAGTTGCCATACCAGCAAGCCACATCCAGCGGCGCTACGTCGATTGCTTTTCGTAAAGCCAATCTGAAGCTTGAGGTCACGCCGCAGATCACGCCCGAGGGAAATATCATTCTTAACGTGGACGTTAACAAGGACAGCGTGGGCCGTTCTACTGCCAACGGCTTTGCCATCGATACCAAACACATACAGACGCAGGTGCTGGTCGAAAACGGTGGAACGGTTGTGATTGGCGGTATTTACGAGCAAAACGATCGTGAAGACGAAACCAAGGTGCCATTCTTTGGGGACCTGCCGGGCGTCGGCAACCTGTTTAAAACCAAGACCCGCACGGCTACCAAAAATGAGCTGCTGGTGTTCATCACGCCCAAAATGCTGACGAATGGGGCGCCGTTGCGTTAAGCCTGACACAGTCGTTTGGCATGAAAAAATCCCCGCTGGTCAATTGATGGCGGGGTTTGCGACTTTCTCATACTGCAGGCAGGCGTAAACTCCCGGATCTCCGCAGGCTGTAAGGCCTGCCCATATTGACTGCACTGCAAATTTCAAAGTGAATGCACTCCCAGCCAGAATCGCCTGCGTGGGTTTACCTGGCTCGGGTAAATCCACGATAGGCCGGCAGCTTGCCAGGCGGCTTGATGTCAAGTTCATAGACTCCGACCTGGTTATAGAACAGCGGATCGGCTGCTCCATACGCGAGTTTTTCGAGCGCGAAGGCGAGTCCGCATTTCGTGACCTCGAAGAAGCCGTTGTCGATGAACTGACGCTGGATGGTGCCTGCGTACTCTCCACGGGGGGCGGCACGATTTTGCGACCGGCCAATCGCGAACATTTGCGCCAGCGGACCCAGGCGATTTACCTGCATTCCGCGCCTGAAGATGTGTTTCGCCGCCTGCGCAACGACCAGAACCGTCCCCTGCTGCAGGTGTCCGATCCGCTCGCCCGCCTCAAGGAACTTTACGGCGTACGCGACCCTTTGTACCGGGAAACCTCGCATTTCGTCATAGAAACAGGCCGTCCTTCGGTGTCCACGCTGGTCAACATGATCCTGATGCAGCTGGAGCTGGCGGGAATCGTGCCGGCGCGGGCGTAGCAAGGAAAGGAAGAGTCCAGACACTGACCGCGGTGATGCGGGACTCCGCGTCCAGTGCTTTCGCCAGTGCCCCTACACTTGAGGACTATGCAAGAAAACTCTCTTTCCGCCAGGGCGCATGTGCAGATCAGCCTGGCCGAGCGCAGCTATCCGATCGTCATCGGCCAGGGCCTGTTGGGCGACGTTGCAGGCTACCAGAACCTGCCTGCGGCAAGTACTGCCCTGATTGTTTCCAATACCACGGTAGCGCCGCTTTATGCTGCCCAGCTTCAGGCAGCATTGAAGACCCGTTACGGCAGAGTGCTGCTGACAACCTTGCCGGATGGCGAGGTTCACAAGGACTGGCAAACACTGCAGCTGATTTTTGACGCGCTGCTGGAAAACGGTTGTGACCGCAAGACGGTGTTGTTTGCATTGGGCGGTGGTGTCGTTGGTGACATGACCGGCTTTGCCGCTGCAAGTTATATGCGCGGCGTGCCTTTTGTGCAGGTGCCAACGACATTGCTGGCGCAGGTGGATTCTTCGGTCGGGGGTAAAACGGCGATCAACCACCCGCTGGGGAAAAACATGATTGGCGCCTTTTACCAGCCGCAGCTGGTGGTGTGCGACCTGGATGTGCTCAAGACCCTGCCTGCACGCGAGCTCAGCGCCGGGCTTGCTGAAGTCATCAAATACGGGCCCATCGCAGACCTGGCCTTCCTGGACTGGATTGAAAACAACCTGGATGCCTTGCTGGCGCGGGACCCGGCTGCCCTGGCCCATGCCATCCAGCGCAGCTGCGAGATCAAGGCCTGGGTAGTTGGCCAGGATGAGCGTGAACAGGGTTTGCGCGCCATTTTGAATTTCGGCCACACCTTTGGGCATGCCATCGAGTCCGGGCTGGGTTACGGCGAATGGCTGCATGGTGAAGGTGTGGGTTGCGGCATGGTGATGGCGGCGCATTTGTCGCAGCGCCTGGGCCTGGTTGACATGACGTTTGTAGAACGCCTGGTGCAACTTGTCCGGCGCGCCGGGTTGCCGGTCAAGGGGCCTGTCCTTTCTGAGGCCGACAACGCCGGCCGTTACCTTGAGCTGATGCGGATTGATAAAAAATCAGAGGCCGGTGAAATCCGCTTTGTGCTGGTCGAGGGCCCCGGCAGTGCGGTAGTTCGGGCTGCACCGGATGCCCTGGTGCGTGAGGTCATAGATGCCTGCTGCCGGTAATCATTGGGATGGTTTTCTATTTGCTCCTAATTTAATAGCTGGTTGCAGGCATTCTGACTTGGCTGCAGGCTATTTTTATCACTAACTCATGACCCTGGCACCTTACGCCTGCGACCCGCGCACGTCGCGTGGCCGCAGATTCCCCGAGCCGGCAGCGCCTACGCGATCCGACTTCCAGCGTGACCGTGACCGCATTGTTCACTCCACGGCGTTTCGCCGGCTGGTTTACAAGACACAGGTTTTCCTGAACCATGAGGGCGACCTGTTTCGTACGCGGCTGACGCATTCGCTGGAGGTGGCCCAGCTCGGCCGCTCCATCGCCCGCACGCTAAAGCTCAACGAAGACCTGGTGGAGGCGATTGCACTGGCGCACGATTTGGGCCATACCCCGTTCGGGCATGCAGGCCAGGATGCGCTGAACAACTGCCTGAAAACACACAACCCTGAAAGCGCGGGTTTCGAACACAACCTGCAAAGCCTGCGCGTGGTCGACTCCCTGGAAGAACGTTACCCGGCCTACAACGGCCTGAACCTCACGTTTGAAACCCGCGAGGGAATCCTGAAGCACTGCTCCCGCCGCAATGCCCGGCACATTGAAGCCCGTGAGCCCGTCGGTGTAGCCCATCGTTTTGTAGCGCAGGATTCTTCCGGGCCCCGATGGCAGCAACCCAGCCTGGAGGCGCAACTGGCCAACCTGGCAGACGAGATTGCCTACAACGCCCATGACATCGACGATGGCGTTCGTTCGGGATTGCTGGGCATGGACCAGCTCGAAGACGTGGCGCTGTTCAGCCAATACCGCCGCGAGACCGAACTCGCGAATCCAGGCCTGCAGGGCCGGCGGCTGCTGTTTGAAACCATACGCCGAATGCTCAGCGCGCAGGTCTACAACGTGATCGATGCGACGCTGGGCGCAGTTCGGAAGGCTGCGCCAGCCAATGTCGATGCCGTTCGCGAGCATCCCCCGCTGGTCTGCTTTGATGAGGAAATGGCATCCCGGTCGGCGTCCCTCAAGCGCTTCCTGCTACAAAATTTATACCGCCATCCACAGGTCGTTGAAACCACGCAGGCCGCCAAGCAGGTGGTGCGTGATCTGTTTGAGGCTTACATGGCCGACCCGGCGCAGATGCCGCAGGCACATATCGACCGCTTTGACGGCATCGACATGCCGCATGCGGCGGGTGCAAAACCTGAGCGTGTGGTGGCCGACTACATTGCAGGCATGACCGACCGCTTCGCCGCGAAAGAGCATGAGCGCCTGATGGGGCGCAGCGTTTTTCCCGCCTGAGTCCTGCGGGCCAGTCTTTTGATTCTTTGATGTGATTGTTTGATGTGAGTGATCCAAAAACCAGCGTTGTCCCCAGCATGCCGGCAGCTTTCTGCGTGGTGGCAGCAGGCATTGTTGCCGCATTGCATATTGGCAAACTGCCGCCGGCATTGCCCGTGCTGGAGCGGGTGCTGGGTATTTCGCTGCTGCAGGCAGGCTTTTTGTTATCGCTGGTCCAACTGGCCGGCATGTCGCTGGGGTTGCTGACCGGCCTGGCCGCGCAACGCATGGGCCTCAAACGCAGCATGGTGGGCGGTTTGTTGCTGCTGGGTTGTGCCAGTGCGCTGGGCGCCCTGGCCGACAGTGCCGCGTGGCTGCTCGCCACCCGCGCCCTTGAAGGTCTGGGTTTCCTGTGGGTGGTGCTGCCAGGCCCAGGCATGTTGCGTCAGCTTGTGCGTCGCGAGCGCATCAACAGCATGCTGGGTGTATGGGGCACCTACATGCCGCTGGGGACTTCACTGGCTCTGCTGCTTGGGCCGTGGGTCATGCTTCTGGGCTCGCACGATGGTGGCTGGCGGGTGTGGTGGTGTCTGCTGGCCGCGATGACTGTCGCGACGGCCGTCGCTTTTGGCTGGTATGTTCCGGCGGATACGCCTTTGCATGGCCGTCCGGTTGCCGGAGGGAATTCGCCCGGCAGTTCCCGCCAGGGCAGTTTGCTTGGCCAGACCCTGCGCTCACGCCCGGTCTGGCTGATGGCGCTGACCTTTGCCGCCTATTCGGGCCAGTGGCTGGCCGTTGTGGGCTTTTTGCCCTCGATTTACGCGAAGGCCGGTATTGCCAGCACCATGGTCGGATGGCTGACCGCGCTTGCGGCGTCGCTCAATATGGTGGGCAATGTTGTTGCCGGGCGTTTGCTGGAACGCAGGGTGCAGCCGCTGACCCTGCTGGTCACGGGTTTTCTGGCCATGGGGGCGGGCGCCTTGCTGGCTTTTGGCACGAATGCCGGTCCGTGGGTGCAATATGCCGCCGTGCTGGTTTTCTCCATGGTGGGCGGCCTGATTCCGGCCACTCTCTTCAGTCTGGCGCTCCGGCTGGCACCCAGCACGGCTGCCGTGTCTACCACCGTCGGCTGGATGCAGCAGTGGTCGTCGGCCGGACAGGTCGCCGTGCCACCCCTGGTGGCCTGGGTGGCGGTGCACGCAGGTGGCTGGCAGTGGACGGGCTGGGTGAGTGTGGCTTTGTGCGCCATCGGCCTGGCGCTTGCGGTGCAGATACATGCAGAGTTGCTGCGCAGGCAGCATTCCTGAGTTTCCGGATCGTGCCGGTTTACTAGGGGCAAAAAAAGGCTCCTGCTAAAGCAGGACAGTGTTGCGATTTAATTGGGGTCGGATTCCCATTAAACTGGGCTGACATTCTCAAACAATCCCTGTTCTCTTCATATGGCCCGACTCCCCCGTCTCACGCTGCCCGGCTACCCGCATCATGTGATTCAACGGGGCAACAATCGCCAGCCGATTTTTGCGACGATGGACGATTACCGCCATCTCCTGGGTCTGCTGCACGAAAACGCGAAGAGATTTGATGTCGCCATCCACGCCTACGTGTTGATGGGCAATCACTTTCACCTGTTGGCAACGCCCCAAGCGGAAAAGGGCTTGCCGCAGATGATGCAGGCTGTGGGACGCAGCTATGTTCGTTATTTCAATGACCTGCAAGGCCGGTCCGGCACCCTATGGGAAGGGCGCTACCGCTCCACATTGATCCAGGCTGATCCCTACTTGTTGCTATGCATGGCCTATATGGACCTCAACCCGGTGCGTGCAGGCCTGGTGGCGGAAGCTGGTGACTATCCCTGGTCCAGCCATGGGCACTATGCCGGGCTGCGTGCCGACAAGCTCGTCACGCCGCACCCCTTGTACTGGTCTTTGGGCAACACTCCTTTTGCCCGTGAGGCCGCTTACGCCGAATTGGTGCGAGCCGGCATTCACCCTGACCAGCAGGCAGCACTGACCCAATCCGTGCTCAGCGGCTGGGCATTGGGTGAAGCCAAATTTGTGGCTGAACTGCAAAAACGAACAACACGTCGCGTCCAGAAAAACCAGGCTGGACGCCCTCCAGCCAAGGTTGTATCGGATTAAATGTTGAATAAGTTGTTGATTTAATGGGATTTTTTATTCTAATTTAATATGTCCCTAATTATGAATTGATAAATTTTGTCGGAAATTAATTATGATCTGACCCTTATTATTTTGTTTGGCATTGTTGTTGCATCCCTTTATCATCCGTATCCCCGCGAAATAAATTGACTAGGAGTGCGCCATGACGACGGCTGCTGAAATTAAAGATCTTCAAGACCATGGCCTGTATTCAGGCAGCAACGAACATGACGCCTGCGGCGTGGGCTTTGTGGCGCACGTCAAGGGGCATAAATCCCATGCCATCGTCCAGCAGGGCCTGAAGATTCTTGAAAACCTGGACCACCGGGGTGCTGTCGGTGCCGACAAGCTCATGGGTGACGGCGCCGGCATCCTGATCCAGCTGCCCGATGCGCTTTACCGTGAAGAGCTTGCCAAGCAGGGCGTGCAATTGCCACCGCCCGGCGAGTACGGCGTGGGCATGGTGTTTTTGCCCAAGGAGCATGCCTCGCGTCTGGCCTGCGAAGAGGCGCTGGAGCGCGCCGTCAAGGCTGAAGGCCAGGTGCTGCTGGGCTGGCGTGACGTGCCGGTCAACCGCGACATGCCGATGTCGCCCACCGTGCGCGAAAAAGAACCCATACTGCGCCAGATTTTCATAGGCCGCGGCAACGACGTCATCGTGCAGGATGCGCTGGAACGCAAGCTGTATGTGATCCGCAAAACCGCCAGTGCAGCCATCCAGAATCTGCGCCTGACGCACAGCAAGGAATACTACGTTCCCAGCATGTCCAGCCGCACCGTGGTCTACAAGGGCCTGTTGCTGGCCGACCAGGTCGGCACGTATTACCGCGACCTGACGGATGAGCGTTGCGTGTCGGCCCTGGGCCTGGTGCACCAGCGCTTTTCAACCAATACCTTCCCCGAGTGGCCGCTGGCCCACCCTTATCGCTACGTCGCCCACAACGGTGAAATCAACACCGTCAAGGGCAACTACAACTGGATGAAGGCGCGCGAAGGCGTGATGTCCTCGCCAGTGTTGGGTACCGACCTGCAAAAGCTCTACCCCATCAGTTTTGCCGACCAGTCCGACACCGCAACGTTCGATAACTGCCTTGAGCTGCTGACCATGTCGGGCTACCCGATCAGCCAGGCCGTGATGATGATGATTCCCGAGCCCTGGGAGCAGCACACCACCATGGACGAGCGCCGCAAGGCCTTTTACGAATACCACGCAGCCATGCTCGAACCCTGGGACGGCCCGGCCTCCATCGTCTTCACCGACGGCCGCCAGATAGGCGCCACGCTGGACCGCAATGGCCTGCGCCCATCGCGCTATTGCGTGACCGATGACGACCTGGTCATCATGGCTTCCGAGTCCGGCGTGTTGCCGGTTCCTGAAAACAAGATTGTGCGCAAGTGGCGCCTGCAGCCCGGCAAGATGTTCCTGATCGACCTGGAACAGGGCCGCATGATCGACGACGAGGAAATCAAGGCCACGCTGGCCCACAGCAAGCCCTACAAGCAGTGGATTGAAAACCTGCGCATCAAGCTCGATGACGTTCCGCAAAAGGCGGCTGCATCTGACGGTGCTACCAAAAACCTGGCTGCGTCCAATATCACCTTGCTGGACAGGCAGCAGGCTTTTGGCTACACGCAGGAAGACATCAAGTTCCTGATGTCGCCCATGGCCGCCAACGGCGAAGAAGCCACGGGCTCCATGGGCAACGACAGCCCTTTGGCCGTGCTGTCGAACAAGAACAAGTCGCTCTACAACTACTTCAAGCAGTTGTTTGCGCAGGTGACGAATCCGCCCATAGACCCGATTCGCGAAGCCATCGTGATGTCGCTGGTGTCGTTTGTGGGCCCCAAGCCGAATCTGCTGGACATCAACCAGGTGAATCCGCCCATGCGGCTGGAAGTCAGCCAGCCGGTATTGAATGTTGCCGACATGCAAAAGCTCCGCGACATCGAGGCGCACACCCAGGGCAAGTTCAAGAGTTACACGCTGGACATCACCTATCCGCTGGCCTGGGGCCATGAGGGCGTGGAAGCCAAGCTCGCCTCCCTTTGCGCCGAAGCGGTGGACGCGATCAGGACCGGTAAAAACATACTCATCATCAGCGATCGCGGCGTGACCGCCACGCAGGTTGCGATCCCAGCCCTGTTGGCCCTGTCGGCCATCCACCAGCACCTGGTGAAGGAGGGCCTGCGTACGACCGCCGGCCTGGTGGTTGAAACCGGCTCGGCACGTGAAGTGCACCATTTCGCCGTGCTGGCAGGTTACGGCGCTGAGGCCGTCCATCCGTACCTGGCGATGGAAACGCTGGCGGAGTTGTCCAAAGGCTTGCCGGGCGACCTGAGCACCGACAAGGCGGTTTACAACTACACCAAGGCCATCGGCAAGGGCCTGTCCAAGATCATGTCCAAGATGGGCGTGTCTACCTACATGAGTTATTGCGGCGCGCAGCTGTTCGAGGCCATTGGCCTGAACCGCAGCACCATCGCCAAGTTCTTCACCGGCACGGCCAGCCAGGTGGAGGGCATGGGTGTGTTCGAGATTGCCGAAGAAGCGCTGCGCATGCATCGCGCCGCCTTCAGCGACGACCCGGTTCTGGCCAACATGCTGGACGCCGGCGGCGAATACGCCTGGCGCGTGCGCGGCGAAAACCATATGTGGACGCCCGACGCGATTGCCAAGCTGCAGCATTCCACACGCTCCAACAACTGGAACACGTACAAGGAGTACGCCCAGCTGATCAACGACCAGAACCGCGACCACATGACCTTGCGCGGTCTGTTCGAATTCAAAATTGATCCGTCCAAGGCCATCCCGATTGACGAAGTCGAGCCGGCCAAGGAGATCGTCAAGCGTTTTGCCACCGGCGCGATGTCGCTGGGCTCGATCAGCACGGAGGCGCACGCCACGCTGGCCGTCGCCATGAACCGCATTGGCGGCAAGAGCAACACGGGCGAGGGCGGTGAAGACCCGAACCGTTATCGCCAGGAGCTCAAGGGCATCCCGATCAAAAAAGGTGAAACGCTGAAAAGCGTGATCGGCCCGAAACAGGTCGAGGTCGACATGCCGCTGCAGGACGGCGATTCGCTGCGGTCCAAGATCAAGCAGGTGGCTTCAGGCCGCTTTGGCGTGACTGCGGAATACCTGGTGTCTGCAGACCAGATCCAGATCAAGATGGCGCAGGGCGCCAAGCCCGGCGAGGGTGGCCAACTGCCTGGTGGCAAGGTCAGCGAATACATTGGTTCGCTGCGTTACTCCGTGCCCGGTGTCGGTTTGATTTCGCCACCACCGCACCACGACATTTATTCGATTGAAGACCTGGCACAACTGATTCACGACCTGAAAAACGTGAACCCGCGCGCCAGCATCAGCGTCAAGCTGGTCAGCGAAGTCGGTGTCGGCACCATCGCGGCGGGCGTGGCCAAGGCCAAGTCGGACCACGTGGTGATCGCCGGCCATGACGGCGGCACGGGCGCTTCGCCCTGGTCGTCCATCAAACATGCCGGCTCGCCCTGGGAAATCGGCCTGGCCGAAACCCAGCAGACCCTGGTGCTGAACCGCCTGCGCGGCCGCATCCGTGTGCAGGCAGACGGCCAGATGAAGACTGGTCGCGACGTTGTCATTGGCGCGTTGCTGGGGGCCGACGAGTTCGGCTTTGCCACCGCACCGCTGGTGGTTGAAGGCTGCATCATGATGCGCAAATGCCATCTCAACACCTGCCCGGTCGGTGTTGCCACGCAGGACCCTGTGCTGCGCCAGAAATTCAGCGGCAAGCCCGAGCATGTGGTCAATTATTTCTTCTTTGTCGCCGAAGAGGCGCGCCAGCTGATGGCGCAGCTGGGCGTGCGCAAGTTTGACGACCTGATTGGCCGCGCCGATCTGCTGGACACGCAAAAAGGCATTGCCCACTGGAAGGCCAGCGGTCTTGATTTCAGCCGCCTGTTCTACCAGCCTGGCGTACCGGCCGACGTGCCGCGCCTGCATGTGATGGAGCAGGACCACGCGCTCGAAAAGGCGCTGGACGTGCGCCTGATCGAAAAATCGAAAGCCGCAATTGAAAAGGGCGAAAAAGTCCAGTTCATCGAAGTGGCGCGCAACGTCAACCGTACTGTCGGTGCCATGCTGTCAGGTGAATTGACGCGCCACCATCCGCAGGGCCTGCCTGACGACACGCTGCGCATCCAGCTCGAAGGTACGGGCGGCCAGTCTTTCGGCGCCTTCCTGGCCAAGGGCATCACCATGTACCTGATAGGCGATGCCAACGACTACACCGGCAAGGGCTTGTCGGGCGGCCGTATTATCGTGCGCCCCAGTATCGACTTTCGCGGTGAGTCGCATAAAAACACCATCGTCGGCAACACCGTGCTGTATGGCGCGACCACCGGCGAAGCCTTCTTCAGCGGTGTGGCCGGCGAGCGTTTTGCCGTGCGCCTGTCAGGCGCAACGGCCGTCGTTGAAGGCACGGGCGACCATGGTTGCGAATACATGACGGGCGGCACGGTCGCCGTGCTGGGCAAGACCGGCCGCAACTTCGCAGCCGGCATGAGCGGCGGCGTGGCCTATGTGTATGACGAAGACGGCCTGTTCGCCACGCGCTGCAACACCTCCATGGTCTCCATGGACCGCATCGTCACCACCGCTGAGCAGCACACCCACGACAAGGCCGACTGGCACGCGGGCGAAAGCGATGAGGAATTGCTCAAGCGCCTGCTGCAGGACCACCACCGCTGGACCGGCAGCAAACGCGCCCGCGAACTGCTGGACAACTGGAGCGAATCGCGCCTGAAGTTTGTGAAGGTATTCCCCAATGAATACAAACGGGCCCTGATCGAGCGCAAGGAGCGCAAGCTGGAGGCCTCGACCGAAACCACCAGTGCGCAAGTGGCGACCAATCAGGAAGCTGTAGCGGCCAAATAAGGCCGGGCACCTAAACACATCCAGCTTGCACTGAAAAAGACAATCGAATCGACAGGATTTCATTATGGGAAAAATCACCGGCTTCATGGAATACGAGCGCATCGAAGAGGGCTACAAGCCCGTCGCCGAGCGCCTGAAGAACTACAGGGAATTTGTCGTTGGCCTTGACGACGCACAGGCCAACAAGCAGGCAGCACGCTGCATGGACTGCGGCACGCCGTTTTGCAACAACGGCTGCCCGGTCAACAACGTCATTCCGGACTTCAACGACATGGTGTTTCGTGCCGACTGGAAAAACGCCATCGACACGCTGCACAGCACCAACAACTTCCCCGAGTTCACCGGCCGTATCTGCCCGGCGCCCTGCGAGGCTGCCTGCACGCTCAACGTGAACGACGACGCGGTGGGCATTAAGTCCATTGAACACGCCATCATCGACCGCGCCTGGTCCGAGGGCTGGGTCAAGCCGCAGCTGCCAAAACACAAGACCGGCAAGAAGGTTGCTGTTGTGGGCTCCGGCCCTGCAGGCATGGCCGCAGCACAACAACTGGCGCGCGTCGGACACGACGTGACGCTGTTTGAAAAGAACGACCGCGTGGGCGGCCTGTTGCGTTACGGCATTCCTGACTTCAAGATGGAAAAGATCCATATTGACCGCCGCGTTGAGCAGATGCAGGCCGAGGGTGTGACTTTCCGTTGTGGCGTGATGATAGGCAGCCTGCCCAAGGGTTCCAAGGTCACCAACTGGGCCAAGGAAACCATTAGCGCCGAGCAACTGCAAAAAGACTTTGATGCTGTGATCCTGACCGGCGGCGCAGAACAATCGCGCGACCTGCCGGTGCCCGGCCGCGACCTCGACGGCGTGCATTTCGCCATGGAGTTCCTGCCCCAGCAGAACAAGGTCAATGCCGGCGACAAGGTCAAGGGCCAGTTGCGGGCTGACGGCAAACACGTCATCGTGATTGGTGGCGGCGACACGGGTTCTGACTGTGTTGGCACCAGCAACCGCCACGGCGCTGCCAGCGTCACGCAGTTCGAGCTGATGCCCCAGCCGCCCGAAGAAGAAAACCGCCCCATGACCTGGCCTTACTGGCCTATCAAGCTGCGCACCAGCTCCAGCCATGAAGAAGGTTGCGAGCGTGAGTTTGCCATCTCCACCAAGGAACTGCTTGGCGAAAAAGGCAAGGTCACAGGCCTGAAAACCGTTCGTGTTGAATGGAAAGACGGCAAGATGGTTGAAGTGCCGGGCTCGGAGCAGACCCTCAAGGCCGACCTGGTGCTGTTGGCCATGGGTTTTGTCTCGCCGGTGGCCTCGGTACTGGAGGCCTTTGGGGTGGAAAAAGACAACCGCGGCAACGCCAAAGCCAGCACGGAATTCACGGGCGGCTACGCCACCAATGTGCCCAAGGTCTTTGCGGCAGGCGATATCCGGCGCGGCCAGTCACTCGTAGTTTGGGCGATCAGGGAAGGCCGGCAAGCCGCGCGTTCGGTGGACGAGTTCCTCATGGGCTATAGCGATCTGCCTCGCTAGGCCTTGCAAATTTCGCTATAAAAATAATAGCTGGTCGCGCTTATTGGACGGCGGCCACAGGCATATTGGGCTCATAAATCAGGTCGTTTTTCGGGATTTTCCTGTGAAAACTGCCTGATTTTGCTTTTGGGTTGAGATGAAATTTGCCTGTAGCCCAATAACCATAAGCGCAGCCAGCTATTAAATCAGGAGCAAATCGCAAGCCCGCCCGGGTCCAAGGCCTTGGGCCGGAAGCGGATGGACCAATGCCCTTATCATTCAGGCACCTGTTTACAAGGCCCGGGCTGCATGCCGGCGCCGCGATTTTTAATGCCCGATACCCCCATGTCCCCTGTTTCCGCGCTGGTTGAATTCAAGGACGTGACCTTTTCCTACCCGGCATCGGTGGGGGATCGAGTCATCCTCGACAAGGTCACTTTTTCCGTGCCGCGTGGCAAGGTCACGGCGCTCATGGGTGCTTCCGGCGGTGGCAAGACCACCGTGCTGCGCCTCATAGGCGGCCAGCAAAAGGCCAACCACGGCGAAGTGCTGTTTGACGGCAAAAACGTGGCGCAGATGACGCAGCCCGCGCTCTACGCAGCCCGCCGCCGCATGGGCATGCTGTTCCAGTTTGGCGCGCTGTTTACCGATTTGAGCGTGTTTGACAACGTCGCTTTCCCGCTGCGCGAGCACACGGGGCTGGACGAGCGTATGGTCCGCGACATCGTGCTGATGAAACTCAATGCCGTCGGCCTGCGCGGGGCGCGGGATTTGATGCCCAGCGAAGTTTCAGGCGGCATGGCCAGGCGTGTGGCACTGGCGCGTGCCATTGTGCTGGATCCCGAACTCATCATGTACGACGAGCCTTTTGCCGGGCTGGACCCGATCTCGCTGGGCACTGCCGCGCAGCTGATTCGCCAGCTCAATGACACCCTGGGCATTACCAGCATCGTGGTTTCGCATGACCTGGAAGAAACCTTTCGCATCGCCGACCAGGTCATCATCCTGGCCAACGGCGGCATTGCGGCGCAGGGCACGCCCGACGAGGTCAGGCATTCCACCGACCCGCTGGTACACCAGTTTGTCAACGCGCTGAGCGAAGGCCCCGTGAAATTCCATTACCCCGGGCCGGAAGTGGCCGATGACTTTGGCAATCCGGCCGCAAAGCGCAGGGGGGAGCGTTCATGAGCGCCGCGCCGGGCCGCCCCAAGCAAGCTCGCACCGCAGTGCGCAGCACGAAGGTATACCGATGAGCCGTTACAGCCCTGTGCGATTGATCTCCAACCTCGGTTTTGCCGTGCGCGACCAGTTGACCCAACTGGGTTATGCCACCCGCTTGCTGTCGCGCCTGCTGGCCATGACAGGGCCGGCGCTGGCACGCTTTGGGCTGGTGCGTGACCAGATATTCTTTCTTGGCAATTATTCGCTGGCCATCATTTCGGTGTCCGGCCTGTTTGTCGGCTTTGTGCTCGGGCTGCAGGGTTATTACACCTTGCAGCGCTATGGCTCGTCGGAGGCGCTTGGCCTGCTGGTCGCCCTGAGCTTGGTCAGGGAGCTTGGCCCTGTTGTGACCGCCTTGCTGTTTGCCGGCCGCGCCGGTACGGCCCTGACCGCCGAAATCGGCCTGATGAAAGCCGGCGAGCAGTTGTCGGCCATGGAGATGATGGCGGTGGACCCGGTCAAACGTATCCTGGCGCCGCGCTTTTGGGGCGGCATCATCGCGATGCCGCTGCTGGCGGCTGTGTTCAGCGCCGTCGGCATCATTGGCGGCTGGGTCGTCGGCGTGGTGATGATTGGCGTGGATGCGGGTTCATTCTGGAGCCAGATGCAGTCGGGCGTGGATGTCTGGCGCGACGTGGGCAACGGCATCGTCAAGAGTTTTGTGTTTGGCGTGACCGTCACCTTTGTGGCGCTCTACCAGGGTTTTGAAGCCCAGCCCACGCCCGAAGGCGTGTCGCGCGCCACGACCCGGACCGTGGTTGTGGCCTCGCTGGCCGTGCTCGGGCTGGACTTTTTGCTGACCACACTGATGTTTAGTGTTTAAAGCGCCGCAATACCTGTCCAAACAAGCCATGCGAGAATCCGGACAACGCCTTTTCGCACCTTTTTTGCACCCTGAACCTGGGCTGCCGGGGCACTGAAAGAAAGAACGATGCAACGCTCGAAAAATGACCTCTGGGTCGGTTTGTTTGTCCTGATTGGCGGAGTCGCCATTCTGTTCCTGGCACTCAAGTCCGCCAACCTGCTTTCCCTGAATTTCGACAGCTCCTACAAGGTCACGGCCAAATTCGACAATATTGGCGGCCTGAAGCCGCGCGCAGCCGTCAAAAGTGCGGGCGTTGTCATCGGCCGGGTGGAAGAGATCAGCTTTGACGACAAGTCCTACCAGGCCAGTGTCAACCTGGCGATGGACAGCAAATATGTTTTCCCGAAAGACAGTTCGCTGAAAATCCTGACCAGCGGCCTGCTGGGTGAGCAATACATAGGCATAGAGGCCGGTGCCAGCGATAAAAACATGGCCGCGGGGGACGTGATCAAACAGACGCAGTCCGCCGTGGTGCTTGAAAACCTGATCAGCCAGTTTTTGTACAGTAAGGCGGCGGACAGCAGCTCTGGATCAGGGGCAGCACCGTCACCAGGGACGCCAGAAAAAAAATGATGATACGAACGATGATGAAACCGGCCCTGGCCTTGCGTATGGCCGCAGCGGCCCTGACCCTTGCGCTGGTGCAGGGCTGCGCCACCGGCCCCAATGCCAACCCGGCCGATCCGCTGGAGCCTTTCAACCGAAGCGTCTTCAGCTTCAATGAAGGCCTGGACCGCGCCGTCCTCAAACCCGTGGCAACGGCTTACCGCGATATCACGCCCTCACCCGTGCGTACCGGCGTGACCAATTTCTTCGGCAACATCGTCGATGTCTGGTCGCTGGTCAACAACGTGCTGCAGCTCAAGCCCAAGGAGTCCGTCGAGACCCTGATGCGGATCAGCTTCAACACCATTTTCGGGTTTGCCGGCGTGATTGATATCGCCACCGAAATGCGGCTTGAAAAGCACACGGAAGATTTCGGCCAGACCCTGGGTTATTGGGGCGTGGGTTCAGGCCCTTACGTGGTGCTGCCCTTGCTGGGGCCTTCTTCCGTTCGCGACACGGTGGGCACGGTGGTGGACATCAATGCCGACCTCGTCAACCGGACCGACAGGGTGCCGGTGCGCAATTCCCTGGGCGTGTTGCGCCTGGTCAACCTGCGCGCCAATTACCTGGATGCCGGCAACGTGCTTGAGCAGGCCTCGCTTGACAAATACAGCTTTACCCGCGACGCGTACCTGCAGCGCCGCCAGAGCCTGATCCGTGATGGTGCACCGGAGCCCGAAGAGCGCTATGACCTGCCGGAGGCCGCACCTGCTCCCGCCGGTGCAGGTACACCGCCTGCGGCCAAGTAAAAAAGCACCTGATCTCACAGGGTTTACAGGGCAGTCGTAAAACTTGACCGTTTTCCGCCCATCAATGCCCGAGAATGGGTGTCCGACCAACGGTTCTGGAGCGCTCGCTCATGGCGGGCGAGCCTTCCGGGTGCACCTGAATCGTGCTGGGGCGTTATTGATAAACGCGTATTCGCTATTGAAGGAACAATATGAACCGTAGAAAACTGGCCCACCTCTTCACAGCTTTTATAGGCGCAGCCCTGCTGGCATCCGCTCCACTGGCGCGTGCTGCCGACGAGGCGCCCGATATGCTGATCAAGCGTGTTTCCGCTGAAGTGCTGGACAACATCAAGGCCGACAAGTCCGTGCAGGCCGGTGACATGAGCAAGGTGATTGCGCTGGTTGACAGCCAGATCATGCCCAACGTCAACTTCACCCGCATGACGGCTGCCGCCGTGGGCCGCAACTGGCGCCAGGCCTCGCCCGAGCAGCAAAAACGCTTGCAGGACGAATTCAAGACCCTGCTTGTCCGCACCTACTCAGGCGCGCTGGCGCAGGTCAAGGACCAGACCGTTAACGTCAAGCCGCTGCGTGCGGCGCCCACGGATACCGAAGTGACGGTGCGCACCGAAGTCCTGGGCCGTGGCGACCCCATCCAGCTGGACTACCGCATGGAAAAAGCCGCCACCGGCTGGAAAATCTATGACCTCAATGTGCTGGGTGTCTGGCTGGTCGAAACCTACCGCACGCAGTTTGCGCAGGAAATCAGTGCCAAGGGCATAGACGGCCTGATTGCTTCCCTGGTGCAGCGCAACCAGGCCAATGCCGGTACCGCCAAGAAATCCTGATTGCGTTGACCGCTGTGCTGACACTTCCCTCCATCCTGACGCACGCCGTGGCTGCTGATTTCGCACGCGGCCTGAAGCCGTTGGTGTTATCGCAAGCGGCGGAGGTGGTGGCTGACGCCAGCACGCTGCAGGAGTTTGATTCGTCCGCGCTGGCGGTTTTGCTCGCTTGCCGGCGCGAGGCGCTGGTGGCGGGCAAGGCCTTTTCCGTGCGTGGCCTGCCGGCGCGCCTGCGCCAGCTGGCCGGCCTTTACGGCGTAGCCGAGCTGATTCCGGCGACGGCCTGAGGCTGTTTTTCCGCCGTCCTCCCGGGCGTCTGTCCGCGTCGCGCAGGGCTTTCCGGCAGCCCGCCGGCCCAAAAATGCATCAGCCCCTTAAAATGGCGGGCTAATGCCAGCCATTTCATTCCAGTCCGTCTCCAAAACCTACTCATCTGCACGAAGTCAAACGGGCCCCGTGGTCCGGGCCCTTGATGACGTGAGCTTTGACATCCAGCAAGGTGAGTTTTTCGGCCTGCTGGGCCCCAACGGAGCAGGCAAGACCTCGCTCATCAGCATCCTCGCAGGCCTTTCGCGGGCCAGCAGTGGTACCGTCAAGGTGCAGGGCAGTGATGTGGTGACCGATTACGCCAGCGCCCGCCGCAAGCTGGGGGTCGTGCCGCAGGAGCTGGTGTTTGACCCCTTTTTCTCCGTGCGTGAGGCGCTGCGCATCCAGTCGGGTTACTTCGGCATCAAAAAGAACGATGACTGGATTGACGAACTGCTGGTCAGCCTGGGCCTGGCCGACAAGGCCAATGCCAACATGCGCCAGCTGTCGGGCGGCATGAAGCGCCGCGTGCTGGTGGCGCAGGCACTGGTGCACAAACCCCAGGTGATCGTGCTCGACGAGCCGACGGCCGGCGTTGACGTCGAATTGCGCCAGACCCTGTGGCAGTTCATCGCCAAACTCAACAAGCAGGGCAGCACCGTGCTGCTGACCACCCATTACCTTGAAGAAGCCGAGGCCCTGTGCAGCCGCATCGCCATGCTCAAGCAGGGCCGGATGGTGGCGCTGGCGCAGACCTCCGAGCTGCTCAAGGCCGCATCGTCGAATGTGCTGCGTTTCAAAATTGATAGCGAACTGCCAAGGCATCTCGCCGACCAGGCCCGGATTACAGGCCGAATCGTGCAATTCCCGGCGCACAGCGCCCATGAAATCGAGCAATACCTGGCTGCCATACGCGAGGCCGGCCTGGTGGCCGAAGATGTTGAAATCCGCAAGGCCGACCTGGAAGACGTATTTCTTGATGTGATGGCCGAAAAGGCCGTGGAAGAACCGCTGGAACTCAATCTGGCTGGAGTGGCAACATGACCGGCTGGCAGACCCTTTTCTACAAGGAAGTTTTACGTTTCTGGAAGGTCGGCTTCCAGACCGTGGGCGCACCCGTGCTCACGGCCGTGATGTACATGCTGATTTTTGGCCACGTCATGCAGGGCAAGGAACTGGTTTACGGCCAGGTCGGCTACACCGCCTTCCTGGTGCCAGGCCTGGTCATGATGAGCGTGTTGCAGAACGCCTTTGCCAACAGCTCTTCGTCCATCATCCAGAGCAAGATCATGGGCAGCCTGGTGTTTGTGCTGCTCACACCCCTGTCGCATTGGGCCTGGTTCTGGGCTTACGTGGCCTCGTCCGTCGTGCGCGGGCTGGCCGTTGGCCTGGGGGTGTTTGTGGTGACGGTATTTTTCGGCCAGCCGGGATTTGTCGCGCCGCTCTGGATCATTGTGTTTGCCGTGCTGGGTGCCGCGTTGCTGGGCGCGCTCGGGCTGATTGCCGGCCTGTGGGCCGAAAAGTTTGACCAGATGGCTACTTTCCAGAACTTCATCATCATGCCGATGACGTTCCTGAGCGGCGTGTTTTACTCCATCCATTCGCTGCCGCCGTTCTGGCAAAAGGTCAGCCACCTGAACCCGTTTTTCTACATGATCGACGGTTTCCGTTACGGGTTTTTCGGCGTGAGCGATGTGTCGCCGTGGGTCAGCATAGGCATTGTCGGCACGGCCCTGCTTGTTGTCAGCGCCATTGCGATCAACATGCTGCGCACCGGCTACAAGATAAGACACTGAACAGAATATGACCAGCGAAGAACTTCAATCCATCATCATGGCGGGCCTGCCCTGCGAACACATTGAGCTGTCCGGCGACGGCAGGCACTGGTATGCCACCATTGTGTCCAGCGTCTTTGAAGGCAAACGCCTGATACAGCGCCACCAGAAGGTGTATGCCACCCTGGGCGGGCGCATGCAGACCGACGAGGTGCATGCCCTGTCGATGAAAACCTACACGCCTGCCGAATGGGCAGCCCATCCCCAGTCATAGCCCAGTCATAGACAAGCACAAAACATGGACAAGTTACTCATCAAGGGCGGCAAGTCGCTGGCCGGCACGGTCACCATTTCAGGCGCCAAGAATGCCGCGCTGCCGGAGCTGTGCGCAGCGCTGCTGACGGCCGATACGGTCACATTGCAGAACGTGCCGCGCCTGCAGGACGTCAGCACCATGCTCAAGCTGATCCGCAACATGGGTGTGACGGCCGAGCACAGCCCGGGCGATCCCGGTACGGTCACCCTGAACGCAGGCAGCCTGAGTTCACCCGAAGCACCGTATGAACTGGTGAAAACCATGCGCGCCTCCGTGCTGGCCCTGGGCCCGCTGCTGGCGCGTTTTGGCGAGGCCACGGTATCGCTGCCCGGCGGTTGTGCGATTGGCTCCCGGCCGGTTGACCAGCACATCAAGGGCATGCAGGCCATGGGCGCCGAGATCGCGGTGGAACACGGCTACATGATTGCCAAATTGCCCGCCGGCCAGAAAAGGCTCAAGGGCTGCAGCATCACCACCGACATGGTGACGGTGACCGGCACCGAAAACTTCCTGATGGCAGCCAGCCTGGCCGAAGGCGAGACCATTCTTGAAAACGCCGCGCAGGAGCCCGAGATCGGCGACCTGGCCGAAATGCTGATCAAGATGGGTGCGAAGATTGAAGGCCACGGCACACGCCGCATCCGCATCCAGGGCGTGGAAGGCCTGCACGGCTGCACGCACCAGGTGGTGGCCGACCGGATTGAAGCCGGAACCTTTTTGTGCGCGGTGGCCGCAGCCGGCGGTGACGTGGTGCTCAAGCATGGCCGCGCCGACCACCTTGATGCGGTGATCGACAAGCTGCGTGAAGCCGGCGCCACAGTGACGGCCGGAGACGGTTTTATCCGCATCCAGGCACAGGGCCGCATGAAGGCGCAGTCTTTCCGCACCACTGAATACCCGGGCTTTCCTACCGACATGCAGGCCCAGTTCATGGCGCTCAATGCCATTTCAACGGGCTCCAGCACGGTGACGGAAACGATTTTTGAAAACCGCTTCATGCACGTCAACGAGATGCTGCGCCTGGGCGCAAAAATCCAGATCGAAGGCAAGGTCGCTGTCATGGAGGGCGTTGAAAAACTCTCAGGCGCGACCGTCATGGCCACCGACCTGCGCGCATCCGCCAGCCTGGTGATTGCCGGCCTGGTTGCCAACGGCGAAACACTGGTGGACCGCATTTACCACCTGGACCGGGGTTACGACCAGATGGAAGCCAAACTGCGCGGCATAGGTGCTGATATTGAAAGGGTTAAAGCATGATTACCCTCGCCCTTTCCAAAGGCCGCATCTTCGACGACATCCTGCCGCTGCTGCGGACCGTTGGTATCGAGGTGCTGGACGACCCGGACAAGTCGCGCAAGCTGATCCTGGACACCAACCAGCCCGATGTGCGTGTGGTGCTGGTGCGCGCTACCGATGTACCGACCTATGTGCAATACGGCGGCGCAGATATCGGTGTGGTTGGCAAGGACACCCTGCTGGAGTCCGGCAACCAGGGCCTGTACCAGCCGCTTGATCTTCAGATTGCCAAATGCCGTATCAGCGTCGCCGTGCGTGAAGGTTTTGATTACACCGCCGCCGTCAAGCAGGGCTCTCGCCTGACCGTGGCCACCAAATACGTGGCGATCGCGCGCGAGTTTTTTGCCTCCAAGGGCGTGCACGTGGACCTGATCAAACTCTACGGCAGCATGGAACTGGCGCCGCTGACCGGGCTGGCCGATGCTATTGTGGACCTGGTCTCTACCGGCAACACGCTCAAGGCCAACCACCTGGTGGAAGTCGAGCGCATCATGGACATCAGCTCGCACCTGGTGGTGAACCAGACCGCGCTCAAGCTCAAGCAGGCGCCGATCCGCCGGATCATCGACGCCTTCTCGGCCGCAGTGAACAAGTAACACCCCTGGTAAATGCTATGAAATTGGTAGCTTCTCCCGCCCGTCTTTCAACCGCTGCAGCCACTTTTGATGCTGAATTCAAGGCGCGCCTGCACTGGTCGGCGGATACCGATGCGGCGATCGAGCAGCGGGTGGCCGATATCCTGGCGGACGTGCAGCAGCGCGGCGACGCGGCGGTGCTTGAGTACACGGCACGTTTTGACGGGCTCAATGTTGCCGGCATGGGCGAGCTCGAACTGACCCAGGCCGAGCTGAAAGCCGCATTCGAAGCGATTCCTGCCGCCCAGCGTGATGCGCTTGAGGCTGCGGCCCGCCGTGTGCGCACTTATCACGAGGCTCAAAAGAAAGCCAGCGGCGAGAGCTGGAGCTACCGCGACGAAGACGGCACCTTGCTGGGCCAGAAGGTCACGCCGCTGGACCGCGTCGGCATCTATGTGCCCGGCGGCAAGGCAGCCTATCCCTCATCGGTGTTGATGAATGCCATCCCTGCCCATGTGGCCGGCGTCGGCGAGATCATCATGGTCGTGCCCACGCCCAGGGGTGAAAAAAATGCCCTGGTGCTGGCTGCTGCCTACGTGGCCGGCGTGACCCGCGCCTTCACCATTGGCGGTGCGCAGGCCGTGGCCGCGCTGGCCTACGGCACGCAGACCGTGCCCAAGGTCGACAAGATCACCGGCCCCGGCAATGCCTATGTGGCCAGCGCCAAAAAGCGCGTTTTTGGTACGGTTGGCATTGACATGATCGCCGGCCCGTCTGAAATCCTGGTGCTGGCCGACGGCACAACACCCGCCGACTGGGTGGCCATGGACCTGTTCAGCCAGGCCGAACACGACGAACTCGCGCAAAGCATTTTGTTATGCCCGGACGCTGCCTATATCGATGCGGTGCAGGAAGCCATCAACCGCCTGCTGCCGGCCATGCCGCGCGCAGAAATCATCGCCAAATCGCTGACCGGCCGTGGTGCATTGATCCATACCCGCAGCATGGAAGAAGCCTGCGAAATTAGCAATCGCATCGCCCCTGAGCACCTGGAGGTATCCAGCCGCGATCCGCACAAATGGGAGCCGCTGCTCAAACACGCGGGTGCGATTTTCCTCGGTGCCTTCACCAGCGAAAGCCTGGGCGACTACTGCGCCGGCCCTAACCACGTGTTGCCCACCAGCGGCACGGCACGCTTTTCCAGCCCGCTGGGTGTTTACGACTTCCAGAAACGCTCCAGCCTGATCGAGGTGAGTGAAGCCGGTGCCCAGGTGCTGGGCAAGATTGCCGCCGAACTGGCTTACGGCGAAGGCCTGCAGGCACATGCGCGTGCCGCGGAATTGCGCCTGCACACCGTACCCGACATGAAGGTGAAAAAATGAGCGCGCTGGCCCCCAGGTTCAAAAAACTCATCCGTCAGGACGTCCAGTCCATGCACGCCTACGCCGTCCAGGAATCCGCCGGCATGGTCAAGCTGGATGCGATGGAAAACCCGCACCGCCTGCCGGCCGCGCTGCAGGCGCACCTGGGCCAGCGCCTGGGCGCGCTGGCGCTGAACCGCTATCCCGATGGCCGCGTCAACGACTTGCGCCGTGCACTGGCTGACTATGCGCAGATGCCCGAAGGTTTTGACATCATGCTGGGCAACGGATCGGACGAGCTGATCTCGCTACTGGCCATGGCCTGTGATGTTGAAGGGGGCTCTATCCTGGCACCGCTGCCGGGTTTTGTGATGTACGGCATGAGCGCGCAATTGCAGGGGCTCAAGTTCATAGGGGTGCCGCTGACGGCCGACTTTGAACTCGATGAAGCGGCCATGCTGACCGCGATAGCCGAACACCAGCCGTCCATCATTTACCTGGCTTACCCGAACAACCCGACAGCCAATCTGTGGGACGACGCAGTGATCGAAAAAATCATAGCGGCGGCGCCGGGGCTGGTGGTGCTGGACGAGGCCTACCAGCCGTTTTCCAGCAAGAGTTATATAGACCGCCTGGCCGGACACAGCCATGTGCTGTTGATGCGCACCCTGAGCAAATTCGGCCTGGCCGGTGTGCGTCTGGGCTACATGATGGGCCCGAAAGCCCTGATTGCCGAGATCGACAAGGTGCGCCCGCCCTACAACATCAGTGTGCTGAACTACGAGTGCGCGCTGTTTGCGCTTGAGCACCGCGACGTGTTTGCGGGGCAGGCGCAGGATCTGGTTGCGCAGCGCGCCATGCTGTTTGAAGCGCTGGCCGCCATGCACGGTGTCAAGGCCTGGAAAAGCGATGCCAACATGATCCTGATCCGTGTGCCCGATGCCAGCAAAACCTTTGAGGGCATGAAGGCCAGGGGTGTGCTGGTTAAAAACGTTTCTAAAATGCATGTATTGCTGGCCAATTGTTTGCGCCTGACCGTCGGTACCGCGGATGAGAACACGCAAATGCTGGCGGCGCTGAGAGAATCCTTATGACTACCCCCACCACCATCGCTCCCCGCACCGCGGAAGTCTCGCGCAACACTGCCGAGACCAAAATCACCGTCAAGCTCAACCTTGACGGCACCGGCAAGTCCAGCCTGTCCACGGGCATTGGCTTTTTTGACCACATGCTGGACCAGATCGCCCGCCACGGCCTGATCGACCTGGACATCCACGCAGAGGGCGACCTGCACATCGACGGCCACCACACGGTGGAAGACGTAGGCATCACGTTTGGCCAGGCGGTTGCCAAGGCTGTTGGCGACAAAAAAGGCTTGCGCCGTTATGGCCACGCCTATGTGCCGCTGGATGAAGCCCTGTCGCGCGTGGTGGTTGATTTTTCCGGCCGCCCCGGGCTGGAAATGCATGTGCCCTTCAAGAGCGGCATGATAGGCACTTTCGACAGCCAGCTCGCCTACGAGTTCTTCCAGGGCTTTGTGAACCACGCGTTTGTGACGCTGCACATAGACAACCTGCGCGGCGACAATTCGCACCACCAGGCTGAGACCGTGTTCAAGGCCTTTGCCAGGGCCCTGCGCATGGCGCTGGAGATAGACCCGCGTGCCGCGGGCATCATTCCCTCGACCAAGGGCTCGCTGTTGGGTTAAAACATGCTTTTAGGCATACTTTTGACCTCCAGCCCAATCAATACGTGCGCAACCAGCTATAAATTCAGTAGCGCCGTGCGACGCGCGCGACGCTCTTTTATCTGATGACAAAACCTAAAACAGTGGCGGTGGTCGATTACGGCATGGGCAACCTGCGTTCGGTCTCGCAGGCCGTGCAGCATGTGGCCAAAGGCAGCGGCTTTGAGGTCGTAGTCACTTCAAAAGCCGAAGACGTGATGAATGCCGAGCGTGTGGTGCTGCCTGGTCAGGGCGCGATTGCCGACTGCATGCGCGAGCTGGCCGAATCCGGCATGCAGGAGGCCGTGCTGCACGCAGCCGCCAACAAGCCGCTGTTTGGCGTTTGCGTCGGCATGCAGATGCTGCTGACGCACAGCGAAGAAGGTGTGCCGGGTGATGGCGGTGTTGGTACAAAAGGCCTGAACCTGATTCCCGGCGAAGTCAAGAGATTTGACCTGGCTGGCCGCATACAGCCCGACGGCAGCCGCTACAAGGTTCCGCAAATGGGCTGGAACCAGGTTTACCAGTCGTCGCCTGCCCATCCGGTCTGGGCCGGTGTGCCCGATGGCGCCTATTTTTATTTCGTGCACAGTTTTTATGCCCATCCGTCTGATACGCGCCACACTGCGGGCGAGGCGGAGTACGGTACGCGCTTTACGGCGGCGATTGCACGCGATAATATTTTTGCAACACAGTTCCATCCGGAAAAGAGCGCGGACCAGGGTTTGGCCCTGTACCGCAATTTCCTGCTCTGGAACCCGTGACCTGCCACCATTACCTCTTTTAACCGCTAACTTTTCCGCTTTTTTACCGCAACATGCTACTTATCCCCGCGATTGACCTGAAAGACGGCCACTGCGTTCGCCTCAAACAGGGCGACATGGATCAATCCACCGTCTTCAGCGAGGATCCGGCCGCGATGGCGCGCAGTTGGGTTGACAAGGGTGCGCGCCGTCTGCACCTGGTGGACCTGAACGGCGCTTTTGCCGGCAAGCCCAAAAACGAAGCAGCCATCAAGAAAATCCTGGCCGAGGTAGGTAGCGAAGTCGACGTGCAACTGGGCGGCGGTATCCGTGACCTGGACACGATTGAACGTTACCTCGATGCCGGCCTGCGTTACGTCATCATTGGCACGGCAGCGGTCAAAAATCCCGGTTTCCTGCAGGACGCCTGCACCGCATTCGGCGGCCATATCATCGTCGGCCTCGATGCCAAGGACGGCAAGGTCGCCACCGACGGCTGGAGCAAGATGACCGGCCATGAGGTGATTGACCTCGGCAAGAAATTCCAGGACTACGGCGTCGAAGGCATCATCTACACCGATATCGGCCGCGACGGCATGCTGACCGGTATCAACATGGAAGCCACCGTCAAGCTGGCCCAGGCACTGACCATTCCGGTGATTGCTTCCGGCGGTTTGTCCAGCATGGCGGATATTGAAGCGCTGTGTGAAGTCGAGGACGAAGGTGTTGAGGGCGTGATTTGCGGGCGCTCCATCTACAGCGGCGACCTGGATTTTGCTGCCGCGCAGGCGCGCGCCGACGAATTGAACGGCTAGAGGCTCCCATAAATCCGATTCCCGGGCGCATGGCGGCGTTGCGCGGTGCCCGGAATCCTCATGCACCTGAGTGCATTCCGGTGTCCTGCGCTCCGGGCGCCTCACCCTGCATCCTGATAATCGAATTTCTGGAAACCTCCAAAGTCCGCCAAGCCAATGCTCGCTAAAAGAATCATCCCTTGCCTGGACGTCACCGGTGGCCGCGTGGTCAAGGGCGTCAATTTCACCCAGCTGCGTGACGCGGGCGACCCGGTGGAAATCGCCGCGCGCTACAACGAGCAGGGCGCCGACGAACTCACTTTTCTGGACATCACGGCAACCAGTGATGGGCGCGACCTGATCCTGCCCATCATCGAGGCTGTGGCCTCACAGGTGTTCATTCCCCTCACCGTGGGTGGTGGGGTTCGCACCGTTGAAGATGTGCGCCGCCTGCTTAACGCCGGGGCTGACAAGACCAGCTTCAACTCGGCTGCCATTGCCAATCCGCAGGTGATTGAGGACGCTTCCGCCAAATACGGCGCGCAGTGCATCGTCGTGGCCATAGACGCCAAACGCCGCAGCGAGGAAGACGCCCAAAAGCGCGGCGCGGGCTGGGACGTCTACAGTCACGGCGGACGTAAAAATACCGGCCTCGACGCCGTCGCCTGGGCCACTGAAATGGCGCGGCGCGGCGCCGGCGAGATCCTGCTCACCAGCATGGACCGCGACGGCACCAAGTCAGGTTTTGACCTGGCCCTGACCCGTGCAGTGAGCGATGCCGTCAGCGTGCCCGTGATCGCTTCCGGAGGCGTCGGCAACCTGGAACACCTGGCCGACGGCGTACAGAGCGGCGGCGCAGACGCCGTGCTGGCTGCCAGCATTTTTCATTACGGTGAATACACGGTGCAGCAGGCCAAGCAATATATGGCTTCGCGCGGCATTCCGGTGAGGTTGTGACGCAACCCCCGTAGGCTTCGCGCACTTCGTGTCGCTGCGCCTTCCCCCCTGCTGGGGCGGCATCTGCGGTCCGGCAAAGCCGGCCCCTCGATGCCCTTGACCGGAGGGTTTTTGTGCTGCAATCGGCCACTCTCCAAATCCCGGACAATAGACCCCATGACCAAGAATTGGCTAGATGACATAAGCTGGGACGACAAGGGCCTGGTTCCCGTGATTGCGCAGGAAGCCGCCAGCGGCGACGTGCTGATGTTTGCCTGGATGAACCGCGAGGCGCTGCAAAAAACCGCGGAACTTGGCCAGGCGGTGTACTACAGCCGCTCGCGCGGGCGCTTGTGGCACAAGGGCGAGGAATCCGGCAACCAGCAGACGGTGCATGAAATCCGCCTGGATTGCGACAACGACGTGATCCTGCTCAAGGTCACGCAGCTTGGCCATGAGCCCGGGATTGCCTGCCACACCGGCCGTCACAGCTGCTTTTTCAGCGTGTATAAAGACGGCCAGTGGGTAGTGACCGAGCCGGTCCTGAAAGACCCGAAAAGCATGTACAAACAAACTCCCGGCAAACATGACCACGAATGACTCCCTGCTGCGCCTGGCGCAGATCATTGAAAGCCGCAAGGCGGCCAATGGCGGCGACCCTGAAAAAAGCTATGTGGCGCGCCTGTTGCACAAGGGCCCGGATGCCTTCCTGAAAAAAATCGGCGAGGAAGCCACCGAAGCCGTCATGGCCGCCAAGGACATTGACTGCGCGGCCAGCCACGGCAGCGCAAGCCCGGAACTCAAGGGAAAACTTGTCGGCGAGGTGGCCGATTTGTGGTTCCACAGCCTGATTGCGCTGGCGCATTACGGCCTCAGCCCGGCGGACGTGATTGCCGAACTGGAGCGCCGCGAGGGCACCAGCGGCATTGAAGAAAAAGCACTGCGCAAGGCGCAACACCGCGACGCGGCTGAAAAGCCCTGAGCGGGCCGGCATTTTTTGATTTTTTACCTGGACAGGAGCCCAAACCATGGAAACCGATCTGGCCGAATTTGAAGTCAAGAGTCCCCAGGACCGCACCATCATGCACGTGCTGTATGGCCTGCACACGCTGGCCTGGTTCAGCGGCGGCGTGTTCGCGGTGATCGCGGTGATCATCAATTACGTGCGGCGGGCCGACGAGAGCGACGCTTTTTACGTCATGCACCACAACTACATGATTTCCACTTTCTGGTGGACGCTGTTGTGGCTGGTGGTGCTGTCGCCGCTCTGGCTGCTGTTTGTGCTGCCGGGGTTTATCGCCTACGGCATCGTCTGGCTCTGGTACCTGTACCGCTGCGTGCGCGGCTGGATGCGTTTTAACAGCCAGCAGCCGGTCTGACGCTACAACATTTACATACAGACTCTCAAACATTCGCATGAGCCATCCTGACAACTGCATTTTTTGCAAGATCGCCGCGGGCACCATCCCCAGCCGCAAGGTTTATGAGGACGAAGAACTGTTCGCTTTTCACGACATCAACCCCTGGGCGCCGGTGCACTTCCTGATGATTCCCAAGGCGCACATCCCCTCGATGGCGCAGGTAGGGCCCGAACATGAGGCGCTGCTTGGGCGCATGATGGTGCTGGCGCCCCGGCTGGCGCTGGAGCAGGGCTGCAATCCTTATCCAGAGGGCGGCTACCGCATCCTGACCAACACCGGTGCCGAAGGCGGGCAGGAAGTGCATCACCTGCACTTTCACGTGATAGGCGGCCCCCGGCCATGGCTTAAAGGCTGAGCCGGCAAAAAAACAAGGGAACCCCGGGGGCAGCAAGGCACACTAACCCGGGAGGCCAATGTGTGTAATCGGCGATCCACCGGGCATGCCCCTTAGAATCGACCGAGTTATCTGCAAAACCTGCAAATTTAGGATTAGGAGCAAAACATGGGTTCATTTTCCATATGGCACTGGTTGATCGTGCTGTTGATCGTGGTCATGGTGTTCGGCACCAAAAAGCTCAAGAACATGGGCAGCGACCTTGGCGGCGCCGTCAAGGGCTTCAAGGACGGCATGAAGGACGGCAGCAGCCAGGCTGCTGAAGACAAGCCTGTTCCACCGGCCGGCCAGGTGACCAACGCCCAGGCTGCCGACAAGACCACCATCGACGTCGAAGCCCGTCAAAAGTCCTGAACTGATTCAGTGACAGCCATTTGTCCTTTCAGGAAGCAGGCCCGCCGTGATTGATCTGGGCGTCTCCAAGATCGCCCTCATAGGCGCGGTCGCGCTGATCGTGATCGGCCCCGAAAAGCTGCCGCGCGTCGCCCGTACAGTCGGCACCTTGCTGGGCAAGGCGCAGCGTTACGTGGCCGACGTCAAGAGCGAAGTCAATCGCTCCATGGAGCTTGACGAGCTCAAGAAGATGAAGGAAACCGTCGAGGGTGCGGCCCGCGACGTCGAGAATTCCATCCAGACCAATGCCAGCGATTTTGAGAAATCCTGGTCTGAAGCGATCGGTGACAGCTCCTCAGGCGCGCTGCCCGGCATGGAGATCTTCCCCGAATACAAACACCCCAAAAAGAAGTGGCGGCTCAAGACCGGTGCCACGCCGCAGTGGTACAAGGCCCGCTCAGGCACACGGACCAAGGCGCAATCCGGCGCAGCGCGTGTGGCGCGGTTTCGTCCCCGGCCGGGCGCCCGCTTCGGCGACAACGGCTGAGCTGCTTTAATCCACTCCCGCGCGCTGACCGGCGCGATTCACACGGCGCAAACTTCTTCCCATGAGCGATTCCAACACCGACAAGCCTGACGAACTCGCAGGCACAGAGCAGCCTTTTGTACAGCACCTGATGGAGCTGCGCGACCGGATGATCAAGGCGGTGATTGCCATTGGCGTGGTCGCCGCCGTGCTGGCGATCTACCCGGGCGCCAGCGCGCTTTACGACATCCTGGCCGCGCCGCTGGTGGCGACCCTGCCCAAGGGCGCCACGCTGATCGCCATCAGCGTGATCACGCCGTTTGTGGTGCCCATCAAGATACTTTTCATGGCGGCCTTCATGATTGCGCTGCCGGTGGTGCTTTACCAGGTGTGGGCCTTTGTCGCGCCAGGCCTGTATTCGCATGAGAAAAAACTGGTCATGCCGCTGGTGATTTCCAGCACGCTGCTGTTTTTTATCGGTGTGGCCTTCTGCTACTACTTCGTGTTCGGCCAGGTCTTCAAGTTCATCCAGAGCTTTGCACCCAAGTCCATCACGGCCACGCCGGACATCGAGGAATACCTCAGCTTTGTGCTGGGCATGTTCCTGGCGTTTGGCCTGGCGTTCGAGGTGCCGATTGCCGTGATTTTGCTGGTTCGCATGGGCATACTCAGCGTCGCCCAGCTGCGTCAGTACCGCGGCTATTTCTGGGTGATTGCCGCCATAGGCACCGCGCTGGTCACGCCGCCCGATGCGGGCTCCATGATCATGCTGCTGATGGTGGTGGGCGGTTTGTACGAGGTCGGCATCCTGGCCGCACAACTGTTCGTCAAACACACCAAGGCGCCTGATGCCGACGCCGACACCGAAGCTGCCAAACCTTAATTTCTCAAGCGTTTTGGGCCTGTAGCCCTCAGGAAACGGGCGCAGCCAGCTATTGTTTAAATAGCAAAATCAAACAGAAACACCTGCCTGGTCAGCGCGGCACCTTGGGTCGCTGGCGCTTTCCTGGGGTGACTGCAATATCCGTCGTGCTGTCTTTGCGCAGCACGGTCAGGGGCGCTGCAATACCCGGCTTGAGCATGGCCACGGCGCTGAGCAGTTCGGTGACGCTGCCTACGGCCTTGCCGTCCACTGCAGTGATCACGTCACCAGGCCGGATGCCGGCCTGTGCCGCCGGGCCGTTTTGCAGCACGCCGGTGATGATCACGCCGCCTTTTTGTACCGCGCCTGCCTTGATGTTGAAGGTTTCGGCCAGCTCAGCGTTGAGTTCCTGGGGTTCGACGCCAATCCAGCCGCGTGTCACCTGGCCGTCCTTCACGATGCTTTCCAGCACCTGCTTGGCGGTGGATACGGGAATGGCAAAACCTATGCCCATGGAGCCGCCCGAGCGGGAGTAGATCGCCGTGTTGATGCCCATCAGCGCGCCGTTCACATCGACCAGCGCACCGCCCGAGTTGCCGGGGTTGATCGCGGCATCGGTCTGGATGAAGTTTTCAAAGGTGTTTATGCCCAGCTGGTTGCGTCCCAGGGCGCTGACGATGCCGCCGGTCACGGTCTGGCCCACGCCGAAGGGGTTGCCTATGGCCAGCACCGGGTCGCCTACCTGGAGCGCGTCGGAGTTGCCCAGCACGATGACCGGCAGCTTGTCGAGGTCGATTTTCAGGATCGCCAGGTCGGTGTCGGGGTCTGTGCCAATGACCTTGGCCTTGGCCTTGCGCGTGTCGTTGAGGATGACCTCGATCTCGTCGGCACCCTCGACCACGTGGTTGTTGGTCAGGATGTAGCCGCTGGGGCTGATGATGACGCCGCTGCCCAGGCCACCCTGCGGTTCGCCGCGGCCCTGGTCGCCGAAGAAAAACTTGAACCATGGATCATCGGCCTGCGGGTTCCTGGCGGCGGCCTTGCTGGTGTTGATGCTGACCACCGCTGCGGATGCGATTTTTGCCGCCGAGCTGAAGCTGCCGACCGGGCCGGTGCTGCGCTGTACGCTGCTGGCGGGCGCCTCTATGACCGACACGGCAGTAAAGGACGGCCTGCGGTCCAGCCACTGCGGCTTGAGCGTTGCCACCACAAAATAGGCCGCGAGAAACACCGTGACGGTTTGGGAAAACAGGAGCCAGAATTTGCGCATGGTGGGTGGCCGGAAAAGGCTGTAAGTAGGCGATAGGTGTCAGCTGGGGGCGGGCAGGGTGGGCCGGGTTATTGGCTCGAACCTTTGCCTGTCCTGATTTTCGCCCAGTTTGTGCCCCGTGATGCGGTATGCATGACAGAGCCGCGAAAAGCGATAATTTATTTGTTCGGCATACTGGGTCGCATCCCCTTGTTCGTTTCACCCTCAGGAGACAGCCATGAAAGCTTCCAGCGTCCTCGCCACGATAGGCAATACCCCGCACATCCGCATCAACCGCCTGTTTGGCGCGGCCTGCCAGTCGCACCAGATTTACGTCAAGTCCGAGCGCAGCAATCCCGGCGGCTCCATCAAGGACCGGATTGCCCTGAGCATGGTCGAGGCCGCCGAAAAGTCGGGTGCGCTGAAACCCGGTGGCATCATCATCGAGCCGACGTCGGGCAACACTGGTGTGGGGCTGGCGGTGGTGGCGGCCGTCAAGGGCTACAAGCTGGTGCTGGTGATGCCCGAGAGCATGAGCATTGAGCGGCGCCGCCTGATGCTGGCTTACGGTGCGAGTTTTGATCTGACGCCGCGTGAAAAGGGCATGAACGGCGCCATCGCGCGCGCCAGGGAGCTGCTGGCGCAAACGCCGGGGTCGTGGATGCCGCAGCAGTTTGAGAACCCGGCCAACATCGAGGTGCATGCCCGCACCACGGCCGCGGAAATACTCGCGGATTTCCCCAACGGCGTGGACTACCTCATCACGGGCGTGGGCACGGGCGGCCACCTGACCGGCGTGGCGCAGGTGCTCAAGGCGAAATTCCCGAATACAAAAGTCTTTGCCGTGGAGCCCTCGGCATCACCCGTCATCAGCGGTGGCAAACCTTCACCGCACCCCATCCAGGGCATAGGCGCGGGTTTTATCCCTGCGAACCTGCACACCAGCCTGCTGGACGGCGTGATCCAGATCGAAGGCGATGCGGCCAAGGACTTTGCGCGCCGCAGTGCCGTCGAGGAAGGTTTGCTGGTCGGCATTTCTTCGGGCGCAACGCTGGCCGCGATTGCCCAGAAGCTGCCGGAAATCCCGGCGGGCAGCACGGTGCTGGGTTTTAACTACGACACCGGCGAGCGTTATCTTTCGGTCGAAGGTTTTCTGCCCTGAGCCCTGGCAGCCGGCCTTGCGGGGCTGGCGAAATGCCGGGATAGGTAAAAACCCTTAGAATATGGGGCTGGCTGTGCAAGCCGACCTGTTCCTCGCGACCGTCCCCACATCTGACTGCCGCCCGCCCAGCGCCAGGATCCATGGCGCGCCTGAACGGCCGCTGGCGGCAGGCGGCAACCCCGCCTGTCCTTCTCGCGCAGCCCGCTTCAAATCCTGTTGATTGCATTGGGAAGCCTCATGACCACCTTGAACCCCGCTAACGGGGGAGCCACTGCCGCGCCTTCGCGCACCCTGAACCGGCACGATTACCAGACGCTGGGCCTGTCTGCCCTGGGCGGCACGCTGGAGTTTTACGACTTCGTGATTTACGTCTTTTTTGCCACGGTACTCGGCAACCTGTTTTTCCCGGCCGACATGCCCGACTGGCTGCGCCTGCTGCAGACTTTTGGCATTTTTGCTGCCGGTTACCTGGCGCGCCCCATAGGCGGCATTGTGATTGCGCACTTCGGCGACAAGCTGGGCCGCAAGCGCATGTTCACCCTGAGCATTTTCCTGATGGCTGTTCCCACGCTGGTGATCGGCCTGCTGCCGACCTACGCCAGCATTGGCGTGGCAGCGCCGCTGCTGCTGCTGGCCATGCGTGTGCTGCAGGGCGCGGCAATCGGCGGTGAGATGCCCGGTGCCTGGGTGTTTGTCGCCGAGCATGTGCCAGCCAAACGCTACGGCCTGGGCGTGGGCACGCTGACGGCGGGCATCACGGGCGGCATCCTGCTCGGGTCGCTGGTTGCGATTGCGCTGAACAAGCACTACACGCCCGTCGAAGTGAACGACTTTGCCTGGCGCATTCCTTTCATCCTGGGCGGCATTTTTGGCCTGATCTCGGTTTACCTGCGCCGCTTTTTGCAGGAGACCCCGGTGTTCCAGGAAATGGCGGCGCTGCGCCATGGTGCTCGCGAGATGCCGGTCAAAACCATCCTGCGCGAGCACCGGGCCGCCAGCGTGCTGGTCGGCCTGCTGACCTGGGTACTGTCGGCCGCCATCGTGGTGGTGGTGCTGTTCACGCCGACCTACCTGCAAAAAGTGCACCACATCCCGGTGACGCTGGCACTTGAGGCGAATGCCGTGGCCACGCTGATGCTGACCCTGGGCTGTGTGCTGGTCGGCTGGGCGGTGGACCGCTTCGGGACGCGGCTTGTGATGCTGCTGGGATTTCCCGGCCTGTTCATCACGTCCTACCTTTTTTATACCGGCCTGCCCGGAACGCCGGTTTCGCTGGTGCTCGGCTACGCTTTGGTGGGCCTGTTTGTCGGCATCATTGCCGTCGTGCCCATGGTCGGTGTGCGGGCGTTTCCTGCGGCCGTGCGGTTTACCGGCCTGTCCTTTTCCTACAACATGTCCTATGCGATTTTTGGCGGCCTCACGCCCATCATCATCACGACATGGCTGCAAAGGGATGTGATGGCTCCGGCTCACTACGTCGGCGGGCTGGCCGTGCTGGGTTTTGTGGTGGGCCTGCTGCCGCTGAGCCACCGCGGGCACATGGGTAAAAAAGACGGTCCAGCCAGTTAAGGCCGGCCTGGCGAAGACGCCCGGGCCTGAGACAATCGGGTCATGAGCACTTCCCCACCAGCAACCCGACAAGACCTGCTGCAAGCCTTTGATGCGCTGCTGCAGCCCGAGCGCTTCAAGGACTACGGGCCGAACGGCCTGCAGGTTGAAGGCAAGGCTGAAGTGCGCAAAATCGTCTCCGGTGTCACCGCCAGCCGCGCGCTGATAGCCGCCGCGATAGAGGCGCAGGCGGATGCGATTTTTGTGCACCACGGCCTGTTCTGGCGCGGCCAGGACGGCCGCGTGACAGGCTGGATGAAGCAGCGCCTGGCGCTGCTGCTGGCGCATGACATCAACCTCTATGCCTACCATTTGCCGCTGGATGCGCACCCGCAACTGGGTAATAACGCGCAGCTTGGCGTGCAACTGGGCCTGACGGCGACTGCGCGTTTCGGCGAGCAGGACCTGGGCTTTCTGGGCGGCAAAACCGATGGCGGCAGCTTCAATACGGCCGAAGAGCTCGCCGAAACCATTAAAAATGCATTAAAAAGGCCTGTAGTCGTTGTGGGAAGCGCGCAATCAGCTATTAAAAAGATAGCATGGTGCACTGGTGGCGCACAGGGCTATTTCGAAGCAGCGATTGCCGCCGGGGCAGATGCCTTCATCACCGGCGAAATTTCCGAGCCGCAAGCCCACTACGCCCGCGAGATGGGTGTGCCCTTTTTTGCCTGTGGCCACCATGCGTCCGAGCGTTATGGTGCGCCGGCAGTCGCTGCGCATGTGGCCGAACAGCTGGGCCTGGCGCACGAATTTATCGATATTGACAACCCGGCATAAGCGCAGCGCAGTGCGCGGCACGAAGGTATTCCAATGAACAAACCCCTGCTCGTCACCATGGGCGACCCGGCCGGCATAGGCCCTGAAATCATCGCCAAAGCTTTTCGTGATTCACCGGCAGAACTACAGGGCTGTGTAGTGGTCGGCGATGTCGCGACCATGCGGCGCGCTGCGGCGCTGACAGCCGCGCCTTTGGCCCTGGCGGTCGCGCAGCTGGAGACCTCGCCTGCCGGTTTTTCAGCGCCGCCACGCTGCATCCCGGTGCTGCAAAAATGTGAGCTGGCTGCGCCTGTCCCTTATGGGCGGGTGAGCGCTTCGGCTGGAAAAGCCGCAGCCGACTGCATTGTCTGGGCCGCGCGCGCCGTGCTTGCCGGTGAGGCAGCTGGCATGGTGACTGCGCCGGTGCACAAGGAGGCGCTGGCGGCTGCCGGGGGCTGGGTGGCGACATTCCCGGGCCACACCGAAATGCTGCAGGCCGAGGCGGCCACCTTTCTGGGCAAACCCGTGCAGGACGTGCCGGTGCGCATGATGCTGGCCAATGACGAACTCAAGACTGTGCTGGTGAGCATTCACATGTCACTGCGCAAGGCGATAGATGCGGTGACCTTTGACAACGTGCTGCAAACCCTGCGCATCACGCATGCCGCCGTGGGCGCCAGCCTGGGCCGGCCGCCGCGCATCGGTGTGGCTGGCCTGAACCCGCATGCTGGCGAGGGCGGGCTGTTTGGTGATGAAGAACAGGCCATCATTGCGCCCGCCATCGCCGCCGCGCGGGCCGAGGGCCTGGATGCGAGCGGTCCCTTTGCACCAGATACCGTTTTTATGCGGGCCCGCAATACGGCGGACAGGCCCGGCGAGTTTGATGTGGTGGTGGCGATGTACCACGACCAGGGACTGATCCCGGTCAAGTACCTCGGGGTGGAGCAGGGCGTCAATGTGACGCTGGGCTTGCCCATGGTACGCACCAGCCCTGACCACGGCACGGCGTTTGATATTGCCGGGCGCGGCATGGCCGATGCGTCCAGCTTGCTGGCGGCCATCAGCATGGCGCGAAAACTGCTCCCCGGAAAGACCTAGAAGGCTTCAAAGCCAATGCTTTCGGGCGCAAGCTGCTACTAAGTAAATAGCATCGCCATGCCTTCGCAAGCAGGGGCCGCGCGTCCGGCTTTGCCGGCGCGGAGGCGCCGCCCCTGGAAGGGGGAGGGCGCTACACGCAGTGAGCTTCCGACAGGGTGAACTGATCTTGCCAGCCGGCAGGCGCCGTCCCCTGCAGGGGAGAGGCCCGCTACACGAAGTGAGCGAGCCACAAGGGGGTGCTTATTTCTTCAGGCTGTCGCGGATCTCGCGCAACAGCATCACGTCTTCCGGCGTGGGCGCCGGTGCTGCAGGTGCCGCCGGCGTTTCTTTCTTCATGCGGTTGATTTGCTTGATCATCAGGAAAATGATGAATGCAAGGATGGCAAAGTTGACCGCCACCGTGATGAAGTTGCCGTAGGCAAATACCGGCACGCCGGCTTTTTTCAGCGCGTCCAGGGTCGTGGCGGTTCCCGCAGGCACGCTGCCCAGCACGATGAACAGGTTGGAAAAATCAATCTTGCCTATCACTGCCCCCACCACCGGCAGGATCAGGTCGCTGACCACGGAGTCGACAATCTTGCCGAATGCTGCACCGATGATCACGCCAACGGCGAGATCGACGACGCTGCCCTTGATGGCAAATTCCTTGAATTCCTGCATCATTCCCATGAGTTTCTCCTTTTTGTTGCTCGGTCATTGGCTCAGTGGTGGGCATTGCACCCTGGCGAGATTTTCGAAAAGGTTTTTCGAAGCATGATTATGGGGGCTGGAGTTGTTTGAGTCAGCCCTGCGCCTGATTTGCCCGCAGCAATCCGCCCCGGCCTCAAAAAAGCGCGCGCCTGTGGTACGTGCGCATCTGTGCCTGGCTCGGTACCCTTGAAAAACGAGTTCGCGCTCCGCTACAATTGGGGGTTGTCCCCACTAAGCCTTTTTCAAGCAAGTTCTTGAAGGACTCTCATGACCCAAGCAAGCGAGAATGGTGCGCCACAAGGTGCGCCTCTAGATAAAGATAAAAGAAACTGGATCGTTGCCACGGCCGCTGTAGGCGGCATTGGTGCAGTCGCTACCGCAGTCCCCTTTGTAAGCACTTTTCAGCCCTCGGAAAAAGCGAAAGCAGCCGGTGCAGCCGTAGAGGTCGACATCTCGGCCGTCAAGCCCGGTGAAAAAATCACCGTCGAATGGCGCGGCAAGCCGGTCTGGATCGTCAAGCGCACGCCCGAGCAACTGGCAGAGTTGCCAAAGCTCGACGCCTTGCTGGCCGACCCTGAGTCCAAGCGCAAGCAGGACGAACTCACCCCTGTGTATGCGCGCAATGAAGGCCGCTCAATCAAGCCCGAAGTTTTTGTGGCGGTCGGCATTTGTACCCATTTGGGCTGCTCGCCTTCGGACAAGTTCCAGCCCGGCGCGGCTGGTGGCATGTCTTCGGACTGGGGCGGCGGCTTTCTCTGCCCTTGCCACGGTTCCACTTTCGACATGGCCGGCCGCGTCTATAAAAACAAGCCCGCGCCCGACAATCTGGAAGTTCCCCCGCACATGTACCTGTCAGACACACGGCTGCTGATCGGTGAAGACAAAAAGGCCTGAAGGCGTCTCTCGTAACCCTGAGTCCCCTCAAAAGAGCTTGTAGCCAGCGCCCGATACCGAACAACAACGAACAGGCGCTCGCCAAAGAACCCCACCGAACCAGGATCAGTTATGGCTGAATTCAAAGAAATTTCCCCCGATGCACCGCTCGCCGACAAGGCGATGAACTGGATCGACAACCGCTTCCCCGCCAGCAAGCTCTACAAAGAGCACATGAGCGAGTACTACGCACCGAAGAACTTCAACTTCTGGTACATCTTCGGTTCGCTGGCCATGCTTGTACTGGTGATCCAGATCGTCACCGGTATCTTCCTGACCATGAACTACAAGCCCGATGCCGCGCTGGCATTTGGTTCGGTCGAGTACATCATGCGCGATGTGCCATGGGGCTGGCTCATCCGCTACATGCACTCCACCGGCGCATCCGCGTTCTTTGTGGTGGTCTACCTGCACATGTTCCGTGGCCTGATCTACGGCAGCTACCGCAAGCCGCGCGAGCTGATCTGGATTTTCGGCTGCGCGATTTTCCTCTGCCTGATGGCCGAAGCCTTCATGGGTTACCTGCTGCCATGGGGCCAGATGAGCTACTGGGGCGCCCAGGTCATCGTGAACCTGTTTGCCGCGATTCCCTTTATCGGTCCTGACCTGGCGCTGCTGATCCGCGGCGACTACGTGGTCGGTGATGCCACGCTGAACCGCTTTTTTGCTTTCCACGTGATTGCCGTGCCGCTGGTACTGCTGGGCCTGGTGGCCGCGCACATCATTGCGCTGCATGAAGTCGGCTCCAACAATCCCGACGGCGTCGAGATCAAGGGTCCGAACGCCCCCAAGGACGCAGCTGGCCATCCGCTGGACGGCATTCCTTTCCATCCGTACTACACGGTGCACGACATTTTTGCTGTCTGCATGTTCCTGATGGTGTTCACCGCCATCATTTTCCTGGCGCCTGAATTCGGTGGCTACTTCCTCGAGTACAACAACTTCATCCCGGCCGATCCGCTGAAGACGCCTTTGCATATCGCCCCGGTCTGGTATTTCACGCCGTTCTATTCGATGCTGCGTGCCATCACCAGCGAGATGATGTATGCGTTGATTGCCTGCGTTGCGGCAGCGGCTGTGTTTGGTGTCGTCAAAGCCAAAATTGCAGGCCTGTTCAAGGCCGTGATCGTTGTTGCCGCCGTTGCCGTGATCGCTGCGATGCTGATGATCGACGCCAAATTCTGGGGCGTGATGGTCATGGGCGGTGCTGTCATCATCCTGTTCTTCCTGCCATGGCTCGACAACAGTGAAGTCAAGTCGATTCGTTACCGCCCGAGCTGGAACAAATACCTCTACGCAATCTTTGTGCTTAACTTCCTCGTGCTGGGATACCTGGGCGTGCAGCCGCCATCCCCGATTGGCGAACGCGTGTCTCAGGTGGGAACGCTCTTTTACTTCGGCTTCTTCCTGCTGATGCCGTGGTGGAGCCGTCTGGGCACCTTCAAGCCTGTTCCTGATCGCGTGATTTTTTCCGCCCACTGAGCTGGAGAACCATAACAATGAAAAAACTGATCCTCGCCCTGATTACAGCGGTTGGCCTGGTGGCTGGTGCCCAGGCATCGGAAGGCGGCATCGCCTGGGACAAGGCACCGAACAAGACCAATGATCTGGGTGCCCTGCAAAACGGCGCCAAGCTGTTTGTCAATTACTGCCTGAACTGCCACTCGGCGGCTTTCATGCGCTTCAACCGCCTCAAGGACATCGGCCTGACGGACCAGCAGATCAAGGACAACCTGCTGTTCACCACTGAAAAAGTCGGTGACACCATGAAGGCCTCGATCGATCCGAAACAGGCCAAGGACTGGTTTGGCGGCAACCCGCCCGACCTGACCGTGATCGCCCGTTCGCGCGCAGGTGCCCATGGCACTGGTGCCGATTACCTCTACACCTACCTGCGCACCTACTACCGTGACGACACCAAGGCAACGGGCTGGAACAACCTGGCATTCCCCAGCGTGGCCATGCCCAATGTGCTGTGGGAGTTGCAGGGCCAGCGCAAGCCGGTCTACGACGAGATGGAAGAGCACGGCCACAAGGTGTCCGTCTTCAAGGGCTGGGAGCAGGTGACCCCCGGCGCCATGAGCCCCTTGCAGTACGATCAGGCCGTGGGTGACCTGGTCGGCTACCTGCAGTGGATGGCCGAACCGGCGCAGAACACCCGCGTTCGTGTCGGTGTCTGGGTACTGATGTTCCTGCTGGTCCTGACCTTTGCCGCGTGGCGCCTGAACGCTGCGTTCTGGAAAGACGTCAAGTAATTTTTCGCCGGGGCTTGTTCCCCGGCACCTTCTGGAGTGGATGCTTTTGATGTGTCCACTCCTTTGCATTTAGGAGTCCCGTACCATGATGGTCCTTTATTCAGGCACAACCTGCCCTTTCTCGCACCGCTGCCGTTTTGTGCTGTTTGAAAAAGGCATGGATTTCGAAATCCGCGACGTGGACTTGTACAACAAGCCGGAAGACATCAATGTCATGAACCCCTATGGCCAGGTGCCCATCCTGGTCGAGCGCGACCTGATCCTGTACGAGTCGAACATCATCAACGAGTACATCGACGAGCGCTTCCCGCACCCGCAACTGATGCCCGGCGATCCGGTCGACCGCGCACGTGTGCGCCTGTTTCTGCTGAACTTCGAAAAAGAGCTGTTTGTGCATGTCAACACGCTGGAGTCGCGTGCCTCCAAGGGCAACGACAAGGCGCTTGAAAAAGCCCGCTCCCACATCAAGGACAGGCTGACGCAGCTCGCGCCCATCTTCCTGAAAAACAAGTTCATGCTGGGCGACAACTTCTCCATGCTGGACGTGGCGATTGCACCGCTGCTCTGGCGCCTGGATTACTACGACATCGACCTGTCCAAGAACGCTGCGCCGCTGCTCAAATATGCAGAGCGCATTTTCTCGCGCCCAGCCTACATTGAAGCGCTGACGCCATCCGAGAAAGTCATGCGCAAGTAATATGGCCCCCACGTTCGTCACTGCGTGTACTTCACTGCCCCCCGAGGGGGCGCTGCGCCTGCGGCCCGGCAACGCCGGTTCCGCGGCCCCGGCTGGTGAAGAGTGCGCCGCTATGGTCCGGGTTTAACTTGGCTGAATTCATGAACGCGCTGGACGCAACTTCAACACGCCCCTACCTTGTACGGGCGCTGTATGAGTGGTGCACCGACAACGGCTTGACGCCCTATGTTGCCGTGGCCGTCGATGAGACCGTGCAGGTCCCGCGTGAGTATGTCAAGAACAATGAAATCGTGCTCAACATCAGTTTTGATGCAACCTCATCGCTCAAGCTGGGCAATGATTTCATCGAGTTCAAGGCAAGGTTCGCAGGGAGCGCGCGCGACATCATGGTGCCCATAGGCCGTGTGATTGCGATTTACGCCCGCGAAAATGGCCAGGGCATGGCCTTTCCGCTGGTCGTTCCATCGTCGTCGGGTCTTGTCGCGCCGGCGGATGATTCGCAAGCGGGTGCGCCAGCCGAAGTAGCAGCACCACCAGCATCTGCTCAGCAGCAGTCTGCGCCGGAAGGCCGTATCGTGCAGCTGGTGCCGACAGACAACAGTACACCGGCAGGTGATGGTGACTCCGAACCGCCGGAACCACCAAAACCAAAGCAGGGTTCGCGTCCTTCGCTCAAGCGAGTCAAGTAAAATAGTTTTTGTGCCGATTTAGCTCAGTTGGTAGAGCAACCGCCTTGTAAGCGGTAGGTCATCAGTTCGATTCCGATAATCGGCACCATTTATTTGTTCAAAGAGATCCAGAAGGATCCAAAAAAGCCGCTTCCTCAGAGGGAAAGCGGCTTTTTTATGCCCAAACGCGTCCAATGCCATCCAACCAAATACCGTCACTTTTGACGGTATATTTGACGGTACTTTTCTAAGAATTTAAAAAGTACCGTCATCATGCCCCTAACAGATCTTCAATGTCGCACCATTTCGTTCTCTGATGCTCCTAAAAAGCTAGCAGATCAAGGCGGTCTATACCTGCTTGTGAAACAATCAGGGAAGTATTGGCGGTGGGACTATCGGCACCTCGGAAAACGCAAAACGATGGCTTTGGGAACATATCCTGAGGTCACGTTAGTAAGTGCTCGCAAAAAGCAGATGGAGCAGAAGCAGGCTCTTCTGGAGGGGCGCGATCCTATGTCAGCCCGAAAGATCGCCAAGTTCGCTGCCATTGCAGCGTCCGGCAATTCCTTTGAGGAGGTGGCCAGGGCCTGGCACAAAGGCAAGTCAAAGAAGTGGGCGGAGGTGACCGCTGATAAGACCATGGCCCACATGGACGCCGATCTGTTCCCGACGATTGGGAGCCTGCCTGTAGCGCAGATTACTGCGCCACTTCTTCTCGCTGCGCTCAGAAAAGTGGAGAAGCGGGGTGCTGCCTACACGGCCACTCGCCTACGCGAAATCTGCGGCCAGATCTTCCGGTACGCCATTGCCACGGGTCTTGGAACATACAACCCAGCGGGTGACCTGAAGGGGGCTATTGAAACGCCTAAAGTGGTTCATAGGCCGGCAATTACCGACCCAAGAGAACTGCAAAAATTCCTGAGTGATTTGCGTGAGTGGGATGCCGCGGATCAATTGACTCTGTCGGCGACCAAGCTCGCTCTTCTCACTTTTGTTCGCTCTCAAGAGCTAAGGCTTGCAAAATGGGATGAGGTCGACTTTGAGAAGCGTGAATGGCGTATCCCGGCAGAAAGAATGAAGACAGGGAAGGGCCTCAGGCAGGCGCATATTGTCCCGCTGTCAAATGAAGCGCTGGATGAATTCCAGCGCATCAAAGATGATTCATTTGGGTCTGAGTACATCTTCCCGAATGTCCAGGGGGATGACAAGTGGATGAGTGAGAACACCATCGGGAGGCTACTGGTGCGCATGGGATATGGACAAAAGCAGACTTTGCATGGGTTCAGGGCCACGGCACGTACTCTATTGTCCGAAAGAGGGTGGTCTGAGGCAGCCTTGGAGCGGCAGCTTGACCACAAAGAGAATGACATGGTCAAGGCGGCTTATGCCCGCAGTAAGCACTTGGTCGAGCGGCGGCTCATCATGGAGGACTGGGGACAGGTCGTGAGTTGCCTAGAGAGTGGACAGGGGATGCCCCCGGCACCAACGTCCTCATAATCCTTTGGTCCACAGTTCAAGTCTGTGACGCCCTACCATTTATATAGCGTCAGTGCTGGAATCCCTGCTATCGAATCGGTAGCGGGGATTTTTCTTTTTATGCCGTTGCCAGATCGTTGCCAGATTTTTGGTGGTTGCTGTTGAATTCCATAGGACGCTGTTGGACGTGAGGGCGTCAAGCGCGACGCGATTTCGTAAGGGACAGATGTACGATTCGCCGCTTCCGCATGCCACCCCTTCAGTGTTGACTTACATCGAATCTGATTCATTTATTCGACTACACCCTTTGACGGGCAGTTCGCTTTCCCCAACATTTGGTGCTCCTGTAGGTGGATATCCATCTAAGTGACAGTAATTCGGCAAATTCGTACGAGGGTTGCGCACGGCATAAGCGAAGTCTTATTTCATACGATCAACTCTTGCTTTATCGTCGCACAAGATTCTTTCAAGGAGCTTGTCATGCAGCATATTGCAGTTATAGATGATGACCCAGAAGTCATCGACCTTCTTACTAAATGGCTTAATGACATCATTTCTGACTGCAAGGTCCATCCATTTACAGAGTTGGAAAAGGCTCTGGACGGCATTGCAACGACTGACTTTGATCTCGTCGTTTCCGACGTTGACATGGGTAGTGGGTCGGACAAGTTCGGCGGTGTAAAGATCGCCAAGGCGTTGGATACCCGTCGCACGCCTCTTCTCGTAATTTCTGGATTCTCCGTGCAGGAGGGCGTCTTTCAAGCACTGGATGCTTGGGATTACCTCCAGAAGCCCATCGACGAACCAGATTTCAAGACAGAGGTCAAACGCGCATTGACGTACCGCAAAGGTCTGACGGGTGCGACAGAACAGGTGAGCGATGGCAGCTTCCCGCTTGTCCCCGAGCTGAAGATCAATCGTCGTTCTCGGCAGGCGGTTCAGTGGAAGGGCGAACGCCTGCACTTGCCGATGTCCAAAATTGATATCGTTGAGGCGTTGGCTCAACGTGCCGGCATGCCCGTGAAATACAAAGAGCTTTTCGAATTTATTGCAAGCGGAAAGAATATTGGCAATCTGCGGGTCAGGATGTCCGAAATTCGTGATGAGTTCAGGACCGTCGAGAAGGACTTTGATCGAATACAGGCGGTGCCTATGAATGGATACCTGTGGCGCACAGATTAAGCCGCTGGTGGCATAAGTCACTGGAGGAGGGGAAGGAGTCGGCAGAAGAGTTCTTCGCTTCTCCCGCAGATTGGTACCGCAAACGTGTGTTGTGGATCAAAACCATGCTCTGCCTGGCGATTCTGATGATCGTCACAGGCTCTGCCTCAGTCCATCTGTATTTCCTTTTGTCCGAACGCGCAAAGGAAATCCGCAGAGAATTGTTTCAACGTGATCTGCGGGACCTTGTCGGCAGGTTTGATGCCGACGAGCGTTATGTCATTCAAAATAATTATCAGGAGCTCACATCTGAGCGCAGAACGCTGCGACCGCTTTTGTTGCCGCGACAGTACTACATAGGCTTACCCCCTGGGTCGGCGCCCATGTTGCCGCGTCAACCTCCGCGAAATTGCTTTGTGCATCTTGAGGCCGTAGATGGTTTGAGCCGTGTGGGTGATCGATTCTGCTCATATTTTGGCGAGAGCAAAACACCTGGCCGTTATCTTTTTCTTGCGGCGACATTCCTTGATCAGGAACTGGTCCCGCTCAAGCAGGGCGACTCCAAGCTGGAAGCTGATGCCGTCAAAATCGTCATCAATGCCAACGGGCATAAGGTGGTCTGGTGGCTGACTTTCCAGCTGCCTCCTTCTCCTGCGCGGGGCGACCGCTTTGAAATAACAGCATTCAGGCAGGTCGATGAAAATCAGCGTGACAGGGACAAAAAAATAGAGGGTTGGGCTTACGTCCAGCGGCGTGATCAGGACGCGCAGATCGTCAACCTCATCGCCCGGCTGGACTTTAGAGAATTTCTGGACCAGGAAGCCGAAGATGATAGTGATTGGCCGCCACCGGGTTGGCGAGATACCTCATTGCAAGTGGAGAGAAAAGACTTTTCTGCTACACCGGGAAAATCAAGATTGCTTACGTATCGACCCTCTGGAGTGTCGGATCTTTCACTGTCCGCACTTGGAACACAAATCTTCAATGCCTATGGAAGTATCGACCTGAAGAATGAGGTGGATGGTAGCGTGATGTCTGTTGAGCCTCCCCAGAGCCTTCGCAAGAAACTTGAACCAAGCCCCCTCGGTATCAAATTCACTGGTGGAGATATGCTTTTACCGGCAGAGAAATCCAGCCAGCCCGAGCCCCTGCCTGATACAGAACTGACGCTAGTCGTCTCGCATCCATGGACGATCATTGAAAAGGGTTTCTGGCAGATCGCCGTGTATCTGGGCATATTGTTTATCGGTGGAATCCTGGTCACTTTGTATTTCAGCAGCAGCCTGCTGAAGCCGATATGGGAGTGGTCGAGGTATTCTGAAAGGCTCACCAAGGTTCGTCGTGATAGTGACGTGGTTCTACCGTACGGTGAGCGGAAAAACGAGATCGGCATACTGGCTCGTGCCATCAATTCGCTCATTCAGGTGGTGCGTGAACAGATCGTTAGAGCTCAGGCGGAGAGAGAGGCGCGCGCTGCGGAAACTGCCAAGAAGCAAGTAGAAGAAATGCAGAATCGAATGCGAAACCTTAAAGTGATGGGGCACGAAATACGTACTCCTCTTCAGGCGCTGATGGCTTTGCATCGGGATTCCAATACCCCAAGCCGAAGGTATATCAATCGAATGCTTCGGGCACTTCCGCATCTTCTGGGCGGTGCAGCAACCTATGATGCTATCGGTTCCCGTGTATTGACCATCGAAGAGTTCAATATTGATGATTTTCTGAGGCAGGTTGCCGAGAACGCCATCCATTCAGATATTGAAAATGTGGTGTATGAGGCCGCACAGCAGGAAGTGATTTGCCGAGCTGATATATTTGCGTTTGAGGACGCATTGACCAACGTCCTCAGCAACGCCAATCGGCATAGGATTGCAGGCAGTCCGATTCGGATGACGTTGCTAGTTGATAAGGATAGCGCAACAGTTGAAATCTGGAATAGAGGCCCAACAATCTCGGAAGACATATCGGCCGAGATTTTCGATTTCGGTTATTCCACCGCAGAAATGGCAGGCATTGAAGGTCAGGGCATAGGCCTGTATGTTGCCCAGAACGCACTCCGGCGAATGGATGGAGTGCTCGATTTTCGAAATCATGAGGATGGGGTGATCTTTACGCTGACCTTGCCCTTGGCGAAATCGTTGATCACATAAGACCGGATACTTATGCTGGCTGATACCGGATAAGAGTTGAGCCATAGCGCTTGCGCTGGTTAACTTATGCTTGTTGGCCCAAACTTTCACCTTCCAAAACTTTGGCGCGAGCCCGAAAGTGAAAGTTAAAAATGGCTGAAAAACACAGTATCACGTTTTATCCGGTCGGGAATGGGGACACAACGCAAATCGTGCTGTCCGGTGGCAAGAGGGTTCTATTTGACTTCTGCCATCGCGAAAAGGCCGAAGACCCCGATACACCAGAAATTGACCTGAAGACAAAGCTCAAAGAGGACCTCAAGAAGGCCGATCGCGACTATTTCGATGTCGTTGCCTTCACCCACGCGGACAACGACCATATTCAGGGCAGCACCGAGTTCTTCGAACTTCAGCATGCGAAAAAATATCACGGCGAAGGCCGAATCAAGATAAAAGAGCTTTGGGTGCCAGCGGCCATGCTGCTGGAAGAGGCCGACAACGACCACCAAACCGAGGAGTTTGTGCTGCTGCGCCAAGAGGCTAGGTACCGACTGCTTGAAGGCAAAGACATTTTGGTCTTCTCGCGCCCCATAGCGCTTACAGATTGGTTGCATCCTCTCCTCAAGGCACGTGGCGAAGCTGCGGATGCACGTGACCACTTGTTCATTGATGCCGGCACCATCGTTCCAGGCTTCACGCTTGAAGACGATCTTGTCGAATTTTTCTGCCACTCCCCTTTCATCCAGCATTGCGACGATGAGGACATCATCCGCAATCGGGCAGCCTTGGTGTTTAACGTTCGACTGAAGGCCGGTGGCCAATATTTCGACTACTTGGAAGTCGGTGATGCCGACTGGGAAGATATGGAGGAAATCGTCAAGATTACGAAATATCACGGCAACGAAAATCGCCTCGCCTGGGATCTTTACAACATTCCGCACCACTGCAGCTACAAGGCGCTTAGTGACGAAAAAGGTGAAACGGAAACCGAGCCCAAGCCCTTGATCAAAGAGCTGCTGGGCATGGGTCGAAAGAACTCCTACATCGTCAGTTGCAGCAAGCCTGTGCCCGACTCCAAAGACATGTATAAGGAAATCCAACCGCCGCACATCCAGGCACGAAAGGCCTACAAGCGCTACTTGGACGAGGTCGGCGGGCGCAAGGTGTTGGTCACGATGGAGGAACCCAACGCCAACAAGCCCGAGCCTATCGAGTTTGAAATTACATCGTCTGGCATGAGCTGGACACGCTCTGCAGCAATCGGATCTTCAGCGGCCATCATCTCTTCGCCACCACGAGCTGGCTAATGCCGGTGGAATACCACGAGCTAGTTAATGTTGCAGCACTGCCTGATGCTGCAGCGTTGAGCATTACCCGTGCAAGCGGTGTGCATGATGCCATCGTTCGCCACGATGACTATGAGCTGCTCGAAATACTGCGGCAGACTATTGACGGTAAAACCACTTTTGAAATTTTTGTGGTGAACGTCCAGTGCGATGGTGTGCCTTCACGAAGCAGCTTTGGCATCGAGTTCCGCGAACGTTTGGCCATATGCGTGCCCGTTGAGCCAAAGCAGCTGGTTAACGTTCTCGCTCTTCGCCGGGACTTCCCGGTTCTCATGCACCAGAATCAAGGTGTTCCAGGCGATGCAGCAAACCTGTGTCTTTATTTCGAAACGCCAGCCGCTGTCCATAGGACCTGGACGCCACAGAATTTCCTGCGCCGCATCCAATGGTGGCTTGAAAAGAATTCTCGCGGAGAACTTCATCCCGCTGATCAACCTGTGGAGCAACTATTTTTTCAGTCACGCTACGAACTGGTGCTGCCCTGGAATTTCGATGCGCTGCACAAGGCGCCAGACTCTCGTTTCATGTTGTCGCAGTATGGAGAGCGCAATGGCGATGAGGACGCTGGCGTCACGTTGTTTCTTGAAGCCGCACAGCAAAACCCTCAAGCCAGAAGAAGTGAACCCTTCGAACTAACGCTGGCGCCTGTGCTTCACGGCTTTGTAGAGAGAGACCCGGCCACCCTTGGTCAACTTTCGGATCTGCTTTCCCGTCGTGGGACTGAACTCCTGCCTACGCTCAAGGAAATGCTGCGAAGTCGCGTGGACGAAAAGGGGACTCCTGCAGCGTCTGACACGCAAAGCTCCGTCGTTCTGCTTCATATCCCAGTGCGCCGCACTGAGGGGTCCGAACCGTCGAGCATGACCCGCCGCGCATTTATTGTGGCTGTAGGCGGCCTTGCGCTTGGCGAAAAGACTGGAGCGCTGACAAGGCTGGATAAGACCTACTACCGTGAGGCAGGATTGGCAGGAACTCCAGACACTGATGCTTGGAGAGCTTTGGAAATCCTTCCAATGACCATCCTTTATGGCAACAGTGCTGCAAGGGCCAGGGCACAGTCCGGACTTGCGGAGGAGGGACCAAAAGCGGTGTTGATTGGAGCCGGATCGTTGGGCAGCGCCATGATGAATATTTGGTCGCGCTCGGGCTGGGGGCAATGGACAGTGATCGACAAAGACCACGTCAAGCCTCACAACCTATCAAGACATGTCGCTTTTGCCCAGCATATCGGAGTGCCCAAAGCTGCAGCAGTCGCGAGCGTGAATGAGGCGGTGATGCAAGGTGCGGTGCAAATCCGTCCACTTAATTTGGACGCATCCAAGCTCGAAGTTCCGGCGGTAATGGAGGCCATTTCCAGTTGCGCACTGGTAGTGGACGCCTCAACGACCCTGGAATATCCACGCGCAGTCAGCAGTGTGGACACCGTTGTTCGCCACGTGTCTGTATTCATCACGCCGGACGGGAATGCGGGCGTAATGTTGGCCGAGGATAAAAAGCGCCTGCGAAGGCTCCGCACCTTGGAAGCTCAGTATTACCGAGCATTGATTCAGCAAGACTGGGGAGCGAAGCACCTGGCCGGCACTGTGTCTTCGTTTTGGAGCGGTGCGGGCTGCCGCGACATCTCAGTGGCCATGCCTTACTCTAAAGTGCTGAATCAGGCCAGCACGTTGGCTGAACAGGTTCAAAGGCTCTCCACAGTTGAGGCCGCCGTTATTCGGGTATGGCAGCGCAACCCGTCTGCAGGCTCTGTAGAGCTACATGAAATCACCGTTGAACCAGAGCGCAGGGAGAGTTTAGGCCCTCACGAACTGTTTTTCGACGAGGGATTTGAGGCTCAGCTTCGGGAGCTAAGAAACGCTTCGTTTCCCAATGAGACGGGGGGCGTCCTTTTGGGATATCACGATCTGAATATCAACGCTTTATTTATTGTGTCAGCGCTACCGGCACCGCCAGACAGCAAGGGAGATGCCGCGTCCTTCGAGCGTGGCGTAGCTGGGCTCAAAGAGGCTGTCGCCGAGGCGCAGCGCCGAACTGCAGACGTGGTTGGCTACGTCGGCGAATGGCATAGCCACCCTCCAGGCTATTCAGCCGCACCCAGCCAGGCAGACCTAATTCAACTCATCCAGATGTCACTGGGGATGAGCGACGATGGGCTGCCCGCGGTCCAGATTATTGTAGGTGAAGGGCCTCTGCAGATCTTGCATGGTCTAGTCAAATAGCGCCAAAAGGCGTCGTCCAGTCGTTTCGGCAGGCGGTGGGAATCACGGGGCAGGCTTGACGCCTGCTTCAGACTACGTCTTTTGCCGCACCAACCTCTTGAACTTTACAGATGTGTCCATATGTAAGGGTTTCCAAGGGTGTGAAGCCGATGCTTGGCAGCACCCATCTACAAAGGAAGTAACAAATAACAGGGGTTGCGCATGGCTGATGGATTGGAAATTGAGTTCTTACCGGTGGGTACCGGCGAGCATTGCGGTGACGCAATCACGGTTCGATGGCGCGAAGGGGACCGCTTTCGCGTGTTGGTGTATGACGGCGGGACGTCCGAATACGGCCCCAAACTCGTCACCCACCTAAAAACTAACTACAACACCGGTCACGTTGACTATCTGGTCAATTCTCATCCGGACAATGACCATGCTGCCGGCTTAGAGTACGTCGTGAACAACATGTCAGTCGGCGAAGTCTGGATGCATCGCCCGTGGGCACATTCGGAAAAGATCCGTCACTACTTCCACGACGGCCGAATCACGGACGATAGCCTTAAGAAGCGGTTTCAGCAAAAGATGTCCGCAGCATACGCGCTGGAAAAAGCAGCAATACGAAAAGACCGCCGTATTTACGAGCCATTTGCAGGAGCTCAGATCGGTATCTTCACGGTTTTATCCCCCAAACAAAACCGATATGTTCATGAGCTGGTGCCGAAGTTTGAAAAGACACCCGAGTTGGGACTGGGGAAGCTGCTGGACCAAGTTATGGAAACAGGTCAATTAGCCCTTGAAAAGCTGAAGGGCGTATGGGATGCTGAATTTCTGCCGGAATCCGTTACAACCAGCGCTGAGAACGAAAGCAGCGCCATCTTGCTGGCTAGATATAGTGGTCGTGGTTATCTTCTCACTGGTGATGCGGGGGTTGAATCTCTGGTGGCGGCAGCCGACTATGCGGCTGACAGGGGGATCGACTTGCCCAGTACGGTGACCTTCGTGCAAATTCCACACCACGGTGGCCGGCACAACGTCTCGACCAATGCTCTGGATCGGCTGGTGGGAAAGCGTCTACCCAGAAGCCACGAGCCCAAGCGGATTGCTTTCGCATCTGCATCTGAAAAGGCGCCCAAACACCCCAAGAAGGTTGTGACCAATGCTTTTGCTCGACGCGGTTTCAAGGTAGGCAGAACCAAGGGTAAATGGATCAGGCATTCCTTCAACATGCCAGCGCGAAACGGGGAAGGGCCCATGGAATTGGTCCCGTTTTTCGAGGATGACGTGGAATGAAAGCGGCACTCATGAACGGCGACTGGCTGTCGAAATTAGCCCTTGTGCTGGACCCTTATGAGCGAAGAGCGCGATTGACTCCTGCATTCCTCTGTCTTTCACCGCTAATAGTCATGGCTGCAGCCATGTATTTACCCCAGCTTCGCGCGCTCGCCGTCCTCTCCAGCGTGATAGGAGGCATCGGCCTGGTTTACCTGCTTGCCGACGTAGCGCGCAGCATGGGAAAAAGGCATGAAAAGGCTCTGTGGAATGGCTGGGGTGGTTCGCCGAGCACCCAAGCACTCAGGCATCGTGATGACATGTTGGATGCGCCAACCACGGCTCGCTACCACCAGTTTCTTGCTAAGAAAATTAACAATCCCTTTCCAACGGTTCAGGAAGAGGCGACTGACCCAGCGGCAGCTGACGGCATTTATTCTGCGGGATGTGGCTGGCTGCGGGAAAACACGAGGGACACGAAGAAGTTCTCACTCTTGTTTCACGCCAATGTGACCTATGGCTTTCGGCGCAACGGCTATGGGCTGCGTTGGATCGGATTCCTCATAAGTCTGCTGATAATCGCTTGGGTCGTCATTCGACGTGGCGTTTTCCAGTTACCCCAGCGAATCTCCGCCGCCCCTAACCTTGAGGCAATCTTTAGCGCAGATGAAGTGGTGACGCTGTTGTTTGCTGTGGTGATGCTGTTAATGTGGCTTTTCTATTTTTCGGAATCACGCGTTCGAGAGGCCGGAGATTCATACGCTCTTCGGCTGGTTTCGGCTTGCGACGCCCTGATGCCCAAATCGGCTCCGCGCCAAGCCCCTGCCTCCAAAAAAGCTTCTTCGTAACTCGTTATGGATCTATTCAAGCCAGTCGTAGCCGTGGACAAGCAGCACGAGAACTTTAAGCGTACGAGCGTGCCTTCCCGGCGAGCAGAGCGCGAGATCGTTGAAGGCTGGGCCCAAGGATTTCCTGACCGTGATAACAAGCTTGGTCGTGAGTTCCAGACCACTTTCAACTCGTCGTTCTGGGAAATTTATCTTCATGCGCTCTTCAGGGAATACGGCTTTACCATGGATTGGTCGCACGCCAGTCCAGACTTCCATCTAAAAACGGAGTATGGCGAGGTGGTGGTAGAGGCTGTAACCGCCAACGCAGCCGACGGTGCTACGCCGGAGTGGGAAAAAGTGCGCCTGATGACGGAGGAAGTAGCCAGAAAGAACTTCTGGCCATTGAATCGTGAGGCGATCATCAGACTGTCGAGCGCGCTGCTCTCGAAGCTGCGGAAATACAGGGATTCATATCGCCGGCTTCCGCATGTCGGTGGCAAGCCTTTTGTGATCGCGGTTGCACCGTTCGAGCAACCTGATTTTCAATATCAGTACGACCGCCCGATGCGCGCACTGCTTTACGACGACTATGTCGATGAGACTGCATATTTTCGAGATCCTGATACCTACAAAGAAGGACCTCCAAGCGTCCAGTTGAGCTCGGTGGAAAAAGACAATGGCGCAACTATCGAGATGGGAATTTTCGGGAATGACGATTGGGCAGAGGTCAGCGCCGTTCTCTTTTCCTGTGTGGCAACATGGGGGAAAACTGTCGCAATGTCCTCAGTTCCAAAGCCTGGATACGTGGCTGCATCTTGGGGGACTGACAGCAGCGGTCGTTCCGAGATGCGTAGGGCAAGCATCGGCGTCCCTTCGGAGGGTATCAGTGATGGGGTTCAGATTTTTCATAATCCCCACGCGAATCGCCCGCTCTCACTGGATGTTTTCAGGCGCCATGGCGTGGTTCAGCATTATTTGTCACCAGAAGGACGGTGGATCCGGGAAAACTACGACGGCTGTCTGCAATTCCGACTAACCCAAGGCATCGGTTTGATCGATGAGAAAAAATCATGAAGCCATTGAGGCTAATGTCTTTATTGCGCGATCATGAGTGCCAGAGAAGGCAGATTTCTCAATCCATGGCGCTGACCAAGAGAACTGCCTATATTTCCCTAGTATGAGTGGCTCAAAGCGAGCCACTCACCTCTGGCTTACATGATGATTCCGCCACGATCTCCATAACCTGCCGGTTCAACTCGTAGTCCTGCAAGTACCGGTAAAAGCGCACGGCGGCAATGAAAGCTGGTCTCTGATGTCTGAATCCATGCACCGTCGCGACGCTCAACCCAAGTCGATCCCACCGCATCACCGCTTTCCAAGCCAGCCCCAAAAGTAAGAACGTCCATATGTCTGGGATTCGGATTCACAGCAGCATGGACGCTCAATTCATCAAATCCTGCATCGCTGACAGCTCCACGCGCCGCAAGTCCATTCGGCAATACGAATTCGAAGGGATGACCGCGACGCATGTTGTCCGGAAAACGGTTGTCACCAGCTTTTAGGCTAAAGAGTTTTTGTTCTAACGCCGCGTTGACTGCGAGCACCATCAAGTTTCTCCACGCCCTTTTTCGCAAAGTGTTGTATTCGATTTCGTAGGCGGAGCTCGGCACCGTCGAGATGACCTCTGGAGGTGGTTTGATCAACAGCTCAAAGTCAAACTCAGGGTCGTCTTGGTAGCCGAATTCAACCAATCGAGCGCGCATCCTGTCAGTACGAAGCAGCACAAATGGAGGATCTGGTTCTGTAGGGGTCAATGCGGCCCGAAGAGCTGCATGCGTTTTGTAGCCTAAGCTGAACGCTAAGGCCTCGCTGACATGAGCCGACTTGGCATCGGGAAACTCATCCCGCAAACAGTTTTTAACGGCAACGACGGATGCTTCCGTCAGGGCAATGGCTGCCATACGTTCTCCAATCAAACAAAGGTCGATGTTTCCCGATTACGCATCAACCCGGATTGAAGTCCGTTTGACATTGCGAGGTGATGTCTGCTTTAACCCGGGAACAGGTTCGGCTCAGACGCCTTGTGTAAATGATAGAGCATTTTTCGACATGGCGAAAGTCCAGATTTAAGAAACGCAACAGGCACCATCAGACTTGCTCGGTCCAGTGGTCCCCCACAATCCAAAGATGACCAAAAAGCAAGATATTCAAATCTCGACGCTCACCGCGTTGAAAGAACGTCACTTCTCAGCACTACAGAGGTTCGGCATCACCGACCGGGCCACGGAACTTCTGGCGGTCATTTCAACGGAATGGGTGCAAGGATCCAAAATTGCGGCCGCTGAATTTCGTCGCGATCATCGTCGAGATGGGCATCTTTTGCGGTGGCTTGAAGAGCGGCGATTTATTGCCAGCGATGGGAGGTCACCCTACATCCCAGAATTCAATGCTTTCTGTGTGATGCTGGCTGCGAGAAAACGTATTGCTCTGTCATTGTTCAAGGATATGAAGCTGATCATCGGCAGAGCCTTGGATTTGCTCCACCATGAGCCACTAAGGACGCAGGTTCGTTTGGATGAATTCGCAAGCCAGCTTCAAACTTCACCGTACACTTTGCCAGCCTTAAAACTTCTTGGAACGTCATCACTGGGAATTTACGTCAGCACAGACAGTGGTGTGCAACTGGTTCAGTTCTCAGAAGAGACACTGAAAGGAAAGAAGCTGCTTGGCTACGTCAGTGCCCATTTGGAGATGCTCACCCGATCGGGAAGCGGCATCTTCGGTCCGCCCGACAATACAGGACAAGGACTGAACACCTTCTCGATCGACAAACTCCTGCTTGTTGAAGACGCCTATGAAAAGGCTGGTCGAGCTTTGTCTCAATTGAATAGTGCACCAGATGGTGCTATTTCTTCAGCCAAGTCGGCGTTGGAAGCCACTCTTAAATATATCGCCCATACCGAAAACTTGGAGATGCACGGAGGCATAACAATTCCGCAGCTTCTTAAGCTTTGTAAGCCCTTCTGCGGTTTAGGCTCCGATCCATCCCACAAGATGAGCCGTTCTATTGCAAGTCTATGCACCGAAATCGCCGAAGCTCGCAACATTCTTGGTGATTCGCACGGTAAGGCACCTGGCGCGCTTGCCCCGACACGAGCGGAGTCGAGGTTTATCGTTGGCGTGACATTACATCTGTCGGATTGCTTGCTGGAACGTTATGAGGCGCATCGAATGACTTCTCATAAATCTCGTTAGGCGAATGGAGTAGGAAGCGTGAATTGTCGAATCTAGAATTTTTCAGTTACATATTTCTTTAGTGAGATCAGGGTTGACTACCGCACAAGTCATGTCGTCTCCCTAATCCCATCCCTGATTTGCATAGCCGGTTGCTTCAAGAGGCAAGCCGGCTTTTTTATGCCCGCTTCTCGCGAGCGGTCGGACCCACCCCTTAAAACCCCGGGTGTCGTTCATGGCACCCAAACCGGAGTCATCCATGCCAACCCCGATTCCCAATATCTATTCACGCAAATTTCATCCCTACATCCCACCCAACGAAGGCGCAGGCCTGATCACCATTGACCGCGACCTCTGCTGGCGCCTGAACCCGCGCGGCCTCGTGACCTCCGCTGTCATCGGGGCCGTGTGCTGGGCCCGCAGCCATTTCAAGATGACCACCCAGCAGCACCAAAGCCTGCTGGACGGTCTAGGTCTTCAGAGACACAGCCTACCAGACGGCGCCACCATCCTTAGACCCCAAGCCCGCTATCGCCCCGGAGCTGGCTTTACTTCAACCGTCCCGTTTGACCTGACCAATCCCCAGATGCCCCTGCATCACTACGACGCAGTCGAAGTGTTCGGATGCGTTGAGGCTGATGACTGTATCCAGCGTTTCGAGACCAACGAACACCCCGAAGGCACCCAACCCCAGTTCTGGTCAGTTGCACTGCACCTCGAAATTGGCCACATCGAAATCGTTGCCGACTTCCCCACAGAGAGATCGGCGGAGACGTTTGGCCTCGTGATGGCCGATCTCATCCGCACAGCTCGGGAGACACAAGGCCTGGACACCTCCCGGCTCTACGTGACATAGATCGGGACGGTTTTGCCGCCGCACTGTCGGCCTGTGACTCCGACCGCTACGGAGTCAACAGATCTACCCACCAACACCCCGCTTCGGCGGGGTTTCTTTTTCCCGAAAGGAAACGACATGAACCTGAACAAACGAGATGCGTACAAGGCCGCATCCATCGCCAAGCTGCATGAGGTTGTGGCTGTTGGCGTGAAACAAGGCCTGTGGACCGCACAACCCGTTCGCATCGAGGGCAACCCGGACTGGATCACAGCCAGGGTCATCACGCCCGGAGGCCTTACCTTCAGCCTGACGGGCGGAAACTGGAATAGAGAAAACCGCATCAGCGCCTTCGTCTCCGCCATCGAGGGCAAGCACGGCATTCGTGTCAACACCGGCGACGTGCATGGCAGCAGCCACAACGCAACCTTTGACGCCACGCACGACGCAGACCGCATCATCAAGGCTGTCATCAAGCGCGTGCTGAAGAACGCCGAGGCTGTCGAGGTGGCCACAAAGATGCGCAAGCTACTGGCCGAGTACGAGGCCAGGCACGACGCCCTTCGCCAGCACGTCGCCCTGCTGGAAGGCATGGGCTTCGAGAAAGCGCACGGCACCCGTGGCAGTGAGCACCACAGCATGGACTTGTACCGCAAAGGCCCGCCACTGGGCCCAACCCACCTCAAGGTGCGCCATGACGGCCACATCACCTGTGAGTGCGACTTCCACGTCAGCCACTTCAAGTCTGTTGTGGCTGCCATCACGGGAGACCAGTGAATGAGCCGCGTCACGTTTTCAGACGATGAGAACAGCGTACAGCTGCACGGCGAGCGCTTTCTTTCACAGAAGGGAGGCAACGCCGGTGTATGCGAAGGCTGCGCCATGAAGGACGGCTTCGGTTGCCGTCTGGTTGGCGCACTGCTGGCCGACAACCCGAGAGCACCTAGCGGTGCAGCACTGTGCGACTCGCTGCATCGCCGTGACAAACAGCCTGTGGTGTGGGTAAGGCCCAGCCAACACCTATGACACCAGTCTCAACTTCAACCAAATAAGGAAACCGAATTGCCATACCCAAGCCACCTCACGCACGAGGAAATGGAGCGTTACGCCTTCCTCGCCGGTGACGGTCTGATCGCCAGCCTCGCCGAAGCTGCCCACGACCTCGAACAAGAAAACCTCACCCTAGCCAATGATCAAGAGTATCTGAAGACCGCTTCTTTTGAGGCGGGCAAGCTCGAAGGCCTGTGCGAAGACGTCAAGGCCACCATTACCAGCCTTAACACCCAGATCAGCAACCTGCAGGCCCAGCTCGCCAAAGCAGTTGAGCTGCTTGGCACCTGCCACGCCTGGCTACGAGGCGAGCAAGGCAAAACCGTCAAGGGCAGGCGGGAAGCCGCGCAGACCCTGTCCACCCGGATGGTCTCCCAAGGCCTGGGCTACCCCAGGCACTGAGCGTCCATCAAATCGATTTCTTTCCGCTTCGCCCGTCTGTTCAACTCACCCAAGGATCCCATGATCGTCAACACCTCTCCCCTTGAAACGCTTGCGGCGTTCTCCCTCGCATTCGTGGGCGGCCTGGTCTGTGGCCTCCTGCTTGCCCGCTACACCGCCCACATCCGCAAGGACGCCATCAGCGCCCTCAACACCCTCAGCAGCCTGGGTTCCGTACCCGCTGTCTGAGACCTCATTGATTCAACCCTCAAGAAAGCGCATCACCATGAATCTCCTGAACATCTTCAAACGCGACCCCAAAGCCCCAACCTCAGCCGAGGCCCAGCCTCAAGCACCACCCCTTATCTGTATCTGTCCCAACTGCCATCAGGAAGACACCCGCCCCAGAAACCTCGCCAGAAAGATAGGCGGGGTTCTGGGTGCGGTCGCAGGCGCCGCCTGCGGTGTCTATGGCATTGTTGGCAGCGACCGCATAGGAATGAGCGATGTCCGCTTCCCCCACGAGTGGGAAGACTTCCGGGCAGATCCAATCTCCATTGCGGCGGCGACGCTGCGCGCGCTTGCGGGGGCTACCGCAGGAGCCATTGCCGGAATTCGGCTGGGAGAAATCCTAGACGCTCATCTGCTTGAAAACCAGACCTGCAAACATTGCGGCCATCCGTTTGACGCCGGCATGGACTACGTCCAGCGTCCAACCCCATTCGAAGCCGCTTCTCGGCAGGCTGCAGGCTTTGCCGGACCGCGCGGCCCAGGCTTTTTCCACGGCCGATTCGGTGAACCTCCCACCGATGTCGACTTGGACGAAGAGGAGGAAGAGGGCGGGGTGCCCGGTGACTCTCCTTCCAGACTGCCCCCCTTTGGCTTTGGACTCGGACCGCACGATCTCGCACTGGATTTCAATGGCGGTCCAAGGTCGGATCCTGACCGTCCCTCTGATCCGGATTCCCGTCCCAATGCGGGTTAAGGCGGTGCACCCCGCACCTAGCTTTCCCTGCGCATCGCGCATCTCTCCGCAAATCCACTAACCCCGGCGACACCAGGCTTCTGCATTCCTGCAGAGGTCCGGTCACGCTTACTTATTGAAAGCAAACACTCACATGTCACACGAAATCCAACAAATGGCTTATGTCGGCGAAACCCCCTGGCACGCCTTGGGCAGCCGCCTTCCGGTCAAACAGTCCATAGATGTTTGGGCCCAAAAGGCCGGCATGGACTGGACCATCTGCGAAACCCCTGTCCGGTTCCAACCCGGCAAATTCGCGGAATCCTCCTTGCTGGCTTTCGAAGACCAAAAGGTCCTCTACCGCAGCGACAACCACAAGGCCCTGTCGGTAGTGAGCCGCCGGTACAAGACTGTGCAGCCGCTGGCGGTCTTGAACTTCTACAAGGACCTGACCCAGGCTTCTGGTTATGAGCTGGAAACCGCCGGTGTGCTCAAAGAAGGCCGCAAGTTCTGGGCGCTCGCCAAAACCGGCAAACAGACAGTGCTCAAAGGTGGTGACCGCGTGGATGGCTACATCCTGTTGGCCACCTCCTGTGATGGAACCCTGGCGACCACTGCGACCCACACGACTGTGCGGGTGGTTTGTGCAAACACGCTGGCAGTCGCGATCAACAACGCCAGAGGCGCGGTGAAAGTTCCTCACAACACCGTGTTTGAACCCTCACTCGTGAAATCCCAACTCGGAATCGCTGTATCCCAGTGGGATCAGTTCATGAGCAGCATGAAGGAGCTGAGCCAGCGAAAGGTGAACGACTCGGAAGCCGAGACTTTCCTGCGCAAGCTGCTCGACCTGCCCCAAGTGTCAGTGAGCGCCAACGAGCGTGTGGCACAAGGCCGGTCCCTCAAGAAAATCCAAGACCTGTTCAACGGCCATGGGCGGGGGGCTGAACTCTCGTCGGCCAAAGGCACAGCTTGGGGCTTGCTCAATTCAGTCACTGAGTTTGTGGATCACGAGAGGCGCGCCAAAAGCAGCGACTACCGCATGGACTCCGCCTGGTTTGGACTGGGCGCCCAAATTAAGGACCGTGCCTTAAGCCAAGCAATGGAGCTGATTGTCTGAGCGGCCCAGCCATTTATCCAACCGACATCGAGCGCACCGTCCGGACCAGTCCGGCCGGTGCAACTCGTCCATCCATTTCATTCAATCCATCAATAAGGAGAAGCCTCATGGGCTGGCTATTTACCAATAAAACCCGCGATCAGCTGATCGCAATGCTCACACGGGAGTGCAACAACGAGTTCGTCAAATCCAAAGTACTGGAGCACCAACTTGTCGGCAATGTGCTCTGGTCTCTGGTGTGCCTCACGGCAATCCACGAGGGTTGCCTTCAACTGAAATCCGGCGAGTCCATCAACTTCATCCGCTGCGACCTGTTGGAATCCAGCCCCGAAGGATGGGGCTACAAAGCGCTGGAGGAAAGCGTGCACCCGTATTACTACGACTGCCCGCTGCACTACCTAGACCTGGCACCTGAGCAGTCTGCGGACTGGCGGGTCAACGTCAGGCAGTTCCATGCACAAGACGCTCAGAAATCCAAACCACTGCACCATCCATGAAAGGAATAGCCATGAGCAACCTGAAACAAGACAAAACTTGGACGTCAGCCCCGACAGGACTGACCGTCACGTTGGCTAGACGTCAAAACGGCGGTACAGCCGCCAATGAGTCCCACTTTGAACGCGGTATCTTCAGTTCGGAGGCCGCAGCCATCATGGGGCTGGATCCCACGCGAAGCATGCTGGACATCTGGCATGAGAAGCAGGGCTTGCTGACCCAGATCCAGACGCCTTCAGACCTGCATGGGCAGTCCAGCTGGCAGAGCCTGCTGAGTCCGCTGGTGGCTACTGTGTATGCGAAACGCACGGGAAACCCGATCAAACAGGTTTCCAAAACGGTACGCCATCCCGAATTCCCCTGGATGGGTGCCGCCATCCGATGGGAGGTTCAGTCACCCGAGGTGGGGCTATTGCAATGTTTGCAGGTCACCTCGCTGGACTTGCCTCTCTGGCAGGGCGGGGCTCCTGAACATGTGCGGTTTGATCTGATGCACCTACTGGCCGTTACGGGTCAACGGGTGGTGGATTTGGCTGTGTTGGAAGAGGGCAGGTCTGTGCGGATTCACAGGATCCAGAGGGACGATACCTTGATTGAGCGATTGATCGAGGCTGAGGCTCGATTCTGGGGGTATGTGGAGAGGGGGCAGGTACCGGCTAAAGGTGATTGATCATCGAATTATTCTTGCTGCGATAGCTCATCAGCTGTTGCCAGCAGGGTCTTGCGGCTCTTGGCATTGAGTTGGCCGTACCAGAGGATGAGTTTCGCCAGGTCGTCTTCAGCAGCCCAGAAATATGCCAAGGGCACTTTCAATGCCTTTGCCAAATGAGCGGCAGTCAACACATCCGGTGTGTGCTTGCCGCGCTCATATTGGTTAATTCTTGCGCTGGCAGAAAACTCGTCCACACCTGCAGCAACCCCCAAGCGTTCTTGCGAAAGGCCTGAACTCAATCGCGCAGCCTTTAACCGCCGCGCAAACAACGGCAAATCAGGATCGACTTCTGAGCGAGTAATACCGCGAGGCATCCTCAGATAGTCTTAGATATGTCGTATATTTACACTAAGGATTCCTGAGTTATCACCATGCGAATTACATCTTTTCTTTTTTAGCTCTTCCCTTCATTCATTTATCTACATTGCGAAAGAAACCAATAATGAACAAACTCAAACTCGGGTTGATCATGCCGCTGTGCATCGTCTTTCTCTCAGGCCTCTTGGTCGGCTGCACTGATGCGGAAGTCAAAACGGTCAAAGGTGCCAGGCACTTTAGTGAAATGCCTACCTATGGAAAAATCCTCGATGACCTCGCAGACTGCGGATCAACCAAATGGGCTGTGGCGACCAACGATGCCGGGTACAAGTACGTCATAGCCACTTGCAAGCTGAGCCGCAGCATGTCTAGTGACGTACGGGAGCAGGCCCTAGCGTTGGCAGACAAAGGTCTGACCGAGGTAGTCAAGGCAAACAAGGACTACTACGTCGGCATGCTGAAAAGGGATGCTGAGTCGGTTAAATCGCTGTCTGAGGCGCTTGCTGGTCAGGAGCCTTCGCCTTACAGCGGTAACTTCAAACAGCTTCAGGAGATATCACCCCGACTGCAAGCTCGGCGTGACGGTGCGGATGCGTACATGGCTGAAATCGATGGCCGCAAGCAAAAGTCATTGCAGGCCTTCAAGGAATTGATTGAGTCCGGTGATCTTGCGTCCCAGTACTTCTTCCAGGTGCGAGGGGAGCAGGCAAGGGTGAATTCCATGGTCTTGCTGATTGGGGAAAGGAAGGCCGCAGTCGACTCCGGTGATGAGCGGCTTACCTTGATGCGCTATACCAAACGAGACGAGGTGATGGAAAAGAACTGGTGGGCACAAAGACTCGCTGCTTATGCCTCTGCGGAAAGTATCCAGGCGTGCTCCTATGACCTTGCCCCCGAAAAACGTACTCCTTAGCTGATGGGTAAAAATCAGTTTTAGGAGATTGAGATGAGCGAATCGAAAAGA